>JAUILK010000034.1 GCA_030433275.1 Gammaproteobacteria bacterium
TGCTATAAGCACCAACCCATCAACGCGTTAGGCGTTTTTCAGGATCGACTATCTAGTGAAGTTCAGCTCGGCAGAAAACGCGCAGAAAATTGAAATGGCGAACCATACATTATCTGTACGCCTGATTCAGGCTAGGCTGGTGCCGGCACAACACGATAATTAGCGACCAAGCGCTGTTACGTGGACCGCGGCTACAAGGAAGCCGAGAGGTGACCAAGCTCCTTAACCGTGCACACCATGGAACTCGGCGCGCTTGAGCACCCGCACAGCCCAATCCCGATGGGTTTTGGGCTCACACATCTGGCCGTTCATCTTAAAAACAGCCGGTGCATCTTGCCCAAGAATCTTCTCAGCCAGCGCGTATTCTTGCTCGCTTACCCGGTAGGCCGTCTCGATCATGCCGACTTGGGTGGGATGGATCGCCGTCTTCGCCCACAATCCATACATGATATCCATTGCAACCTCGCGCTCCAGGGTTTGCCAACTGTCGAGATGTTCAAACACTGGGGCGGACAGCTCATAGCCGGCCGGCCGGAAGGTCACAATGATGTCATTGATGACTGTGCGCAGTGGTGTGTCGTAAACCGTCATGTGCTTGGGCCGCTTGAGTCCCAGACATTGCAGAAGGTCGTTCCCGCCGATGCGCAGACACAGCACCGGATTACTGAGCAGCGCAAGGAAATCCCGCAGCCGTTCGAGGCGGCTACGATCAAAGGCCACGGCCGTCTCGATCGTCGGCATAAGCGCAAGCCAGGGCGCTTTAGCGGCCGTCTCGGCATAGGCGAAAATATTAGTCTCATCGACCTTGGGCAGCACCAGACCGTCGATCGCACTTATACCCGGCATACGCATGATCTCACCGAGCACCTTCGGATTGCGCGGCCGCACGAAACGCATCAACGAAGCTGGTGAAAGACGCTCAAGCGTGGCATCGAGATTGGCCAGCGCCGCACCGAGCTTGGACTCGGGTATGGCATCTTCCGTGCAGACCACAAGCGAGCGAAGACCGGAGAGCTTCTCCTGATTGAGCAGCAGCACCAGATCCTCGCGTATGGCAGGCATATAAAGCGTAGCGCCCAAGCCCATGTAGTGGGGCCTCGGCGTCTCGCCGGCCTCCCTGGCGCGTACGGTGGCCGCAAAATGCGCCTTTCGATCGGTCATGATGGGTCTTGAACTCGTTGTTGTTATGAAACCTTGATAAAGGCAGCTGCATTGAAAGGCATTTCCGGCTCAATATCGATCTGGATTGCCTTCTCCTCGGCCAACACCCGCAAATGCTCGACATCTGCGCTTGCCGGATCGCGCAGCAGCAACCGTTCGGGAACCCGACGCAACATCACCCGAGTCGCCTCTGCGATGCCCGGCTTGATGTAGTTGACGTCTTTGACGCCATAGAGCGCCATCCAGCGCGCAAGGCAGGTTCGGGAACGGGCCGGCCGATCTTCCTTAGAAACGATGGGCAGCGGGTAACTAGGGGTCGCACCAGCGAACGCCGTGCTCACTTCATCCAGAAACCAATTACTCAAATCGTGACCGTGCAGCTCGTCATAGACGACGCAGCCATGGAACCCGCACCCGCCGAGCTTTTCGTTGAGAATGGAACGGGAGATCAGCCCCGAAACCGTGGCATTGAGAATGCCTGAAGGAATCGCATAATCCTCGTCGGTCGCTGCGACATCCGCCGTACCTCCGATATCCGAGATCACGTACAACTCATCCGAGAGTTGCTCTGGCTCCCGCAGGTTCCACGCCTTGATCGCTGCCTTAAGCTCACGTGTGATCACACCTTTTGCGGTCCAGGCATCGGCGAAGAGCACGCCAGCGGCCGGGCGCCGCGCAACCCGTAGGATATAACGCAGGGCTTCGGTATCGATTCCGCGATCGCGAATGATCGAGATCGAATAGTGAGCCGAGTCGACTGCAAGCACGTCGGTCAGTGCGCGCCGCAGCAATGCACCAAACGGCGTACCGGCCCGTGCGAGCGAGACAACGGTGATCGGCGCCGGGCGCGTGGCGGCGATATACTGCGCCAGAACTAAAATCTCGGTGGCAAGCCTCGCTTTGTAACGTGCCGTCAAACTCTTGAATAGCGCACGGTACCGCTCGGGCGGCGCCCACTCCTGGCTGATCATCTCCGAGTAATGGCGCTTGCCACTCTGGATCATCCGCTCTTTCTCGAGCACGCCGGTAAAGCAAGCTTCTATCGGCCTCAGCAAAAACTGGCAATCACTTGCCCGGTAGCTGCCGGTAATGGGTTTGCCGATGTTGGCTACGAAGGCGGCGCGCCGCGCACTCATACCAATGCGCTCTGGTGAATCTGGCTGCCTTGCGGAGTGAGCGCAAAGTGGCATAGCTTGAGAAAGGGCAAATCGGTGAGGCTATCGCCCAGACCGACGAACAAAGGCGGAGCCGGAGCATCCTCGCAAATAAGCCCCATCACGTATTCGACTGCCCGTGCCTTGCAGGCAAACGGCGGCAACAACGCCATATTATGACCGTTGCGATGGATCGTACCTTCACGCCAAAATGGTTGGAAGGCCTCGGCCATGTATGCGATCGCGCTACTCTCGCCTTTGATCGAGACGTAGACCGGGATGTCCTGATCATGGATGACCTTGGCCCGCAACGGCAGACCTGCGGCGGTAATGTGATCGTGCGCGTATACCAGCGCTTGCGCAAACCGTGTCGACCACTTCGGCAAATCGGTCTCAAGCGCACGCTCCCACGCTGGCAGCAACCGCTCATCCGCGTCGAATACCAACGCGCCATGACTGGTTATCCGTACCCAGGGAAATTCAATCGAGCGGACTCGCTTGAGCGCCGCGAGATTCCGGCCGGTCACAGGAATAAGGGTGGCCGTTTTAAAAAGACCGAGCAGCGTGAGTTGTTCTTCGGTATGAAAGGACAGCACCCGACCTGCCTTGTCGTAGGCCGCCTCATGCACCACAGCGTTCCCGCACTTGCTTCGAGCCTGGAAAAGAGTGTCATCGAGATCAGTAAAGACATAAACCGGACGGGTCACGCACTTGCCCTCCGGTCGGATCTTGGCAGGATCACCGGTATCGCATTCAGCTGCTCGGATAGCGTGTGATTATAAGCGCAATGTGCCGCTTCGTAGACCACCAGCACTTGAGCTGTCGCCGGCGGCGGGTTGTGAAGATAATTGGTTATGCCCTCACCGTGTTCGTCCTCGAATGAGATTGAACTCGCAATCGCGCTACCCGGCGCGACCGGGGAGCGGGTGCTGCTCTGATAATAGGCATCAAAGCCTTGGCGTTCGAGCTGCTCCGCGAGCAGGAAGGGCTGAAAACCGAGCTCACCAGTTCCGATCACATACACCGGGCGCTGGCGGTCCAGCACCGGCGCTGAGGGAACGAGCGTATTCCCCCTGCAGCCCATACGAAGGCCGCAGCGTCCGATGTCAGCACGCACCTCGACCTCGCGCTTTGCAGTCAGCTGCCCAGGCAACTCAGCATGAAAGCTCGGGTTACGCACAAAGGAGAAACCGCCTTCGAGAACGCTCTCGAAGCGAGGCAATAAGCGTACGTGCTGACCGATCACGTTCATACGTACATCGAGGCCTAACCAGTTGACGATGGAGACAAAGACGATGCACTGCAGCTTCGGCAGGTGCTGAATCATCGTCTCGGCGAGCCGTGTCAAAGTACGCCCGGTAGTGATCTCGTCATCGACGAGCACCAGAGTCTGCGCGTTGTGATAATCGTGCGCGAGCATAGGCCTTGGCGCGTAGACAATATGATCGGGCGCATGGCTATGCGCCTCATCAAAACGCACAAGCGCCATGGCTGACACCGTATGGCGCGTGGTGTGTTGGTAAATTACGTCGTCTGCGTCGACCCGCCGCGAAGCTAGGCTATCAGCTATGCCACCTCCCAGGCCGGTGGCGGTTTCCGCCATTCCCATCACCACCACCGGGCCCGGGATCGTACGCAACGGCTCTATCAGCAAATCGTAGATGGCCCGCATACGGCTTGGTCGGCAGGGGATGTGCTTGCCCAATACCTTTGAAACAAAGAGAAAGCCTCGCTTCGGATTGCGCCGTGTAGCAAAATCCAGCAGCTCCTCGAGTGGCAGCACCTCTTTCGAAGTATCGATAATCAGGCGGCCGCACGCCAGATCGATCTCGTAGCGCACCCTCTACCCTCATTTCATAATTATTCTTGTCAATACCATCTCGGACATATTGGGGTTTGGTCCGCGCCGTAGAAATGCCCCTTGAATCGACACTGGGATACCGCATATCCCAGTGTCGAATGGGCTGGCGTCAAAATTCAAACGTTGACGCCGTAGTCGCGGGCAACCGCACCCAAACCGCCCGCGTAACCTTGACCAACTGCCTTGAACTTCCACTCATTGTTGTGCCGATAAAGCTCGGCGAAGATCATTGCTGTCTCGGTGGAGTAGTCCTCGGAAAGATCAAAACGGGCGATTTCCTTGTTACCGGCGTCGTTGACGATGCGTATAAAAGCATTGGAAACCATGCCGAAACTCTGGCCTCGCGCATCAGCCTCGTGGATGGTGACCACGAACACGATCTTTTTCGCCTCGGTCGGCACAGTATTCAGCGCCACTTTGACGACCTCATCATCGCCCTCACCTTCGCCGGTAAGGTTATCGCCCTGATGCACCACGGCACCGGATGGATCCTGCTTGTTGTTGTAGAAAACGAAGTGACCGTCCGAGAGAACTTTACCGTTCTCACCTACGATGAGCGCGCTGGCATCGAGGTCGAAGTCCTTGCCGTCGGTGGTGCGAACGTCCCAACCGAGACCGACACTTACGTCGGTAAGACCAGGGGCTTCCTTGGACAGAGAAACATTGCCACCTTTCTGTAGGCTAACTGCCATTGCTTTACTCTCCTTAATCGCTATTGGCTCTCGTACTCAATATCCCACGGCGACAGCCCACTGGCCGCCGCTGGCCGCTCATGCCTTAAATGCAGCCATTCTCGCTCGTCTTGCCTTTCTCGGGAAAGATGAAGGAGGCAACGACACCTACGCCCAGGGTCCCGAGCACGATCAACAAACTTAAGTTCGGACTGATCTCAAAGCCGATATTGCCGAAGATGTGATTGTAGCTCTCCAACGCGAGTTTAGCCGCGATAAAGAACAGTAACCCGATGACCGCCTTCTCCAAATGCACAAGGTACTTGGTTAGTGCTGAAAGCACGAAATAGAGACTACGCAGTCCCAAAATGGCAAAGATCATCGCCGCGTAGACCAACAGTGGTTCTTGGGTCACCGCGATAACCGCCGGCACCGAATCAAAGGCAAACATCACATCCGAGGTCTCTATGGCTATCAGACAGAGAAAAGCCGGCGTTGCGAAGTAGGCCGTCACTGCATGACCGCGGCCTTGGACCTTTATCGATGGATCCTCGCCCTGCAGATCCTCGACGATCCTGCGAGTAATGAAAAACTTCTCCAGATGCAGGCGTGGAAACACCGGCACGACCCTTTTCGCCAAGCGCACCGACCAGTGATCAGAATAGTCCTCGATATCCTCATCAGCACCGCCCGAGGTGAGCATCTTCCAACCACTCCAAGCAACGATCGCCGCGAACACGAAACCGACCCACGCGCTGGCTTGGAAAAGGCTGGCACCGATCAATATGAAGATCATTCGGAAAAGCAATGCACCAATGATGCCCCAATAAAGGATTCGGTGCTGCAACGTATCCTTGATCCCGAAGCTTGCGAAGATCGCCATAAATACCATCAGGTTATCGACCGAGAGCGTCTTCTCCAGCACATAGCCGGTGAGATACATATCGGCCCACTTCTGTTGAAAGCGAACGGCGAGATAAGCATAGAAAGCGAGTGCCAAGGCGATCCAGAAGACTGACCAAAGACTTGCGTCCTTGAGCGTGATCTCCTGGCTCTTACGGTGGGCAAACAGATCCGCGTAGACCGAGAGCGCAATCACGGTGAAGAAGATCACCACCGTCTCGATCGGAAAACCAAAATGATTCATTACAATCGATTCCTAGTGTGCCGCCTCATAGTGCAATGGTGAAAGCGACCTACCTTATCGAGAACATCGAACCAGCCGGCGAGCCGGGGACACCACCTCGATACACTCGATACCGTGTTGTAGCGCCTTACAGGTCGAAATCCGACGGCTCGAGCCCGAGTTCGCTACAGACCTTACGGACCGACCGCTTCTCCTGTTCATCGAAATCACCATCGGAGCTGGCGATCGCGCAGCACACGCGCACCAGCAAGCGCGCTTGATCGGGTTTACCCTTCACCTTGGCGATAGCCGAAAAAGCATCCATCTCGCCGATCTCGCGATCGAACTCGAAACGGCCCGAGAACTTCTCGAACAGCTTGATGATATCCTCGGTCTTGAACACGGACATGATGTCGTTGTTACGCATGAAGCCCATCATTTTCTGCTTTTCTTCGGGCTTGACGATGCCGTCGGCGTAGGCCACCAACGCGCAACCGGCAACTACGCCTTCGAGGAAGGTCTGATTCCGGACTTTAGTGACTTCGTCCTTCAGGGACTTGGAAACCTCGTTGAATTTCCCCTTGAGCCAATCGAGTGCCATGAGCATTTACTCCATATAAAGTGGTATGCAACTACTTGCGCCCGGCGCGCCAGCTAAAACCCCACCCGTAGGCTTCATCCATAAAACGATGACCACGATAATAATCGATAAGCTTGCTTACTTTGATCTTGCCGCCGTCGTTCTCGAGCATAGCCACGGCGCACATGCCTTCGCTGCTGCTGTGGCTGTCGAGCCGCACGACGAGTTCCGGCTGATCGGGAGCCTTGATCGTGATCACCGCATCGGCGGCGGCCCAGTTCGGCACGCCCTCGTAGATGAAAGCGTAGACAAGGACACGACGGAACTCCGACCATTGGTCACCATTGATGTGCAGAAATTCGCCTTGACTGGCCTCCCCGGTACGATCATCGGCGAGCAGGTGCGCGTACGGTTTGGAGTCGTAGGCGCCGAAGGTGTTGCCGAGCGCCTGAACGACGTCCTTAATGCCGCTTCGAAGTTCGACAAAGCAGCCAATATCAAGGTCGATGCCCTTGTTGCGGCTGAAAAACCCTCCGCTGCCCTTACCCCTCGTCCAATTGAGGTTGACGATAATTTGACCGTACTTACCGCTCTCCTTCGTGAGCGAAACTGGCTTTCTCTTCTCCAGCGTGATCTTGTTGAGATTCACCGGTGGTGAAGACGCTGTGGTCGATGGTGCCGGCTCCACCGCGGGTGATGGCGGATTGGTAGACGGTTCGGCCTGCTCGGGATCGTCCTTGACCTCGATACCATAATGAGTTGCCAGCGGACCGAGTCCGCCGTTGAAGCCTTGACCAACGGCCCGGAACTTCCATTGACTATTGCGCTTGTAGAACTCGCCGATAATCAGCGCGACTTCACTCATCCCAGAAGCCACAAGAGGGAAGACGAGCGGCTCATCGGCACCAGTGATCGTAAGCGTTACCTCGCTTAAGTCACCAAACCGCTGCCCCCGTTTCTGCCCTTGCTCGATCGTGAGCGCAATCACAACTTTCTCGATGCCGGCCGACAGTCGATCCAGCTCAAGCGAGAACTCACGCCGAGCGACATTCAACACCACAGCACCGTCCGCTGATTTGGGCTGTCCGTAGAAGACAAAGCCCTCATCACCTGGGACCTTGCCGGTAGCAGCAAGGAGAAAGGCACTCGGATCAAGCTCGAGCGCAGTGGTAGCTGGGATCCACGACAGTTCCGCGCGTACACTCAGTTCGCTCAGCACCGTATTCTGGCCGGGCTGTAGATTCATAGCCCCTCCCCCTGGCAGTTCCGCAACAGACTAACGCTTAGAGATGCTGCGCTATGACGGGCATCAGCTTGTCGAACGTACGCCCCTCGCCGTATGCGCCCACCGCATACATTTCCCATTCACCCGACTGGCGCGAGAGTTTCGCCATGACCAGGCCAGTGTGTTCGCCGCCATCGAGCGAGAGATTGAACCGAGCAATCTCCTTTTTCCCATCTGCATCGAAGAGGCGGCAAAAGGCATTGGGAATGCCCTTGAAACTGTCTGCCAAGAACGAGTTGACCGTGAAAACGAGTTGCTGGACGTTGCTCGGCAGGCTCTTCAGATCGATTTGAATACGCTCATTGTCGTCGTCTGCACGACCGCCACCGGAGCGGTCATCACCACTGTGCTGGACAGTTTTGCACTTGCTACGGAGCTGGCGAAACCAAACCTGGTCGACGAGTTGGCCATTGGTATCGAACATAAGGCAGGAGGCGTCGAGATCGACATCGACTTCCTTTGTACCGAACAACCCCTTCTTGGTCCGGCGCCCCCATCCCAGACCTAAAAACACATTCGCAAGGCCTGCCCCCGCCTCTTTAGCGAGCGATATCCGCTGACCTTTCTCAAGACGAATCGCCATCTATGCCGTTCTCCTAACTGGCCTCATTATAAGCTTTGCAGTTTGCCATCCCGACTCTAATATTTCACATCGCATTTAGGCTTCACACTCAACAGATCGCCTACGGGCATTAAAGTTCAAACCAATCGGCAGAACCTCCGTCAGGCACCCATATCACTCACATGCAACCAACCCCCAGCGAGCAAAATCGCCCCAGTATCCGGGTTCCGTCCCTGCCCCCAGGCAGAGAAGCCGGGTGTTATGCATCACCCTCGCATCCGCGTCGTCAGCGACTAACCACGCATGTTCGAAAAAGTTGCAATGGATCCGGCCACCCAGGGTTAAATTATCGAAGGTTTCTATAAGAGAACGGACCTCAAGGCTGAGGCTGGCATCGAGGCGGTGACCGCAAAATACACCGAAGGATCGCTGGCTGGAGTTGATTTGTTCTTAAACCGCGCCACGCTCTAACTGTCGGATGCCTCGTAACATCGATTGCAGTAACCGCAGCACAGATCCCCTCTCTGGCACGCGTTAGCGGATAAGAAACAAGAGAAAAGTAATGCTATAGACCCCTACTGAGACTTCCGACGGACACAACACGGCACCGCCCAGAGCCAGCAGGCTTATTTATAGGATTCTTGTCCCAGATTAGTCCAAAGCCATCCACACAACCTCAACCCGCTTTTCTAAAATGGAATGTCGTCATCGAAGTCCTCTTGCCGCGTTGTCTGAGGCTCGGGTTCGCGCGACTGATAATCTCCTCCGCCACGCGGGCGCTCGCTCGCGGGCGCCTCAGCACGGCTATCGAGCATCTGCATCTCACTCGCTACGATTTCGGTAGTATAGCGATCCTGGCCGTCCTGGCCTTGCCACTTGCGGGTCTGCAGACGGCCTTCTATGTAAACCTTGGAACCTTTGCGCAGGTATTCACCTGCAATCTCGGCCAAGCGGCCGAAGAAGACGACCCGATGCCATTCGGTACGCTCCTGCTGCTCGCCGCTCTGGCGATCCCGCCAAGCGTCCGTGGTGGCAAGCCGCGCGTTGGTTACGGCGCTGCCATTGGGACTGTAACGAACCTCGGGGTCTGCCCCGAGGTTACCGATCAAGATAACCTTATTGATGCCCCTGGCCATACCAGTCCTCCCCTAATATACGTGCAAATCGTGGATAACCTCGCTCTCAGGCCTGTCACCGCTTCATTATCGAAACCAATCACCGGAGCGATTCTTCCCTTAACAAAACTCGCCGCCCCATTGACCGCTCGACCCCACAGCGGAGAACCCGCCGATCAATGCAGCTCATTCACCAAGGCCGAATCCATGTTCCGCTGCCACCACTTCCAAGCGTTCGTGTAGCGCCGTCTTTTCATCCACACCGAGAAAGCTCGCGTCGATCGCGTTGCGCCCCAGCGTGAGCACTTGGGCCGGGACCAGTTCGAGCGCTTTACGCACGGCAAGAAAATTCTCGGTTATATACCCGCCGAAATAAGCAGGATCATCCGAGTTGACGCAGACACGCAGACCCAGCGCCAGCATTCGAGACAAGCTATGCGAGCCCAGATTCTTGACCACGCGCAGACGCACGTTTGACAGCGGACAGACGGTGAGCGGGATCTCCTCCCGGAGCAAGCGCTCGACCAGTTGACCATCCTCGAGGCAACGTACCCCATGGTCGATACGCTCGACACCAAGGGCATCCAGGGCGCCCCTGATATAATCGGGCCCGCCCTCTTCGCCAGCATGGGCCACGGCCCTCAGACCTGCGGCACGTGCCTTGGCATAGACCCGCTGAAACTTCTCGGGCGGATTACCCACTTCGCTGGAATCCAATCCGACGGCCGCGAAATGATCGAGATGCGGTTGCGCCTGCTCCCAAGTGGCTAGCGCCTCCGCCTCGCTCAAATGGCGCCAAAAGCAGAGAATAAGTCGCGAGCTGATTCCCAAGCGTTGCTGCCCAGCCGTCAGGGCCCGGGTAATCCCATCAACCACGGTCGCGAACGGGATACCGCGGCGAGTGTGTCCTTGAGGGTCAAAGAAAATCTCCGTATGGACTACATTTTGCCTGGCGACCCGTGTCAGGTAATCCCACGTGAGATCAAAAAAATCCTCCTCTGTACACAACACCCTCATAGTCGAGTTGTACAGATCCAGGAACGACTGCAAATTCTGGAACTCATAGGCTTGCCGCAGCGCCTCGACACTGTCGAAGTCAAGCGATAGACCATTGCGTCGAGCGAAGCGGAACGCGCTTTCCGGTTCCAGCGTCCCCTCGATGTGCAGATGCAGCTCGACTTTCGGCATGGCCTCGATGAACGCATCGAGGCCATGCCCCCATTCCTGATTCTCAACACGGGTCAACGGCGAATACCCCCTTGGTATGCGGCGAACCATTCGGCCGATCACGCAGCGGACGCGCGCCATCCACCGTACCAACGACTGATATTGTCTGGCGTTTTCTCGATATCGACGCTGCTTGCGGACGAATTTTTTGCCTGCCCTCAATACAACTTCTTGTCGGCTTTCTCTTGCCACACACGAAATACAGCCACGGCCTCGTCGCCCAACAGCCGCCGGACTGGAATGCTCCGCTGACTCATTGGCAACGCGAGCTCGTCGTAAACGAAGCTATCATCAAAGCCGATCTCGGCCGCATCGCCACGGGTGTTGGCGTAGTAGATAACCTGTAATCGAGCCCAATAGATCGCTCCCAGGCACATGGGGCAAGGCTCACAGCTAGTGTAGATCGAACAATCCGTCAGCTGATAGGTCTCGAGAACCCGGCAAGCCCGACGAATGGCAACCACCTCAGCATGGGCAGTCGGATCCATGGCAGTCCAGACTCGATTCCATCCCTCCGCAACCACGCAACCATCGCGCACGATCACGGCTCCAAAAGGTCCACCGATCCCAGCAATCATTTTCTCATAGGAAAGATCGATGGCGCGTCGCATAAAGTCGGCATGATCCATATTGCATTCTCCGATCCTGCGCCGACCAGCCATCCGAAACAAAGAGAGCATACCGCGCATGGCGTAACCGGAGAAGGCGACACCCTCCTGTGACCGCCAGCGCGGTGGGCCTTGCCACACGGGGGCCCGAAATTAGCGAAAGGCCGGTTCGTCGAAGCTGCGCAGCTTGCGCGAATGCAAAGCATCCACGCCTCCCTCCTTGAGGATGCGGATGGTCTCCAGGCCAATGGAAAGATGCTGGTTGATGCGCGTGCGATAGAAAGCATTGGCCATGCTGCGCAGCTTAAGCTCGCCATGCATGGGTTTATCGGAGACGCATAACAGCGTGCCATACGGCACGCGCAGCCGGAAACCGTTCGCCGCGATGGTGGCACTTTCCATATCCACCGCGATCGCCCGCGACTGACTGAATCGCTCGTAGAGCTCCTCATAACGGAATTCCCAATTGCGATTGTCCGTCGTCGCCACGGTACCGGTACGCAGCCGAGTCTTGACATCAGCACCCGTCAAACCCGTTATCTGCACCACCGCGCTCTGCAATGCAACCTGAACCTCGGCGATCGTAGGCAACGGCACCCACAACGGCAAATCCTGGTCGAGCACGTGATCCTCGCGGATATAAGCATGAGCGAGGACATAATCGCCAAGCTGCTGCGATCGACGCAGCCCCCCGCAGTGGCCGACCATGAGCCAGCCATGCGGGCGCAGTACAGCCAAATGATCGGTCACGGTCTTGGCATTGGAAGGACCGAAGCCGATATTAATAAGCGTAATACCGAGTCGATCTTCGCTCACCAGATGGTACGCCGGCATGGGCGGCAAGTGAGCCGCTGCCCGGCACCGCGCTTGACTCTGACTGAACCGCGGGCTGGGCGTGACCACATCGCCTGGCTCGACAAAAGCGACATACTCACTGCCCTGCTCGACCTGCTGATGACCGTAGGCGATGAAATCGTCCACATAGCGCTGGTAATTCGTGAACAACACGAAGCCCTGGAAATGGGATGGGTCGGTACCCGTGTAATGATAAAGGCGTTGCAGAGCGAGGTCGGTGCGCTGCGCCGGAAACAGCGCCAACGGATAGGGGTGGCCGGGCGGTGTGCGGTAAGTGCCATTGGCGATGGCATCGTCGATTTGCCCTAGATTGGGGAGATAGAACACCGACTCCATAGCCCGCAGTTGCTCGCGATCAAGATCGGCTGTCGCCTCCTCTATTACGAACGGCAACGGAATCGCTTGGCGACTCACACCGATTTGTACCGGCACCCGATGATGCTTGAGCAACAACTCGATCTGCTCGCGGTAGTAATCGGCAAACAGATCAGGACGTGTCAGTGTGGTGCCGTGTACTCCCGGATTGCGCAGACTACCATAGGCCGGTCGGGCAACCGTTACCAGATGCTCGCCCTCAACCTCGATACCGATGTACGGATAACAAGCATCCAACTTGGGCTGTACAGTGCGGTTACCCGAAACGAACTGCTGATACCGTCGCCGGATACGTCCCACCGCGCCCTCATAGAGCTCGGTGATATGGGCAACCGCCGCTTGCGCATCGGTGAAGGATCGAAGATCACGTACCGCGCCGTGGCGAGTTCCAGGCATGAGCGAGTCTCCTTGTCGACTCTGGCGAAGCCACGGATAAAAAACCACTACGGCTGTACAGCGCAACCGCCTTGCACCTTCTAAAGCCGGCCCCGGAATAAGGGGTCAAGCACAACCGGCAGCCCCAGGCTCCGCATCCGAGCGCCCTTCGGCTTTCCAGACAACATCACCGCAGGCTGATGTAGCCGATGTGCTCCAGCTTGAGGATGATCTGTTGGGCGGCTTCATCCGGCGTGCAATCGGTGGTGTCGATACGCAACTCCGGGTTCTCCGGTACTTCATAAGGATCATCGATACCGGTGAAATTTTTGATCAGTCCAGCCCGGGCCTTGGCGTATAAACCCTTGCGATCGCGGTTCTCGCATTCTTCCAAAGGCGTGGCGATATGGACCTCGAGAAAACCGCCGCCGGTTTCCTCCACCATCTGGCGCACGCTCCGGCGAGTCTCGGCATAGGGCGCGATGGGCGCACACAGGGCCACTCCGCCGTTTTTGGTGATCTCACCAGCCACGAAGCCGATACGTTTGATATTGAGATCACGGTGCTCCTTGGAGAAGCCGAGTTCGCTGGAGAGGTGCTTACGTACGAGGTCACCATCCAGCAAAGTGACTCGGCGGCCACCAAGTTCCATAAGCTTAATCATAACGGCGTTGGCTATGGTGGATTTCCCAGAACCGGACAGCCCGGTGAAAAAGATGGTAAAACCTTGCTTCGACTTTGGCGGGTAAGTTCTTCGCAACTCCTCGACTACTTCCCGGTAACCGAACCACTCGGGGATTTCCAAGCCCTCGCGCATCCGTCGGCGGAATTCGGTACCTGAGATGTTCAGCACGGTCTCATCGTCGTGGACCTCCGTGACCGGCGCATACTCAGCCCGTTGCTTCACGTAGACCATCATTCGAAACGGCACGACCTCGATACCAATCTCATCGCTATAGCGCTCGACCAGTTCTTGCGCCTCGTAAGGCCCGTAAAAACTCTCGCCGTTGCTGTTATTGCCCGGTCCGGCGTGGTCTCGACCAATAATGAAATGGGTACAACCGTGGTTCTTCCGAATCAGGGCGTGCCACACAGCCTCCCGCGGCCCACCCATACGCATGGCCAGTGGCAGCAAAGAGAGCATTGTCGTTTGCTCCGGATATTTTTTCAGAACGTGCTCGTAGCAACGCACGCGCGAGAAATGATCGACATCGCCGGGTTTGGTCATACCGACCACCGGATTGATCAGAAGGTTCGCCTCCACCTGTTTGGCTGCACGGAAGGTCAGCTCCACATGCGCCCGATGCATGGGATTGCGCGTCTGGAAGGCGACCACCCGGCGCCAGCCTACTTTGGCGAAACGCGCGCGCAGCTGCTGAGGAGTCATGCGCAGATGGTTAAAATCATAATGTACCGGCTCACTGAGACCGTGCAACCGCCCCCCGAGGCAAACCGGATGCGCTTGGTGCAAGAGGTAATGCACACCCGGATGAGCCGCATCATCAGTAGCGAAGACTCCGAACCCTTCAGCACGCCGATCCGGTTCCCAGAGTTCAGCCACATCCATAACCGCGATCAACATCCCTTCAGGATCGCGCAGAGCCACCTTATCCCCCACTGCGAGACCTTCAGCGAACTCGCGCGTAACATCCAAGGTGATGGGAATAGGCCACAATGTCCCATCAGCCAGCCGCATTTCGTCGATCACGCGCTCGTAATCGGCACGTCCGAGGAAACCTTCCAACGGCGAGAAGCCGCCATTAAGCAGCAGTTCGATGTCACAAAGCTGACGCTGCGTTAAGTCCCAACTGACGTAGTCAACGGCTCGTACCTTCTCCTCGGCCGCGTCGGCGGACGGAAGATACAGCATCTTTAGTTGGCCCCCATGAGGCGCAATGAGGTCGGTCATATCCCTTTCCTAAGTAAGAACTAAACCCACTGAAAATCGGGTGCTTTGTTTGAGCCATAAGAGCACCTCGCCTGCAGCCGCAAGGTCGAGGCGCAACAACGCTGCGCAAACGGAGGTTGCCAAGCACTGCAATCGACAGGATCGCTTATTGGCGAGAAGCGCCACAGTGTATCATCCCGTAGGTAGGCTCAAACGCTGTGATATTCGCGACCCGCTGCCTGATTCTGCCTAGGCGAGCGCAACCCCAACACCACTAGAAACCACAAACCCGCCACCATGGCACAGAATTGGAACGTCCCCTCGACACCGAAACGGCCATAAACTGCCCCGCCTAGCACACCCCCGAGAAACGCGCCAATGAACTGACAGGTGGAAAAAACGCCGAGCGCCGCTCCCTTGGCATCCTCCGGCGCGAAACGCGAAACCAATGAAGGGAGGCTGGACTCTAAGATATTGAAGGCAGTGAAATAGACGATCAACCCTACCACAACCGCCCACGGCGCAACATGAATCGCATCTCCAAGCGCAAGCGTTCCCACAATCAGCACCGCAACCATCGCCGCGATCAAACGGTGCATCATCCCCTTAGACTCACCTACACTCACGGCCGGAAAGAGCAGAGCGGCCGATATCAGCATCACCGGAACATAGAGCTTCCAGTGCTCGGGAGGCGATAAATGAATGCTGTTTTGTATAACTACCGGCAAGACCACAAAGCTAGCAGTGAGGATCAAGTGTAAGGCAAGCACACTCAGATCGAGCCGGATCAGATCCGGATGCCGCAATGCTCGACCGAAGGAACCGGGGCGAATCTCGCGATCATGAGTGTGCGCGTAATGGCCGGGAACGAATAAGTAGAGCAGCGCCATAGACGTCAGCGCAAGCGCAGCCGTGCACCAAAAGATCCCTGTCAGCCCAAGGTAATAAGCCACTGTGGGTGCGATAATGAGCGCCAACATGAATGCCGCACCCACGCTGATCCCAAGGAAGGCCATGATCTTGGTACGCTGGCTCTCGCGCGTGGCATCGGCCGCCAACGCCATGACCGCCGCGGCAATTGCACCGCAGCCCTGTAAAGCTCGGCCCAGAATCACGCCGTAAATACTCGTGGACAGAGCGGCCACTACGCTACCCAATGCGAATATCAGCAATCCACCGATGATGATCGGCTTGCGTCCGACCCGATCCGAGGCCATGCCCATCGGTACCTGGAAGATAGCCTGAGTCAGACCATAAGCACCCAATGCCAGTCCAACCAGGGTCGGCGTCGCCGAGGTGAGTTGGTCCGCGTAGAGGGTGAACACGGGCATTATAAAAAATAACCCGAGCATGCGCAGACCGAAAATTGAGGCGAGACCGAGCGACGCTCGGCGCTCAGCGCTCGTCATCGGATCGGTTGACCGAGGTTTTTTGGAGCTCAAAGTCGTTCGGACACTAACGGGCTATGGGGATGAGACGGGATTTACTGCTGGCGTATAGTAACAGGTTGTCCTTCGGACCCCAAGCTTGACCCTTGGAACCCTCTTCGTCCTCGGCACGAAGCGCAATATAAAGATCTAGTGTGAACAGGCGCTGAATTTATGGACACCATTCGCATCCAAGGCGCGCGGACCCACAACCTGCGCAGCATCGATCTCGAACTGCCACGCAACCGGCTCACTGTAATCACCGGTATATCAGGTTCGGGTAAATCCTCGCTCGCCTTCGACACGATCTTTGCTGAGGGCCAGCGACGCTATGTCGAGTCGCTCTCGGCCTATGCCAGGCAGTTTCTATCCCTAATGCAGAAACCAGATGTGGATCATATCGAGGGCCTCTCCCCAGCCATTTCCATCGAGCAAAAGGCCACCTCGCATAATCCACGCTCCACGGTTGGCACGGTAACCGAAATCTATGACTATCTGCGCCTACTCTATGCGCGAGCCGGCACACCCTGCTGTCCTGAACATGGTATTGAGCTCAATGCACAGACGGTGAGCCAGATGGTCGATCAGATTCTGAGCCTCCCCGAAGGAACCAAGCTCATGCTGCTGGCTCCTCGGGTGGAAGCTCGAAAAGGCGAGCACTGCGCGGTCATGGAAGAACTGCGCAGTACTGGATTCATCCGCGCCCGCATCGATGGCGAGATTATAGAACTAGATGAGCTACCCAAGCTCAATGCCAAGCACGCCCACACCATAGAGGCCGTAGTCGACCGGTTCCGGGTACGCCCCGATCAGGCGACGCGCATCGCAGACTCGCTGGAAACCTGCCTAGAACTCACGGGCGGCACCGTGCGGCTCAGCCCTCTCGAGGCGGGTTCGGCGGTCGATGAACTGATTTTCTCGGCTTGTTTCGCCTGCCCCCAGTGCGGATACTCCCTGACCGAACTCGAGCCACGCTTGTTCTCCTTTAATAATCCGCAGGGGGCCTGCGCACTTTGCGGTGGGCTAGGGCAGCAGCAGTTTTTCGATCCTGAGCGGCTCGTCCGACACCCTGAACTATCGCTGCCCGGCGGTGCAATACGTGGCTGGGACCGACGCAATGCTTATTACAGCCAACTGCTCAGCGATCTCGCCAACCATTACGGCTTCGACCTCGAAACGCCGTTTGGCACGCTGCCACAGCAAATCCGCGCTGTTCTGCTCTATGGCAGCGGCGATGAATGCATCGAGTTTCGCTATCGCACGCCCCAAGGTCGGCACAAGATCAACCGCCACCCTTTTGAGGGTATCATCCCGAACATGCAACGCCGCTACCGCGAGACCGATTCCAGCGCCGTCCGCGAAGAGCTCGCCCATTACCTCACCCTGCGCGTATGCCCGGACTGCCACGGCACCCGCCTTAACCGCGGCGCCCGCCATGTCTTCATTGCCGGACAGGGTCTATCGGAGCTTACCGAGCGCTCCATCGGTAGCGCCCTCGCCTTCTTCGAACAGCTGAACCTACCCGGCAGCAAGGGGGCGATCGTCGAGCCGATCAGCAAAGAGATTCAAAAGCGGCTCTCCTTTCTCGTTAATGTCGGGCTCGAATATTTAACCCTTGCGCGCAGCGCCAATACCCTCTCCGCCGGGGAATCCCAACGCATTCGCCTGGCAAGCCAGATCGGAGCCAGCCTCGTTGGGGTAATGTACGTACTGGACGAGCCGTCGATCGGCTTGCATCAACGAGATAATGAACGACTGCTGAGAACGCTACTCGAGCTACGCGATCTGGGTAACACGCTCATCGTAGTCGAGCACGATGAGGATGCCATTCGTACCGCAGACCATATTGTGGATATCGGCCCGGGAGCGGGGATACACGGCGGCCGCATCGTAGCACAAGGTCGCGTCGCCGATATCGAGCGCAATCATGAATCGATCACCGGAGATTATCTATGCGGTCGCCGCCGTATCGAGATCCCCATCCAACGCAAGCCGGTCGAGCCAAGCCGAACCATCCGCCTACGTAACGCCCGAGGCAATAATTTGCGTGGAATCGACGTCCGGATTCCGACTGAAGTGATGATCTGCGTAACCGGCGTCTCCGGTTCTGGGAAATCAACTTTGATCAACGATACGCTGTACCGCTATGCGGTTCGCAAGTTTAATGGAACAGGCGAAGCGCCAGCGCCGTGTGATGGCATCGATAATTTGGAGCTATTCGATAAAGTCACCGACATCGATCAGAACCCCATCGGTCGTACGCCGCGCTCCAATCCCGCCACTTATACCGGAGTGTTCGCACCGTTGCGCGAACTCTTTTCGGGAACAGCCGAGGCGCGCGCACGCGGTTACCGCCCAGGCCGCTTTAGCTTCAACATCAAGGGCGGACGCTGCGAAGCCTGCCAGGGAGACGGAGTGCTCCGAGTCGAGATGCATTTTCTTCCGGATATTTACGTACCTTGCGACATCTGCAAAGGCCGACGCTACAACCGCGAAACGCTGGAGATCAAATACAAAGGCCGCAATATCTACGAGACTCTGGAGCTCACCGTGGCGGATGCCCTCGATTGTTTCAGTGCGGTGCCCACTATCAAGCGCAAACTGCAAACACTCGTGGACGTGGGTTTGGGCTATATCAAGCTCGGGCAAAGCGCGACCACCCTCTCTGGAGGCGAGGCCCAACGCGTCAAACTGGCACGAGAACTATCCAAGCGCGATACCGGCAATACCCTTTACATCCTGGATGAACCTACCACGGGGCTGCATTTCCACGATATCAATCAATTACTAAAAATCCTGCAGCGGCTGCGTGATCATGGCAACACAGTGATCGTCATCGAACACAACCTGGATGTGATCAAAACGGCTGACTGGATCATCGATCTCGGCCCTGAAGGAGGCACCGGTGGCGGCCAAGTTGTGGCCGTCGGCACACCAGAGGATGTTGCGGATGTAGCACAATCCCACACGGGGCGTTTCTTGAAACCGCTGCTAGCTCCTCAGCACAGCCCTCGCGCTGTAAACAAATAAGGCCGGCCGTGGACATGTGGCAACCGGGGAAGGCGCGACTCAACAAGTCCAGCGCAGACATTTTATCGTGGCAACAAGTGTTTTATCGCGCCGCGTTCTTCCGCTAGCTCCTGCTCGGTAGCGAGCATTCGCGTGCGACTGAATTCATCGATTTCCAACCCCTCTACCACTTGGTAGTCACCATCTCTGCAACGGCATGGGAAGGAAAAGAAAAGTCCCTCGGTGATCCCATAGCGGCCATCCGAGAGGATTGCCATGCTTACCCAATCGTCTTCCGGTGTACCTAGGACCCAACTACGCATGTGATCAATAACGGCACTCGCCGCCGAAGCGGCACTGGATTGGCTGCGTGCCCTGATGATGGCCGCGCCGCGTTGCTGAACGGTCGGTATAAAATCCTGCATCAACCACTGCTGATCGACCAGCCCATTGGCACGACGTCCTTTTACCGTAGCCTGGCTAATGTCCGGATACTGGGTGGATGAATGATTTCCCCAGATAATCATCTGCCGCAACTCGTTGACACGAGCGCCTGTCTTATTTGCAAGCTGCGCCAGTGCCCGGTTGTGATCCAGCCGCGTCATAGCGGTAAAACGGCGGGCGCCGATGCTCGGAGCATTGCGTTGCACGATCAGTGCGTTGGTGTTAGCGGGATTACCCACGACTAACACCCGGACGTTGCGGCTCGCCACTGCGTCGATCGCCTTGCCTTGTTGGGAGAAAATGGCGGCATTCGCTTCCAGCAGATCCCTACGTTCCATCCCTGGACCGCGTGGCTTGGCGCCGATCAATAGGATGAAATGCGCATCCTGAAACGCAAGCTTGGCTTGATCACTGGTCGTAACCCCCGCCAGCAATGGAAAAGCACAGTCCTCAAGCTCCATTACCACGCCTGCGAGCACTTCCAACGCCGGGGTGATTTCGAGTAACTGCAGAATCACCGGCTGATCCTTACCGAACATCTCGCCAGCGGCAATTCGGAACAGCAGGCTATAGCCGATCTGACCCGCAGCACCAGTTACCGCAATGCGAACAGGTGCTTTCATGACAAGGCACTCCTAAGTGCTTCGGGATGAGAGGACGGCAAACACCGACCCGTGATCAGAGAGAAATCACGCCCTGGTGGTTGGCTTCGCCCCCAACCGGTTACAGCGCTTATCGGCTCATCGCTTGTCCTAACGGTGCCGCCCGAGTCCGGTCCTACTGTCAAAACTGCTAAGCCATCCTTATATAATGGCCTGGAATCGGAGCGAATCGCCCACTTCAAGGCCAAATCGCCGAGCCGCGTCCCCCTGGTTGACCGCAATTTCGACCAACCCGAGTGAATTTCGGTACCAGAATGCAACTCCTGGAGCTACATCGGCAAACGTGCGCGCCCCGACTATGATTTGACCCGCAACCACAGGCCCCATACCCCTCGGCAAGGTCGCAACACGTTGCCCAGTTAGCACATTACCATAGCCATCAATGTAGACGATTTTATTGGTATCTGCGGGTAAATCCTGTCCAATCCAATCCGTGATCTCATGCTGATCGGCAATACACCCGCGTATCGCCAACTCGGCGGCCGCCGGAGCGAACACATCGCGCCCATGGAAACTTGCCGAAACGCCCTCCGGCACAGGCAATGCAAACACCCGCTGGCTCGCCACCGAATTAATAGTCGGTGCCAACAAGCCATTGTCAGGACCAACAAACCAACGGCCATCCACGGCGGCCGCAATGGCTCGCCGCTCGGTGCCCACACCCGGATCGACAACCGCCACCACCACCGCGGCGGGCTGAATCCAATGCGCGGCGGCAGCGAGCAAATATCCAGCCTCGCAAGGCCGAAAAGGCGCTGCATCATGCATCAGATCGATAACGGGGTGCGTCGGGCAACGACTTGCCAACACGGCCTTTACCTGCCCAACATACGGGCCCTGCCAACCAAAGTCCGTGAACAACAAAAACATGGCATTTACTGTGTTGCCATTAAGTAACCATGGCTACAGCGCCCGATGAAGCTCCCCACCACCCCAAAAACCGATTTTCGCGACTTCTTTTTAGGGGCCAGAGGCAATGCTAGACGACTATTCAGTAGCTGGCGACGATGACTGCAATCGATCTACCAGTTCGACGTATGCCATTGGTGCGTTATCCCCAGACCGAAAACCAGCCTTGAGCACACGCAGATATCCTCCGGGGCGCGATCGATAACTCGGCCCAAGCTCATCGAAGAGCTTTTTCACTACGTCCTTGTCACGTAGACGGGCGAAAGCCAGGCGACGGTTGGCAACCGTGTCCTCCTTGGCTAGGGTAAGCAGCGGTTCCGCCACCCGCCGTAACTCCTTGGCCTTGGGAAGGGTGGTACGAATCGCCTCATGATGAAATAGCGAGGCCGCCATGTTACGGAACATCGCCTGTCTATGACTGCTGGTACGGCCAAGCTTGCGTCCAGCTTTACGATGGCGCATATTCTAAGCTCCTGTATTCGAGCCAATATTCTGGATCTTGTGGAAGGAACAAGCTGCCGCCCCGCTTAAACTTGAGTAGTTCAGAACCGTGGCACTGACCTAACGCTAACCAATCGCACGGTCCTTGTCGTCGTAACCACGCGGTGGCCAGTTCTCTAAACGCATACCCAATGCGAGCCCATGCTGAGCAAGCACTTCCTTGATTTCGTTAAGCGATTTCTTACCAAGATTTGGGGTCTTAAGCAACTCCACTTCTGTTTTCTGAACCAGATCACCAACGCAATGGATATTCTCAGCTTTAAGGCAGTTCGCTGAGCGCACCGTGAGCTCCAGATCGTCAATCGGTCGTAGCAAGATCGGATCGATCTCCGGAGACGTTCGCTCCTGGTCCTCTGCTTCCTCCCCACCCTCGAGATCAACGAAGACGGACAATTGATCCCGCAGCAACCCAGCGGCAAAGCGAACAGCCTCTTCCGGCTCAAGCACCCCGTTGGTCTCGATATCCATGACTAATTTGTCGAGGTCGGTGCGCTGCTCAACCCGAGCGCTTTCAACATTGTAGGCGACTCGCCGCACAGGACTGTAGCTGGCATCCAATTGCAGGCGACCAATGGGACGCTCCTCATCGTGCTCGCCTCGAGTCGTTACTGGCTCATAGCCTCGACCACGCGCGACATACAGCGTCATGTTGATCTCGCTCGCCTTGGTAAGATTAGCGATCGCAAGTTCCGGGTTCTTAATTTCGACGTCGTGATCAACTCCGATATCGGCTGCCGTAACCAACCCCGGCCCCTGTTTTGAAAGGTGCAACGTCGCCTCGTCCTTGGAATGAAGGCGCACTGCAAGGTTCTTGAGGTTCAACAGGATATCGACCACATCCTCTTGAACGCCTTCGATCGCGGTGTATTCGTGCAGCACACCCTCGATCTCCACCTCGACCACAGCATAACCAGGCATGGAAGAGAGCAGTACGCGCCTGAGTGCATTGCCAAGCGTATGACCAAACCCCCGCTCCAGTGGTTCGAGCGTAATCGTCGCACGGCGGTCACTAAGTGCTTCGACTCCAACAAGCCGTGGTCTTAGAAAATCCTTGAACTGACCCTGCATTGGATCAACCTCTTGATGCAATCGGCGACGCAGTGTTTGTTGATCACTTACTTGGAATAAAGCTCGACGATAAGATGTTCATTGATGTCGGGTGACAAGTCACTTCGATCCGGCATGCGCTTGAAGGTTCCCTCGAATTGCTTGGAATCCACCTCGACCCAGGCAGGCAGACCGATCTGCTGCGCCATCTCAAGCGCGGCTTGCACCCGTAACTGCTTCTTTGCTTTGTCCTTGACGGAGACAACATCCCCAGGACCCAAGATACGCGAGGAAATGTTGCTCACCCGACCATTGACGAGAATCGCTCGGTGACTGACAAGTTGCCTAGCCTCCGCCCGGGTAGAACCAAATCCCATTCGATAGACGGTATTATCGAGCCGCGACTCAAGTAACTGCAGGAGCGTTTCACCCGTATTTCCCTTACGGCGGTCAGCCTCTTTGTAGTATTTACGAAACTGCCGCTCCAGCACGCCATACGTGCGCCGCACCTTTTGTTTTTCTCGCAACTGCAACCCGTAATCGGAAATGCGCCCACGACGTTGGCCGTGCTGCCCAGGAGGAGTTTCAAGCTTGCACTTATTGTCCAACGGACGCACGCGGCTCTTCAAGAAGAGATCCGTGCCCTCGCGTCGAGCGAGCTTGCAAGTCGGTCCGGTATACCGTGCCATGACTGTAATGCCTCTTGATCTTCAGACACGCCGCTTTTTGGGTGGGCGGCAGCCATTGTGCGGAATAGGCGTAACATCCGCTATATTGGTGATGCGGTAACCGGCGTTATTTAGGGCACGGACAGCCGACTCTCGCCCCGGACCCGGGCCTTTAACTCGCACTTCCAAATTCTTCAGTCCATAGTCCTTGGCTGCTTCACCTGCACGCTCGGAAGCAACTTGCGCAGCAAATGGCGTGCTCTTACGGGAGCTACGAAAACCGCTGCCACCGGCACTAGCCCATGCCAATACGTTACCTTGCCTATCAGTGAGTGTAATAATCGTGTTGTTGAACGACGCGTTAATATGCGCGATACCGTCCACAACGGTCCTCTTGACACGCTTGCGCGTTCGGCTGCTCGCTTTCGCCATATCTTTTCCCTAAATTGCAGGCCGATACCCCGCCAACCGATTACAGATCGTTCAATAAGCAAGGCGGCAAAGCCAGCTCGGCTGCGAGTGTAATTCAAATCCAAAAGTTACGTGGCGACGATAACAGGCGGAATGGACTGCATTCCTACTCGGACTACGCTTTTATTTTTACCGACTGATCGCTCGCCGGGGCCCCTTACGTGTACGAGCATTGGTCCGTGTCCTTTGCCCACGTACCGAGAGGCCACGACGATGCCGGATGCCCCGGTAGCAACCCAGATCCATCAGCCGCTTGATATCCATCGCCACCTGTCGGCGCAAATCGCCTTCAATTACGTACTTGCCAAGCTCGTTGCGTAGATGCTCGAGTTCGGCCTCGGTCAATTCCTGAATCTTGCGCTCAGGCGCAATACCCGTTGCCCGGCAGATAGCCGCAGCGCAACTACGCCCGATCCCATAGATGGAAGTAAGCGCAATCGCCGTATGCTTGTTGGCTGGAATGTTAACGCCAGCAATTCGGGCCATAGACTCTCGCTCCTAATCGGATCCGACTGCTACATAGCAAACTAATCATCGGCATTATCAGTGGATCAACCTTGCCGCTGCTTATGCCGAGCCTCGACACAGATAACCCGTATAGTCCCTCTGCGGCGAATCACCTTACAGTTTCGGCACATTTTTTTGACCGACGCACGCACCTTCATCACTCGTCCTCCACACGCACCCGCCACCTTGCAGCGAATATCAGCCCCAACCAGCCGCCTTAGTGTGCTACTGATTACATTTTCATAGCGAACACAATCCGTCCGGGATCGATTAGCGCATCAGACCACTGCCAGTACGACCATGCGCGTGCAACTTTGCCTTCTTCATCAATGGCTCATATTGATGACTCAGTAGATGCGCCTGCACCTGGGACATAAAATCCATAACAACCACGACGATGATCAGCAACGATGTGCCGCCAAAGTAAAACGGTACATTATAGTACAAAATCAAAAACTCCGGCAACAAACAAACGGCAATTAGATAGATTGCACCAGCGAGCGTAAGCCGCGTCATAACCTTGTCGATATAGCGCGCCGTCTGCTCGCCTGGCCGAATACCCGCTATGAAGGCGCCGGATTTTTTCAAATTATCCGCAGTTTCCCGCGAATTAAAAACCAATGCCGTGTAAAAAAAACAGAAAAACGCAATTGCTCCAGCGTAGAACGCTATGTATAACGGTTGCCCCGGACTTAATGTTTGCCCCAACCGGTTCAGCCAGGACAATCCTTCTGAGGATCCAAACCACTGTCCCAGCGTTGCCGGAAACAAGATGATGCTCGACGCGAAGATGGGCGGGATGACACCGGCCATATTGAGTTTCAGCGGTAGATGGCTGCTCTGCGCTGCATACAAACGCCGCCCCTGCTGCCGGCGCGCATAGTTGACGGTGATACGCCGCTGTCCACGTTCGATAAAGACAATCACCCAAACCACAGAGACGGCGAGCGTCAACAAAAACAAAATAGTTCCCACTCCCAGTTCACCGGTGCGCGCCAGTTCTACCGTTCCAGCGAGCGCATTTGGCAAACCGGCGACAATACCCGCAAAAATCAACAGGGATATTCCGTTACCGATACCCCGCTCGGTGATCTGCTCACCTAGCCACATAAGGAACATGGTTCCAGTCACCAGGGTAACCGTGCCAATAAATATAAAGCTTGGGCCGGGGCTGAGCACCACCGCCTGATTCTGCAACGCAACCGTGATACCCACACCCTGAAATGTCGCCAACAACAAGGTTCCATATCGGGTGTATTTGGTGATCTGGCGCCGTCCTTGCTCTCCCTCCTTGCGCAACTGTTCCAGTGCCGGAACCACTGCGCTCATCAGCTGCATGATGATGGAGGCCGAAATATAGGGCATAACACCAAGCGCAAACACACTCAAGCGCCGCAGGGCACCACCGGAAAACATGTTGAACATGTCTAGAATAGTGCCTTGCTGGCGCTCGAACATGGCGGCCAACGCAGCTTGGTCGATACCTGGAATGGTCAGATGAGCGCCGAAACGATAGACAACCAACGCGAGCAATACAAAGACCAACCTTTGCCGCACCTCGGTCAGACGGCCAAACCCCGCCAGCGAATTCAGATTAGCTGCTGCTCTAGCCAAGGTAAATCCTACCGTACGTATTGCCCAATGGGCGCAGAAGCGGCTTGCTGAAGATATAGACCGCCGAGAAACGGCGGCCTATACATCTATGAGAAGCGTTCATAGCGTGTCTCGATAGCTGTCTACATCCATTCCCGACCTCTCGTCACAAGGAAGGAGATTTCGCGCTTCTAAGGCTCCTCGATCTTGCCACCCACCTTCTCAATCGCCGCTCGTGCGCCTTTGGTTACAGCCACTCCAGGCATGCGCACGACATAGGCACGCTCCACCTCCCCGGAAGCGATGACCTTAGCACGGCGTGTGTGCTGTGGTACTAAATCCGCCATCTTCAGGGTCGACAAATCAATCGTATCCGTGGCGAGATACTTCAGCTCGGAGAGTCGAACCTCGGCGCTGAAGCGTCCGCGGCGCGAACGGAAACCAACTTTAGGAACACGCCGTTGCAGGGGCATCTGCCCCCCTTCGAAGCCAACTTTATGGAACCCACCGGAGCGCGAATGCTGGCCCTTATGCCCACGCCCGGCCGTCTTCCCGTTACCCGATGCCGAACCTCGGCCAACTCGATACCGCTCCGGCCGACTGCCTCGCGCCGGCTTGATCGTATTCAGCCGCATAGTTAGGCGTCCTCCACCTTGAGCATATAAGAGACTTTCCGAATCATGCCCCGGTTCTCTGGGGTATCGGTTACCACTACTGTCTGATGAATTCGGCGCAAACCCAATCCCGCGATACAGGCTTTGTGCCTACTCAGCCGGCCATTGAGACTACGCACCAGGGTGACCTTAAAATGTTTACTATGCACCATTTCAACTTAAGATCTCTTCAACCTGTTTACCGCGCTTGGCAGCGACCTGTTCCGGTGCAGTATTGCGCGCCAGAGCCTTGATCGTAGCCCGCACGACGTTGACCGGATTGCGTGAACCAATGGTCTTTGCCAACACATCCTGCACACCCACGACTTCAAAAACCGCGCGCATCGCACCGCCCGCGATGATTCCAGTACCTTCGGAAGCCGGCTGCATAAATACTTTGCTGGCGCCATGATTCGCCGTTACTGGATACTGCAAGGTCGCTCCATTGAGATGCGCCTTGTGCATGCTCTTACGCGCCTTTTCCATCGCCTTTTGGATAGCGAGCGGCACCTCACGTGCCTTACCGTAACCAAAACCTACGGAACCTTGCCCATCGCCCACCACCGTCAGCGCGGTGAAACCGAATTGCCGGCCACCCTTGACAACTTTCGCCACACGGTTGATCGAAATCAGTTTCTCCCGCAGGCCTTCGCCACTCGCTTCGCCGCTCGTCGCCATATTTATCGCCTCTATCATCAGCGAGATTGTCGTAGACGCAACCTTTACGATAGGCCGAGCATTTGCCGGCGCACCGTGATCAACAATACGGCCTCAGAACTTCAAGCCCGCTTCGCGGGCCGCCTCAGCAAGCGCCTTGACTCGGCCGTGAAACCTAAACCCAGAACGGTCGAATGCAACTGTGTCAA
Source organism: Gammaproteobacteria bacterium (assembly GCA_030433275.1). Taxonomy (GTDB): domain Bacteria; phylum Pseudomonadota; class Gammaproteobacteria; order Nitrococcales; family Nitrococcaceae; genus Nitrococcus. Next base: position 27,601 of record JAUILK010000034.1, read on the forward strand.
CGCCCGCTGCCTGGGCGCGCTCAGCAATCATACGGCCTATCACTTTGGCAGCCTCGATGTTGCCACCACTACGCAGCCCCCCGATAATCGTCTTCTCCAAAGTGGAAGCTGCGACCAACGTTCGATCAGCCGCCGGCGCAATAATCTGCGCGTAAGTATGCCGCGGCGTGCGATGCACACACAGCCGATAGGCACCAAATTCCCGAATCTTGACGCGGGCCCTTCGGGCGCGTCTCTGACGTGCAACCTTCTTGTCCATGCCCGCCTCGCTACCTTACTTTTTCTTGGCTTCCTTCAACACGACCGGCTCATCAGCGTACCGCACACCCTTACCTTTATAAGGCTCTAAAGGCCGCAGACGGCGGATGTTTGCCGCAACTTGGCCGACTCGCTGTTTATCGATCCCTTTGATCTGGATCTCGGTCTGAGTCGGCGTTTCAACGGCCACCCCTTCCGGCACTGGATAGTCCACTGGAAACGAAAAGCCAAGTGTTAGATTGAGATTATTACCCTGAGCTTGCGCTCGGTAGCCCACGCCCACCAATTGTAGTTTACGCTCGAATCCCCGACTGACCCCAAGCACCATGTTATGGAGCAGCGCACGAGTCGTGCCGGCCAACGCCCAGGCATCCTTGCGTTGCTTGTTGGGAGCCAAGCAAAGCTGATCTTTTTCATGGTTGACATCCACCCAGGGATGAACCTGATGCTGCAATGCGCCCAATGGGCCCTTGACTTTAAGCAGCCGATCTTCTTGCGCAACACTCACACCGGCGGGAATCGTGATTGGACTCTTAGCGACTCGGGACATGACAGTTGGATCTCGCGATTAAAATACTACACACAACACTTCGCCGCCTTGACCGGCCGCGCGAGCTGCACGGTCCGTCATGACACCCTGCGAGGTCGAAATGATGGCGGTGCCAAGCCCGCCCCGGACCGTCGGTAATGTCCGCTTGCCCTCGAACCGCCTGAGGCCTGGCCGACTGACTCGCTGCAATTCCTCAATTACCGGCTGCCCTTGGTAATAGCGCAGCCGAACGCTCAAGGTCGGTTTTTTCGTGTCGCCGTCGACTCGGAAGTCCTCGATATAGCCCTCCTCTTTAAGCACACGGCAAATAGACGCCTTTAGCTTAGAGGCGGGCATACTGACTTCAGCCTTTTCTGCTGTCTGGCCATTGCGGATCCGTGTCAACATATCCGCGATCGGGTCGGTCATACTCATGCTGTCGTTACCTGACTCCCAACATCATGGTTATTGCGCGGACCTACCAGCTTGCCTTGACTAGACCGGGAATTTCACCGGCCATGGCTGCCTCACGCAGCTTATTGCGCGCCAAGCCAAATTTGCGGTAATAGCCCCGCGGCCGCCCGGTGATATTACAGCGATTCCGCTGCCGCACTGGACTCGCATTCCGGGGCAAGCCCTGCAGTTTGATCTGCGCCGTTTGTCGATCCTCGGGGGTGCTGCCGGGATTCCTGATAATCATCTTGAGCGCTAGGCGCTGCTTGGCGTACCTATGGTAGAGCCGCTCGCGTTTACGTTCGCGCTCAATCAAGGAGACCTTTGCCATAGTCGAGCCTCACTTAACGGCGAAATGGAAAACTGAAACCTTCAAGTAGACCTTGGGCTTCTGCGTCGGTCTTCGCCGTTGTTGTAAAAGCGATATCCATTCCCCGCGTCGCGTCTACCCGATCATATTCAATCTCCGGGAAAATAATTTGTTCGCGCACGCCGAGGTTGTAGTTACCACGGCCATCGAAAGCTCGTGGCGAAAATCCGCGAAAGTCACGGATTCGAGGGGCTGAGACATTAATAAAACGATCAAGAAATTCGTACATCTGTTCCCGGCGCAACGTAACTTTCAAGCCAATCGGCCATCCTTCACGTATCTTGAAACCTGCCACCGATTTACGTGCATAAGTGATCACCGGTTTCTGGCCAGCAATCAACGCAAGCTCCTTCTCCGCGAACTCGAGCACTTTTTTGTCCCGAACCGCTTCGCCCAAGCCCATGTTAATGGTGATTTTAACCAGACGTGGCACAGCCATAATGTTGTCATAGCCGAACCGATCCATGAGGCTCTGGATAATTTCACTCCGGTAAAGCTCTCGCAGCCTTGCCATCAGGGCACCTTACAGTTCAACGATTTCGCTAGTCGACTTAAAATAACGGACTTTACGCCCGTCATCCAAAGTGCGAATCCCAACGCGGTCGGCCTTGCCAGTGCCGGGGTTATAGAGCGCCACATTAGACAAATGCAACGGCTTTTCCTGTTCGAGAATACCGCCCGTGCTGCCCGTGCGCGGATTTCCCTTCTGGTGTTTTTTTACCTTGTTGATGTTGGCAACAACCACCTTGTTCACCTTTGGCAAAACCCGCAAAACCGTCCCGCGTCGCCCCTTATCCTTGCCGGCAATCACAACGACTTCATCATTTCGCCTGATGCGTCTCATTGGCTTGACCTACATATCCGAATATTCGCGCCGCTGCGCCTTATCGCCCAGAGACAAACAGCGCTCGGGGCCTTGAGTGGGGCCACCCCACTAAACAAAGGTGCCTGCCCTGCCCACGCAAGAAACACAGTCACAACACTTCCGGTGCCAGTGAAATAATACGCATGAATCGCTCACTGCGAAGCTCGCGAGTCACTGGACCAAACACTCGCGTCGCAATCGGCTGTAATTGATTGTTCAACAGAACGGCCGCATTGCTATCGAAGCGAATGACCGACCCATCTGGGCGGCGCACCCCATGCCGGGTACGAACGACGACAGCATTATATACCTCGCCTTTTTTTACCCGCCCACGCGGAATCGCATCTTTAACGCTGACCTTGATGATGTCACCGATTTGGGCATATCGCCGGCGAGACCCGCCCAACACTTTTATACACTGAAGTCGCCGAGCACCGCTGTTATCGGCTGCATTCAATGTCGTTTGCATTTGAATCATGGTGACTTACCCGTTACCCAGAAGCTCGGTCCTTCGAAAAGCGACTCGTTGAGTCGGTTTACTCGGCCGCTCGCTCGATGATTTTCACCAGCCGCCACGATTTAATCTTCGACATCGGCCGACACTCCTCAACTGAAACCCAATCGCCGAGTTGACAGCGATTGTCTTCATCGTGGGCATGCAGCTTCGTAGTGCGGCGAATGTATTTCCCATACAAGGGGTGGCGGATGAGGCGCTCAACCACAATCGTGACTGTTTTGTCCATCCGATTGCTAATCACTCGGCCGTTCACCGTCCGTTTATCTGTTTTCTGTTCAGTCATGGTGTACCGCTGGCCCTCGCCTTTTCATTCTGCACAGTCTTGATGCGCGCAATGTCACGGCGAACCTTTTTCAGCTGATCGGGCCGAGTAAGCTGCCCGCTTGCCTGTTGCATACGTAAATTAAACTGCTCTTTGCGGCGCTCGAACAGTTCATTTTGCAACTCGACGCTGGATTTTCCACGCAGTTCGCTCACTTTCATCCCAACACCGCCCGCTGAACAAACGCAGTTTGCACCGGCAATTTCGCAGCCGCGCGCCGAAACGCCTCACGCGCCACGCTTTCACTTACGCCTTCGATTTCATAGAGCACACGGCCCGGCCGAATCGGGCACGCCCAATGATCGACGTTACCCTTGCCTTTGCCCTGCCGAACTTCAAGCGGCTTAGAAGTAATCGGTTTATCCGGGAATATTCGAATCCATATCTTCCCACCACGTCTCACATGACGATTGATCGCACGCCGTGCTGCCTCGATCTGGCGCGCAGTAATCGGCCCTCGAGTCAGCGCTTTGAGCCCGAATTCGCCAAACGCGACCGTATCGCCGCGCATCGCCATACCCCTGTTACGGCCTTTCTGCTGCTTGCGAAATTTCGTTCGCTTGGGCTGTAACATACAATTCTTACCTCAAATTCAGCTAACTGACACGCGCCTTGCGGGATGCCGAGCCGGACACACTATCTGTATCCAAGATTTCACCCTTGAAGATCCACACCTTAACCCCGATAACACCATAAGTGGTCTTCGCATGGGCCAAGCCATAATCGATATCAGCCCTCAGGGTATGCAATGGCACACGCCCTTCCCGATACCACTCCGTTCGCGCAATCTCGGCACCATTGAGCCGACCAGACACCTGAATTTTGATGCCCTGCCCACCCAAACGCATGGCATTACCAACTGCACGCTTCATGGCCCGACGGAACATAATGCGGCGTTCAAGTTGCTGCGCTACGTTTTCGGCCACAAGCTGAGCATCCAGTTCGGGCTTGCGAATCTCCTCAATGTTTACATGCACTGGGATATCCATCATACGAGCCAATTGGACTCGCAACGACTCAATATCGGCACCTTTTTTACCAATGACAATCCCAGGGCGTGCCGTGTAGATCGTGATCAGGGCATTCTTTGCAGGACGCTCGATCTTAATCTTGCTGATTGATGCATGCGCAAGCTTACGCTTAATAAAATTGCGGACTTTCAAATCCGTGTTCAGATAATCACCGAAACTAGCGCTGTCCGCATACCACATTGAGCGCCACTCTTCAGTGACACCGAGACGGAAACCCGTCGGATGTACCTTATGACCCATAGGGGGTTCCTCGACTCATTGCTCCGCCACAGCCACCGTAATATGACTGGTTCGTTTACGAATGCGATTTGCCCGCCCCTTGGCCCGTGGCTGTATTCGCTTGTACATAGGACCCTCATCAACGAAGACGCGAGCGACGGTCAACTCGTCTATATCGGCGCCTTCATTGTGCTCTGCATTTGCAATTGCGGATTCCAAGATCTTCCGAATGATTCGCGCTGCTTTTTTCGAGCTGAACTCCAACACCTGCAGCGCCTGCGCAACAGGCAATCCGCGTATTTGGTCCGCCACCAGCCGAGCCTTCTGCGGCGAAATTAAGGAGTATCGCAACTTAGCCGCCGTTGCCATGGATTACCTCTTGGCTTTTCTATCAGCCGCGTGGCCTCGAAACGTTCGCGTCGAGGCGAACTCGCCAAGCTTGTGCCCAACCATATTTTCGTTGATCAACACCGGCACGTGCTGGCGCCCGTTGTGAACCGCAATCGTCAGGCCAACCATATCCGGAACGACCATGGAGCGGCGCGACCATGTCTTAATTGGCCGCTTGCTACGACTCGCGCTCGCCGTCTCCACCTTCTTTAGAAGGTGGGCGTCGATGAATGGACCTTTTTTGATCGACCGTGGCATGCCTCATCCACCTGTTTTTCCGATACCACGACACAAAATGCGCACATCGATAAACCCCGCTGTCCTATGCCAACAATCTCTTGGCAGATACGGACAAGCCCAGAACCGTCGTCTGCGCACCGCATATCTTTAGCGTGCTCATCGCCCCAACCTCAAGTGTGTACACCGACCACGCGAGGCAAGAACTATAAATGTGGCGTGTATGTACCCCAAACGTTACGACTTGCGACGCCGCACTATAAAACGATCAGTCCGCTTGTTACTGCGGGTTTTATGACCTTTGGTTGGCACGCCCCAAGGTGTTACCGGATGACGCCCCCCAGAGGTACGCCCTTCCCCACCCCCATGAGGGTGATCAACCGGGTTCATAGCTACACCACGCACCTGCGGCCGCTTACCACGCCAACGTTGCGCTCCCGCCTTACCCAGCGAGCGTAGCGAATGCTCAGTATTGCCGACCTCGCCGATAGTTGCCTTGCAGTCGGCCAGCACCCTACGCATTTCCCCGGAACGAAGCCGCAGGGTAGCATAAGCCCCTGCCCGCGCCACAAGCTGAACCGCGGAACCCGCGGCCCGAGCAATTTGCGCCCCTTTGCCCGGACGCATCTCCACACAATGCACTTGTGTGCCTAGCGGGATATTGCGCAACGGCAAAGCATTACCGAACTTAATGGGCGCATCGGTGCCCGAAACGATCTGTGCACCGATCTCAAGTCGGCGAGGTGCGATAATATACCGTCGTTCACCATCGCGATAAAGCACTAAAGCAATATTAGCGCTGCGATTCGGATCGTATTCCAATCGCTCGACACGGCCGATAACGCCGTCTTTGTCACGCCGGAAATCGATTGTCCGGTAGCGTCGCTTATGCCCCCCGCCCCGGTGTCGCGTCGTAATACGCCCAGCGTTATTACGACCACCTGTCTTGGATAGCTTACGTACGAGCGGGGCATGGGGCTCGCCTTGGTACAGGTTTTTATCCTTAACCTGCACTGCGAAGCGCCGGCCTGGCGACGTCGGTTTTGCCTTAACCAAAGCCATAGTGAATCGTCCTATAGTCTACAGCGCTTATTCAGGTGTCCCAAACACGTCAATGTCCTGGCCTTCTGCCAAAGAGACATAGGCTTTCTTCCAGTCACTACGCCGACCGCGCAGCCGCCCGAAACCCTTACGTTTGCCTTTCAGGCTCACCACACGAATACGCTTGACCTGGACCTCAAAGAGGCGCTCGACGGCCTTTTTTATCTCAAGCTTGCTCGCGTCGCGCCCCACTTTGAACACTACCTGGCCAGCTGACTCACCAAGCATTGTGCTTTTTTCGGAAATATGTGGACCGCGCAAAATTTGATAGACGCGCTCAGGATTCATCCCAGCCACTCCTCCAAGCGATGCACCGCATCCACTGTTAACAGCACCTTCTCGCGGCGCAGCAGCGCGACCGGGTTTAAACGATTCGTTTCCAAAACGTCTACTACCGCGAGATTCCGAGCAGCCAACTGCACATTCTCGCTGGGCTCGTTGCTGACGATCAAAACATCCCCGAGATCGAATTTCTCAAGCTCGTCAATAAGCAGTTTCGTTTTTGGCTGAGCAACGTCGAAGTGTTCCGTTACACACAGTCGCCCCTGCCGCACAAGCTCCGAGAGAATGGCGCGCAAAGCGCCCCGGTACATCTTGCGGTTTACTTTCTGGCTATGATCGCGCGGAGTCGCCGCAAAGCTTCGACCACCTCCTCGCCACAGTGGACTGCGAATAGACCCGGCCCGAGCACGGCCCGTTCCCTTCTGGCGCCATGGCTTGGCACCACCACCCCGCACCGCCGCGCGATTCTTCTGCGCCTTGCTACCGGCACGCCCGCCAGCAAGATAGGCGACTACTACTTGATGGATCAGCGGCTCTTTGAACTCGGCACCGAAAGTTCGTTCCGATACTTGGAGCGCACCCGCACCTTCGTTCAGCGGCAACTCCATCAGGTCACCTCCTTGCCACGCCGAGTCTTGATCGCCGGCCGAATCATAACGTCAGCCCCCGGGCTACCCGGCACGGCGCCTTTAATGATAAGGAGATTGCGCTCAGTATCTACCCGGACGATCTCCAAATTTTGTACTGTACGCCTTACAGAACCCAAATGCCCAGCCATCGCCTTGCCTTTAAACACCCGCCCCGGGTCCTGGTTCTGCCCTATCGAACCCGGCGCACGGTGGGAGAGCGAATTACCATGCGTAGCATCCTGAGTCCGGAAATGATGGCGCTTCACCGTGCCAGCAAAGCCTTTCCCCTTAGTTTTACTCGTGACATCAACGCGCTGACCGACGACAAACTGATCGACCCGCAATTCATCGTTAGCCGTGGAATCCGCTTCAACAGCGTCAGGTAGACGCAACTCCCAAAGTCCACGCCCCATCTCCACACCGGCCTTGGCGACATGGCCAGCTTGCGGTTTGTTCACCCGAGACGGGCGACGTGTTCCGGTAGTGACCTGGATCGCCGAATAACCATCCTTGTCTTCAAGACGACGCTGTGTAACACGATTCGGCACGGCCTCGACGACCGTCACCGGCACCGAAGTCCCATCCTCTGCAAACAGACGCGTCATACCACACTTTCGACCGACGATTCCAATTGCCATCGTCGTTATCCTCACCTTAACGGCAACAGAAATACCTTTGCTTGCATAGCGCAGCAGGCCTGTTCAAATTGCCTATATGGTCAGCTGACACCAAGGTTATCAGCGCCGTTCAGGGCCCGCCCCAGCTGATCGAAACCAACCAAACAAACCAGGGTAGTTCCCAAGATAGTTCAATACAACTTGATCTGAACTTCTACACCCGCCGCCAGATCAAGCTTCATCAGGGCATCAACAGTCTTATCCGTCGGGTCGACGATGTCCATAAGACGTTTGTGTGTGCGCATTTCATATTGATCGCGCGCGTCCTTATTGACATGCGGCGAGACCAAAACCGTGAAACGCTCTTTCTTGGTCGGCAATGGCACCGGTCCTTTCACCTGGGCACCCGTGCGCTTAGCTGTTTCGACGATTTCCCGTGCCGACTGGTCGATTAGTCGATGATCGAATGCCTTGAGTCGAATACGAATACGTTGACTCGTTGCCATTGCCGTCACTCCAGAATTTTGGAGACGACGCCGGCACCGACTGTACGTCCGCCTTCGCGGATGGCAAAGCGCACGCCCTCCTCCATCGCGATCGGCGCGATCAGAGTCACCGACATCTTCACGTTGTCACCG
>JAUILK010000035.1 GCA_030433275.1 Gammaproteobacteria bacterium
TACCATGGTCCACGTGACCAATCGTCCCAACATTTACGTGCGGCTTGGTACGCTCAAACTTCGCCTTGGACACGGCTCATACCTCTTAGCTCAAAGCTGTTGCAACCCGATGTTCGCTGCGAACCCACCATCAGGAGGCCTTCTGAATTATCTCGCTCGCTATATTGGCCGGCGCCTCGGAATAACCACGGAACTCCATTGCGTAGGAGGCGCGCCCCTGAGTGGCAGAGCGCAAATCCGTGGCATATCCGAACATCTCTTTTAATGGCACCTCGGCTCGGATGATCTTGCCAGACAAACTGTCTTCCATGCCCTGAACCGTGCCCCGACGTCGGCTGATATCGCCCATCACAGCGCCCATAAACTCCTCAGGCGTCACGATCTCCACCTTCATGACCGGCTCGAGCAAAACCGGGTTAGCTTTCATGAAAGCTTCCTTGAAGGCCATGGAACCAGCAATCTTGAAAGCCATCTCAGATGAGTCCACATCATGGTAGGACCCGTCGAACAATGTCACCTTGAAATCAATCACTGGATAGCCGGCCAACACGCCGTTGTCCATCTGCTCCCGAATCCCTTTGTCCACCGACGGGATATATTCTTTCGGGATCGTCCCACCGACAATGGCACTGACAAACTCATAGCCTTTACCACGCTCTTGCGGTTCCAAACGGAGCCAAACGTGGCCATATTGACCCCGACCGCCGGTCTGCCGAATAAACTTGCCCTCGGCCTCCGAGTTTCTGCGTATGCTCTCCCGATAGGCAACCTGCGGCTTGCCGACATTCGCCTCAATCTTGAACTCCCGCTTGAGTCGATCGACGATAATCTCAAGATGCAGCTCACCCATACCGGAGATAATAGTCTGCCCCGACTCTTCGTCGGTGCGCACCCGAAACGAGGGATCCTCCTGCGCGAGCTTCTGCAGCCCGATCCCCATTTTTTCCTGATCACCCTTGGTTTTGGGTTCTACCGCGACCGAAATCACCGGCTCCGGAAAATCCATTCGCTCCAGGGTAATTTTTTGGCTCGGGTTGCAGAGCGTATCGCCCGTCGCGACATCTTTAAGGCCAATCGCAGCCGCGATATCACCCGCCCTCACCTCGTCGAGCTCTTTGCGCTCCTTTGAGTGCATCTGCACGATTCGCCCAAAGCGCTCGCGCTTATCCTTCACCGGATTCCATACGGTGTCACCTGTCCGGACCACCCCCGAATAAACCCGGAAGAAAGTCAGTGTTCCGACATACGGATCGGTGGCAATCTTGAACGCCAACGCCGCAAAGGGCTCATCGTCAGCAGCATGACGTTCGGCAGGCGAACCGTCCTCCAATTCGCCACCAATCGATGCGATATCACGCGGACTCGGCAGATACTCGATCACGGCATCCAACAATGCCTGCACACCCTTATTTTTAAAGGCGCTACCACACAGCACCGGCACGATCTCGTTATTCAACGTCCGGATACGCAACCCCTCATTAATCTCCTCACCGGTGAGACTTTCTTCGTCGAGGTAACGCTCCATCAACTCTTCGTTTGCCTCCGCAGCAGCCACAACCAGCGCCTCGTGGTAATGCTGGCAGGCCTCAAGCATGTCCGCCGGCGGGTCATCCTGCTTGTAGGTTGCCCCCTGCGTGGCATCATCCCAATAAATGGCTTTCATGCGAATGAGATCCACAACCCCTGCGAAATCTTCTTCTGAGCCGATCGGCAGCTGCACGGGAATCGCTTGCGACCCGAGCCGCTGACGGATCTGCTTGACCACCCGCAGGAAATCGGCACCGGCCCGATCCATCTTGTTGACAAACGCAATCCGCGGCACCTGGTAACGGTTGGCCTGCCGCCAAACGGTCTCGGACTGCGGCTCAACCCCACCGACAGCGCAGAACACACCTACCGCGCCATCGAGCACCCGCAAGGAGCGCTCCACCTCAATGGTAAAATCCACGTGACCCGGCGTGTCGATAATATTGATTCGGGTCTCTGGATACTGCTGATCCATACCTTTCCAAAAGCAAGTAGTGGCGGCAGAGGTAATGGTAATACCCCGCTCCTGCTCCTGCTCCATCCAGTCCATGACGGCAGCGCCCTCATGCACCTCGCCTATTTTGTGGGAGATACCCGTGTAGAAGAGAATGCGCTCGGTAGTCGTCGTCTTGCCGGCATCGATATGGGCCATAATACCGATATTACGGTAGCGCTCGATCGGTGTTTTCCGTGCCACAGCTCAATAACCCCGTTGCCGTTACCAGCGAAAGTGCGAAAAAGCTTTGTTAGCATCGGCCATGCGATGCGTATCTTCCCGCTTCTTTGCCGCGGCGCCACGATTCTCTGCAGCTTCCTGCAGCTCGGCGGCCAACCGATGTTGCATGGTCGTCTCGCCCCGTTTACGGGCCGCATCGATCACCCAACGCATAGCCAACGTCGTACGCCGTTGCGGCCGAACCTCTACTGGCACCTGATAAGTAGCGCCACCAACCCGACGAGATTTCACCTCGACGACGGGTCGCACATTATCCAGAGCGGACTCCAGCACCGTCATAGGCTCTGCCACACCCCGCTCCTTGATGCGGCCCAAAGCACCGTACACGATCTTCTCGGCCACCGAGCGCTTTCCGTCGCGCATCAACATGCTTACGAATTTGGTCAGCAATTCGCTCCCGAATTTAGGATCCGGAAGCACCTTACGCTTGGGAACTTCCCTTCGCCGTGGCATCGCCCTTACCTGATTAGCTCGAGATCAAAAAACCGCAGCGCTTGGTCAGGCCTTGGGCCGCTTCGCGCCATACTTTGAACGTCCTTGCCGACGCTTGCTCACCCCCGCCGTGTCGAGTGAACCGCGCACAACATGATAACGCACCCCTGGTAAATCCTTTACCCGGCCGCCTCTAATCAATACTGCGGAGTGCTCCTGCAAATTGTGCCCTTCGCCACCGATATAGACAGCCACCTCGTAGCCATTCGTCAAACGAGCGCGCATGACCTTGCGCAACGCCGAATTCGGCTTCTTTGGAGTTGTCGTATAAACACGCGTGCATACACCACGCTTCTGCGGGCAGCTCTCAAGGGCCGGGACGTTACTTTTCGACGCCCTGCGCGTGCGCCCCTTTCTGACCAGTTGGTTGGTCGTCGCCATAAACCGTTCACTCCGCCTCAAAACAAACGACAGGCCGGTCGATCCGGCCTGTCGAAGGTGCGCTAGTTTAGACTTGCACGTCAGGAGTGTCAACCGACATCCTACAGGTAACCGGTTACCCCCCCCCATTTTACCCTTATTGCTCGGATCCAGAATTTCCTTCGGGAATGGGGGAGACCTCCTCCTCGATCCGTTCCGTACGAGCAGCCGGGGTTAAAGTCGGCTCAGGCAGCACATCTCGGGCACGCTGACGCTCAGCGTGATAGGCAAACCCAGTTCCTGCCGGGATAAGCCGACCGACGATCACATTCTCTTTAAGTCCACGCAAATCATCACGTGCACCACGCACGGCGGCTTCAGTGAGCACCCGAGTAGTTTCTTGGAAAGAGGCTGCCGATATAAATGAATCGGTTGCCAACGAGGCCTTAGTAATGCCAAGTAATATCGGCTCCAGTTTGGCCGGCTCCTTATCGGAGCTTTGCAGACGCTCATTCTCCTCCGCAACGCGCCCCCAATCGAGTTGCTCGCCGCGCAAATAACGTGTATCGCCGGGATCCTTGATTTCGACCTTGCGCAGCATCTGGCGCAAAATCACCTCAATGTGCTTATCGTTGATTTTCACACCCTGAAGTCGGTAGACATCCTGAATCTCCTTGACCAAGTATGCTGCCAACTCGGTGACACCCAGCAGCCGCAAGATATCATGTGGATTGGGCTCACCATCGGCGATGACCTCCCCTTTCTCCACGTGTTCGCCCTCGAAGACGGTTACGTTGCGCCACTTTGGGATAAGCTCCTCGTAAGTCTCCCCGTCTGCCTGTGTAATGACCAAACGCTGCTTGCCCTTGGTGTCCTTGCCGAAGCTAACCGTCCCGGAGACCTCTGCCAAAATAGCCGGTTCCTTCGGCTTGCGCGCCTCGAACAGATCAGCAACCCGAGGCAACCCTCCTGTTATATCACGGGTCTTCGACGACTCCTGCGGGATGCGGGCAATGACGTCACCCACGTCCACATCAGCATTGTCGGCTACGCTGACGATGGCGCCGGCCGGCAGATAATAATTGGCAGGAATGTCCGTACCCGCCAAGTTGAGATCATGGCCATCGGCATCGACCAGCTTGATCATGGGGCGCAGATCCTTATGAGCAACACGCTCCTCATACGGCTTGCCGTCGGCCCCGATCCCCGAGCGACGATATTCGCCGTTGCCGCGTGTTTTGGGATCCGTCACGACCAAGCTACTCAAGCCGGTCACTTCGTCGAACTGGCGATTAACCGTCACGCCCTCGACAAAATCATAAAATCGCAACCACCCCTTCACCTCGGTAATGATGGGATGGGTATGAGGATCCCAGCTCGCAACTATTTGTCCGACAACGACAGCGTCGTTGTCGGCAACCGAGATGGTCGCACCGTAGGGCACCTTGTAGCGCTCTCGCTCCCGACCATGCTCATCCATAATGGTGATCTCGCCGGAGCGGGATACCGCAACCAGATTGCCACTGTGGTGTTTAACGGTCTTAATATTGTGCAGCCGCACAACACCGGCAGATTTGGCCTGGACATTGCTTACCGACGCCGACCGCGAAGCGGCGCCCCCAATATGGAAGGTCCGCATAGTGAGCTGAGTACCGGGCTCGCCGATCGATTGTGCCGCAATCACCCCTACCGCTTCACCGATGTTAACCCGGTGACCGCGGGCCAGATCGCGCCCATAACAGGTTGCGCATACTCCATAGCGCGCCTCGCAGGTGATGGGAGAGTGAACCCACACCTCATCCACACCCTCAGACTCGAGGTGATCGACTAGATTTTCATCCAGTAACGTACCGGCCGCCGCCACGATCTCATCCCCGCCGGGCTGCAGAATATCCTGTGCTACCGCGCGCCCAAGGACACGTTCCCGTAGCGGCTCGACCACATCGCCGCCCTCGATCAGCGGTGTCATCCTCAGGCTACGACGAGTACCACAATTGATCTCGGTCACTACAAGATCCTGAGCCACATCCACCAAACGCCGGGTCAAATAGCCGGAGTTGGCGGTCTTGAGCGCCGTATCCGCAAGCCCCTTTCGAGCCCCATGCGTCGAGATGAAATACTGCAAAACATTCAAACCTTCCCGAAAATTCGCCGTAATGGGCGTTTCTATGATGGAACCATCCGGTTTGGCCATCAGCCCACGCATGCCAGCAAGTTGGCGAATCTGGGCCGCGCTACCGCGCGCTCCGGAATCAGCCATCATAAAGATCGAATTAAATGACTTCTGCTCGATCTCATTGCCTTGAAGGTCGACATTAACCTCTTTGCCGAGCTTTTCCATCATCGCCCGGGCCACTTGATCGTTGGTATGCGACCAAATGTCGACCACTTTGTTGTAGCGCTCGCCATTGGTCACCAGACCCGAGGCATACTGATCCTCGATCTCTTTGACCTCCTCTTCAGCGCGTTTGAGTATCGCTTCCTTTCCATCTGGGATCACCATGTCATCCACACCGATGGAAACGGCCGCACGGGTCGACATATAGAAGCCGAGATACATCAAGCGATCGGCGAAGACCACCGTTGCCTTGAGACCAAGGCGACGATAGCAAGCATTGACGATCTCAGAGATGGCCTTTTTCGTCATGTCACGATCGACCATCTTGAACGGCAGCCCCGTCGGCACGATATCGTAGAGTAACGTACGCCCCACCGTGGTACTTACCCGTCGAAAACTCTCCTGCAACACGCCATCGTCCTGCAGATCAGTCTCGCGGATGCGCACCTCGACACGCGCCTGCAGATCCACTTGCCGCCCTTCATAGGCACGGTGCAGCTCCGTGGTATCGGAGAACCTCATCCCCTTGCCCCGCGCGCCGACACGCTCGCGGGTCATGTAGTACAAGCCGAGCACGATATCCTGCGTGGCACCGATGATCGGCTCACCGTTGGCCGGCGAGAGCACATTATTGGTGGACATCATTAGCGCCCGTGCCTCGAGCTGCGCCTCCAGCGAGAGCGGCACATGGGCGGCCATCTGATCCCCGTCAAAGTCGGCATTGAACGCCGGGCAAACCAGAGGGTGCAGCTGGATCGCCTTGCCTTCGATCAGCACCGGTTCAAACGCCTGAATCCCTAAACGATGCAAAGTCGGAGCCCGGTTGAGCAGCACCGGATGCTCGCGGATGACCTCCTCAAGAATGTCCCAGACTTCCGGCGCCTCGCGCTCGACCATCTTCTTGGCCGCTTTGATTGTTGTCGCCAAACCCTGACGCTGCAGCTTGCTGAAGATAAAAGGCTTGAACAGCTCCAACGCCATACGCTTGGGTAGGCCGCATTGATGCAGCTTGAGGGTCGGCCCAACCACGATCACCGAACGACCGGAATAGTCTACCCGCTTGCCGAGCAAGTTCTGACGAAAACGCCCCTGCTTGCCTTTAATCATGTCGGCCAACGACTTCAAAGGCCGTTTGTTGGTTCCGGTAATGGCCCGACCACGCCGACCGTTATCGAGCAGAGCATCCACAGCCTCCTGCAGCATGCGCTTCTCGTTGCGCACGATGATATCCGGAGCGGAGAGCTCCAGCAGCCGCTTCAACCGGTTGTTGCGATTGATCACCCGTCGATAGAGGTCGTTCAGATCTGAGGTCGCGAACCGGCCGCCGTCCAAAGGCACCAAGGGCCGGAGATCCGGTGGAAGAACCGGCAACACAGTTAAAATCATCCACTCGGGATAGTTCCCCGAATCAAGAAACGATTCCATCAATTTCAAGCGCTTAGACAAACGCTTGATCTTGGACTCGGAGTTGGTTGCGTTAATCTCTTCCCGCAGGCGAACCGCCTCCTCGCCCAGACTGCCGCTATGCAACAATTCAAGTACGGCCTCGGCGCCCATCCGCGCATCGAACTCATCGCCGTATTGCTCGACTGCATCGAGATAGTCCTCGTCGGTCAACAACTGACCCCGCTCAAGTGGGGTCATGCCGGGATCAATGACGACGAAAGCCTCAAAGTAGAGGACACGCTCGATATCGCGCAAAGTCATGT
Organism: Gammaproteobacteria bacterium; assembly: GCA_030433275.1. Classification (GTDB taxonomy): domain Bacteria; phylum Pseudomonadota; class Gammaproteobacteria; order Nitrococcales; family Nitrococcaceae; genus Nitrococcus. Next base: position 7,163 of record JAUILK010000035.1, read on the forward strand.
CCAGCAACAGACCGATGCGCGAAGGCAACGACTTCAAGAACCAGATATGAGCGACCGGACTGGCCAGCTCGATATGACCCATACGCTCACGGCGCACTTTGGCGAGTGTCACTTCGACGCCACATTTTTCGCACACCACGCCCCGGTGCTTAAGCCGTTTGTACTTGCCGCACAGACATTCATAATCCTTCACCGGTCCGAAAATTTTGGCGCAGAACAAGCCGTCGCGCTCTGGTTTGAATGTGCGGTAGTTAATGGTTTCCGGCTTTTTGACCTCACCATAGGACCAAGACCGAATCATATCCGGTGAAGCCAGACTGATTCGAATGGCGTCAAAATCGTCAAGCTGCGCGCCAGGCTGCTTGAACAAATTGAGCAAATCTCTCATAACCGCGGCCCGTCCAAGCTTGAATTCATATAGGGTTGACAAGCGCTCGAAGCGCCGTAGCGGCTTACTGCCGCTACCGTGGCCAGCAGAAGGAAGACACTCCTTCTCGCAGACTCTGTCAATTACCGCGCTCGGCCGCCGAGATGGCGGCAAGCGGCACGACTATTGGGCGATTTGACTATGTCACGCTCAGTCCTGCTCCAGCTCAATATCAATACCGAGCGAACGGATCTCCTTGACCAGCACATTGAAAGACTCCGGCATACCGGCTTCCATCCGATGGTCACCATCCACGATGTTCTTGTACATTTTGGTCCGGCCTGAGACGTCATCTGATTTCACGGTCAACATTTCCTGCAGCGTGTAGGCTGCACCATAGGCCTCGAGTGCCCATACCTCCATTTCACCGAAGCGCTGGCCACCGAACTGAGCCTTGCCGCCCAACGGCTGCTGCGTCACGAGACTGTAAGGACCGGTCGAGCGAGCGTGAACTTTGTCGTCCACCAAGTGGTTAAGCTTCAGCATGTACATGTAGCCGATGGTAACAGGGCGATCGAAGGCTTCCCCGGTACGGCCATCGTACAAACTAGCCTTGCCTGATTCCGGCAGACCAGCAAGCCGCAACATGGTTTTGATCTCATTTTCATGAGCACCATCGAAGACCGGCGTGGCCATGGGCACACCGCTACGCAGATTATCCGCGAGTTCGGTGAGCTCCTGACTAGAGAATGAGTCCAAATCTTCTTCGCGACCGCTGGAGTTATAGATTTGTTGAAGGACCTCCCGCAACTCGCTTATGTCAGCATGGGCATCCAGCAAACCAGCGATCTTGCGGCCCAATGCCTTGGAGGCCCACCCCAAATGGGTTTCGAGCACCTGCCCGACGTTCATACGTGAAGGCACGCCCAGAGGGTTAAGCACGATATCCACCGGTGTACCATCCTCGAGGTATGGCATGTCTTCCACCGGAACAATGGTAGAGATCACACCCTTATTGCCGTGGCGACCCGCCATCTTGTCACCAGGCTGCACTCGACGCTTGACGGCCAAATAAACTTTGGCCATTTTGAGCACGCCTGGAGCCAAATCGTCGCCCGCGGTGATCTTGGCCTTCTTCTCTTCATACCGGCTATCGAAGTTCTCGCGCTGTGCCTTGAGCTGCAACTGCACGGCCTCAAGTTGCTGATTGACCTCCTCATCACGCATGCGGATTTCGAACCAGCGCTCACGCGCGATACCCGCGAGGTAAGCACGACTCACCTCGGCACCGCTGCCCAAACCATCGGGACCACCCGCAGCGACCTTACCCTCAAGTAAGCGCTCGAGGCGGGCGAATGCATCATCTTCAAATATCCGATATTGATCGTTGAGATCCTTGCGGACATCGGCCAATTGACTGGCTTCGATGGATAACGCCCTCTTATCCTTCTTGACCCCGTCGCGAGTAAAGACCTGAACATCAATCACGGTGCCATCCATTCCAGTCGGCACACGCAGCGACGTATCTTTCACATCGGAGGCTTTCTCACCGAAGATAGCGCGTAGCAGTTTCTCCTCCGGGGTCAGCTGGGTCTCTCCCTTTGGAGTAACCTTACCCACCAAGATATCGCCGGCCTTGACCTCGGCACCAATGTAGACGATGCCCGACTCGTCCAACTTGGACAATGCGCTCTCGCCGACATTCGGAATATCCGCCGTGACCTCCTCCGACCCCAGCTTGGTATCCCGGGCCACGCAGGTAAGCTCTTCAATATGGATCGTGGTATAGCGATCCTCCTGCACCACTCGCTCCGAGATCAGGATGGAGTCTTCGAAGTTGTATCCATTCCAAGGCATGAAGGCGACCAGCATGTTTTGGCCCAGAGCCAACTCGCCCATGTCCGTCGACGGGCCATCGGCCAATACATCGCCCCGCGCCACCCGCTCGCCGGGCCGCACCAAAGGACGCTGATTAATACAGGTGTTCTGGTTAGAGCGCGTGTACTTCGTCAGATTGTAGATGTCCACGCCCGGCTCGCCCGGCACCGCTTCCTCATCGTTGACCCGGACCACAATGCGCGCGGCATCCACTTGCTCCACAGCACCGCCACGCTCGGCGATCACGGTGACACCTGAGTCGATCGCCACTGCTCGCTCCATCCCGGTGCCAACCAGCGGTTTCTCCGAGCGCAGCGTCGGCACCGCCTGACGCTGCATGTTGGAACCCATCAGAGCCCGATTGGCATCGTCGTGCTCGAGAAAGGGGACAAGCGACGCCGCCACGGAGACGATCTGTTTGGGAGCGACGTCCATGTACTGAACGCGCTCAGGGGTTGCCATACCGAACTCGTTCTGAAAACGGCAGGAGATCAGGTCATCCAGCAACCGACCGTCTTCGCTTACCCGCGCATTCGCCTGAGCGATCACGAAGCGACCTTCCTCAATGGCCGAAAGATACTCCACTTCACTGGTGACTCGACCGTCCACAACTTTCCGATACGGCGTCTCCAAAAAGCCATAACGATTGGTGCGAGCATACACCGCCAGTGAATTGATCAGACCGATATTCGGTCCCTCCGGAGTCTCGATCGGGCAGACACGCCCATAATGGGTCGGGTGAACGTCACGCACCTCGAATCCTGCCCGCTCGCGGGTCAGTCCACCGGGGCCGAGCGCAGATACCCGACGCTTGTGAGTAACCTCGGAGAGCGGATTGTTCTGATCCATGAACTGTGAGAGCTGGCTGGAACCAAAGAACTCCTTAATCGCTGCCGCCACAGGCTTAGCGTTAATCAACTCCTGGGGGATCAGGCCCTCGCTCTCCGCCAAGCTTAACCGCTCACGCACCGCACGCTCGACACGTACGAGGCCCACGCGAAAGACGTTCTCGGCCATTTCCCCCACGCAGCGCACCCTTCGATTGCCGAGATGATCGATGTCATCCACCTGGCCTTTGCCGTTGCGGATATTGATCAGCTCATGCAAAACATCCAGGATATCCTCGTTGCTGAGCGTACCCGAACCGGTCACCTCTTGGCGCCCAACCCGCAGGTTGAACTTCATGCGCCCGACCGGTGAGAGATCGTAGCGGTCTTCACTGAAAAATAAATGCTGAAAAAGATTCTCCGCCGCTTCGCGGGTCGGCGGTTCCCCAGGCCGCATCATGCGGTAGATTTCGACCAAGGCTTCCAGTTGAGTGGCCGTTGAATCACCACGCAATGTGGCGGATATATATGAGCCGCAATCGAGATCGTTGACATAGAGCGTTTCGATCTTCTTGATGCCAGCATCGCGTACCGTCTGTACCAACTCACCGGTCAACTCGGTATTGGCAATAGCCAATATCTCGCCGCTACTCTTGTCCACCACATCGTGTGCCAGGATTTTACCGATGAGGTAGTCATCTGACACATCAAGCTCAGTCAGCCCGCCTCGTTCCAATTGCCGGATATGGCGCGCCGTGATCCGCTGACCGCTCTCAACCAAAAGCGCACCATCGAGATGGATATCAAAGGAAGCGGTCTCCCCACGCAGCCGTTCGGGAATAAGCTCTAGAACAATTTTGTCTTTTTTAAGGTGAAAAACATTTTTCTCGAAGAACCGATCCAGAATCTGCTCGTTGTCATAGCCGAGCGCGCGAAGCAATACCGTTGCCGGCAACTTGCGCCGACGATCGATGCGCACGAATATCGCATCCTTAGGGTCGAATTCAAAATCCAGCCAGGAACCTCGATAGGGAATGACCCGGGCGGAGAACAGCAATTTTTTTGAAGAGTGGGTCTTGCCTTTGTCGTGATCGAAGAACACTCCCGGCGAGCGGTGCAACTGCGAGACAATCACTCGCTCAGTACCATTGATAACGAACGTACCGTTGCGCGTCATAAGAGGCAGTTCGCCCATATAGACTTCCTGCTCCTTGATGTCCTTGACAGTACTCGCATCCTTGTCATAGATCACCAACCGTACCCGCACGCGCAGCGGAGCGGCATAAGTTTGCCCTCGCAGCTGACACTCCTTGACGTCAAAGGGTGCCTCGCCAATGCGGTAGCTCACATATTCCAGCACCGCACTGCCCGAATAGCTCGCAATTGGAAAGACCGACTTAAAAGCCATGTGCAGACCGATTTCCACCCGCTCTTCGACGCGCTTGTCGAGTTGCAGGAACTCACGATATGACTCGATCTGGGTAGCGAGAAGGTATGGAACATCCAGGATTTTCGACTGTTTGCCAAAATCCTTGCGGATACGCTTCTTTTCGGTGAACGAGTAATCCATCGAGGTTCCTCATCAGTCTGATACTATTAGGCATAAGCAAAACACTGAGGACAGCAATTAGCAGCGAAACCCCCTCCCGACGCTAAAGACAGCAGTCTATGAATTAACTCTCGGCGAGCCACACTTGGCACAAACGGGAAAAGGCCGGCAGCTCGATGGCCACCAGCCAACTCCACGGCGCTCGCGCGCTCTACGCGGTGCAGGCCCTTACTTGAGTTCGACGCTCGCACCCGCCTCTTCCAGTTTCGCTTTAATCTCGTTGGCTTCCTCTTTTGAAGCACCCTCTTTAATTGGAACCGGAGCGCTCTCTACAAGTTCCTTAGCCTCTTTCAACCCAAGGCCGGTAACCGCACGCGCCGCTTTAATCACGGCGACCTTATTAGCGCCAAAGCTGCTCAAAATAACATCGAACTCGGTTTGCTCCTCGACGGCCTCAGCGGTAGCCGCACCAGCCGCTGGCGCAGCGGCTACAGCAGCGGCCGCTGTTACGCCAAATTTCTCCTCCATGGCCTCAATGAGCTCGACGACCTCAATGACGGTCATATTACCGATAGTCTCTAAAATATCCTCTTTGGAAACGGCCATCATTCATTCTCCTCGGTTGACGCGATATCTTCTGGTTTCAGATCAGCACAGCGCCGAATTCGACCTGACTAACCGTCCTGTTTGGCATCCCGTACGGCAGCCAACGTCCGGACCAACTTACTAGGCACTTCGTTGAGCGTCGTCACCAGTTTCTGGACCGGCGCCCGCATGGTAGCCATAAGAAGGCTGAGCGCCTCCTCATAGGTCGGCAAACTAGCGAGACGGTCTGCTTCGGTAGCCGGGTAGAGTTTCCCACCTATAGCCACCATCTTGACGACGAGCTTGGCATGGTCCTTGGAGAAATCCCTCACAACCCGTGCCGCCGATGCTGGATCCTCGCGCGAGAATGCCAGCAGCAAGGGACCTTCAAAACCCTCTGCCATGCACTCGAAATGCGTACCCGCCACCGCCCGCTTGGCAAGCGTGTTTTTGATAATTTTCAAATAGACGCCAGCCTCGCGTGCCTTGACACGGAGCTGATCCATTTCCGCTGCAGTGAGCCCCCGGTACTCCGCGGCAAGCGCGGAGTGCGCCTCCGAGGCGACACTCGTCAGGTCCCGCACCATCCGCTGTTTTTGATCCAAACTCAATCCCATTCCGAAATACTCCCGAAATGCGGCTGGTTTACGCAGCCATGCCGTAATGATCCAAATCAATCAGGCACAACCGCGAACGACACCCGCCTTTCCCAACTTGCTCTTCACGTATTCAGCGGTGGCTTAACGCAGGAAAATGAATGATCCTGTCCCAGCTGCACCGTCTGCGCAGGCGGCCTTTGGATAAACCAATGACCCTTATGCGTTTACACGCGCCTTGCGGTCTATGACGAGTATCCGTCGAACCAACAGCCTCCCCATTGAGCTATTTATAACTTTCAGGTGGCTACGAAAAGCCCAAGACTCCACCCCAAAGCGTAAAACACCAGAGCGGAACCATTTAGCGCACCAAGAACAAGGCACGCTTGAGCGATCTTCACTTTAATATGATCACCCGTTTCCGACCCCACACAGAATTTGCTTTCACACGTGCAATGATGAGAGTTCGACCTGTAGACCCGGCCCCATAGTGGTGGAAACGGTAACCTTCTTCAGGTAAACCCCTTTCGCCGCAGCCGGCTTGATCTTGGTCAGGTCACCGATCAAAGCTTCGAGATTCTGTTGCAGCTGCGCCACCTCAAAGGTGATTTTGCCCAAGGTACAGTGAATCAGCCCGCCTCGATCCGTCCGATAGCGTACCTGGCCGGCCTTTGCGTTGCGTACGGCCGTTGCCACATCAGCAGTAACAGTGCCCACACGGGGATTAGGCATCAAGCCACGGGGGCCCAAAATCCGCCCTAAACGCCCAACGACGCCCATGGCATCCGGCGCGGCGATCACCACCCCGAAATCGAGCTCCCCACCCTGAATGCGCTCGGCCAAATCGTCCATACCCACCACATCGGCACCCGCCTCCTTAGCGGCTTCTGCATTCGCCCCTTGAGCGAACACAGCCACTCGCACTGTTTTGCCCGTACCATGGGGCAATACGGTGGAACCACGCACAACCTGATCGGATTTTCGGGGGTCAACACCCAGGTTGACAGAGACATCAACCGACTCTGTGAACCCGACCGTCGAGAGATCCTTCAGCAGCGAGAAGACCTCCGCCACAGGAAACACCGCAGCGCGATCCACCTTCGCGCGGATCGCCTGCTGACGCTTGCTCAGCTTAGCCATTCTCAGAATCCTCAACCGTAATACCCATACTCCGCGCACTTCCGGCAATGCACCGCAGCGCCGCATCCATATCCGAAGCTGTCAAATCTGGCCATTTGGTTTTGGCGATTTCCGCGACCTGCTCGCGGCTCACAGCACCCACCTTGTTGGTGTTCGGTGTTCCGCTGCCGGATTTTATGCCGGCTGCTTTTTTCAGCAACACGGCGGCCGGCGGCGTTTTGGTGATAAAAGTAAAGCTGCGATCACTGTATACAGTGATCACCACCGGGATAGGCAACCCGGGCTCCATATCCTGAGTTTGAGCGTTGAACTGCTTACAAAACTCCATGATATTCACACCCCGCTGCCCCAGCGCCGGGCCCACAGGCGGGCTCGGATTAGCCTGACCAGCGGCCACCTGCAGCTTGATGTACGCATCAACCTTTCTCGCCATCTCGGCCTCCTGGTTTAGGCACTAGCGCATTGTGCCGACAGCACTCTTATCGCAACCGGGCCGGCCGCTGCAGATGCAGCAGCTCATCACCCCTTCTCGACCTGACTGAACTCCAACTCAACCGGCGTGGATCGGCCGAAAATCAACACCGCCACCCGGAGGCGGTTCTTCTCATAATTAACTTCCTCGACCACACCGTTGAAATCCGTGAACGGACCGGATATGACCCGAACGATCTCGCCCACCTCAAACAATATCTTGGGCCGCGGCCGCTCCGCACCTTCTTTGACCCGATTGAGTATCTGATCCGCCTCAGCATCCGAAATCGGCGCCGGACGATCGCTGGTTCCACCGATAAACGCCATGACCCGCGGAACATCCCGCACCAGGTGCCAAGTCTCCTCGGTCATTTCCATCTGAACGAGCACATAACCTGGGAAAAACTTGCGCTCGCTGCGACGCTTTTGGCCCTCGCGCATTTCAACCACTTCTTCGGTCGGCACGAGAATCTCGCCAAACTTGCTTTCCACTCCCTCACGCTTGATGCGCTCCTCCAGCGAACGCTTCACCTGGTTCTCGAAACCGGAGTAGGCATGAACCACGTACCAGCGTTTCGCCATATCCGTCAGCCTCCAGGATGGAGCAAAAGTTGAATCGCCCAGAGGAAGAACGTGTCCAGCAACCACAAGAACACACCCACCAGCACGACCACGACCAACACGACCAGCGTGCTCTGCAAAGACTCCTGCTTGGTGGGCCAAACCACCTTGCGCAGCTCCTGCCGCGAGTCTCGCGCAAAAGCCCATACTTCGCGCCCAGTGCGAGTGGTCATACAAATGCCCACCGCAACCAAGCTCACCACAATCAGCCCAAGCACACGATAGAGCAGCAGCTCATCGGCGTAGTAATAAAAGCCACCGACCCCAACCAAAAAAACGAGGACGGCGACAAACAATTTTACGGTATCGATAACGGATGATTCGCTTTCGGCTCTAGCATTCATGAGACGGCACTGTAACCAAGGCGCCGGCAATCAGGATATGGCAGGCCAGGAGGGACTCGAACCCCCAACCTGCGGTTTTGGAGACCGCTGCTCTACCAATTGAGCTACTGGCCTATGCTATCTTGCAAGGTAGATAGAGATGATGGCGCAGATAATCTCATCGGGCACCCCAACAAGACACAGCCTTAATGCCGCGACTAAACTTTAAATTTTAAACCAACTTCAACAGCAAGTGAAGGCCATTTGATTGTTGGCACCCCCTAATTGCACCTTCTTATTCTCTCACTCCAGAATTTTGGAGACGACGCCGGCACCGACTGTACGTCCGCCTTCGCGGATGGCAAAGCGCACGCCCTCCTCCATCGCGATCGGCGCGATCAGAGTCACCGACATCTTCACATTGTCACCGGGCATCACCATCTCGGTACCCTCAGGCAGATCCACCGCCCCAGTCACATCCGTCGTACGGAAGTAAAACTGCGGCCGATAACCCTGGAAAAACGGCGTATGCCGGCCCCCTTCTTCCTTGGAGAGCACATAGACTTCACTCTCAAAACGCGTATGCGGCGTAATGCTGCGCGGCTTGCACAACACCTGTCCACGCTCGACATCATCACGCTTGGTGCCCCGCAGCAGCACCCCGACGTTATCGCCCGCCTGACCTTGATCGAGCATCTTGCGAAACATCTCAACACCAGTGCAGATCGTCTTCGTCGTATCCCGAATACCAACGATCTCCACCTCCTCGCCAACCTTCACCACACCACGCTCAATTCGGCCCGTGACCACCGTGCCACGCCCCGAAATCGAAAAAACATCCTCAATGGGCATCAAAAACGGCCGATCAATCGCCCGCTGCGGCTCCGGAATATAACTATCCATCGCCTCCACCAAACGCTCGATCGCCGGCGCCCCAAGCTCCGACTCATCCCCCTCCAGCGCCTTCAGCGCCGAACCGGTCACAATCGGAATATCATCACCCGGAAAATCATACTGGCTCAAAAGCTCCCGGACCTCCATCTCCACCAGCTCCAAAAGCTCCGGATCGTCCAGCATGTCCGCCTTGTTCAAAAACACCACGATATACGGCACACCCACCTGACGCGCCAACAATATATGCTCGCGCGTCTGCGGCATCGGCCCATCAGCGGCGCTGACCACCAAAATCGCACCGTCCATCTGCGCCGCACCCGTGATCATGTTCTTCACATAATCCGCATGCCCAGGACAGTCTACGTGCGCGTAATGACGCCGCTCCGTCTCATACTCCACATGCGCCGTGGCAATCGTAATACCACGCGCCCGCTCCTCCGGAGCATTGTCAATCGAGTCAAACGCGCGCGCCTCACCACCGTACCGCGACGACAATACCTTCGTCATCGCCGCCGTCAACGTCGTCTTACCATGGTCCACGTGACCAATCGTCCCAACATTTACGTGCGGCTTGGTACGCTCAAACTTCGCCTTGGACACGGCTTTATCCCCCGTTAATCCGCGCTGCACCTGACATTTTGGTAATCAGGGGCGCCTAACTAAAGCATTACCGCCCTTAAAATGGAGCCCATGACCGGACTTGAACCGGTGACCTCTTCCTTACCAAGGAAGTGCTCTACCGCCTGAGCTACATGGGCCTTATGCCTGCCACTCTCCTGGTACGACCACTTGCAACATGGAGCGGGTGATGGGAATCGAACCCACGTCATCAGCTTGGAAGGCTGAGGTTCTACCATTGAACTACACCCGCGGAAACGCCCATCATGCACGGTCTACAAATTGTGCCGGTACAGCAGGGAAAGCAGGAACCGGGCCGGCCGCCCTTCGAGCCATCACACTCCGCAAGGCATTCCAAATCCCCGAGGAGCGGCTTGGTCGAACCTAATGGTTCTCTCACCCTAGCCCTGCCACAACCCGAACTTGGGCGAGCTCCTCAAGCTTTAACGTCACCATTCACTCGCCCCATACAATACAAATCTGGTGGAGGGGGTAGGATTCGAACCTACGAAGGCTGAGCCAGCAGATTTACAGTCTGCCCCCGTTGACCGCTTGGGTACCCCTCCAAAAGGCGAACTCAATTGCCACACACGTCACACTTCGCTATTAAGCGACCGCGCGCACTCAATCTATGCTGAAGTGGGCGCAAATTATAATACCTACAGCCGCAGGCGCAAAGCCCCGACTGCGAAATAACCGCGCCTGACGGGGCCTTGACGTGTGGAACAATTCACGTTTTCAGCCTAATGAACGGTTAAGGCCTCACGTCACCCTGACCCAGACGATCGAGAAGCTTACGAATATAAATCGATGGCACTGCATAAGAAATCCCGCTCGGCTGCTCGATTGCCGCGGCCAGCGCTGCCTCCTTAGTCGCTTTGACGAAGACTTTATTAATGACCCCGATCACCGCCCCGCTCTGCGGATCATACAACGGACTGCCACTATTGCCAGGGTAAGCGGTCGCATCCAATTGATAGACGCGAAACGGTGACCGCAGACTTTTAATCATTCGAGCGTCGAGCTGGCGCGAATGATCCACCGGTATGGCGACCGGGGTGATTGCGGAGATGATTCCACGGTGGGTAACGGAATAGAGCCCAAGAATGGCGCCGATAGGAAAGCCGGTAAACGCGTATAGCTCGCCTTCACGCACATGCTTATTTGCAGCAATCGCCAACGGCGGAAAAGGGGCGCCCGCGACTTCGAGTACAGCCAGATCATGCGCCCGATCGAATTCAATACGTCGCGCCTTACGCACCTCCAAACGATCGCTGCGACGTTGGAACACAGCAAGGTATTCGCGGCGCGCCGAGTTCACACTTTTGGGAAGCACATGGGCGTTGGTAATAAGGCGCCGGCCGTTGCCCACCGCAAACCCGGTCCCCAAAAATTGGGCCGGTGGCCGACGGGTGGATTGGTAGGTCCCCACCCCGACAACGGCGGCCTTGACGCGCTCGACCGTATCGGCAAGCTCGGCATGAGCATCCATTCCCCCACCCAACAGACCAATCGCGGCAAAGACAATGACGGCAAAGCGTAAAGTAGCCATCATGGGATTGTACCTTGAATATCGGACAACTCGGAGGCTAGGCGTTTTATCCATTAAGCCCAACTGGCACAGCAAAACCATTTCGTATATAGAATCATTATCCTCCACAACACAACCGGGCACAGAGGAGCGTCACTTGCATAACGACAAATCACTCAAGGTGAGGCTGCTGTGTGCCAGTTGTCTGATTCTCATCGTCTATGGGACGCTTTACCCACTCGCCGAATGGCGGATTCCAGTCACCAGCCCAGCGCAACTACTACTGGCGTCACACAATGATTACTCCCTCTCAGACATCGTGACCAATTACGTTATCTATATCCCCGCAGGTGCCCTGCTCACGGCCTCGTTACCGGGACGTAACCCAATCGGCCGCATTGCCACGGCCATACTCCTGCTCGGCGCACTGAGCCTGCTACTGGAACTGCTTCAAACATTGCTGCCCTCCCGCGTGTCTTCTATCAGCGACACCATGCTGAATACCGGCGGCGCGGCAACCGGCGCCCTTCTCGCCCCCTTTCTACTAAAGTTGTTGGCGCTCGGTGGACGATTACAACAAACCCGCCAGGCGCATCTGCGCGATGAGCCCATGGCTCGGGCAGCTACCGTTGGGCTGCTCTTGTGGCTGGCCGCGCAATGGAGTCCGTTCGTACCTTATATCGACCTACATGCCATGTGGGGTGCGCTCGAACCACTGCGTATGGTGCTGAATGGGACCGAACTCAGCCCTCAACGGATTGCCGAGCACACCCTGGAGCTAACGGCTCTCGGTATGCTACTCAATGCCGCTTTGCGCGACCCTTACATAACCGCCCCCTCCCTGGCGGCACTGCTAGGACTTGGCCTAGTCGGCAACATACTGATCATCACCCAACAGCTCTATCCAGAACGGGTAATCGGAACAACGCTCGCTATAATGCTGACTGCCGTGTTACAGGGCCCGATGAACCAACGCCGCGCGCTAACCGGCCTCACCCTGCTCGGATTGGGTATACTCGTCGGCAAGCTTTGGCCGCCATTTAGCAGCGGCGAGGCAACCTTCAACTGGATCCTACTGAAAGGGCAACTCCTGCATCCACTGCTCGGCATCCGGGATCTGCTGGACGATACTTGGCCATTTTGTGCTTTAGCCGCATTTGCCGTCGGCGCACTGCCGCGCCGGCTCGCCTGGCGTACCTTCACTGTAGGCGGGTTACTCGTCGTAGGCTATGCCGGGAGCCTCGAGTGGGCTCAACAATGGCAACCCCATCGCTACCCGGACATCACCGATATCCTGATGGCAAGCGCAGGCTGGGCTGTCGGCCACATGAGCGCAACCAGCCTCCGCTCAACGCTACCGTACAAACAAAACCCCACACCGAGACGAGCACTCGCCCAAATGCAACATGACAAAACCTCTCACGTTTCCGCATGCAACGCGAATGAAACGACCTGATTTGACCCACAGCAGCGGCGATGCCGCACCTGGCGCCCAGGAGTCCATCCCGATTCAGGACTTGGCTGCAACGCTGCTCACCCACGAGCGCGATTTTGCTGCTTTACGGACTGAGTGGAACCTGCTCGCCGAAATGCACCCGACCCCCAGCGCTTTTCTCCGCTACGAATGGGCCGACGCGGCCTGGCAGTGGCAACACATGAATGCCACCTTGGCCTTACTGGCCGTACGCCTCGACAATGGTGACCTAGCCGGGCTGGCGCCTTTGGTGCAAACCCGGGATCGAGAAGCGGGTGTCCCATTTCGCCGCCTGGAACTGCTGAGCGTACCGGATAACCAATTTGCCGACATCCTCTTCGCCCCTGGCCATCTCACTGCGGTTGCCAGAACCATTGCCTGCTGGCTAAAGGAAAATCCCCATCGCTGGGATCAGCTCACCCTGCGACTACTGCATAACGAATCCCCGACGGCGCGGGCATTGTTCAACGCACTGGAACAGATGGGACTGCTCACAGCCCAACAAACCGGCACGGTGAACTATTCGATCGATCTAACCGGCACCTGGGAAAACTACTATCGCAGCCGCAGCCGACGTCTCAAAAAAGGCAACAACCTGGTGGCAAACCGACTGCATCGAGCGGGGGAATTGCGACTAACCTGCCTGAAAGGATCGGAGATCGACGAACAGACCGGCAACACCCTGCGCCACTTGTCGGCCATCAGCTGGAAACAGACTACCGGCACTACGCTCGATCAACCCGGCCCGAAAGCTTTCTTCGATCGCCTTCTGCAGCACGGCCGTCGAGAGAAATGGCTCTCCGTATGGCTGCTCACGCTCGATACTCGACCGGTAGCGGCCGAGTTACAGCTCGAGTACAAGGGCCTCGTACACGGGTTGCGCTCGGACTTCCGCGCCGACCTGGAAGCACTTTCGCCCGGCACCTACCTCAATTGGAAGATCATAGAAGGCCTATTCGACCAAGGCCTGGAACTTTATTTTCTAGGCCCTGGGGAGAACCCGTATAAGCGGCGCTGGACTGAGACCGGCACCCCATTGACGCGCCTCGATGCCTGGAGCTCCAGTCTCCGGGGACGGTTGCTGGGAATCCTGCGGCAATGGCTGCGCCCCGCTCTACGAAACGCCCGCGATCGCCTGCAAAAGCTCTACCACCGAACCCGCCGCTTATGAGGCCCCGGACGCCACGGACAAACCGCCACGCTTGATCCCACGCTCCCGCGTTTGGAACCACTGTTCCAGCATCATCAACGTCCACACCAATGTCCCGTAATAAGCAGGGTGCGCGTGCAGGTGTTGCGACATGAGCTCGTCGAGAAACCGCGGGCGTATGATGGCGCGGCTACGCAATGCCGCCAAACTGTCTCCCGCCAACTCGTGGAGTGCCGGCTGCTGAGTCAGCCAAACACCGAATGGCAGTCCGAAGCCGTGCTTTTGCTTGCCGATCACAGGCTGCGGCAAAAATTCCCGTAGCGCGGCTTTGAAAAACGGGCGCAACTTCGTGCGATTCACCTTCCAAGCCGCCGGCAACCGTAGCGAAAGCGCGATGATATCATCGTCGAGCAGAGGGAAAGCGGTGTCCACCCCCGCCAACGCACAGGCACCACGAACCTTGACCAGATCATCGTCCGCGAGAGTGAACTTAAGATCCCGGGCCAGCATGCGGTTGAGCATACTTTGCGCCCGCGCCGACCAGTATACGTCCCGAATCATCTCCACTGGTTGGCTCGTATCGAGTTCGGCCAGAAAGTCCGCATGCAAGATGGTTTCGAGCCCTATCCGCATGAGCAAGTTGTAGCTTTCGAGTCGCTCAGGCATGGGCTGCTGCGCCTGCCGCAAATAGCTACGCAGCTTGCGTACTCCCGGCCAACCCGGTAGCCGATGCCCGAGGGGACGCAACAAATGCCGCTGCACACCGCCTGGCAGGCGATCCATCAGGGTAAACACCCACTGCTTGGCGTAGCGTGTATTTCCGCCGAAGAGTTCATCGCCGCCATCACCACCCAGCAAAACCTCGACCCCGCTCTGAAGGGCCAGCTTGGCGCAATAATAGGCCGGAATAACGGAGGCATTGCCGAAAGGCTGATCGTAACCCGCTGCGATAGTAGGGATAGCGGCCACAACATCCGCAGGCGTCACATAGTATTCATGGTGATCGGCATCGAAATGCCGAGCGGAGATCTGCGCATAGCTGGTCTCATCGTAACCTTGAGCGTCAAAACCAATGGAAAAGGTGCGCGGCCGTTCGCCGGTCACCTCCCGCAGCATCCCCGTTACAGTCGAACTGTCCGTGCCACCACTGAGAAAAGCCCCAACCGGGCGGCCGTCGAGTGAACGCTCCACAGCTGTATACAAACAGGTTCGGAACTCGGCGCCGGTCCGTGACCAGGAAAGGGTGGCGTCCTCGGTGTATTGCGGCCGCCAATAATCCCATACTGAGCAACCGTCCGCGTCGAACTGCAACCCCTGACCGGGTTGCAGGCGATGCATCCCCCGATAGATGGTCCCAGGCGACGGCACGACATGAAAATAGAGATAGTTCAGGATAGCCTGCGGATCGGGTTCCGTAGCGAGCGCCGGATGCGCTGCCAGCGCCCCCAAGCTTGTGGCAACTACAAGTCCACCAGCCACTTCGGCATAGTAAAGCGGCCAACGGCCCAAGCGATCCACCAACGCCAGCCCGGCGCCGCTGCGCCGATCGAAAAGCAGCAAGGCATGACTGCCCCACAGCGCCTGACAGGCCTCTCGACCACTTTCCCGAAAAGCCCCCAGAAACGTAGCTGCCGCCTCAGCGCTCGAGCCACCTCCGGTCTGGCCATAGCGCACCCGGCCTACTCCTGCGACTACGAAATCCGCTCGTTCCAGCCAAAATGCATCCCCGCCGGCTGCCAATCCGCCAGATCCCTCCAAGAGGCTGTACCGCGCCCCTTCGGCAAGCCACTGCCGAGACGCGCCACCTTTCGCATCGACCGGCCGCCCCAATTGCCCCCAGGCACCGTACATAGATTCGATCTCCTTGAACCTAACTCCCGTTCAAATAGCAGTACAAGGCTAAACGGGACATTTTCTGATAGTGTCTCATTATTTTCATGACATCGAGAAGCGCGATCTATTTCATCACGTTTTACTGTAAATTTTTTGCGAGTGCTAAAAGCAGCCAGGCTCTTAGTGATCCACACGTGGATAATATTGCGAAAAACTCACTGTGTACCAGGTACCGATAAAAATGAACTCCAACACCCAGCTCGGACCCATCTTATTATTTGGAATGCCCCGTTCCGGCACCACTTGGCTGGGAAAGATCTTCGATAGCCACCCTGACACCCTCTATCGCCACGAACCGGATAGCTTTGGCCGATTGAACTTCATGCCCATAGCACCGGAACCGGATGAAGCTCCGCTTTATGCAAAGCAACTAGAGGATTTCGTGCACACACTGCCCGCACTCCGAGATACCAAGATCGCGGCCTCTTTGCCTTCATTCGCCAAGTCCTACCTATCCTATCCACAGCACCTGTGGAACGAGTTCGCCATACGGCGGGCAAAGCTAGAAGCCAAGTTCAAAGGTGAAGCACGTACCCACTTGTGGCTTCCGGCTTCTACCACGCGCCACGCCCGAGTGCTTTGGAAATCCATCGAATCGGTCTCCCGCCTTGGCACCATAACCACCGCCTTACCCAAAGCCGTTGGCGTACTCATTATCCGCCACCCTTGCGGCTATGTAGCATCGGTGATCCGCGGAAAGAACCAGAAACAGTTCACCGACGGGGAAAGCGTGGGCGAAGATCTTCCTCTGCTTGCCCTACTCACCCGCACCCGCATCGCCAACGAATATGGGATTACTCTGCAGAAGCTACGACAGGCCCCCCCCATCGAACGGCTCGCCTGGCAATGGGCGCTCTGTAACGATAAGGCGCTGGTCGAAACGACCAGTGAAAACCGCATATTAACAATACGTTACGAAGACTTATGCCAGAATCCAGAGGCGGTGACCCGGCGGATGTTCGACTGGACCGGATTAGAATTCAGTGCGCAGACACAGGCCTTTATCAAGGCAAGCACCCGCACCCACCAAAGCCGGTACTACAGCGTTTTCAAAAACCCTGAAATAGCCGCCCACAGCTGGCACTCCAGTCTCTCGCAGGAGATACAGCGAGCTGTCCACAGAGTTGTCGCCAAAACCCGTGCCGGAAGCCTGTTTGTCGATGATAGAAAAAAAGATTTTATTAAAATCTCAAATACTTAGAGGGTAACCGAAGCCGCCCCCCTCTTAGCATGAATAAGAAATGCATGACTCATCACCCGACCGATCCCGGGCATTCTCCCCAACTGTATCCACTCACTTACAGTTTGAAGCCGCTGCAGCTTTCGAGGGAAAATAGGCACCCAATCGATGCGCGCGCTGACGCAGCCGGCGGCAAGCAACAGCTGTCGCAGACCTTCGGCATTCTCATAGCGCACCCGCAACGGTCGCTGCCGCAAACGATGCATCAGTACCTCTCCTGCATGCAGCGCACAGCCCTGGTTCAGTCCATCAATCCATATCTCGCCTTCGGGCCGCGTGACGCGAACAAGCTCATCAACCAAGGCCTCACAATCCGCCAGCGCTTGTGTCACACCAAAGCACAGAACACCAGCAAAGGCCGCCGCTCGAAACGGCAGTCGGCGCGCATCGCCGGCTAACCATACAGCCGCATCCCCAGAGGTCATGGCCTTGGCCTTCTCAAGGCTGGGGGTGGAGTAATCCAACCCGTAAACCCGCTCCGCACCCCGCCCCAGGAGCGCCCGCACATAGGTGCCCGCCCCGCAGCCGACATCGAGCCACTCGCCCTGTTGGGCGCCATCGAGCAGCGTTTCGAACGCACGTAGTCGCGCCGCCAAACCGCTAGCGCTCCAGCCGGCAATCAGCGCATCCGAATCGTAACTCCGACCAAAACGCTCGAATCGACTGCGCCAACGCAACTCGAAATTGTCGGAGTTTCCCTCTCGCATACGATTTTCATCTAGCCCAACTGAATGATTTCATCTCAGCCCCAGCCTTGCTTTGGGCTCCCGAATACCGGGTCTTTCGGCATGCGGCGATCTCAAGTGGCCTGCCCGGATTCTGATGCGCGCCTACGGCAGGCCCGGAGAACTCCACCCTGCGAGGCCGCCACCCATGAACTCGCCGCGCATTTCCGAGACACACCTCCAGGGCGGTCAAGGTAAGAATCACCGTGGCGCGGGAGTCGCCACTTCGCGTGCCACCGCCTTACGCAGCAGATGTCGAATCAGGCGCAGCGGGGGCATTTTGAGCCAATGCGAGCGCACGTACAACGCAAAGCGCGCCACGCGTATATCCACTCCATTGCAGCTCGGATGCTGAGGGCGCAGACCGCGCTGGAGCAGTGCAAGCATCAGACTCCGCTGCAGCGGCGGAGGCGCAAAGACCTCGACCCGTCGCCGTAGGGCCGAAGGCACCGGCGTATCCAACAAACTCACCAAACAAGTAATGGCGTAGAACAGCGGGCGCCCGAGCATCAGCTGATCGGCCCGCTTCACAAGCGTGTCCCAAAACGCCGGATCAGCGGATAATTGCCGCAACAGCAGATCCAAATCCGAGAGATCCCGCAGCCCATAGGCCAACTCACCGTCATGAAAAAGGTGGCTAGCACTGTGCAACACCATATCCGGAGGCGAGAGCGTATAGACATCTTCGGTACCTGCCTTGGGCCAAGGCACCACAGCCCTTAGCAAAAGCGCCGCCGAAGGCCGCAGCCGCCCGCTCAGCGGCAGAATGTTGTGATGAACATCCACCGTGGTACCGCGCTGATGATGCTCCATGGGCGGCAGCTCGTGCATCCACTCCCGATAATAACGCTGGTCGTAGGCATCGAGGTGGGTAGGCGCCCAGCCAGCCAACATCAGCGCACTCTCCACCGCCGCAAGGCGGTTACGCGGAACCATGATATCCACGTCCTCGAAGAAGCGACCGTGAACCGGGTTCAAACCAGCATGTACGTAAGCCGCGCCTTTGAGCAGTACCAGCGGTACACCCGCCCGGCGCAGCGCCTGGCGAAGGCAGGTTATCTCGTAGCGGGTTTCACGGTGGCAGCATTCGGCTTTACGCGCCGCCCAACGCAAGTGGGCACGCGGCGCGGCCGGCAATGGGGCGTTCGGTCCAAGCTGTCGAGCAAGCCAATCAAGCCGGCCTAGCAGCCCGCTCGCCCGGGCTTGCTGAACGAGCAGATCCCAATCGCCCTCACTGAGCCGAACCATCCGCGATGGCTGCATCAATACACGAATCAGCAGCGGCTGCGGACGATGCCTCATGAAGCATTTGCCTCGGTCGCCGAGGTAGCCGTAAGCTCGTCGAGCACTATTAAAGCCTGATCCAAGGAGCCGATGGTGAGAGAGTACGGCTCGCAACGCGCGACCGTATCGGCAAGCAACTCGAAGCCGGTTATCCCAAGCTCGGCATAGTTAAAAGCGGATTGGGCGGCATTCATAAAAGCGTACGTCCGGCCCAATCGCTGCAGCCGGGTCTTTTCACCAGGTTCGAATTGAGGCACAACGAGCCATCGTGGCGTGGCAAGTTCCACCAGCCGAGCGACGGCGGGGGTGGGCGGCACCATAAGACGCACGGTGCCCTTCGCTGTATTATGCGATGCTGGCGAGAGCACGGCCTGGGGGGCGAACCGCCGCACCACCTCGATCGATTCGTTCTTCAAGCTCACGGGCCGGGCCAAACCTTGGACTTTCCCATCCTCCAGACGGAGAAGCGTTAGCTCGTCAGAGAGTAAACGCCAGCCCGAGAGCGCCAGCCCCGCGGTTAGCGTACTCTTTCCGGCACCGGACGGCCCTGGCAGAATCAGCGCTCCACCGTCTCTTTCCAAAACCGCGGCATGCAGAATGAGGTAATCCTGCACGTGGTTGGCGATGCACCAATTCAGACCCCACTCGAACATAGGATAAGCTTGGTCGGCTGGTAACGGCCAGAAAGGCCGCTGCCCATCGAGCTCGAAGACTGCCTGCGGTTTCCACCAACGTCGCGCTCGAATGGTGATGCTGAAATCAGCAAAGGCGCCATCGGCCAACGGGAAATCAGCGTACATCTGTACCATAGCCGAGGCGAGCGCACGGAACCGGCTATAGAGACGCACGGTAAAGGGAAACAGGCGCAAACCGAGCCCCTCTCCGCGCAGCCGGCGCCTGAGCTCCGCCCCCCCAAGCTCGCCGATCAGCATCCTGTTTCCCGGCTTGCAAGTCCCGCTTGTTCCAGCCTTGTCAACAGCTCCGCTGGCTCCTCATCAACCAATTCGCGGTCAAGTAGCGCGAGGAGGTCGCCGACAGGTACCGGACCAACCGTCAGGCAATCCAGTATTTTGAATACGACCACATCAAAGCGGAACGTCTCCCCGGAGTCGATCCGGTAGGCAATTAGCCCGTCTTCCCAGCGGCAGGTCCGCACAAGCGGATCAACGCTGGCACACCAACGCTCCGGCGCGCCCCCGCCAGAACCGCCCATTAAGCCCAGGTGGTCTCGAAGTAGCGCTTGATATCCTCAGCGTACCAACGGTCCCCCCCCGGCGACGGCGAATAATATCCTTGACGGGTCCACTGCCGCCACATTTCCTGCACCGTCTCTACCGGCAACGGCCGCGTCAAACCGCTCTTGGCATTAAGCATAGCGGCGACAAAGTATGCCCCCATTCGATAGGGGTCCTCCTTGTCCCCAGGAAGATGCAGCACACTCATAAGGGACAGCTGCTCCGGCCGCGGCACCTGGAAATGTTCACCCCAGGCAACGAGGTCGAAAAACGGCGTTCCCCCTTCGAACGCGATCTCGGATTGCCCCGACAACATACCCTCCTCGCTGCCCTGAAGATCGATGCTCGGAGCACCTCTTCCCCCACCTTCTGCAACGAAGGCCGGCGACCCCGGCTTACAGCTGATAGGCCACTCAGCCGGGTGATTTTTCCAGAATCCGGGCGAGCGCCCACTACACGAAGGCGTAGCCTGCGCCGTACCGCTGCCCACCGATGCGTTGGAAGCAGCCGCCCCCAATCGCGGACGTAAAATGAAAAACGCTGGGACAGCCGCTGCGGCCGCCGTGGCTACTCGGCGCCGGCTGCGATCAACCGCCCCGCGGTTTGCATCGCCCCCGTTTTCAGTTTGTCGCTCCTCTGACATCGAAAGACGCCTCCCGCCTTGAATATCAATCACTAAAATTAACCATCCGCATACCGAAAACCCTCAAGCCCTTCTTCTCATGGCAAGCTTTGTAAAATTCCGTTCATCCCCAGCCTTCCGACAAGACCTAGACCTGCCTGAACCCGCCGAAGCGCCCAGAGCGAACGGGGCATTTAACAAAAAGCTTCCCTTGCAGGCATCATATGTTTTCTTTGCAAGAAACAGGCTAAACAAAAAAAATCACTATTAGTCAATAATTTAAAAATTAAAATATGGCCTTACTGTTCCAAACGTTCAGAATGTGTAAAAGGTTTTGACGCATCGCCAGACGCAAACACAAGATTTCTTTATGCGTTGTGGAAATACTCATCCTACCGCACGGCCCTCCGGCCCTCTGCAGCCACACAAGCTGCACTCGCGCTCGGAAGCACATGTCGTTACAAGCCGCTGCTGTACCCCGATCGACTCCCCATATACAACCCTCTCCTTCGTATTATATAGGCAATACCCGCTTCTTTCGTCACGCCCAGCCAAAACGGGCGGCCAGCAGGGAAAACCAATCTCGCCACGGCATCGCTCGCTACTCTCGATATCTTTAGTAGCGTACCAAGCCCCCTTTCCAGGTGTAACCTGGCATTTTTAGTGGTCGGAGCCCAACGATTTAACTTTAGTTTGGATTGGCAAGCATTACTACAAATTCGTTCGAAGCGGGTTCTTTGCGATCACGACGACCGTTGCTTTGGCCTCGGCTGAAGCGCATTGGTGGAACCGGCTTCAGCATAGGTGTTTCGTAACATTTACATTAGATCCGACGAGTGGCACCGCAGATGCCGCAGATAGAAAACGACACCACCACCGGCCTTGTATGCACGACACAAAGCCGAGCAGGATACCCCTGGGAAGGCTTTTTGCGCTGACGGCATGAAACGAGTGCTGTGCGGGTAACACCAGTACTCAGTGGATCAAGCGACGCTGCAAAGATAGGGTACGGCTCGCTTCGGCGCCGTAATGCACGAAGGCGCCCGCAAATCCAGTATGCCGCGGTGTATTGAAAAAATCCCGGTCAGTCGCCGGATCGGCGCGCAGCGCGCTGGCCAGCCGTGGACCGCGGAGCTGCCCGGAACGCGGCGACAGGTCAACAATCCCTAACGGCGTTTGGGGCGAGCGAAGATAGTCCGAGGCTTTGCCGAGTGGCGCCGTGATGTTTGCCCGGCGCTGCATCCGGCCCGCAGTGGGAGTGGCAGCAAAAATCGCATTCGCTTCTGCCACCTGCTGGAATTGACGGTTGGCATTCCAAACAGCGATCCCGATATCGCTGGCCAACACGGTATTATGAAAAATACTTATGGCCTTCGGCGCCACCCCCTTGTGCGGCATAATCATAATCGCTCGCCCCACACCCACCGTGTTGACAAAAGCGTTATTGTAGATAGCCACTCGGCCGGTGGCCTGAAAAAGCGCTTCGGTTGGATTCTGATAAAAGAAATTGCCGTATACGAGATAGCGATCGAAACGGCCGACTCCCTTCTGCGGTTGGTATCCAAGAAGCACATTCGGGCGCGCCAGCCCCCCTTGGGCACCCCCACCGGCCTTGCTGAACGCATTGTAGCGCAGGATCGTCACCTGCGGCTGTCGAGGCATGCCGGCAACCTCCTCCCTGGGCTGCTGCTGCTTGATCTCGATGTTGTAGCCGGTGGTGTTGCGAATCACATTCCCCTCGATCACGCCACCGATAAACGGCGCGGAACCGTCCGAGTCACCGAAATACATCCCGGTGCCCGCGCCATCGATCACATTACTCCGAACCACCCAGCCCCAAGCGGGGCACTTAGTGGAAATGCCGACGATCTGCTGATTAGCGGCATGGTTGGTGATCTTCAGATTCTCGATCGTGATATGGTGCGCATAACGTGCGGTTCCTTCGGCTTTGACGCCGTCGGCTGCGAGTTTCTGCCCATCGAGAACCAGGTTCCGGATCGTAACGTAGCCGGCATTCTTGATGCTGATCGTATTACGGCCGCCGTGCGCCAGAAACAGCGCCGGATCGCCACGGGCAGGTCCCTCGATCGTGATCCGCCTCCCACTAAACCCGCTAACGTTGTGCACCGATAGACCATAGCGGTACACGCCGGCTTGCAATCGGAGCGTATCGCCAGGCTCCAGTGTCTGTACCAGTTGCCTATAATCCGCAGGCTCACCTTCGATCACCGCGGCCGGCACAACACCTGCGAAATGCAAGGCCACCAACCCGACAAACGACACCATGTACACTGCCGACCGCAATGAGGGCTTTGCCATAGCATCCTTTTCCATACCCAGCCCCCTTCGCGCGGCCACGATGGCATCAGAAATTCCGACGCTGGATTGTTCTCCGCATTCCTGTAGCGGTTACCGGAACGGCGGCTTCGTCTTCTTCCCTTTCCAAAACCTTGGCGGCCGCGGCCGCCTGGGCCTCCCGCCACTCCCGGTGCAGAATCGCGCTGATTCCGACATAAGCGTAATACATATCGAAATATGCGAAGCTCAAAAAGGCACCAGAGACCATGAAAGGGAGCAGCGATATCTCCATCGCCTTGGCATAACGACCGATCCAGGCCATATCCTCCGCGTACTTCATACCCCCCAGCCGATGCAGCCGCCAGAGCGTGCCGATCAGCAACGTCATGAAGAGAAGGAAGCCGGCGATGCCGTGCTGACCGAGCATCTGAAAATAGATACTATGAGCCGCCCGGGTCTGGTTTTCCCAAGAACCGAGAAAATTGGCATAGCTCAGCCAGCGGACCGAGTTGTTGGCATATTCGAAGTTGAACCCAGCCCCCAGCAGCGGCCGGTCTTTAGCGATGTTCCAGGCCACCCCCCAGGCCTGAATCCGCTGCATCGCAGACGTGTCTTCCTTATAATCGAGCGTGCTCTCCTGCCGCTGCACCCACCGCTCCGGCAGATAATCTTTTGCCAACACCAGCACCAGCGCGGCCACCACGGCTATCAGGAACATACGCGCACGATAGCGCCAAAACAAGGCGCCCATGACGATCACCAGGCCGAGGAAAGCGCCCCGCGAATAGGTGAAAATCACTGCCGGCACCGAGAGCCAGAACACCGCGTACAATGCGATTCGAACCGAGCGCCGCGATTCCTCGCGCGCCACCAACAGGGCCAGCGGTAACGTCATGTTCAGCGCTAGACCGATGCCATTGTTATCTCCGATGAATGAATTGCCGGGCCCCCAAACCCGAAAGCTACCGCCGGTGAGTATAGAGAAAAGCCCGCCCTTGACCCCGTAGAACCCGATCGACAACGCAATAACCACGAAAAGGAGATGGATCCGGAACCGGCCGAAAATCAACATCATGGTCACGAAAGTGAACAAAAAAATCTTGAACACAGCATTCCATTGGACCCAGGCGACTTGCGGATACCAAGCAAAAACGGTCGTCAGCGTGAACCAAAAACCCAACAGCAAAAGCAGCACCGTTTCGAAGGTCAAAGGCGGCGGTCGGCGGTTCTGCGTGAACAGCAAACCCATGATCGTCGCACCGGCAATCCCCTGAG
Organism: Gammaproteobacteria bacterium; assembly: GCA_030433275.1. Taxonomy (GTDB): domain Bacteria; phylum Pseudomonadota; class Gammaproteobacteria; order Nitrococcales; family Nitrococcaceae; genus Nitrococcus. Next base: position 31,759 of record JAUILK010000035.1, read on the forward strand.
CAAGCGGGTATTGCTGCGCCGCCCAAGTCAACTTGTGCGGATTCATATAGCCGAGCCAGGACCAACCGAGAACGCCGATCCACGGCCGCCGGAGAGCGATAACGGCGAGGACACCGATAATAGCGATGATTACCACATCACGCAGGCCCACTGCATTGCTCCTTTTCTGCGCAGTACCGAAACGGCACGCTCAACCGACTGAAGCGGCCAAATCCCGGACAGAACGCGCAACTATAACCTTGCACCGCCGACAGGAAGGCGGTAGCGTCCATGCAGGCTTTTTGCACTCTCATACGCGGGTAGACTTTTTCATGCCACTTCAGAGGACGCAAGAGAAAAACGACATGGAGGTCGTACGGTGAGTCCCGACCCAGCAACACGAGAACAGAAAGAAAATCCCCTCAAACGGACCCTGATCGTCGTAGCCTTCCATTACCTGCCGGACAACACCAGCACAGGCGTCTTGCGCACGCTGAAGTTCACGGACTACTTGCGCCGCTTCGGCTGGCACTCCGAGGTCATTTCCGTACCGGAACGCCTTTACGTCCGAACGGACCCGGAATCCGTCCGGCGAATTCCCGCCGGCGTCCACGTCCATCGCCCCTGGGCCGCGGACGTAAAACACCTATTTGGAATCAAAGGCATCTACCCGGACCCACTTGCAACTCCGGATCGTTACTGGCCATGGGTGCTGCCCGCCTATCGACGCGCGCTGCGGGTCATACGGGAGCGCAACGCCGAAGCCATCTACACCACTTATCCACCCGCCTCCGCCCATCTGATCGGCTTGTGGCTCAAGCGACGGACCGGCCTGCCGTGGATCGCCGATTTCCGCGATCCCTGGGTCGAGGACTCCATGCCGAACTGGCGACGACGCGTCGAAGGCTGGCTCGAAGGCCGTATTCTCCAGAGCGCGGACCGAATCATTTGCAACACACCCGCGATGCGCCGCTGGTTTCTCACCCGATACCCACACCTACCGGGGGAAAAATTCGAGGTAATCACCAATGGCTACGACGAAACCGACCTCGCACACGTGGAAGCCGAAATACAGGAACATTTCGAGATCCTGTACCCAGGCATGATTTCTGCCGGAAACCGCAATCCACTACCCCTCCTTGACGGCATCAATCTGGCGCGCAAACGAGGCTTACTGCCGAATGAGGGGGTGCGGCTCACCCTGCTCGGCACCGGAAACTACGGCCGGAGCCAGGAATTTCTCGAGGCCATGCGCAACCGAGAACTGACGGAAATGACCGAGGTCATCGCCGATCGCGTCCCTTACCGAGACGCGCTGCGTCGGATGGCCGGGGCCGACGTGCTGGTGATCCTCAGCGAACCGCTCGGCGAGAGTCCAGCCACCGAAGCAACGCGTGCATGGTCTCACCTGCAAGTCCCGGCAAAGCTTTATGAATACCTTCGTCTAGGACGGCCGTTGCTCGCATTGGTGTCAGGCGGCGCCGTCGCAGAACTGCTCAACTCACTCGATGCCGGCGCACCCATTCGCCCGGATGATCCGGACGCGATCGCTGCCTTCCTTGGCGACACCTATCGAGCGCGCGGGGCGCATGCACCTGGCCGCGGCACAAATCCGGCAATTCAAGCATACAGCCGCGAGCACCTCTCGGCTCGACTCGCCGGCGTCCTAGACGAGTTGGCTTCGGAACACACACGAGCGCTACCAGAGCAATGAACGTCCGAAACCGAATGGATCGCCCACGAATCGTGGTATTCAGCTGCGCCGGCGCACCACTGAGCGCCGAGACGCTGACAAGCCTCGGTGCCTCCGCACCCGAGATACTCGATCGAATCGTCGGAGTGGTCCTTTCCAAACCGCGTCCACGGCCCACGCAAGTGAATCGCACGCATACGGCCGAGGGATGGCGGAAAGAACTCATTTTGGCCCTTGGCTACCGATGGAACCGATGGCAATACGCTTGGCGCCGACGTAGCAAGGCTCTCGGGCGGCGGATCGGATTGGTGGATGCTCAACGCTGGGCACGGATCGAGGAATTTTGCGACGCGAGAGGGCTACCCCCTCACTACACACGCGATCCCAATGCGGCCCCGACTCTCGATTTCGTCCGCAGCCTGGCGCCCGATTTAATCTTGATGATCACATTTCACCACATCCTTCGCAGACCGATTATCGAAATCCCACGAATCGGATGCTTCAACGTGCACTGCTCGCTGCTGCCGGATTTCCGCGGACCGGACCCCATCAACGAGGCACTCAAAAACCGCGTCGACACAACCGGTGTCACGGTGCATTGGGTCGACACCGGAATCGATACCGGAGATGTGGCTGCCCAAACACCGATAGCGATTGCGCCGGGCGATACCGAGGCTTCCTTACGGCCTCGACTGGCGGACTCAGCGGGACGATTGCTCGCCGACCTGCTCCGTGCTGGAAAAGGGCAGCCCCCACCTCAGTACAAAAATCGATAGGCCGCCGCCGTGTCCGCCCAGCTCCCGCACGCTCCGGGAATGCTCGCGCCCGGCTTTTGCCCCAGCCGTTCAGCCAACAGCACGGGCTGCTGGTTCAACCGCTGATCATCCAGGTCAATCGTCTTGAACTCTGCGTTCGCCCAGCCCATCTTTCCGCACCTCCAGTGGTTCGCCCACTCATATGGTACGAATTTATGTGTAATGGGATGGCTCTAACCGTCCCATATTTTCGTGTCTGGAGAAATTTGAACTATACAGGAGTGTCTTTCGGTCGCAGCAACTCGATGATAGCGTATGACACAAAGTATTCCCCGATTAATGGGACACTCTTCAGCATGCGGCCTATTGCTTGTCGAACATGCGATCCGCCGAAACTATGTAAATCATAGCGTACAATCTCAAACCCGGCCTCGTGCGCCAAAACCTGGAATGTCTTAGTATCTAGTTTATTTATGAAAGCCTGCTCTTCGAAGGATGACCATGCGCGCCATTTATTCGGCTTCTTGTTTCCCTTCTCATCCAGATCCCAATGTCGCGGCATAAATTCTGGCAAATCATATATCTTCTCGGCAGCACGGAACATTGCACGCTCACCAAAAATTACATGAGCCCAAGGGATTGGAATTAGAGCTTCCATATGCGGTCCCCATGGGCCTTTATAAGGAAACCATTCTATGAGGCATCGCCCACCAGGACGAATAACCCGATACCAATCTCGCAAAATCGATTTAGGTGCCATCACGTGCTCAAGACAATCAAACGCCAGTAGCGTATCAAATGACTGTTCAGGAACGGGTAACTGGTCCGTAGCGCCTACTAAGAATTCGACATCTACGTCGGTTGCAATTGGCGTTCGAGTGAGAGTTTTTTTAGCCCGTTCGATTCCCGTCTTGCTTATATCGACACCCACAACACGTCGAGGATGTTTTTCTTTTGCAAGGAACAAACTTAAGGGCCCGTCGCCACAGCCAAAATCTAATACATCTTTTCCTATGACGTTTAAATCAGAAAATGCAGCCCAACTTTTCGAAAGAGAGTCATTACGCCAATCCCCATAAGCACCGTAGTCAACAGTTCGCTCGACAGGGGGGCGCATCAATTTTTTGCTGAGTACAAAGCATAGTTGCGTACGAATATCCATTAAAGTTCCTTATTTGTCAGGTCCCGGCTGATTACGAACTTGACGTATAAACAGATCAGGGTGTTTGTGCTGCCAATCTTTGAGAGCCTGAATGGGCGTTCGGTGCTCAAGTGCCTTCTG
>JAUILK010000084.1 GCA_030433275.1 Gammaproteobacteria bacterium
CCAATTTTGCAAGGAAACGCCGCCAGAATACCAAAATCCGGCAATTTCAGAACACGGGAAAACCCCAATAGCACCAGCTCATCAACGCGTTAGGCGTTTTTCAGGGTCGACTAGCAAGCCGACGTCGTTGTGGATCGTGAGTAGGCGGCGCGAAGATTTCGCGCACCTCATCTTAGCGCCCCCTCAGCGCTAGGCTGTCGGTCAGCCAGAATGAACGCCACCCCCGCCATTACTTTTGGGTGGGTGAAATCGCGCGGCGAACCGCGCATTTCCCAAACCCGGAAGCACTCTTGCCCCGCCAATGTTTCTCGAGGTATCTCAGCAGCTCCAACTGGATACGCTAGGTGCCACCATCCAGAAGAAGGCCATGGGCGCCGCGTCGTATACAGGGCATCCATGACCGTGCCGAAAATGTCGAGCGCCTGCTCTCGGTCAGGCGCTGCTCAAAGTGAGGGCAAAAGGACGCTCGGCTACCCATGTCGCCAGATTTTGGCTGCGGAAAGAAACAAAATACCGGCGAGCAACGGCAGGAGGGCCGCGCTTGGCACGATTCCAAGCAACTGCCCGCCGATACCGGTTCCAATGATCGATCCAACCGCCATGACGAGTACGAAGGCGCGGTTTTCCGCCAAGACCACAAAGCTGCGATCCCGACTGTAGCGGGTGAATCCGACGAGCATGGTGGGCAGGCTGATCGCCAGAGCCAGACTGCCTGCCAGTTTGATATCCAGTCCGAACAGCAGGATCAAGGTTGGAATAAGCAGTTCACCACCGGCTACGCCGAGCAGGGCAGCCACCACGCCAATGGCAAAACCCGTCGCAACGCCAAGGATGTATCGAGCAGGGCCGTTGAACAGCGGTGTTGGGGTCGCTGCATTGTGACCGAACAGCAGTACGATCACGATGATCATCAGCAGTGCGGCGATGATTCGGTAGAGCGTTGCGGCACGTACCTGGGTGGCCCAGCCTGCGCCCAACCAAGCTCCCAAAAGGCTCCCTGCCAGCAGATTGACGGCGATCGACCAATGCGCCACGACGGCGTCGAGCGGTACTGTGCGTGCTCGGAAGGGAAGTGCCGCGGTGACGACCACCAGACTCATGGCCTTGTTCAGGATAACCGCCTGCAAGGCGGCGAAGCGGAATGCACCAATTAGCAACGGTAAGCGGAATTCGGCTCCGCCCAGCCCAACCAAACCACCAAGCGCACCGATGACAGCGCCACTGCCCAAGGCGGCAAGTGGGTTTCTAGGGGTTGACGGTGAGGGGGCAACAGGTATGTGCATAAGCGATCGGGTTAAAGCCACTTATGTCGATTTGGCGCTGGCGGTAATAACGCCATTCGAGCCAGCAGTATATTCTACACGGCTCCGCCGCAATCGCTGCGTGGCCCTAAGGTGGCGCGCTGGTTTTTTGTCATTGGCGGAAAGAGGTCCATAACAATGCCACGTTCGCCGCGGCGTTGCTAAACTGGAACCGAAATCGGCTTGGCTGGGGCCGGGCGCTTTTTATTGCGTTCGATATGTTGAAGGAGGCACGCGATGAATCCCCTGCAGGTCCTGCACGAGAAAGGCGGCCGCATCTGGCTTGACAACATTCGCCGGGGCATGCTGACGGGTGGATCGCTGGCCCGTTACATCAAGGAGTTCGCGCTCACCGGGCTCACCTCGAATCCCACGATCTTCGAGCATGCCATCGGCGGGAGCGCGGACTACGATGAGAGCCTCGGCCGGCACAGTGACGAGGCCGATCCGAATCCTGAGGCGATTTTTTTTGCACTGGCTCTGGAGGATCTGACCGCAGCCGCTGACATGTTCCGCCCCGTCTACGATAAGAGCGGAGGGGGGGACGGTTTCGTATCGCTCGAGCTTTCTCCAGATCTTGCCGACGATACAGAGGGTTCGATCAAGCAGGCTCTTGAGCTGACGGCTCGAGCCAACCGCCCCAATTTGCTGATCAAGGTGCCGGGCACGCTGGCCGGCGTGCCGGTGATCGAGGAGCTCATCTACCGAGGGGTCGCGGTGAACGTCACCCTGCTGTTTTCGGCCGAGCAGTATATTCGGGCGGCCGAAGCCTATTTGCGCGGGATCGAGCGCCGGCTTGCCGAGAGTAAAGACCCGCACGTTCCCTCCGTTGCTTCACTTTTCATCTCGCGTTGGGACAAGGCAAGCGTGGATCGGCTGCCCGAGTCGCTTAAGAACACGCTGGGGATTGCGGTCGGCCAACAGACCTATCGGGCGTATTGTCAAGTTTATGACTCGCCGCGCTGGAAGCGGCTTGCCGGGCATGGCGCGCGTGCGCAGCGGTTGCTCTGGGCGAGCACCGGCACTAAAGATCCGAACCTGCCGCCAGGTTATTACGTGGCGGCGTTGGCTGCCCCCGATACGATTGTGACCGTGCCCGAAGAAACCCTGCTTGCCTTTGCCAAGAGCGGCACAGTGGGCGATTTGCTCGATACTGATAGCAGTGATGCGTGGCGTACGCTTGAGGCCATCAATGAAGCGGGCATCGACACTGCAGCGCTCGCGGACGAGTTACAGGAAGATGGCAAGAGGCAGTTCAGCGATTCCTACCACAAGCTGCTCGTGCGGATCGAAAATAAGCTTGCGGTGCGGCGTGCGGCGTACGGGCGCGAGCAAGATAACCTAGGAGTGTTCGAAGCCGGCGTGCGCCGGCAGGTAGAGGTGCTGGTCGAGGAACAGGCCGTCGAGCGCATTTGGCGCCGCGATTACAGGCTTTGGCAGCCGGGTCCAAGTGAGATCAGCAACCGGCTGGGCTGGCTCGACGTGCCGATCGAGATGCTCGACGAGGTGCCGCGTTTGCACGCTTTTGTCGAAGACGTACGCGGCGCGGGTTTGACCCATGTGCTCTGGTGTGGCATGGGCGGCTCTAGCCTGTTCCCTCTGGTGCTCCAGAACGCTTTCGCCGGCGCCGGCGGGCTTGAGCTGCGGGTGCTCGACAGCAGCCATCCGTGTACTGTGCGCCAAACCGCTGACGAACTGCCGCTTGATCGGACGCTGTTCCTGTTCGCATCGAAGTCCGGCGGTACGCTCGAGACCCGCTGTCATCTCGATTTTTTTTGGTCTCTGGTGGCCGATCCGGCGCAGTATGCAGTAATCACTGATCGCGGCTCCGAGCTCGATAAGTTTGCCCGGGAGCGCAAGTTCCGTCAGATCTTCTGCAACAACCCCGACATCGGGGGGCGCTACTCCGCGCTCTCTCATTTCGGTCTGGTGGCCGCGGCGCTGCTGGGCGTGGACGTCGGGGAGCTGTTGACCCGCGCAGGACAGATGGTTGCGGCTTGCAGACCCGACACGCCGGCGGACCGGCATCCCGGTGTTCAGCTCGGCGCCGCGCTCGGTTACGCCGCGCGGCAGGGGCGCGACAAGTTGACGCTGCTCATGCCTGCGCAGATCGCGTGCTTTGGCGGCTGGCTGGAGCAGCTCGTCGCCGAGTCCACCGGCAAGCGTGGTGTGGGCATTCTGCCCGTCGCGGACGAGCGACTCGGCCCGCCCGAGGTTTACGGTGAAGACCGCGTTTTCGTGGGTCTTGGCACGGCGGACAGCTTCGATGTGCTGGTTGAGCAAGGGCATCCGGTTATCCGTCTCCCTTACGTGGACCCCTACAGCATCGGTGCCGAGTGTTTTCGCTGGGAGTTCGCCGTCGCGATCGCGGGGCAAGTGTTGCGTATCAACCCGTTTGATCAGCCCGATGTCGAAGCCGCGAAGAAGGCGGCCGGTGAGATGCTTGCGCAGGGTATCCCCGCTGTCCCCGTCACGGGCGCCGAGCAGGCGCTCGCAGCGGTACGGCCTGGCGATTACCTTGCAATTCAGGCCTACGTGGCTACGGACTCGGAGCCTTACGCGCAGCTGCAGCGCGCACGTATGGCTCTGCGGGATCGATTGTGCGTGGCCACTACGCTGGGTCTGGGCCCCCGTTATCTGCACTCCACCGGGCAGTTACACAAAGGTGGGCGTGCCAATGGTGTCTGCGTCCAGGTGGTCGATGAGGTTCAGCCTGATTTGAAGATTCCTGGCCGTCCCTATACGTTCGGACAGCTCTTCCGAGCGCAGGCCGCCGGCGATTTCCGCGCGCTTGAAGAGCAAGGGCGGCGCGTGTTCCGGGTTACACTCGAGGATCTTCTGAGCACGGCAGGCATTTGCTCATAACCAACCGTTCGGAGGATGAATTATGCCAAACGCACTGAGCGGATTCGTTTGCATGAACCGCCTTAGTGAGGCCACAGTGGCCATGCTGTGCAATAGGCCGATCGGGCCTTTCGCCATCCGGCGTGCGATTCGGTTAGGCAATCGGCGATACTCGTTCAAACCCCGCAGGCTCGGCACCCACGCCGCTAAGAAGGAGGGCTGAAATGGGGATGCGCAGCGAGCGCTCGGACGCGTTGGTCCTGTTTGGCGCGACCGGTGATCTCGCCTACAAGAAGATTTTCCCGGCCTTGGCCGGGCTCGAAGCGGCCGGTGAGCTTGGCGTTCCGGTGATCGGCGTCGCCAAATCCGGTTGGGATGCCGATCGATTGCGTGAGCAGGTCCGGGGTAGTATTCGGGACTACGGTCGGAACGACGCCCCGGACGCCGTGGAGCGTCTGCTGAAGCAGCTCGACTACATCGATGGTGATTACCGCGACGATCGGGTTTTTACCGAGCTGCAGCGTCGGCTCGAAGGTCGTAAGCGGCCACTTTGCTATCTTGCGATCCCACCGAGCCTGTTTCCCAGTGTGATCGAGTCTTTGTACAAGGCGCGTGTGGCCAAGACGGCGCGGGTCGTAGTGGAGAAGCCGTTCGGCCGCGACCTTGCTTCGTCGCAGGCGCTTGATCGGACGCTGCTGCGTTTTTTCCCGGAAGAGCGGGTTTTCCGCATCGACCATTTTCTCGGCAAAGAGCCGGTGCAGAATCTGCTCTATTTCCGTTTTGCCAACACGTTCCTCGAGCCCTTCTGGAATCGCGCCTATGTGGAGAGCGTGCAGATCACTCTGGCCGAGTCTTTCGGCGTGGAGGATCGTGGGGCGTTCTACGACGAGGTCGGCGCAATCCGCGACGTCGTGCAGAATCACCTGCTTCAGGTACTCGCCATTCTGGCCATGGAACCACCGGCGGCGAGTGATGCTCAGTCGCTGCGCGACGAGAAGGCCAAGCTGTTGCGCGGCGTTCGCCCGCTCTCGGCCCAGGAAGTGGTGCGTGGCCAGTACACCGGCTATCGCAAAATCGAGGGCGTGAAACCCAACTCCACCCAGGAGACGTTCGCCGCCCTGCAGTTGCATATCGACAACTGGCGCTGGGCTGGTGTGCCGTTTTTCATTCGCACCGGCAAAAAACTCGCGACAAGCGCTCAGGAGGTCCTGGTTCGTCTGCGCCGTTTGCCACACGATATTTTCAATGAGCCCGCCACGACCAACACCAACCATGTGCGTTTCCGCTTGGGTCCGGAACGCATCGAGATCGCGATCGGTGCCCGCACCAAACAGTCCGGCGACATTATGGCTGGTCAGCAGACCGAACTGGATGTGGCGAGCGACCCTTCGACCGACGAGCCGCCCTACCAGCGCCTGATCGGCGACGCGCTCAAGGGGGATCAAGAGTTGTTCGCTCGTAGTGACAGCGTACAAGTCGCCTGGCGGATCGTGGATCCCGCGCTTGCGGCGGAAACGCCAGTCTACGCCTACAAGCCCGGCAGCTGGGGACCGATCGAAGCCCAGGCCATGACGGCCCGTGTCGGCGGTTGGTGTGATCCGACGCGCTAAGAGCCTGTTCACAATTTCCGGAGCAACAGTGTCAAGAACGCCAGATGGACGAACTGCAGACTGGTATTAATCTTACGCTCGCAGTTCTTCCATAAGCGGCGGCATTTTTCCAGCCAGCCGAAGGAG
>JAUILK010000085.1 GCA_030433275.1 Gammaproteobacteria bacterium
GAGCGTGCAGCGTAGACTCGGTCATGGCGTATCCATCCTCTGCTGACTGTGATCTTGGTCGTGAGCAGTCAGCAGGATACGCCACCCCTTCTATTTCCCCCATACACCAGAAATGAGCTTAACCCTGATCATGGAGCCAAAGCCTAGAATCCGGCGGTGTGAATTTTTCACCGGACTTGCCGTCTCCCGGCAGTGCCACAGCGCCCATTAGGATGGTCGGCGTTGCAGTGATTCTTTGCGATATCGTTATCGTACTCTCATGGGTTGCCTGAACACGACATCAAGATTAAATCTTCGAACTGACTGCAAGCTTAATCGCAACCTCTCGTTACAATCGGGCTACTCGAATGCGCATGAAAGGAAAGCGCGCTGGTAACTTAACCGACAGGCGCTAATATGGTCTGAAAACGACTCTAATGACGCACCCGGCCTTGCGCTGTTAGGCCCGTGCGAACCGCGCCAACTCCTAGGGTTTGTTAACAGTTACCCGCGGCGGCATGGGTAACTGTTAACAAACCCCGGTAAGCAACGTAACGCGGCAACTGCTGCCGCCTATCCAAGCGATGAACATCATGCGGACCATAGCCCTAAGGTTAGGCGCGCTCGTAATGGCTTGCAGCCTCGGGGTGGCGGCATGTGCCACCTCCCCAACCGGGCGCAGCCAGCTCAAGCTGTTTCCGGAACAACAAGTGGAGTCGATGGGGACACAAGCTTACAAGGAAATGAAGCAGAAACAGTCCATCGTCGACGACCCAGAAGTGACAAACTACGTGCGCTGCGTAGCCAATGCGATTACTCGAGTCTTGCCGGGGGAATACGGCAAGACTCACTGGGAAGTCACGGTGTTTCGCAGCGATCAAGTCAACGCCTTTGCATTGCCGGGCGGCAAGATCGGCGTCTACAGCGGCTTACTCAAAGTGGCGCAGACGCCGGCGCAGCTTGCTACGGTTATCGGTCATGAGGTGGGCCATGTATTGGCTGGACACGCCAATGAAAGGCTGTCGACCAACGTTGCCACCCAAACCGGCCTGGATTTGCTCTCAATCTTCGTCGGGACGAGCGGCTTCATAAAGCAACAAGGCTTGGCATTGCTCGGCTTGGGCGCTCAGGTAGGCATCATTTTGCCGTTTAGCCGGACCCAGGAGAGCGAAGCCGATGAAATCGGCCAAGAGCTGATGGCGAGGGCCGGCTTCGATCCACGGCAGAGCATCCAATTATGGCAAAACATGAATAAATCGAGCGGCGGACAACCACCGCAGTTCCTCTCCACCCATCCATCGCCGTCAAACCGTATCGAGGATTTACGCGACCACATGCCTCAGGCGATGCGGCTTTACAAACGTGCCCGGTTTGACGGCCACAATCCGCAATGCACTCGTCCCGCCACCAACTAGCTCGGGGACAGATAGGCACGCGCTCATGCACAGCCAAGACCCAGCCGCGCCACGGCTAGATAATCGAATTTTGAAAAACGGCTCTATGTACCATCATTCCAGCGCAAGCCGAAATAACGGAATTGGGAAACTATTCGAGATGCCCATCTCACCATAGCGAGTGCCCATACCCCCCCCGGGGGAACCAGTTCGGCGGCGCTTTGGCAGGGGGCGGCTAGTCAAAAATCACCGTGCGATTTTCGTAGCAAAGCACCTTACGCTGGATGTGGGCCCAAACGGCCCGCGCCAGAACCAGCTTCTCGAGATCGCGTCCTTTGCGGATCAGCTCCTCTACGGGATCACGATGAGTAATAGGCACCACATCCTGCGCGATGATCGGACCGGCATCGAGTTCCACCGTAGCGTAATGGCTGGTCGCACCAATGATCTTGACGCCCCGAGCGTGCGCACTGTGATAGGGACGTGCACCAGGAAAGGCGGGCAGGAAAGAGTGGTGGATGTTGATAATACGATTTGGATAATTGGCGATGAGCCGCGGACCGAGGATCTGCATATAACGAGCAAGCACGATCAGGTCGACCCGCTGCGCTCGTAACAATTCGAGTAATTTCTGTTCCTGATGCGCCTTATTCTCCGGGGTAACCGGCAAGACGTGATAGGGCAGGCCAAACTGCTCGGACACACCGCGCAGATCTTCGTGATTGCTGATGAGCGCGGGAATCTCTACACGCCACTCTCCGGATTGCCAGCGCGAGAGCAGATCATAGAGACAATGGGACAACCGCGAGACCATAATGGCGATGCGTGGCACCTCATCTGAAAACGAAAGTGTCCAGCGCATTCCAAAACGTTGCCCAATCGCCTCTTCGAATGCCTCCCCAATCACCTCGGCGGCCACACGAAAGCGCGTGAGCTCCCACTCGACCCGCATAAAAAAAACGCCACGCCGCTCGTCGACGTGCTGATCGAGATAAACGATATTGCCTTCGTTACGGGCGATAAATTCACTGATAGCCGCTACCAACCCACGCTGATCCGTGCAGTGCATAAGCAGGATCGCGGTCCGCTCGGTCACCGTAGTCGCCATGATGAGTCCCCAATGCGCGCCATTATATACATAACATCAATGGCTTATACTTGATTAGAGATCGAGCCCGAGCAGTTTATCGAGGTAAGCCGAATCGACGTTGGCAAGCACATCGCAACGGCGCTTGCAGACAAGCTACTGCAAAGTGTTTCAAAAAACTAACACTGCCCCGCCGGCCTGTTTTGCTCCACATTGTCCACACCCCGACCGCATGCAAGCGCTCTAAGGCTCCTGCAACAGCCGTAGCGCCTCCTCGCGGCTATAGAAACGCCCCCCATAGAGAAACCCGGCAATCAATCCAGGCTTGGCTTCCATCACGCGGCCTGCCGCATCACGGCTGACCACCAACTCATCCGGCAGCCCTTCGAGGCAGTGCACAGCAGCCAAGCACCCATCGGCCCGACATGAGGGATAAACAATATTCGTATCAGAATCCAGAAAAGCCGGGCGGAAACCGTCTGAACGATTGCCCTCGCTGACGGCTTTAGTTCCTTGATAGCGCCGATTGTCTTGCAGCAGACGAATGAGGCTCAAGGGATAGATGCAGCCTGCGTCTGATCTCACACTCATGATGCCGCTCCCGTTTGCGTCTCACACCGCTTCGAACCAACCACCAGCGGCGCCGGGAGTGCGGCCTCTTAATTATTATTGCCGCTTATCCGGTCGCCACCGAGAGCCCGAAGCAACACCTCCAGCTGATATTAAGCAGCATACATGCCAATCTCATATTAAAAATTATTTTGTTTATTTTCAGAATCTTAAAAAAATGGCCTCAGGAAAGACCGAAAAAGTGTTCAAGAATCCGACACTGGACGTCACTCGATCTGACCGATTGCGCAAGCGCCAACCGAACGCCACACGCAAGGAAAGCTTGTCAATCAGCCAACCGCCGATATTTGAGCCGATGCGGATTGACGGCTTCATCCCCCAGCCGCTGCCTTCGATCACGCTCGTAGTCGGTGTAGTTGCCCTCGAACCACTCTGCACGGCTATCGCCCTCGAAGGCGAGGATGTGGGTAGCGATGCGATCGAGGAACCAGCGGTCATGTGAAATCACCAACACACAACCGGGGAACGCCAACAGCGCCTCCTCCAAAGCGCGCAGAGTCTCCACATCCAAGTCGTTGGTAGGCTCGTCAAGCAGGAGCACATTCCCGCCACGCTTGAGCAGCGCGGCCAAATGCACCCGATTGCGTTCACCGCCCGAAAGCTCTCCAATGCGCTTTTGCTGATCCGCACCCTTGAAGTTGAAGCGGCCTACGTAAGCGCGTGAAGGCACAGTGTAGCGTTGGATTTCGATGAGATCTTGGCCCTCCGAGATCTCCTCCCATACGGTTTTAGCATCGTGCAGACGGTCGCGACTCTGATCGACATAGGCCAGGTCGACCGTCTCTCCAAGCCTGATTTCACCGGCGTCGGGACGCTCCTGCCCCGTCAGCATCCGGAACAACGTCGTCTTACCGGCACCGTTGGCACCGATAATACCGACAATAGCCCCGGGAGGAACTTTGAAGCTCAGATCATCGATCAACAGACGCTCGCCGTAGCCCTTGACGAGGTGGTTAGCCTCGATCACGAGGTCGCCCAGCCGCGAACCCGGCGGTATATAGATCTCGTTGGTCTCGTTACGCTGCTGAAACTCCCGTGATTGCAACTCATCGAACTGCCGCAGACGAGCTTTGCTTTTGGCCTGCCGACCTTTGGGGTTGCTGCGCACCCATTCCAATTCATGCTGGATGGTCTTGCGGTGCGCCGCCTCCGCACGCGCCTCCCGCGCCAGCCGCGCCTCTTTCTGCATAAGCCAGGAAGAGTAATTGCCCTTCCAGGGGATACCGTGGCCGCGATCAAGCTCCAGAATCCAGCCAGCCACATTGTCCAGAAAGTAGCGGTCATGGGTCACGGCAACGACCGTGCCCGGATACTCGGCCAAATAGCGCTCGAGCCAGGCAACCGACTCGGCATCCAAATGATTGGTCGGCTCATCGAGCAACAGCATATCGGGACTGGCGAGCAACAGTTGGCAAAGCGCTACCCGGCGCCGCTCACCACCCGAGAGATTGGCGATCTCGGCCTCCCAGGGGGGCAACCGCAACGCATCGGCCGCCTGATCGAGCTTGCGCTCCAGATCCCAAGCACCAGCGGCCTCGATCTGATCCTGTAGATGAGCCTGCTCGGTCAGCAAAGCATCGAAGTCGGCATCCGGCTCCGCGAACCGAGCACTGACCTCATTGAAACGGTCCAGCAAAGCCTTGATCTCGGCCACACCGTTCTCGACGTTGCCGCGCACATCCTTGCGCGCATCGAGCTCCGGCTCTTGAGGCAGAAAACCGATTTTGATTCCCGACTGTGGCCGCGCTTCGCCTTCGAAGTCACGCTCGACACCGGCCATGATGCGCAACAGCGTAGACTTCCCGGAGCCGTTCAGGCCGAGCACGCCGATTTTGGCACCCGGGAAGAAGGATAACGAGATATCACGTAATATTTGTCGTTTGGGGGGAACGACCTTGCTCACCCGATTCATGGTGAAAATGTACTGTGCCATGGTGCCTCGAAACGCTGGGTGCTCAAACCGACGACTTCCGCCCGTACCGGCGTGCCTTCGCGCGGCCATAGATTGCTTAACGCCGGAGAAACGCCGCATTCTATCGAACTAAACGTGCGTTAACCATCATTGCCAGGCGGGAACAAATAGGCTTACCGCGAGACCGTAGGCCGCTCGAAAGGCGGCCTATGAGGCTGCAAAGATGTATCACGGCCTGCCTTGGCAAATCTTGCTCACCACATCCATGAGGCCGTCAGCCACGTCCCCGAGTGCGGGTTTTACCTGCGCGGGCGTGTTTCTCGATGAACTGGATAATGGCCCCGGCTATATCCTTACCGGTAGCTCGTTCGATGCCCTCCAAGCCGGGAGATGAATTCACCTCCAACACAACGGAGCCATGGTTAGAGCGCATAATGTCTACACCCGCCACGTTGAGCCCCATTATTTTGGCGGCGCGGACCGCGCTCGAGCGCTCCTCGGGGGTGATACGAACACTCGAAACTTGACCACCTCGGTGAACGTTCGAGCGAAACTCGCCTTCCTTGGCTTGACGCACCATAGATGCCACCACCTTATCGCCCACCACGAAGCAGCGGATATCGGAACCGCCGGCCTCCTGAATGAACTCTTGGGTCAGAAAATAGGCATTGAGCCCGTGAAACGCATCGATCACGCTTTCCGCCGCCTTGTTGGTCTCCGCCAGCACCACCCCCATGCCCTGCGTGCCCTCGAGCAGTTTTATCACCAGCGGGGCGCCACCGACGAGGTTGATCAAATCCTCGTTGTCGTCCGG
>JAUILK010000036.1 GCA_030433275.1 Gammaproteobacteria bacterium
CCTTGATCGCTTGCAGCCGCAGACTTTGGTGCGCTTCACGACTCATGCTCCGGGCCCCTTGGAGCGTTTGGGTGCAGTACTCCAAATACTATCAGACCATGGCAGAATTTACTAAAAGGTTAGTAACAGGCTGTGGTGGACCGCCGGCCTCGCTATTTCAGGGTGGTGAGTGGATTGTCGAGGACATTGCAAGCAGAGGCCTTATCGACGGTTCGCACGTCACGTTCCGCTTCGGCATGGATGGATACCTTGTCGGACGCACCGGCTGCAACACGTATCGTGCTCGCTACGAGCTGACCGGCGAGCGGCTGATCATCGGCGATATAGCAACGACTCACAAGAAGGCATGCGCGCCCGCGCTTGAGCGCCAGGAAGCGGAGTTTGTCCGCCTCTTGGGCGACGCGCACGATTTCGATATTACCCTCGATGGTGCTCTTCTAATCCGAACAGCGGGCGGAACGGCGATAACAGCCTGCCGCTGATTATCGATTACGCGACTAATTATTAACAGACTACTATAGATATGGAGGCGGGGAACATATCTTTGTTATTGCTTGTCCCAATAAATAGGCCATCTTTAGATGGTCTATTTGTAACGGTAAAGCATGTAGTAATCATCGAGAGGTCTTTATGAGTGATAAGTGGGAAGATCACAATGTACCATCAGAAGATGGCCGCATGCGGAGCCCTCGTTTGACGTGGAATGATGTCCAAGGTAGATGGCATGAATACAAAGGTAAGGCTCGACAAAAATGGGGATTGCTCACTAACGACGATGTGGACCTCATCGGGGGCTATTACGAAGAGTTATCTGGAAAGATCCAAGAAGTCTATAACATCAGCAAGGAGGAGGCTGACCAGCAAATTGAGGAATGGTTAATGGGTCACGAGGACTCTTCTAGTGTGGGCGGCGAAGGCAATCCAGCCTCTTCGGTTTAATATCAAGTCTGGCCATAAGTGAGCGAGAGTCTATCGATCCTGGTCACCGGAGAGAAAGAGGAGTAAGGAAATTTTTTTGCCCTATTGAAATTACTAATTATTTTGAGTATTGGGGCATTTAAAAGACGAAGCTGAGGAAGCATTCATGCTTTCGATCTCCTCTTTATCTATCGTATTGATTCGCAGTTTTAAAAGACATTAAAATAGAACTCCGGTGTTTTCAGGCGGGCAAAAATAAGCTTGGGTTTGCGCAAGCCAGGGAGGGTTTGCGTAAATCCATTGAAGGGGAAAACTGAACAGCTATTTCGAATAGGTACTGCTGGGCGCTGCATCTTGAATCGGCGCATGGCGCGAAGTCGCAGTTAGGGCGAGGGTGATCGCCTGCCGCTGCCAAATCCGATGGATTTCGAGCCTTTCTGCTGTTCCGAGCTAGTTCTGTATGTCTTGTTATCTGATTGGCGCGCGTTCGGTATCCCACCCATGGCTGCCTGTGCCCTCGGCGTTGACAGCGCGCTATGTAAAAAAGAACATAGCGTGTCTCGAGGGTGGACTCTATGATTGATCAAGCCGATTTTTCTGCCGCCGTGCTCACCTTCGAGCTGGCGGCCATCAGCACTGCGATTTTGCTGGTTCTCGGCACGCCGCTGGCGTGGTGGTTGGCTCATGCCCGTTTCCGCGGCAAAGCGGTGGTCGAGGCGATTGTGGGGCTGCCCTTAGTGTTGCCGCCGACCGTGCTGGGGTTTTATCTGTTAGTGGCGCTCGGGCGGAATGGACCGATCGCCTGGCTGCTCGAGCCTTTCGGGGGGGCGGGGTTTGCGTTTACCTTCCAGGGGTTGGTCATCGGGTCGGTGATTTACTCGTTGCCCTTTGTGGTGCAGCCGGCGCAGGATGCTTTCGCGCTTATCGGTCACCGGCCTTTACAGGCGGCCGCGACTCTGCGGGCTGCACCGCTGGATCGGTTCTTTACCATTGCCATACCGCAGGCGACGCGGGGCCTTGTGACCGGCGCCACGCTGGGCTTCGCTCACACGGTAGGGGAGTTCGGCGTGGTGCTGATGATCGGCGGCAACATTCCTGGGGAGACGCAGGTGCTGTCTATCGCGATCTACAATCACGTTGAAGCGTTGGAGTACGGTCGCGCGCACATCCTCTCCGGTGCGTTGTTGCTGTTCTCCTTCGCGTTGCTGTTCCTCGTCTACGCCATCAATCGCCGCCTGCCGGGGCGTCTGTGAGCCTGGAAGCCTGCTTCCACCACACTCAGGGCAGCTTTGTGCTGAACGCTGAGTTGCACGCGCCGGCGCGGGCGGTTACGGTGCTGTTCGGCCATTCCGGTTGCGGCAAGAGCACTCTGCTGCATTGTTTGGCTGGGCTGGAGCGTGCCACGGGCGAGTGTCGGCTGAATGGGACTTGGTGGCAGCATGATGGGCGCAAGCTATTCGTTCCGCCCCATAAGCGTCGCCTCGGCCTGGTCTTTCAGGATGCTCGGTTGTTTGAGCATTTGAGCGTCGCGGGCAACCTGCGCTACGCCACGCGCCGCAGCCGAGCCGGTGCGGCTGAGTGGAACGCCGTGGTGGAACTGCTCGGGTTGGGGTCGCTGCTGCGTCGGGCCGCGCCGACGCTCTCCGGCGGCGAGCGCCAGCGTGTAGCTATTGCCCGCAGCCTGCTGGCGCGGCCTGAGGTACTGTTGCTCGATGAGCCGCTCGCCAGCCTCGATGCGGCGAGCAAGGCGGCGATCTTGCCCTATTTGGAACGGTTGACCACCGAACTTGCAATGCCCATGGTCTATGTCACACACAGCGCCGATGAGCTGATTCGGCTGGGGGACCAGGTTATCCTCATGGAGGCCGGTCGAACGTTGGCGGCAGGTTCTCTGGAGACGATGCTCTCGCGCCTTGATCTGCCGCTCGCTCATCGTGAGGATGCGAGCGCGGTTGTCGTCGTGCAGGTGCAAGGCTGGGATGAGGCATTGCATCTCTCCATCCTGCGCTTGGGCATGCTGGAGCTGCGGGTGCCGCAGGTCCGCTCGCGGGCAGGGCAGCGGCTGCGGTTGCGGGTGCAGGCCAGGGATGTGAGCCTGACGCTGGATCCGCCGGGACGCACCAGCATCCTTAATGTCCTGCCGGCGCAGGTTCTGGAGACTGTGGCCGATAGTCCGGGCCAGCATTTGGTACGGCTACAGGTCGAAGACCAGATTCTGCTCTCGCGTATATCCGAGTTCTCGCAACGCCACCTATGCCTACAGGCCGGTATGGCAGTCTTCGCGCAGGTAAAGAGCGTGGCGCTCGCCTAAAGGCATTCTGGAAATTGCGTTCCTGCCGCACTTTCCGAAGGGTGAGCGGCGAGTTCAATTCAAACTTTGCTTAATAGAAAAGCTGTTGCTCAGCGGGCGATGCTGCCACAGCTTGGTTTAACGCGTGTGATCGATCGGTAGAAACCGTTTTGTAAAGTGCTCGACCGCCTTGTCCAGGCTTCGGCTCCGCGATCAGAGATACGGGGTGTAGAATCGGTTATTGCCTTTTCTACACCCCGGGTTTGAAATTGTTTCACGGGCCGATGGAACGAGCCGCCTTTAAGGGCGTGGTCCGCGACGGTTGAGTATCAGTGAAACAAGGAAAAGGATTACGAAGATAACGAACAGAATTTTTGCGAATCCCGCTGCTGTTCCCGCGACCCCTGAAAAGCCGAGAAACGCAGCGATGAGCGCAACAACCAAAAATACTAATGCCCAATACAGCATTAACTCTTTCCCCTATGCAGATGACGTCTTATAGACTTAATTGTCTTGACACCTCGTCATAAGGTTGGACTCAAAACCGTATGGTTAGTTCTCTGTGTTTCTGCTGACTTAATTGTTCATTTCGTCCATTTTGTCCTCTGCATTATCCATGGCGTCTTCCATCGAGTCGCCGGCTTCTTCCGCTTTTTCTTCCATTGTGTCCATAGCGTCTTCGGCCGTATCTTCAGTTTGTTCGGCGGCTTGATCGATGCTTTCACCGGCTTGCTCGGCGGGGCCTTCGGAGTCGCCGCATGCGGTCAGCGCAAAAGGAAGAACGCTTGCAAGGAGCAGAAAGAAAATGAAAGTGCGTATTGTCATGGTGGCCTCTCTATTAGCGGTAGTTTAAGCAACAACTCGTTAAAATCTGAAGCAAGTTATATGCCAAGTTCTGGTGGGCGTAGCTCGAATTAAGCATGCTATGAAGTTATGATCATTCCCTCTGCGCCACGTGATTCTCTGCATATTCGAGGGTGGATTAAGTAGCGCAGCCGGTGACAGTAGTTAGATTCGCACGAGGAGTGACTAAGCACAAGATGCCATTGTGCCTTGATTTGGCAGTGCGGCACTCCCTTGCGTTAGAGCGTACACTCGCATTGAGGTTGTGGCTCAGCATATGGAGTGTTTCTAGGTTGTTAGCGGCCAGTTTCCCCTATCAGGAAATTCATAGTAGCCGAATCAATACGAGTAGTTTGTCGCCAAATAGCGACATATTTAGCAATCCCCGGCGTTCCATCTTAATTTTTTGATTTTTCGGCGGTCGGGGTTTTGGGGCCATCAAGCTAATTGCTGAGACCGATAATTACGCTCGATGCGTCGAAGATTGCACAGGCCGTCACCCCGATCTTGAGTTGCAAGTAATCGACGCTGGCATTGGTGATCATTGCGGCAATGCTCTTATCCTGGCCGAGGTCGATGACCACGTCACTGTTTATGGCGCCGCGGTGCACGCGCGCTACGTGCCCGCAGAGCCGGTTGCGCGCGCTCAGGTTGAGTTTGGTATCGGTGGTGATGACGATCGAGGAAGATTTGATGAGCGCGGCCGCATTCGAGCCTTGGGTCAAGCCCAGTCGCGCGAGGCTCTCTTCGGTGATGATGGCGGTGATGCTCTGACCTTGGCCGAGGTTTAGCTCCACTTCGGCGTTGACGGCACCGTGGTGGATCGCGCTGACTTGCCCCCAGAGCTGATTGCGGGCGCTGGTCTGCAGATGCAGCCGCTCGAGCACCGGCATCATGGTTTCCAGGCCGTGGATCCGTCGTGCGAGCCCGGCGAGGAAGCGCCGATGTTCTTGCTCGAGTTCCCGGAAGGCCCGTACCAGTTGCGCGCCGTGCTCGGTGAGCCGGGTACCGCCGCCGCCGCGCCCCCCCACGGCACGCGTCACGAGGGCATGATCGGAGAGATTATTCAGCGCCTCGATGCGTTCCCAGGCCGTGCGATAGCTGATGCCGGCGGCTTGCGCAGCCCGGGTGATCGAGCCCTGTGCGGCGACGGCCTCAAGCAGCTTGATCCCGTCCTCGCCAAGCAGTAACCCGGTGCGGTAACGTACTTGAAGGCCGGCTTCGAGCGCCGGCTGTTGGTCGTTTTCACTCATCAGGGCGTGTACTCGATTGACTAGGGTGTTGCTCTAAGACGCTTCTGGGGAGAAGGTGGTGAGAATTGTAGCGAGAATGTGCCGCAAGTCCCGCTAAAATTGACAGCCGGGACAATAATAAGTGGCCCGCTGGCCGAGGCGCTCCATTCGAATAACACCAGCGCAGCGCTGACAGACCTCGCCGCTGCGTCCATAAACCTCAAGTCGCCGGCGGAAATAGCCAGGTTGTCCCGTGCTGCCGGTAAAGTCCCGTAGCGTGGTGCCGCCGGCCTCGATTGCCTCGGCAAGCACGCTTTTGACAGCCTGAATCAGGCGTGTGTAACGGTTGTGTCCGATTCGTCCGGCTGAACGCATGGGACGGATTGCGGCACGATAGAGTGCCTCATTGGCGTATATGTTGCCGATGCCGACGACCGCGCGGCTATCCATCAATAAGGTTTTGGCGCAAATTCGACGCCCTCGGCTAAGGCCATAGAGGTAGTCGGTATGAAACGCACTGGATAGGGGTTCGGGGCCTAGCTTGGCAAGCAGATGATGCTGTTCGGGATCGCCGGTACTCCAGTGCAGGCTGCCGAAACGGCGCGGATCCGTATATCGCAACGCTTGCCCGTTTGTCAGGATGATATCGAGGTGCGCATGCGCGAGCGGCGGGTCTTGCGCCGCAACCAGCCGCAAGCTGCCGGACATGCCGAGGTGCAGAATTAACGTGGCATCGGCTTCGAGGCGGAAGAGCAGATACTTCGCGCGCCGTTGCACGCAGATGATGCGCCGACCCTCGGCCTGCTCAGGTAAGCTCCGGGCAATAGGCCAGCGCAAGCGCGCGTCGCGTATGATGATCTTTGCAATGCGCCGGCCACGCACATGCGGTTCAATACCGCGGCGGGTGGTTTCCACTTCGGGCAGCTCGGGCATAGCGATCCGATGCCGTTTACCAGGCAGAGCAGATGGTTTCGGCCCAGCGCACGGCCTCCACGTAGGCTTGATTGGTCGCTGCGGCGCTGAGCCCCAGCGCCTGAATGCGCTCGATGCGCCCCATTTCCAGTTCTCTGACGGCGCCGAGTATCTCTCCCTCGACGCCTTCACCACGTAATAGAGCCGCGGCGACGGCTTGGTTTACTGGCAGCCGTTCCAGGATCTGCTCCAAGGGAGTATCTAGCAGGGCGTCGAGTCCTGATAGTAGCCCAACCATAAAACACCGTGCGGGATGTGTCGCCCCGATAATGCGTCCGGTGGCCTCGCAAAAACGCGCCCGTATTATGATGCTAACGGACAACTCGTGGGGTTTGTCCGGAATCGATGCGAGTGCGAGCAAGGCAGCCCAGGTCTGTAGTTCCCGGGTTCCCAGATACAGGACAGCTTGACGTATGGAATCGATCCGGCGCGGCAGCGAAAAGAACGCGGAATTCAAATAGCGCAGCAATTTGTAGCTCAATGCGAGGTCGCGGCTGATGAGTTCCTCCACCTCGGCAATTTGTACATCCGCTCGTTGCAGTGCGGTCAGGAGTTCTAGGATGCGCAGGCGGTTGGCGGGTATGTCGGTGTTGCGCAGCGTGCTCGGGTGGCTGAGGAAGTAACCCTGGAAATAATCGAAGCCCAAGCGCTTGCAGGCCTCGAAGACCTCTAGCGTCTCGATTTTCTCGGCCAACAGCATGACTTTGAAAGGCTGCAGAAGTTGTACCTGCTCGGCCAGCTCAGGGAGGGTCAACCGCGGTATTTCGACCTTGACCAGATCGGCCCGCTGCAAGAGCGGACGTAACGCGGGGTCGTAGACGAAATCATCGAGCGCGATACGATAACCTGCCGCGCGCAGGAGCTCGAGCCCGTCGATGATCGCTGGTTCCGGCCTGGTATTCTCGAGTATCTCGAGAACGACTCGATCGGTCGGGAGCGGCAGGTTGCTGTGGTGGGCCACGAAGCTATGGGTCATGTTGATGAAGGCAAGACGATTTCCGACTAGCTCATCGAGTCCGAAGACCGTGAATGTGTTGAGAATGACCTCGGAAGTGGCTCGGTCACCGTTCACTATGTGAGCATCCGGCGCATCGGTATGGCGGAAGAGTAATTCGTAGCCATACACTTCGAGGTTGCGGTCGAAAATAGGCTGGCGCCCGAGAAATGTCTCATGCATGTGTGCGTGCCGGATTTGCCAGTCGCTCGATTGCTGCCAGAAAACAGTTTGTTGGGCTTTGAAGATACTCCGATTTTCCGATCGTGAACAATTCCATGGACGCTGGTTCCATCTGGTCGCTATAATGAATGAAATTTCTCAAGTGTAAAAAAATATTTTCTAAAATCATGTAGTTAACTCTATTTTAAAAGGTGTTTGCCGCTTATGTTGTATGGCTTGTTCGAGCTGCCCGTGTGGGGTTATGTGCTGGTCACGCTCGGGTTGACCCACGTTACGATTGTCGGCGTGACCATTTACCTGCATCGCCATCAGGCCCATCGTGGCATGGATTTGCACCCGGCGATTGCGCATTTCTTCCGCTTTTGGTTGTGGTTGACCACGGGTATGGTCACCTCTGAGTGGGTGGCGGTACATCGCAAGCACCACGCCAAAGTCGAAACCAAGAACGACCCGCACAGCCCCCAAGTGCTTGGGCTCAACGAGGTGCTCTGGCGGGGGGCAGAGCTTTATAAAGCGGCGGCGAAGGAGCCGGAAATCGTCGCGGCCTATGCGCATGGAACTCCCAACGATTGGATCGAACGTCATGTTTACCGACCATACTCGTATTCTGGTCTTGGGTTGATGTTGCTCATCGATCTGCTTTGTTTCGGTGTGGTAGGCATCACTATTTGGGCCGTACAGATGCTCTGGATTCCATTTTGGGCGGCCGGTGTGGTCAATGGCGTAGGTCATGCGCTCGGTTACCGGAATTTCGAGCCACCGGATGCATCGACCAACA
Organism: Gammaproteobacteria bacterium; assembly: GCA_030433275.1. Taxonomy (GTDB): domain Bacteria; phylum Pseudomonadota; class Gammaproteobacteria; order Nitrococcales; family Nitrococcaceae; genus Nitrococcus. The sequence continues at coordinate 8,211 of JAUILK010000036.1, forward strand.
TCTTTCCAATAGGAATCTTGATTGGCGGGGAAGAGCTGCATAATAACCATCACGCGTTCCCGAGTTCGGCTAAATTCGCCAGCAAACCTTGGGAGTTTGACATCGGCTGGATGTATATTCGGCTTTTACAATATTTGCGCCTCGCGCGGGTGAAACGAGTGGCGCCGTACCCCGCCATTCGGGATAAGGCCGATGTGGATATGGAAACAGTGGCGGCGGTGGTGCGTGCCCGGGTACATGTTTTGGCGATTTACGCGCGCCAAGTGTTATTGCCCACCTTGCGGGAAGAGTTGCAGCGCGCCGATGCATCCTGCAAGCGCTTGCTCAAACGGGGACGGCGTGCATTGCTGCGCGAGCAGAGTTTGCTTGATCGCCGAGCCGAAGTACGGTTAGAGAATGCGCTGGCGCAAAGCCAGCGGTTGAAGACGGTGTATCAGTTCAGGTTGCGTCTGCAGCGGTTGTGGAGTAGCTCCCATCTCTCTCAGGAAGCGCTGCTAACCGGGTTGCGGGAATGGTGCACGCAAGCTGAACTCAGCGGTATTCAGGCCCTCCAAGAGTTCGCCCGAGGCCTGCGCGGGTTCACGGTGGTGCAGCCGGCGCTGCGGTAAAAGAACAACGGAGAACGCGTAACCGTGCCGGTTGTGCTCGGTTACGCTTTGTTATCCTTCTGCAACAGCTAAGGATTACTTCAATTTCGCTTCCCGATAGATTACGTGCTTACGCACGACCGGATCGTATTTGCGAAACTCAAGCTTATTGGGCGTATTACGCTTGTTCTTGTTCGTGGTATAAAAGTGGCCGGTTCCAGCCGACGACACAAGCTTGATCTTCTCACGCATAGCGGCTCACCTCAGATTTTTTCTCCGCGTAGACGAATGTCTTTGAGCACCTGAGCGATGCCGATTTTATCGATTATTCGCATGCCCTTGGAAGAGACACGCAACCGGACCCAGCGTTGCTCAGTTTCCACCCAAAAACGATGGTAGTGCAAATTGGGTAGGAAACGGCGCTTAGTCTTGTTGTTGGCATGCGAAACGTTATTACCGGTGATCGGGCGTTTACCCGTCACCTGGCAGACCTTAGCCATGGCTACTGCCTCCTCCTGTCGGTCCCCGGTGATATCGCATGGCTCGCATAAATATAGATAACGACCACCTGCCCAAAAATCGCAAATCGTCCAGGTGTTTTGCGAGCCTAGACCATAGGTCGCCTGCGCGGGGCCGGGCTTCTGTAGTTAAAGGCTCCAACCTTTCGGAGCCGCGTCGGCCTCTGAACCCTGCTTCGAAAGATTGGTGTCAGCGGCCTTGCGGAGAGAGGGGGGTTATACCAGCATGCGCGGCAGCATTCAACCTTGCCCACCTTGAATTTTCAGGAGGCACCACCATTTCGTGCGTAACGAGTCCGACGCCATATCGAAATCATATCAAGGAGGTATTTTATGGCCATTCGTCGTTACGAGCCCTGGACGTTGTTCAACGAGTTGAGCAAAGAGCTTTCGCGGATCTATGAGGGGCCAACCGGAACGGATTCCAGCAGCCTCGCCACAAGTGACTGGGTTCCTGCGGTCGATATCCGCGAGGAGGCTGAGTACTATGTGATCGATGCGGATCTGCCGGGTGTTCGCCCCGACGACATCGAAATCAACATGGAAAATGGCATGTTGACCATAAAGGGAAGCCGCCAAGCGCAATCTCAGGAATCGGGGCCGAATTATAAGCGTACCGAACGGGCTAGTGGCGTTTTTTATCGCCGCTTCAGCTTACCGGATACGGCGGATGCTGATCGCATCAGCGCGCGTAGCGAGCTTGGTGTGCTTCAGGTTACGATTCCCAAGCAAGAAAAATTGCAGCCTCGGCGGATCAAAGTCGAGGGCTGACGCCCTACCTGTGCGGGTCCGAGTGCTCGGACCCGCTTAAATGAACCCAACCTTTAGTTCGCGGCCGTATCGATGGAGTATAAAGACTACTATCAAATCTTGGGCGTTTCGAAAGATGCCTCCGGTGATGAGATCAAGCGCGCTTACCGTAAGCTTGCTCGTAAATATCACCCGGACGTCAGTAAAGCCCCGGATGCCGAGCAGCGGTTCAAAGAAGTTGCCGAAGCTTATGAGGCACTCAAGGATCCGGACAAACGTCGCGCCTATGACCAACTCGGCAGCAACTGGCATGCGGGAGAGGAGTTTAGGCCACCGCCGGATTGGCAATTCAGAGGGGAATTTGGTCCAGGGGGCTTTAGCGATTTCTTTGATACGTTGTTTGGTGGTGGGCATGGTTCCCCATTTGACGGGGTGTTCGGCAGCGCTGCGCCTCGCGGCCGGGGTTTTTCCAGGCGTGGTGAAGATCAGGTAGCTAAGATTACGATAACCCTGGAGGAAGCCTATCACGGAGCGACCCGTACCATTACGGTGGAGGGTCAGGAGGTCGATGGCCAAGGCCGAGCCCGGCGGACCCGGCGAAGCCTGCGGGTTCAGATTCCCAGCGGGGTCCGGGAAGGCCAGCGTATCCGCTTGACCGGGCAGGGCAGCCCGGGGTTGGGCGACGCCAGTGCGGGGGACTTGTTCCTTGAGGTTCATATTGCGCCGCACCAGTTTTATCGTCTGCACGGGAAGGATGTGCACCTCGATCTGCCGATTGCACCCTGGGAAGCGGCGCTGGGTACGACGCTCAATGTGCCGACCCTGGGCGGTCGGGTCGATCTGAAAATTCCGAGTAATTCGCAAAGCGGCCGGCGGTTGCGGTTGCGAGGGCGCGGCTTGCCGGGTGATCCACCGGGCGATCAGTACCTGGAGCTGCGCATCGTCAACCCCTGCGTTCAAACTGATCGGGCGCGCGAGCTGTTTCGCGAACTCGAGCGGGAGCTGGGTTTCGATCCTAGGGCCGAGTTAGGGAAGGGTTAACAAGCAGGCTTGCAGGAGAGCCTTGTCTTGAAAAAGACCGGTATACCCCCAATCTCAGTTGCGAGCTTCAAGTGGCTCAGTGCTTGAGGCAGGGCAATCCTGAAAAGTGGCCAGCGCGCAAGGAGACAGGCATGGCAGCTGACAATGTTCCTCCCACCAATACGCATCACGCCACCGATTATTTTGCCAAAGTGGCTCATGAAGCGGTCGACCGTGCCGCTCAGCATGGCGCGCAAGCCGAAGAAAGCTTGCGCAAAACCGGGGAACGTTACAGTGAGCAGTCCCATCAAGCGATCGATTGGATGACCAGCTACATAAAGGAGCACCCATACGCTGCCCTTGGCTGGGCTGTAGCAGGCGGTTTCGTCCTCGGCAGACTGTTGCGGTCTCGCTGAGGGTTATGGCTTACAGGGCGGAACCGGATGCGGAGCGCGCCTCTGCAGAGGAGGGCTTAGAAGAGGCTCCGCCGCTGAGCGAGGCCGCCGGAGCGCTGCTCGAAGCAGGCCGGCAGTTCGTCCGCGATGTGGGTGAACTGCTCGGATTGGAGGCGCAGCGGGCTTTTCTGGCGCTTACTTGGATGGCGGCCTTGGCGGTAGGGGCAGGATTGTTGGGGGTGGGCACCTGGTTTTTGCTGCTTGCGGCGGCCTACGCCGCGTTGGTTGACTTGGGGATGGCTAGTGGAGCGGCGTTTTTGCTGCTCGCGGGGCTCAACCTGCTGGGAGCGATCTTAAGTGTGGCGATGATTCGCCGTGTGAGCAAGGCATTGCTGTTCCGTGCTACCCGCCGAGCATTGCTCGGAGAGCTAAACCATGCGCCGGTTAAGCCGCAAGATACGGGAACATGAAGCCGCTATCGGGGCGGATTGCCGTCACCTTGCCACGGCGGTAACCGCGCTACGGGCCGGCATTCGCCGCAATGCCGGTAGTCTGAGAGCGTTGGGTGCAGCATTCGGCGGCGGGTTGGTGCTCGGTCTGCTCAAGGGCGGTCGGGCGTCTGCCCGTGTAGATTCCCCGAGCGGCGCAGTGCTGGGCGAGCGTTTCGCGCGCGAAGTACTCTGGCCGCTCGGAATGCGTGCGTTACGAGTTCAGCTCGACCGCCGTCTGCGCGATGATGGCGAAGCTCCTCAGCGCCGCTGATAGATTTCGGCCTCGGAGTCTAGAAACTCGCGGGCTTTATCGCGTAAACCTTGTTTGAGGGCGTGCTGCGGGTCGGCAATTTTGTTTTGCGTGGCGTATTCGCGTACCTCCTGGGAGATTTTCATTGAGCAAAACCGAGGGCCACACATGGAGCAGAAGTGCGCTAGCTTGTGTGCCTCCTTGGGTAGCGTTGCGTCGTGGAACGCCTGAGCCCGCTCAGGGTCCAATCCTAGATTGAACTGATCCAGCCAGCGAAATTCGAAGCGTGCTTTGGATAAGGCATTATCGCGCAGCTGAGCTGCGGGATGACCTTTGGCGAGATCAGCGGCATGAGCGGCGATCTTATAAGTCACAATACCTTCGCGTACATCGTGCTTGTCCGGTAGCCCCAAATGTTCCTTGGGTGTGACGTAGCAGAGCATTGCAGTGCCGTACCAACCGATCATGGCCGCACCGATTGCCGAAGTGATGTGGTCGTAGCCAGGGGCAATGTCGGTTGTGAGCGGACCCAGGGTATAGAAGGGCGCTTCATTACACAGGCGCAACTGCTCGGTCATGTTCTCGTGGATCAGTTGCATGGGCACATGGCCAGGCCCTTCGATCATGACTTGACAGTCGTTGGCCCAGGCCAATTGGGTCAGCTCCCCGAGCGTGCGAAGCTCGGCCATTTGCGCCGCGTCGTTGGCATCCGCTATGGACCCGGGCCGCAGGCCGTCGCCGAGGGAGAAGGCGACATCATAGGCGGCCATGATCGCGCAGATCTCTTCAAAATGCTCGTAGAGAAAGCTCTCCCGATGGTGGGCCAAGCACCATTTGGCCATAATCGAGCCGCCGCGCGAGACGATGCCGGTGACGCGTGTTGCGGTAAGCGGCACAAATGCGAGTCGTACGCCGGCATGGATGGTGAAATAATCCACGCCCTGCTCGGCTTGCTCGATCAGGGTGTCTCGGAAGATCTCCCAAGTCAGATCTTCGGCTCTGCCGTCCACTTTCTCCAAGGCTTGATAGATCGGAACCGTGCCGACCGGTACCGGCGAGTTGCGCAGCACCCATTCTCGAGTTTCGTGGATATGCCGCCCGGTGGATAGATCCATGATGGTATCGGCGCCCCAACGCGTGGCCCAGACCATTTTTTCGACTTCTTCCTCGATGGACGAGGTCACCGCCGAATTCCCCATGTTGGCGTTGATTTTCACGAGAAAATTCCGGCCGATGATCATCGGTTCGGACTCGGGGTGGTTGATGTTGGCCGGAATAATGGCCCGGCCGCGCGCCACCTCGCTGCGCACGAATTCCGGTGTGATCTGCTTAGGAATCTGGGCACCGAACGACTGGCCCGGATGGCACGCTCCAACTCCGCCCGCTGCCCGATAGCGATCCTGGAGCTGGTTCTCGCGAATGGCGATGTATTCCATCTCCGGCGTGATGATGCCGCGGCGGGCATAATGCATTTGCGTGACCTTGCGGTTCGGCTGGGCTCGGCGCGGCGCGCGACTATGCGTGAAACGCAGCTCCGCAGTGGCAGGATCGGAGAGGCGCCGTTTTCCGTAGCGCGAGCTCGGGCCCTCAAGCTGCTCGCAGTCGCCACGCTCCTCGATCCAGCCGGCTCGCATTGCCGGCAAACCGCAGCGTAGATCCACCCGATGGTCGGGGTCGGTGTAGGGTCCGGAGGTGTCGTAGATATAAAACGGGGTGTTGGGTTCAGAGCCGAATGCGGACGGGGTATCCGTGAGCATAACCTCGCGCATGGGCACCCGCAGGTCTGCACGCGAGCCCTCGATATAGACTTTGCGCGAGTTTGGAAACGGGCGTAATACGGACTCGTCCAGCCGCCCAGTGCGGTTGTCCGGGAGCTCTTGGGATCTGGCGCTCATCGTGTTGCCTCCTTACACTGATCGCAGAACGACGACACGGGGTGGGCGCGGGCGGTAATCCGGGTGCCGGAAGCTTCCCTTCGCCGGTACTAACCGGGGCAGGTTCCAAGGGACTTTCTCAGCCCCCGGTCTTGCCGGGAGCACCCCCGCTTCGTCGAATAAGCGCTGTCAGTTTGAACTCGATTGACGGCACTGGCTAGTGGTGTGTCGGCTCGTGCAAGCGGCCGCTTGCTTGACCCGCGCAAACCTTTTAGGCTTAAACGCATTTGCGCCGGAGTTTAAGAGACAGTGATACGATGGTCGAGCTGAATTTTGCACAGGCACGGTTCAATATGGTCGAGCAGCAGGTTCGGCCGTGGGAAGTGCTTGATGAGCGCGTGCTCGCAGTGCTCGAATACCTGCCACGCGAGGCGTTCGTTCCAAGGCAATATCGCAATCTGGCCTATGCTGATATCCAGCTTCCATTGCCGTACGGTGAAGTGATGATGGAGCCGCGGATCGAGGCGCGTCTACTGCAAGCGCTCGATCCACACCCTGATGAAAGCGTGCTCGAGATCGGCACGGGAACGGGCTTCCTTAGCGCCTGCCTGGCGCGTTTGGCAGGCGAGGTGACGAGCGTGGACATCCATGCGGAGTTCCGCGAATGGGCCGCGACGCAGCTTGCGGCGCAGGCAATCCGCAATGTGCGTTTCGAGGTGGGGGATGCGGCCGAAGGCTGGGACGATGGTAGGCGCTATGACGCGATTGCGGTTACCGGTTCCTTACCCGAACTGCACCAAGGGTACCATCACAGCTTGAGCATAGGGGGGCGGCTGTTCTTGATTGTGGGGGATGAGCCGATCATGGAAGCGCTGCTCATTACGCGGGTAAGCGAGGATCAGTGGGCCACCGAGAGTTTGCTGGATACCTGCATACGGCCCCTGCGCAATGCGCGCAGCACGGCGTGCTTCGAGCTTTGAAAGCCTCGTGCGGTTTGGTCCTGCTGATGCCGCCCCTAAATTTCATCGTCTTGGAGAACCAGCGGATGGTTGTCTCATTTGCGGAATATGCTGTGGCGTGCCCTGAGACGAACCGGTTTCGGACCGGGGCTGAGCGGCCGTGAGTGGCCGTGGATGTGAGTGCTCGATGAGCCGCCCGCGCTTCGGCGGGGGAATCCAGGATACGGTGGTACGAGCGAGCGGCAGCCGTGCCGTTGTCCGGATGGTGGGGGTTGTATTCGCCTTTTCCAGCTTTTGTGCATACGCGGGCGATGATTTACTCAGCCTCTATGGGGTGGCCCGCGTCAACAACCCTGTGCTTAGGCAGGCTCGGGCGAATTACCAAGCCGTGCAGGAGCGTTGGCCTCAGGCCTTGGCCGGCTTACTGCCGAACATTAGCACCCAAGCCAGCCGTGAGCGCCTTCATCAGGACCAGAAAACCAGCTTCGCCAGCACCGACACCTACTTTTTTAATACCCAATACAGCATCAATCTGACCCAGCCGATTTTCGATTACAGCGCTTTTAAGCGCTTGGGCCAGGCCGATGCCCAGATCGCCCAGGCGGCGGCTCAGGTGCACGCGGCCGAGCAGGACTTGATGTTCAGGTTGTCGCAGCGCTACTTCGATGTGCTCTCGGCGCGCGCCGATCTGAGTTTCGCCCGTTCCGATCTCAAGGCCATCGAGCGTCAGCTTGAGCAGGCGCAGCAGCGCTTCGAGGTCGGCCTGATCGCGCATACTGCGGTGGAGGAAGCCCGCGCCCGGCGTGATTTGGCGGAGAGTCGGCTTATTCAAGCCGAAAATGAGGTGGCGAATCGAATAGAGGCGGTGCGTCAGGTTATCGGCATGCAACCGCAGTCACTGGCCGACTTGGCCCAAAAGCCCAAGTTGGTGGGGCCGCAGCCGGCCGAGGAAGGGGCCTGGCAGACTGCGGCGATAGAACGTAATTGGCAGCTGATCGCCGCGCGCAAAGGAGCGGAAGCGGCCATGGAGAACATCCAGGTGCAGCGCGGTGGGCACTTGCCCACGATTGATCTTACGGCTGACGCGTCACACCAGAAGTTCGGCGGAGTCTTCGGTGGCACGGTCGATCGGCAGAGCATCGGCGTTCAGGGTGAGTTGCCGATCTTCCAAGGCTTTGCGGTGAGCTCCAGAGTCAGCGAGGCGCAGGCGCGTTATACTGAGTCCCGCGAGCAGCTCGAGGAGACCCGGCGCAGTGTCGGCCGTGAAACTTCCAATGCCTATCGGGCGGTGCAGACGAGTATCCGGCAGGTGCAAGCGCTGCAGCAGGCGGTAGTGTCGAATCGCAGTGCACTGAAGGCGACCCAGGCGGGCTACGAGGCCGGAACCCGCACTATCGTCGATGTCCTTGACGCGCAAAGCAATCTATTTAGTGCCGAGCGGGATTACCAGCGGGCCCAATATGTTTATCTCGTCAGCACCTTGCGGCTCAAACAAACGGCTGGCACTCTGGACCCGAAAGACTTGACGGCGGTCAACAGTTTGCTCGGTTCCCGTTGAGCCCGGCAGTGGTGGGCGGTTCGGTCAATAGTGGATGGATGGTTTCATAGAGGCGCTGCGTTGCGCCTTTGTTGGTCTCTAGCTGTAGCCGTGCCCGTTCGCCGAGGGCACGCCGGCACCGCTCGTTGCCGAGCAAGTCCGCAACGGTCTGAGCTAGGAAGGCGGGATTCGCTACCCGTACGAGCCCTTCACTGGCTTCCAGGCCGGCAACGATTTCGGCACAGTTAAATACATGTGGCCCGACCAAAACCGGCACACCGAGTGCGGCGGGTTCGAGCACGTTGTGTCCACCTGCGGCTACCAGGCTGCCCCCGACAAAAGCTACGTCAGCCGCCGCATAGAGTAGCGGTAGTTCCCCCATGGTATCGGCGAGATAGACCTGTGTTGTCGAGCGTATCCTGTCCCGGGTGCTGCGGCACACCGTCTCGAATCCGCTGCGGCGGCACAGTGTGGCCACGGCCTCAAAGCGCTCCGGATGGCGGGGCACCAGTATGAGAAGGGTTTGCGCGGCGCGCGCCTGTATGGCGCGTTGTGCTTCCAGCACCAGGGTTTCTTCCCCTTGATGAGTGCTTGCAGCGATCCAGACTGGACGTTGCGGGCCTAATGTGGCGCGTAGCGCCCGGCCGGCCGTTAGGTTGGTCGCGCTGATTTCGAGATCGAATTTCATATTACCGTTGGTCTGCACGCTTTGCGGCGCTGCGCCCAATGCACGGAATCGTCGGGCATCCGCCGCGCTTTGGGCTGCGATGGTGTGGAAGGCGCCGAGGACAGGCTGCAGCAAACAAACCACGCGTCGATAGCCGGCAGCAGAATGTGCTGACAGGCGTGCGTTTGCCAGCACCACGGGTATGCTGCGCCGCTGCGCGGCAGCCAACAGGTTGGGCCAGATCTCCGTTTCCATGACGAGTACCAGGCGTGGCGCTACGCGGCGGAAGAATCGCGCCTGCACATCCGGTAGGTCGTAGGGCGCATAGCAGTGCCGTACGCGCTCGCCGAGCAGGGCACGGGCGCGCTGCGAGCCCGTCGGCGTGGTGTTGGTGAGTATGATGGGAATTTCCGGGTGCTCCGCCAGTAAGCGCTCGATCAGGGGGACCGCCGTGACGGTCTCGCCCACGGAGACGGCATGGATCCAGACGGGGCGGTTCCCGACCGTGGGGATCAAGCCGAAGCGCTCTGCCCAACGTCGCCGATAGGCCGGAGCGCGGCGGGAGCGGAGCAGCAAGCGTGCCAGGACGACCGGCAGGCTCAGATAGAGCAGAATGGAGTAGAGGCTACGCCAATGCATCCGTGTGCTGATCTCCTTGACGGTGCTGCCAGGGCTGAAAATAGCCCCCAGCAGAAGGTCTGGTATACTCGGCGTGGCCTCTTGATGGAAGCGATGCTAGGGTGAGTGAACGCCGAGTTCGGGGGATTTATGCGGCTCGTTATTGGTCGAGTTGGCTCGGCGTAGGTTTGTTGCGCTGCATCGTCCGTCTCCCTTTTCCCTGGGCGCTTGCGGTGGGCGACTTCATAGGACGGGTGTCCTATTATCTCGTACCCTATCGGCGCCGTATCGTCGAAGCCAATCTCGCCTTGTGCTTGCCGGAGCGCGGCGTTGCCGAACGCACGGCTTTGGTCCGGCAGAACCTGCGTTTTACCGGGCGTGGCTTGGTCGAGGTCGGCATCGCTTGGTGGGGTAGTTCCACCCTCATCCGACGCCTGGGCCATTTCGAGGGGTTGGAATATCTAACGCAGGCGCTGAACGAAGGGCGCGGCGTTATTTTGCTCGGCGCGCATTTTACTCCGCTGGAGCTTACCGGGCGCATCATGCTTACTCAGGTCCCCTTCCAAGTCATCTATCGAGAGCACCGTAATCCGGTGATCGAGCATTGCATGCGTGAGAACCGTCGGCGCCACTACGAGCGTGTCGTGTGGCGCCGCGACCTGCGGAGTCTGGTGCGGGCATTACGTGAGCGGCGGGTCATCTGGTATCCACCGGATCAGGATTATGGGCGCCCGCACTCGGTTTTCGCGCCGTTTTTCGGTATTCCCGCAGCAACCCTCACCGTCACTGCGCGGCTCGTTCGACTCACCGGTGCGGCGGTCATTCCAACCTACGGCACGGCCTGGAAATCCGGTAACGGCTACACGATCCAATTGTATCCGCCGTTGCAGGATTTTCCCTCGGGGGATGACGAGCAAGATGCCGCCCGTCTCAATGTTGTGCTCGAAGCTGCAATTCGCCGCCACCCGGAGCAGTATTACTGGGTGCATCGGCGTTTCAAGACGCGCCCCGACGGCACTTTGGGGCCTTACCCAATTCGCCGGCCTAGGCGGTTGCGATACAAGTTATGAGAATCCCCGATTTCCGAGAGCTTAACGTTCTGGTTGCCGGCGATGCCATGCTGGATCGCTATTGGTACGGTGAGACCGGTCGCATTTCGCCTGAGGCGCCGGTGCCTGTCGTAGCGATAGCCCGCACTGAAGATCGCCCAGGCGGGGCCGCCAATGTCGCGCTGGTACTCGCTACGCTCGGTGTCAAGACGACCCTCGTGGCTCCGATTGGTCACGATGAGGCCGGGACGGCGTTGCGCGGGCTGCTGGCCGATGCCGGGGTCAGGACGCATTGGGTCGAGCAGTCGGACGGCACCACCATCACCAAGCTGCGGATAATTAGCCAGCACCAGCAGATGCTGCGAGTCGATTTCGAAGGCCCGGCAGCAATGGCTGCAGAGATCTTGCCGGAGTTTTTTGGGCAGAGTCTCTCCGGCGTGGATGCGGTGATATTCTCCGATTATGCAAAGGGAGCGTTGGCGCAGGTGGCACCGTTGATTCATGCTAGTCGTGTTGCTGGGCGACCGGTGCTGATCGACCCCAAGAGATCGGACTGTGCGGCGTATACTGGTGCCAGCATTCTCACCCCAAACCGTGCGGAATTCGAGCGCATGGTCGGGCATTGCGGTTCTGAGCTCGAACGGGTCGAGCGTGCGCGCGAGTTGCTCTTGCAATTGGACCTCGCGGCGGTGCTGCTTACCCGAGGCGAGGAAGGCATGACCTTGGTTGAACGCAATCGGGAAGCGGTCCATATTGCCGCGCGGGCCCAGGAAGTATTCGACGTGACGGGTGCCGGCGATACGGTGGTTGCCGTCCTCGGGGCCTCGTTGGCAGCAGGGCAGGATCTGGCGCACGCGGCAATGCTGGCCAATCTGGCCGCGGGTGTAGTAGTGGGGAAGCTCGGCACGGCCACGGTCAGCGTGGCCGAGCTGCGTGCGGCGGCTCGGCACGGGGTTCCAGCCAATAGCTCTCGTAGTATCGTCGCCGAAGGCGAGTTGGTTACCCTGGTGCAGGGGCTGCGCCAGCATCAGGATGTCGTGGTCATGACCAATGGTTGCTTCGATATTCTACATCCCGGGCATATTGCCTACCTCGAGCAAGCTAAGGCCTGCGGGGATCGGCTGATCGTAGCAGTGAACGACGATGATTCAGTGCGTCGGCTCAAAGGGCACGGTCGCCCCATCAATCCGTTAGCGCAGCGGATGGCGGTTTTGGCCGGTTTGGCGGCAGTCGATTGGGTGGTATCGTTCAGTGAGGATACGCCGGTACGTTTGATCGAGGCAATCGGCCCGGATGTGCTCGTCAAAGGGGGCGACTATCGGTTGGAAGAGGTGGCGGGTCACGAAGAGGTGCTTGCCCGTGGTGGGCAGGTACGGCTCCTGCCGTTCGAAGGCGGCTACTCGACCACCGGCATCGTGGAACGAATCCATCGCGGTGGTACCCGGCGCTAACCGCGGGTATCGGAGAGGACGCCATGGCGCCGCCTCGCTTAGCACAAGCCAAACCCGCGGTTTCCATTTTGATGTACCATCAGGTGGGCTATTTTGCGGCGCCGCGTCGGCACCGGGCGTGCTATTGTCATGTGCGCCGCTTCCGTTCGCAAATGAACTATCTTAAGTCCTTCGACTATAACGTCATCAGTTTGGATGAAGCGGTGGCCGGGCTGTTCGATGATCGTCCGTTGCCGCCCCGATCGGTGGTGCTTACCTTCGATGATGGTTATGAGGGTTTCCGAGAGCATGCTTTCCCTATTCTGGCGCAGCATGGGTTTACCGCCACGATTTTCATCGTAACGGGTTTGGTGGGTCGCTGTGCCGAATGGCTGAGCGATGACCAACTGAAGGCACCACTGATGTCGGCGGAGACGCTGCGTGTATTGCACCGTGCGGGGGTCACGTTCGGCTCGCACAGCAATACCCATCCTCGGCTCTCAGGTCTCTCCGTGTCCAAGCAGCGCGACCAGATTTTCCGCAGTAAAGCGGCGTTGGAGGAATTGCTGGCAGAGGAGGTTCGTCATTTCTGCTACCCCTACGGCGATTATGGGCGGCAAACCCGGCAGTTGGTGGAAGAGGCCGGTTACATTAGTGCTTTGACTTGTCTGCGCGGGGCGGCGAATACCGCGCCCAACCGCTTTGAGATCCCGCGCAAGGCCATCTCGTTCGGCGATAATCTGATCGGTTACTTTTGGAAGCTGCATATGAAGCACCAACCCAAGGCTCAGCCTGCCGGTTGATGAAGTCGCTGCACGTCCTCGGTAGTCGCCAACTCGGTGGGGCGGATCGGTTTTATATCCGCCTGCTCCAGGCATTGAATGCGGCTGGACACGAAACGATCGCTGTGAATCCCGCCGGTAGCCCGGTCGCAAAGCTCCTGGCGCGCCTCGGTGTGCCCCAGCGCCATCTGCCGTTCGCCAACAAATGGGACGCTTTCTCTATTCTGCGCTTGCGCCATATCGTTCGTACTGAGGCACCGGTGGCGGTGGTGAGCTATATGGGCCGCGCAACCCGTTTAACGCGGATCCCTGCAGTTTGGCCGACGGCGCACATTGCCCGCCTCGGTGGTTATTACAAAATTACCGGTTACTATGAGCATTGCGATGCCTGGGTCGGCAACACCCGTGGTATTTGCACCTATTTGCGCGAGCATGGACTGCCGGCGGAGCGGGTTTTCCACATCGGCAATTTCGTGGCCCGGCCGGAGTTGCTGAGTAACGATGACATCAAGCGGCTGCGTGCGCGCTTGCAGTTACCCGATGATGCTCTGGTGTTGCTCGCGCTGGGCCGCTTTATTGCCATCAAGGGCTTCGATGATCTACTGCAGGCCTTTGCTTGTCTGCCAGTCACGCTCGGCGCTCGCCCGCTGCATCTGCTGATCGTCGGCGATGGACCCTTGCGCTCAGCGCTGCACGCGGTAGCTCGTCAATTCGAGGTGGAGCAGCGTGTACACTGGGCGGGTTGGCAAGACGAGCCGCAGGCGTTCTTTCAACTGGCCGATGTTCTCATTTGTCCCTCCCGTCACGAAACCCTCGGTAATGTCATACTGGAAGGCTGGAGCCATAGTTTACCGGTGGTCTGCACCCGCACCCCCGGCGCGCTTGAACTCATCATCGATGGTGAAAACGGGTTGCTGGCACCGTGTCGAGAGCCTCGTCGACTGGCGGCGCGAATCCTGGATTTGCTGCGTTTGCCGGCTGCCGCGCGCGCCGCGTTGGTGGCGGCCGGTAATGAGACTCTGCAGCGCGATCACAGTCGCGAGGCGGTGATCGCGGCCTATCTCCGGCTTTTCCGTTGCCTGCACGATCGGCGTGAGGGTGGTGTCGCGGTATGAACCGCATCCTCATCATTCGACTCTCGGCGATTGGCGATATCGTCATGGCTTCCGGGCTGATCCCGGTGCTGCGCCGCAAGTGGCCGCATGCCCATCTGGCTTGGCTGGCCGAGTCGCCGGGGGCGAGCTTGCTCGAGGCGAACCCGCGCTTGGACGAGGTGATCGTCTGGCCGCGTGGGCAATGGCGGCAGCTGCGCGCCGAGCGGCGTTACCGGGAACTATTGGGCTCGATTCGCCAGTTCACGAATAGGCTGCGCGCACGCCGCTATGATTTGGTGTTGGATCTCCAAGGGCTCGCCAAGAGCGCGCTGTGGGCTTGGCTCAGTGGTGCGCCGCGGCGCATCGGTCTCGCCTCGCGCGAGGGCAGTCGGGGACTGATGACCGAGGTGCTCGAGCCGCCACGCTCCGATCCTCGGATCGGCTCCGAGTATCGCTACCTCGCCGAGTGGTTCGGTATCGGGGCGAGTCGTTTCCCAATGGAACTGGCGCTGACTGCAGCCGATCGGCGGGGCGTGCGGGAGGCACTGGCACGTCACGCGCTCGATGGTGACTACGCGGTACTGTGTCCTTTCACGACCCGGCTGCAGAAGCATTGGTTCGATGAGTCTTGGCGCGAGTTGGCCGAGGTGCTTGCTGCGCGGTTTGGATTGGTATCGGTGCTCCTGGGTGGCTCGGAGGCACGCGGGAAGGGCGAGCGGATTGTCTGCCAGTCGGGTGTTTCTATGGCGAACCTGGCCGGCGCCCTGACCTTGCGAGAGAGTGCGGCCGCCATTGCCGGGGCGCGGCTTTTGGTCGGGGTCGATACCGGGTTGACCCACATTGGCACGGCTGTGGGTATACCCACGGTGGCGCTGTTCGGTTCCACCTGCCCTTATCTCGAGACAGACAGCCCTTTGACACGCGTGCTTTATGAGGCGCTGTGGTGTTCGCCTTGCCGGCGCCGCCCGATCTGTGGCGGAGCCCACAGTTGCATGCGCCTGCACCGGCCCGCGCAGGTGCTCGCGGCAGTGCGATCGCTGTTGGAGGCGACGGGGTGAAGCTGTTGCATGTCGAGAGCGGCCGGCATCTCTACGGTGGTGCGTTGCAAGTGTTGTTTTTGCTGCGCGGTCTGCAGGGGGCTGCCACCGAGCAGGTTCTGGTCTGCCCGCCGGACAGCGCCATTCGGCAACGGGGTGCGGCTTACGCAGACCGGGTCCATACCGTTCCCATGCGAGGTGACGGTGATCTCCTCCTGATTGCCCGGCTGCGCAGCATTCTTCGTGCTGAGCGTCCAGATCTGGTACACCTGCATAGCCGCCGTGGAGCCGATGTTCTGGGCGGTATTGCGGCCCGACTCGTCGGTGTTCCCGCGATCGTCAGTCGCCGGGTCGACAATCCTGAGCCGCGCTGGCAGGTTGCCGTGAAGTACCGGCTCCACTCGCATGTGGTGACCATATCAGAGGCGATCCGGCAAGTGTTGCTGGCGGCGGGGCTGCCCTCGGAGAAGGTAACCTGTGTGCCGAGTGCGGTGGATAGCGAGCTCTACCGACCGCAGCCGGAGTGCGGTTGGTTCCGCCAGGCGTTCGCCTTGACCCGCGGCGAACGCACGGTGGGTATGGTCGCGCAGTTTATCCCGCGCAAGGGGCATCGGGTGCTCCTGGAGGCGATCCCACAGGTGTTGCACCAACATCCCCGGACGCGTTTTTTGCTCTTCGGCCGGGGACCGCAACAAAGCGCAATCCGCCGCTGCGCCGAGCGGCAAGGATGGGCGCGTCGCGTCGTGTTCGCTGGGTTTCGGGATGATTTGCCGCGCATATTGCCTTGCCTTGATCTGTTGGTGCACCCGGCGTTGTTGGAAGGGCTGGGGGTGAGCCTGCTACAGGCCGCCGCCTGCGGCCTGCCCGTGGTGGCAAGCCGTGTCGGTGGTATTCCTGAGATCGTGCGGTCCGGCGAGAACGGTGAGCTTGTGGCGCCCGGCGACGCGGGGCGGCTCGCTGCTGCCATCAGCCGGTTGCTTGCCAACCGAGAGTTGGCTGCCCGGTACGGTCAGGCCGGGCGCGAGCGAGTGTTGCGTTTGTTTTCGATCCAGGCGATGGCCGAAGGCAACGCCGCTGTTTATGCGCGGGTGCTGGGACGTCCTCCCGTGTTGCCAAGCCATCTCGGACCGGCTTGAAAATACTTCTCGTCGCCTTGACTGGAAACGAGCTTCCCTTATGGCCGTGGTGCTGATCCCCTGCAGTGAGCTCGCCGCTGCCCCGGCTGCCGTTTCTCGTCGATATAACCGTGAGAGTGTGACGCGACTGCGGCTAATCCTCTCTAACTTGGGTCAAGTAGAAGGTCCGGAGGAGATGAATTTACCCGGTCTTGGGTTGCATGAATTTAAGGGTAATCGTGAGGGTGCTTGGATGGTTAAGGTCAGTGGCAACTGGTGCGAGCGGTTTCGCTTTGCGGGACATGATGCAGAGACTGTGAATTACTAAGATTACCACGGACGAGGTTGGCTCATGCAAAGGCGGTCGGAACGCTTGGGTTCGGCTGCGAGTAGCCAAAACTCCATGTTGGTTGCATTATGCATGCAAGAAGGCTTTGATCATGGCCACAATGACATTCACGAACGTTCCAGAGGAACTTCATGAGCTTCAAATGCCGCTGGTGACTTCGGCTAATAAGGGGTTCTGTCAATCTTCGCGCCGCTTGCGGTCCCGGCAGGAGATTTGCTGGATAAGAGGCCTAAACAACAATAACAAGGGCCAAGATCACATGGGGTCTCACATCTAAGCACAGGCCAGCCCGTTCGCCGGTGATGACCGTGGGTAATTCAATGTCCGGGGCGTGCGTCTTAGTGGCTAGCATGCATGGAGGATTGATCAATGACCGTGCCCACGTGGATGTTGCTTGGTTTCGCGCTCTGGACAGTCGTGTTGTTGGTGGCCACCGTGGGCGTATATCGCTGGAGCCGAATTCTTACGGGACGAGCCGCGATTCGCGAGTTTCGTGAGTATCGGATCGAAGGTGATGAGTGGTACAAGCGTGCCATGCGCGCGCACGCAAATTGTGTGGAGAATCTTCCGGTTTTTGGCGCCATCGTATTCGCGCTGCACGCAAGCGACACTCACTCCCCATTGGTGAATTCTATTTCGATCATGGTGCTGGTTGCGCGCATAGTCCAATCTCTAATCCACGTAAGTTTCGTCCAAACGAACCTTGTGGTATCCCTGCGTTTCGTTTTTTTCTTTGTGCAAATTATCAGTTTTTTCTGGTTAGCTCTCATTATCTTGCGTCATGTTTGGCTCGGGGCATGATGCGCTGAAACCCGCTTGAGCAGATGGACTCATAAGGTATGAACGGTTTCCCAACGACGAGGCGGTCCTGATCCGTGGGCACGGTTGCCAGCGAGGCACAGCTTCCGGGCCAGTGTCCGCCCCGGCTCGCCCTCCTGCTCACTGATTTCGGCGATGGCGGGGTCGAGCGCATGCTCGTCAACATCGCCCGTGGGTTGGCCGGATGCGGCATCCGAGTGGATTTTCTGGTGAAACAAACGACTCTGCCTTACCTTGCGGCATTGCCCAGCCAGGTGCGCCTCATTGAGCTCCGGGCGGGCCGGGAAGGGGGGTTGCTCGGGGCGCTTGTCGCCTATTTATGCGCTAATGGCCCAGAGGTCTTACTGTCGGCCAAAAGCGCCGATGACCGATTGGCGGTCAAGGCACGCTCAGCAGCGGGTGTTACTACCCGTGTTGCGTTGCGTACCGGCACGAATTTATCCGCTCGGCTTGCGGTACGTGGCAAAAATCCACTGCGCCGCTGGCTCGAGCGGCGCCGGGTGCGTCGACTCTATACCGAGGCTGATTGTGTAATCTGCGTCTCGCACGGTGTGGCCGACGATTTGGCCCGAATTACCGGTCTCGCCCGGCAAGCCATCCACGTTCCCCATAACCCTGTGGTTACGCCCGAGCTGTTGGCGCTTGCACAGGCGAGCGTGCCCCATCCATGGCTGGCGGGGCAGCGGCGATGGCCGGTGGTGCTCGGTGCCGGGGGGCTGCGCCGGCAGAAGAACTTCCCCCTTTTGCTGCGCGCCTTCGCAAGCCTGCGCCGGCATCGGGCCTGCCGGTTGATCATTTTGGGAGAAGGGCGTCAACGTGCACGGCTTGGCCGTCTCGCCGAGCGCTTGGGGGTCGCCGAGGAAGTGAGCCTGCCGGGCTTTGTCGACAACCCGTACGCCTATATGGCGCAAGCGGCGCTGTTCGTGCTCTCCTCTTATTGGGAAGGCTCGCCCAATGTTCTCACCGAGGCCATGGCGGTAGGTACTCCGGTCGTGGCGACGGATTGTCCGAGCGGTCCTCGCGAGATTCTGGACGGGGGGCGTTACGGCGAGCTTGTCGGCGTCGACGATCCGATCGCCTTGGCTCAGGCCATGGACCGGACACTGGCTAGCCCGCCGTCTGCCGCGTGGCTGCGCCAGGCCGTACGCCACTACACTCTGGCGCACAGCAGCCGGGAGTATTTGGATGCGCTCGGACTGCGCGGCGCTTGACCGGGGCGAGCCGGGTGCTACCGATCTGGCCATTTTTGTGGCCACCTCCGGTCACAGCGGCATGGATCGTATTATCGCCAATCTTCTGCTCGAGCTCGCAGGGCAGGGTTTGCGAATCGATCTGTTGCGCATCGATCGGCACGGCCCGTATGTGTCGGCTCTGCCTACGGGGGTTCGGGAGATAAGGCTTGGAGCTGCGCATGTCGATACCAGTCTGCCCGCTCTCATCCGATATCTGCGCCGAGTTCGCCCCCGTGCGCTGCTGACCGACAAGTACCGGGTCAATCGGGTGGCGCTGTGGGCGATCCGCCTGGCACGTAGCGAAACCCGGATCGTGGTTCGCATCGGCACTACAGTGAGCCACGACCTGGTCCAGCGGGGTGGGCTGGATCCCTGGCTGGAGCGGGCTTGGATTCGCTGGCTCTATCCGAAGGCGAACGCGGTGATTGTCCCGTCGAGGGGTGCGGCGGATGATCTGGCTACACTCGCCCGATTGCCGCGTAAGCGGGTCACGGTGGTCCCCAATCCGGTGCTCAAGCCTGAGCTGGCGATTTGGGCAGCGGAGGAAACGCATCATCGTTGGTTCCAAGATGCTTGTGCGCCGGTTATCCTCGCCGCGGGTGAGCTTGCGCCAAGGAAGGACTTCGCTACGCTGGTGCGCGCTTTCGCCCGCGTGCGCCGTTGTCGTGAGGTCCGGCTTGTCATTTTGGGCGAGGGCCGCAAGCGTAACCCTTTGATTCAGCTTGCTGCTGAGCTCGGCGTTGCCGAGAGCGTGGATCTGCCCGGTTTCATGCCGAACCCGTATCCCTATATGGCCCGAGCCGCCGTATTCGCCTTGACCTCCACTCTCGAGGGATTTGGCATCGTTCTAGTTGAAGCGCTCAGTTTGGGAACACCGGTTGTCGCGACGGACTGCCCTAGCGGTCCGGCGGAGATTCTCCAGGACGGCCGTTACGGCGACCTAGTGCCGATCGGTGACGACGCTGCACTCGCCGTGGCGCTAGAGCGAGCGTTGGACGCGCCGGCGCCGTGCGAGCAGCTGAAACGGGCGGCGCAGCCATACACGGTGGCGGCTAGCGCGGCGGCCTATGCAAGGGTCCTTGGGCTGGCGGTATGCGGTGCCGCTAAGCGCTTTGAGGGCTGAACACAGGATGGAATAATGTGCGGCATCGCGGGGGTTTGTCTACGCAGTGGTGAGCCGAATCCTGAAGCGCTTTCGCTAGCGGCCCGCCGATTGGGTCACCGTGGTCCGGATGGACAGGGTTTTTGGCTTGGCGCCCGAGTCGGTCTTGCCCATCGCCGGCTCGCGGTTATCGACCTTGCCGGTGGTCACCAGCCTATTGCCAGTCAGGACGGGGCACTGCAACTGGTCGCCAATGGCGAAATATACAACTTTGTCGAGCTGCGCCAGAGGCTGCAGGCGATGGGTCGGCGGTTCGCCACGCGCTCGGATGTCGAGGCCATCCTGCATGCCTACGCGGAATATGACTTGGAGTTCGTTCGGCATTTACACGGAATGTTCGCCTTTGCCCTCTATGATCGTGCCCGGGACCGGTTGATATTGGCGCGCGATCGCCTCGGTCTCAAGCCGCTCTACTTGAATGCCGCCACAGATGGCGTGGCATTCGCCTCCGAACTGAAGGGGCTGCTCCCGTTGCTCGCCAATCGCCCGGAGGTGGAGCCCATTGCGCTGCTTCAATATCTGCAAAATCAATTCAGCAGCGGGCTGCGTACCATATTAAGGGACGTTGAGCGGGTGCGTCCCGGTGAGTTGGTGGTGATCGAGGCGGGGCGGATATCGCAACGTCGCCGCTATTGGTCGGCCACCGAAGTGACTACGAGCGAAATGAGTTTTGCCGAGGCCAGCCACCACTTCGATGAATTGTTTACGCAGGTCATGACCGAGCACATGCGCTCAGATGTTCCGTTTGGGCTGTTTCTATCCGGCGGTGTGGATTCCTCAGTGTTGCTGGCGGTGCTGAGTCGGTTGCAAGGTCGGCCGATTGCGACTCATTCGATGGGTTTCGATGCGCCGGGGATGATGAACGAACTACCTTACGCGGCATGTACTGCTCGGCGCTATGGCAGCCGGCATCGTGGTTACACGCTTTCCGAGCCGGCATTGCTCGGTCTGTTGCCGCGCGCCGTTTGGGCAAGCGATGATTTGATGCGCGATTACGCGAATCTGCCGGTGTTGCACTTGGCCGAACGGGCCGCCCGGGAGCTCAAAGTGGTGTTCTCGGGTGAGGGCGGTGACGAGGTGTTTGCCGGCTACGGGCGCTATCGAGTCAACCGTATGGAGCGCTGGCTCAAGAGCATGTGGTGCCCTGATACAGGTGGGTTTCGGACTTCGGTCATGCTGCGGGGCCGTGCGGCTGGTGAGTTGTTTGGCGTGGCTCTGAGGTCGGCGCGCCAAGAGGCGCGCCGACCGTTCATCGAGGCCTGGCAGTCGACGCCGAGCCACTGGTCCGATCTGCAGCGCATGCAATACGTCGATCTCACTACAGCTTTGCCCGACAACCTTCTGGCGAAAGCCGATCGCATGCTCATGGCTTGTGGGGTGGAGGGGCGTTTGCCGTTGGTCGATCATCGGATCGTCGAATTCGGTCTGGCACTGCCCGACCGACTCAAAGTGCACGGCTCACAAGGTAAGTATTTTCTCAAGCGCTGGGCCGAGCGGCTGGTTGATCGTGAGGTGCTTAATGTGTCGAAGCGGGGCTTTCATGTGCCGTTGCGCCGTTGCTTTGATGATCATCTCGATTGGCTCCAGCGCCGCTTGCCGGCGAACCCAGCCGTGCGCGAGTGGTTTCGGCCTTGCGGCGTGGCGGCGCTGTTGGCGCGTGACGCCGCTCGGGGGCATCTTGGGCGGCCCGGCTTCGCCTTGGTGCAGTTTGCCCTGTGGCACCGGCTCCTGATCGATGGAGAGGGCGCTGATCCCGGGTTTCATGCCGATCCATTCGAGCTCTTGTCCTGAGACGCCGTATGAAATCCCAAGACCGGCAGCTCGCTGTCATGCTCTCCTTCTCCGGCCAGGGGGGCGTGGAGCGGATGATGATGAATCTGGTCGAGGGTTTCGCCGCTCGCGGCTGCCGCGTGGATCTACTGGCGTTGGGTGAGCCCGGGGTGGTACTGAATCGCTTGCCGGCCGGCGTGGCCTACGTGGATCTGGGCGTACGTCATAGTACGCTTGCGGTGCCGGGGCTGACACGCTACTTGCGTCGGTATCGCCCTGCGGCATTGCTGGTTGCTAAGGACCGCGCCATTCGCAGCGCCGCCGTGGCGCGACGGTTGGCCGGGGTGTCCACACGTTTGATCGGCCGGTTGGGTACGCATCTCTCGACTTCTCTGGAGGGGCAGGGTCGACTCAGGCGACAGAGCCGCTATCTGCCCATGCGCTGGTGCTACCCTATGGTGGATGCCGTGGTGGCGGTCTCCGAAGGGGTGGCGCAGGATGTTCGCCGAATTACCGGGTTATCCGTCGCGCGTGTACCGGTCATTCGCAACCCGGTGGTAACGGCCGATTTGCTGTCGAGTGCACGGCAGCCGGTTGATCACCCGTGGTTTCGCCACGGTGAGCCGCCGGTGATTCTGGGAGTTGGTCGCTTGACCCGACAGAAGGATTTTCCGACTTTGGTGCGGGCATTCGCGCGCTTGCGCCGCGCGCGCCCATGTCGTTTGTTTATCTTAGGGGAGGGGCGGCAGCGCGCGCAGCTGCAGGCTTTGACTGAGACGCTTGGGGTGGCGGCGGATGTGCACCTGGCCGGCGCCGTATCCAACCCCTATGCCTATCTGCGGCGGGCGGGCCTGTTCGTGCTCGCCTCAATGTGGGAGGGTTCGCCCAATGCGCTGACTGAGGCGCTGGCGTTGGGTACGCCGGTCGTGGCGACCGATTGCCCCAGCGGGCCGCGGGAGATCCTCGCCGATGGACGCTATGGGCCATTGGTGCCGGTAGGCGAGAGCGAGGCTCTGGCCCGCGCTATGGCGGCGGTCCTGGAGCGCCCGCTCGCACCGCAACGTCTGCAGGAGGCGGCGACCGGCTATACGGTAGAGGCCAGCACCGCGGCATATTTGCACGTTCTGGGTATCGAAATTTAATACTAAGACGCGCAGTCGTGATCGGATCGGGGCGATTTGCCGAGACACGCCGTGAATACGTCCCTGTAGGTTCGCAGGTCGCCGTCCGGGCAGCCTACGTTCTCAATAACCCGCCCCGCCCCCGCCTGGCAATACCCATTGTTGGATGAGTCACTATGCTGATCTCCTACACCCATCGATTTCTGTTCGTCCACATCGCCAAGACGGGCGGGACCAGCATTCGTTCCGCGTTGCGGCGCTACCGCTGGGGTTGGCCCTACACCGGGTCACTGGTGTTATGTAACCTGCTCAGCCAGATGACCCGCCCGCGGCATATCCTCGGCATCAAATTTCCCCGCCACGCCAAAGCCATTGCCGCGCAAGAGATGCTGCCCTGGGCGTTCTACGAGTCGCTGTTTAAATTCACCGTGGTGCGCAATCCCTGGGATCTGCAAGTGAGCTCCTATCACCATCTGCGTCACGAGCATCCACGGCTGCTGGACGGTGTGCCGAGCTTCGAGGCCTTCCTCGCGCGCAAGCTCGATCCGGCTCGCGGGCGCGAGGATCTGTTCGATATTTCACAGGAGCTGCAGTCGGATTACGTGGTCGATCTACGGGGCAACCTTATTGTCGATTACATCGCGCGCTACGAGCGCCTTGAGGATGATTTCACCGAGATTTGCCGCCGCATCGGGCTCGACCGCCCGACCTTGCCGCGCCTGCGCCAAGCCGAGGGGCGCACGGGCTATCGGGATTACTACAACGCCAAGACACGGACGCAGGTCGCCAAACACTATGCCGCGGATCTCGAGCGCTTCGGCTATTCGTTCTGAGATCCCGGGCCGCGGTGGCATGGAGCCGGGCAGGCAGAAAGGCGAAATTGCTCATAATCGATACCCCCCAAGGCTCGAACATACCACCGACGCGTTTGTTGCTGTTCATGAAATCAAAAAAATGAGCAACAAGCCGGTTTGTTGTTCACACATGAAGCACAAACACGCTTGTTGCTCATAAACCAGAGTTATGAACAACAATCGGTGACATTACAGCGGTCCATTACAGGCGTGTGCCTACAGGGAGACGAACAGCGCGTCCAGCCTCACGTAACGAATTCTCGCGAAGGTACGGTAAAGCGGAGGCGTAAAATGCAGGTTGGCAAAATTACGCAACTGCCATCGCGGAAGAAGTACAACAGGCGAAGGAGTCCAGGCGGATCTTGGCCCGGTATGCGGCGATGGACTGGGTTCAAATGACGCTGAAGGGCAGTGGCGGCGAGGCGGATGAGCCAATTCTGCCGGGCAAGGTCATGCAACTGTTGCTGGATGTTCTGGCCGAGATGCCCAAGTCCGCCCATTGCTGGAGCAGGCCCGCAAGCGCACCAAGCCGCGGCTCGTAGACTTGGATGAAGTGTGATGTGTAGCGTTGTCCGTATCTGCTCAAAAGCGGTTGCCAGCAGCGGCGGATGTCGCCGGGCGAGTTTCCCAAATGGCACTCCGCTATCGTCTTGATGGCGTGTTGCACTTCAAGATTGAAGCCGGGCATGGTTCGGATCCGCCCCGGCCCGCAATAGCGCCCGGATCATGTCTAGGTGCCCATTCTGTACGGCCAGCAGCAGCGGGAAATTGCGATCCAGACGATTCACCAGGTTCGGATTTGCCCCGGCCTGCAGTAGGGCTCGGACCGCGTCTGTGTGCCCATTCTGCACGGCCAGCAGCAGCGGGAAGTTGCCGTTATTAGGTTTTACTACGTTCGGGATTGCCCCGGCCTGCAGTAAGGCGCGGATCGCGTCTGCGTGCCCATTGCGTGCGGCCAGTAACAGTGGGAAATTACCGCTATGGCCCTTCACCTGGTTTGGATTCGCCCCGGCCTGCAGTAGGGTTTGAACCGCGTCTGCGTACCCCGCCTGTGCGGTCAGCAGCAGCGGGAAGTTGCCATCCTTGGGATTCACCTGATTCGGATCGGCTCCTGCCTGCAGTAGAGCTTTAACCACGTCCGTGTGACCGTCCTGGGCGGCTAGCAGCAGAGGGAAAGCCCCGCTTTGCGGATTTGCCTGGTTCGGATTCGCTCCTGCCCGCAGTAGGGTTTGAACCGCATCTGCGCGCCCGTTCCGGGCGGCCAACAGCAGCGGATAAGCCCCGCTCTGGGGTTCCACCTGATTCGGATTCGCTCCTGCCTGCAGTAGTGCTTGAACCGCGTCTGCGTGCCCATTCTGAGCGGCCACCAGCAGCGGGAAGGCCCCGCTCTGGGGTTCCACCTGGTTCGGATCCGCTCCTGCCTGCAGCAGAGCTTGGACCGCATCTGCGTGTCCATTCTGGGCGGCCAACAGCAGCGGAAAATTGCCGCTCTGGGGTTTCACCTGGTTCGGATTCGCTCCTGCCCGCAGCAGGGCTTGGACCGTATCCACGTGCCCATTCTGGGCGGCTAGCAGCAGCGGGAAGGCCCCGCTCTGGGGATTTATCTGGTCCGGGTTCACCTCGGCCTCCTGTAGTGGGGCCCGCGCCACTCGGCAAAGCAGGCGTACACCGTTTGCCATTTGGGAAACTCCCTTGAGAGCAGCCGCTGCTGGCAAACGCTTTTGAGCAGATACAGCACCGCGCACTACAGTTCTATGGTCCGCGGCTTGGTGCGTTTGCAGGCAGCGGGCGGCCCCGCTCAAACTGCTCACGGCTGATGTCGCTTGGATGGTTGGTCTTACGCCCCCTCCATAATCGTCAATTTCAGCAAGATCGTAAACAGGTTCTTAGAGCCTGTTCACAATCTCCGGAGCAACAGTGTCAAGAACGCCAGATGGACGAACTGCAGACTGGTATTGATCTTACGCTCGCAGTTCTTCCATAAGCGGCGGCATTTTTCCAGCCAGCCGAAGGAGCGTTCCACGACCTAACGCTGGGGCAATACAGCAAAGGTGTGTAGTTCGGTGCGTTTGACCACCTGTACCCTGGCCTGAAGTTTCTTCTGCACGGCTTCGGCAAACGGGCGCCCTGTGTAGCCCCCGTCCACCAATACGCT
>JAUILK010000086.1 GCA_030433275.1 Gammaproteobacteria bacterium
CGTATCCATCCTCTGCTGACTGTGATCTTGGTCGTGAGCAGTCAGCAGGATACGCCACCCCTTCTATTTCCCCCATACACCAGAAATGAGCTTAACCCTCGGCACCGAAGGTACCCATGGCAAATCGCTGAGCTCACCCCTACGCGTTAGGTCTAGGGCGCCCTTCACAATATGAATATTTGCTACAGGAGAGTAGTGCGTGCGTGAGCTATAGTGCGTGAATAATACCTAACGGCTGAAGGGTCGCGCAGGTCTAGATACCTGCTTCGAGGCCATAGTAACAACGGCTGTGGCACCGTAGGGAGAATTCGTCATGCATGTACTCGATCAGCTTCTCTCAAGGCACGAGAAAATCCGGGCCGTTCTCGATATGTTGGAGCAGGAAGTTGAATCCCTTGACCAGGAAGGAAGTGCTGACCTGAGCGCCATGAAGGAAGGCTTTTATTATTTAACACAATATTTGGGTCCAGGAGACAATAATAGAGAACGCATTGTCTATCGTAACGTAGTGGCGCGCGAACGGCGTACCGCCCGACTAGTGGGTGAACTGACCCAACAACATGAGGAACTCCGGCGACGCAGTGAAGAGTTACTCGAGAGCGTAGAAGATATGACAGAGGATGTACTCGTAGCCAAGGCCGAATTCGATGCCCGGGCTCACCGTTATATAGAGTTGCAGCGCCAGCATGTGGCGCGCGAGGAGAATGAGCTATTGCCGCTCGCCGATCAGTTGTTGACCGATGATGATTGGAAGCGGATCGAACACACTCTGGGACAGCAACAATGGCCATCGCTAAGCGGGATTGCGCCCATAGAAATGCCGCATGCGATTACCGGAAATACACGTAAGCCTGCCGCTTCGTAAACGGCCCTTTAACCGCTGAGCGTGACTCCGAACATCCAACCAATACCATAAGTAAGCGCAGCCGCGCCCATGCCGAATAGCAGCTGTCGAATACCAGAATGAAACGCATTTCGCCCGGTTAGCAAGGTGATCGCTGCACCAATACCGAACAAGCCAAATGCACTGCAGAAGAGGCTTGCGCCAGTAGCCGCTAGGCCCGTCAGAAAAAAAAACGGCAGCACCGGTAAGCTCGCACCCAAGGCGAACAGTATAAAGGAGGCAAATGCAGCGATTTCAGGAGAGCCACCGAGAGCATGAGGGTCGATGCCAAGCTCTTCACGCGTCAACACATTCAACGCATTGCCTTTATCGGCGATAAGCCGTGCCGCCAGCACCTCGGCCTCCTCCTCGGGCAAGCCTTTCGCCTGATAAATGAGCTTAAGTTCGGCCTCTTCTTCCTCGGGCATCTCGGTAAGCTCTTCCGCCTCAGCCCGAATCTGCTGCTCGTAGAGCTCGCGAGAACTCGTTACCGATATCCACTCCCCCAACGCCATCGAAATCGCACCGGCTAATAAACCGGCCAGCCCGGTTATAAGGATAGTCTGACTGCCAACCGATGCACCCGCCACACCCATAATTAAGCTAAGATTGGAGACAAGCCCATCATTTGCTCCGAGCACAGCCGCCCGCAGAGCGTTGCCACCAATCCCTGCATGACGACCTTCCATCCGTGCGATCGTCGCACCTTCGATCCCTTGCCGGCCCACAGTAGAGCCGATCGCCCTGAGCAGCCTGCGATGATAGCTTTCGTCGCTCGGCAAACGAGTGTGCCGCGATTCGGGCTGACGTTCATAGGAGCCGCGCTCAGCGCTCTCCAATCTGATCGCGGTTGGCAACACGAACTCGGCGCCGAAGCGGCGCGCCAATCTGATCAGCGCGCGTGAGCGCCAGCTCGGTGCCAGCTGCGGCACTACCGCGGCACGGCGCCCTAACTGCGAACGCCAGAACCGGGCATGATGCTCCTCGATGCGCGCCATTCGCGCATAAACTTCCTTGAGCTGAGGGCGATCTTCTACCTCGGAGAGCACGTCATACAAAGCTGCGCTATCGATTTCCCGCTGTAGATTCTCGCGCAGCCGCTTGAGATCTTTTTTGTACTGCATACAACCGCGGCCTGCATAAGTAGCATCGCCTATCAGAGCGGATACGCCTGGTTGCGCCCGGCACAGATAAATCCGCAGCGAAAGCCTTTGGCCTCATGGCGTTCCCTGGCCATAAACCCGCGCTGACTCAAGGCGCGGTAATGTTACCCAATCGCTCCCTGGAACAGATCAGAGTCTGGTTACCGCCCCTATCGAAAGCTTTGTCCGCCGCCCACCGCGCCCGCCCGATTACCGCCCACAGACCCTCTCCGGGCTGATAGTCGCTCACCCCGATAGAGGGCGTGAGCCGCAACGATGGATCGAGCCCCTTGAACCGGCAATTCTCGACCTGCTCGCGCAGACGTTCGGCTTGTTCGGCTGCGGCCACTTCTTTGGTATCGGGCATGATGATCAGGAACTCCTCACCGCTGTAACGACCCAGCTCATCGACAGTGCGCAACACCCTGCCCAAGCAGCGAGCCACTTGGCAGAGAACTTGATCGCCCGCTATATAGCCGAATTGTTGGTTGACAAGTCTGAATTCATCGAGATCGAGTATGCATACGGAGAATGGCAAGCCGAGCCGGTCGGAACGCGCCCGCTCTTGCTCGAGAAGGCAGAGAATGTTCCGCCGATTATTGACTCCAGTGAGATCATCATATACCGCTAAGTCGTGCGCTTTTTCGCGCGCCTTCTGCAATGCCACTTGATATTCCCGCATTTGCTGGCGTAGCCGGCCAACATAGCCAGCGAAAAAACTGCCACAGGGCACCAGCACGGCAAACGCTAGCCATTGCAATAGCTCGACGGGCAAATCCGTAGTCTCTGGATAGCTGTGATAAGCGAATGCGATAACCCCGCCATAACACAACAACGCGAAAAGCCCCAAGGCCATGAACTGTAAGGTCCGCAGCCGAAAAACCCCAAACAGCAACAACACGACATAGAGCAGCAACAAGGCCCCGCGGCCCGTGTTCACCTCGATGAGCGTAAGTGTCATCAAAAGACAGGCCGCCACCATCTGAAAACCGGTCAAGCTCGGATCATGCCATCGCTCATTGCGACCGCTACGTAATACCAGAAATACGGTTGAGTTAGCCACTAGAATGGCAGCGATCGTAAGCAGCCAATTACGGAAGTCCATGAACCCCTGGAGCACATAAAGCGCCAGCAGCCCGATAATCACCGCATAGACTAAACCCGCCATCAAAAAGCGCTTCACACGCAGCGCCTGATTCCGATCATGGGGCGGGATGATTGCGAAAATCGTCATCGCGTCAGCTCATAGGTTCATGGCCAAATGTGTTTGGTGACAAACTCTTGCCTTCCGCCATTAATTTGGGGCAACTGCGGTACGCACTACCGCGCTCCCCATTTGCGACCGGGCAAAACCAATAACACGCTGCGAGGCCAAACCAGCACAGCCTGAAAACCCTCTGGGTCTGGCTCATAAAGCTTAGTGATCTCGAAGCGGCCCTATGTCAGGGCCTTTTTCAGGTATCGGCCCGGCCCGCGTAGGCGCTCATTGGTCTATGTCTTGGTTTTTTATCGCCGACTCCAACTGGCGTCGCAATTGCATACGCATTTTCGCGTAGCGCTGGATCAGCGCCTCGGCTTCAGGATTCTCTTTTTCCATCGCTTGACGCATCTGCTCTTGATAATTTTGCCGTGCTTGCCGTACCACTTCGTTGGCCATGGCCTCGCGCTGAGCCGCCATTAAACGAGCCTGAGTTTGCCGATAATCATTAATCAAGCGTTTTTTCTGCTCGGGATCGACGTCATCTGCGCGCAGCTTGCCAGTAAGCTCTTTAAGATGCGCCATTTCCTTCGCCGGCTGGTAACCGGCGGCCTCCATCGTATTAAGTACAAGATGGCGTAGCTTATCTTCCTGGTTTTGTAACGACGGATTATTTTTCCGAGCGGCGACGGTGATCTCCGCGAGCTGCCGGTGCAACCCCTCAAGCTTCTTACGAGTATCCAAAAGTTTCTGTCGTTCCGGCTCGCTCAATGCGTCGAGCAAAGCATCACTCTTACTTTGCGCGGCTGCGAACTCTAGAGGGCAAAGTATTCCTATGAACAATAACGCGCTCGCTAGCAGCAAACGGCGGATCGTAGCAACATGTCGCATTCGATACGGCCTCTCTCTAAGGGATTTAAGGGGTGCATCCAGAAAATAAATATTGATTTTCGAACTTGAGCTGCCTCTCAGGGCCTTTGCTCGGGCTCAAAGCCAACGCCTGATCAACGAGGTAACGACCTCAGCCAGGTATTGACCCAAAGGACACGCGGCCCAACCGCCGTGTTGCATCTCAACCGAATCATGGAGATCGCGCCGAAAATGTTCCTCCAATTCACGACAAAGCGCAGGATCAGCGGAAATGAGGTTGAGCTCATAATTACGATGTGAGCTGCGGTAGTCGAGATTAGACGTCCCGACCATACACCATTCTCCATCGGCCATCATAATTTTGGCGTGGAGCATCCGCGGTAAGTATTCAAAAATACGCACACCTTCGCGCAAAAGTTTCGAGTAGACGGCACACGAAGCCCACCGGGCCAACCTAACGTCTGATTTACGGGGAACAAGCATGCGCACATCCACGCCTCGCTGTGCCGCCCGGATCAGACGCCGTTGCATAGGCTGATCCGGCACGCAGTGGGGAGTGCTCACCCAGAGCCGAAACCGAGCACTCTCCAAAATATCGTCGACGAAGGAACGCAGACATTGCAGTGCGTAGCTGTTGTGATTGGAGGCAAGTACATCGGTGGCCGGAAACCTCATTACATGACGGTGTCGCCAGCGCCAGCGCCAGCGCCAGCGCCAGCGCCAGCGCCAGCGCCAGCGCCAGCGCCAGCGCCAAAACAGATCAAACAACGCTTCGGCTTCGCGGGCCAAGGCACCCTCGAAATGAACATGTGTATCGCGCCAACGCTCGGCTCCGGCATGGACCTGAGAACTCTGCTCATGAATGTTGAAACCGCCGAGGAAAGCGTAGCGGCGATCAACGACCAGCAACTTGTGGTGATTCCGGCGGTTATAACGCAAGGGATGGCGCCATTGCCAACGATGGAAACGACGCACTTGCACTCCAGCGGCCCGTAGTTCTCTTTCCGTACGGCGTGTGAAACACCCCAACGAACCGAAGGCGTCAACCAACAGCCTGACTTTCACACCGGATTCTGCCCGCTCGGCAAGGGCACGGCTAAAGCGCCGCCCCACCGCATCGTCGGCGTAGATGTAGGTCTCCAGGCTGATGCTGCTGCGAGCCGACCGAATGGCCGAAAGCATGGCGTGGTAGAGCTCATCTCCCTCGATATAGACACGCTTTGGAAAAACTGCCGTGACACGATCCCACCCACCCGTGAGCGCACGGCTTGCCGCCCTCCTGCCCATCGCGCGACGTATGGACTTCTCCATGGCCTGTTTTCCAGCGGCTATGTGTGATTCCAGTGCTGAACAGAAACTGCCTCCATGCAGTACGGCTCTAACACGCGAGGCGTAGTCCGCTTTGCCAATGCCAAACACAAGGCGAACATTTCAAGCAGTCTCGCTGATTATGGGCGTGGACGAAGCTATCCTCAAGCGAGCGAATCTGCAAAGTATAAAAACTCTATTAACCAGACCAAAAATAGTGGACCGCAATCACCGTTTACTTGGGAGCGAACGTCACCAGATAAACGAAAACCCGAAAAGCATCCGAGTGGATGGCGCCTCTCTTAGAGCCTGTTCACAATCTCCGGAGCAACAGTGTCAAGAACGCCAGATGGACGAACTGCAGA
>JAUILK010000037.1 GCA_030433275.1 Gammaproteobacteria bacterium
AGAGCGGCTGGGCACGCCACAGCCGGTTCTGCTAGCGCACCTCGATGCAGTGCGGCAGCATTTTTTTGATCTCGGGGTGGGTGGTGACAATCAGGACTGACCACGGCTGATCCGGCGAGCACAGGTGCCGCAGAATCGTCTCGCGGACCCTGCTGGAGATCTCCTCGAGTGCGCCGCCCAAGATAACGAGGGGTGGACGCGTTACGATGGCCCGGGCAAGGAGAATTCTCAGCTTCTGGCTAGGCGTGAAGCTTTTGCCCCCCAATCCGACCGGGGTTCCGAGGCCATGTGGCAATTGTTCGACGTCTTCAAGCAAGCTCACGAGTCGCAAGGCCCACAGGACGTCCTCCGCCAGGATGCCTTCTCGCCCCATGGTGATATTGTCTTCCAGTGTTCCTTCGAATAGAGAAATCTGCCAGCTGGGTACGAGGCCTCGATATGCGTTCACTGTATCGGGACCCAGATCGCGGAGATCGACTTCATCATATCGAATGACCCCAGCGGTCGGCACCTCGATTCCGGCCAGGACGCGGGAGAGCGTATGACACACCGTCTCGCTCTCGCAGACGATGCCCCGTTTCTCGCCGGCGCTGATCTCGAAGTGTGCATTCTGCAGTAAAGTAGCCCCGTCGACTGAGAGGGAGACACGACGGCAGGTCACTTTGAGACCGCGCCTGGACGATACGGGCTGGGGTACGGTCCGCGCCACTGGTTGTCGATCTTTGGGAAGTGAGAAGAGTCGGTCAAGCTCAACCAGGGCTGTGAAAAAATAGAACATGACGTAGGTCCGTTTGACGACGGACTCGAGACTGACTATCAGGGTTGCGATGATGACTTCCGCACCGACGAGTTGGCCTATCGTTAACTGGCCGATGGCGACTAACCAGCCGGCCATCCCCAACAGCCCGGTGTGAATCATCACCTGCAGCAGCAATGATCCCGCGTACTGCCGGACCAACACTCTGAATCGAGCTTTCCTGGCGTCAATGTAGAATGCCGACAGCATATCGGCCTTCCGAAGGACGAGCGGCGCGCAGCGGGTCGCCTTGAAATGGAGCAAATTGTCTGTGACCTCCTGAAACCAGTGAAATACGTCGTATTTTGCTTCTGACATCTGGAGAGTTGTCCGGAGGCCGCCCCGGCCGAGGAACGCAATGACAAACACGGCTATAATCAAGAAGAAATCGAAGACGAGGAAAGCAGGGTGGTAGAAAACTAGGAGCACCATTCCAATGGTGCCGCCGACCAGGACATTGATAAAATCGACCAGCAGCGAGGACAGTGCGCGCTGCAGGAGGACCGTTTCGAAGAAACGGCTGGCATGCTCCGGCCTGAAAGAGTCCGGCCTGAAGCGTAGAAGGTATGATGCGAGCGCCAGGGCGACTCTGACGAAAAACCGGCGTTCGAGCATTTCGCCGGCATAGAATTGAAGGATCCGGAACGCTCCGACAAACAGGAGCACCGCCGCCATCATGGCGACAAGGGTCACCACCATGATCGGTTGGATGGCGAATGCGAATGTGTTGACCAGTTCCTGGACGGTGAGGGGAATGATGAGCCAGAAAAAACCGATTGCCAGCGCATACAGTATCAGGAAGGTGAGGAGGCGCCGTTCCTGATGCAGGATCGCCCGCAAGCGGGTAAGAGTCGGCCGCAACAGATCGTGCTGTTGCTCTGCGTGCTGTCCCTCGAGATCCGGAGCAGTCATGGTTCATTATCCCGGTAGATAGAAAGGTGAATCAGTAAGGGCTTTGGGCGACGTTGCTCGTGCCGACCGCCCAAGTGCCGGATGCCCAGCGGTAGAACGCCCATGCTTTCTCATAATCCGCCCGCGTCTGGATCAACCGGGTTTCGGTATCGACTGCGTTACGCTCGCGCAAGTTGACGAACAAAATGTTCGTCGCGCCCAAATCGAATCGTTTCTGCTCGCCCTTGAGCAGGGTTCTCGCGAGCCGGAGAGATCGGGTGGCGGCCTGGATTCGCTCCTTTGCTCTCGCTAAGGCCGAGAGCGCATTGTCCATATCTATGGCTACCTGCTCCTCGCGATACTTCAACATCAGCGCGAAACGTTCCGCCTTGGCGTTGGCCTGCATGAGTTCGCCGCGTGCTCGGCGTTGCAAGAAGGGGACCTTCAATGTCACGCCGAACCGATACCCTAGACCCAGGACGAACTTTTCCGGGCTCCTGGCCGGCGCCGCTTCCAAGTCGAGCTTCGGCAGCAAATTGTTCTTTGCCAACTTCAGATCAATATCGTTGAGTTTGGCTTCTAGCATGACCGCCCGGACCTCCGGTCGATGTGTTTTGGCGTTCTGTTTGTCGGTGGTTGCCGTGGCTTGAGACGGGGGTGGCGTGATCATGGGAAACCCAGGGACACGCTTCGCCGCCGGTACGGCGGGCTGATCTGCCTCCCAAAGGAATAGCGAGAGTTTGAAGCTCTCCTGCTCGCCTTTGCGTTGCGCGGCAATAAGGCCCTCTGTGCGGCGTTGCACTTCCTGTTCCGCCTCCGTTACGTCCAGCGGAGCGGCGGCGCCGGCCTTGGCCCGCCGGCGGATCTGTTTCAGCCGATCCTTTGCCACTGTCAGCATCCGCTGCTGGACCCGGACCGTCTTCCAGGCGGCCACCCAATCCCAATATTGGGTGGCCGCTCCGAAGAAGAGATCTTGTCGTGTCTGGGCGATTTGCACCTCGGCGCGTGGTTTCGCCAACTGGGAGCGTTTCAATTCCGCGTTTTCCGGACTCATCAAGAATCCTCTGAGCAGGGGAATGAATGCGCCCAGGAGAACCTGCTGCCGGTCATCATTGAAACCGAGATCCGGGATCGTCGCCTCTCCGATCGATTGTCGAATGCCGGCGATCGCCCGGACGCCGGAGGGGTGACGTACGTCTAAAAAGGTATCGTTGAAGCCGGCGGTGCGGGTACCTTCGCCGCTCTTCGACAGGAAGCGCTCTACTTCGGCATCGTTGACCAAGGTTGGCTCAAAGGCGCCCAGCGCGCGCAGAAGTTTGCCCTTGGCGATGAGCCTTTCGGTACCGGCGCCTTGAAGGAGCGGATGCGAGTGATCGATTCGGGTAAACACCTCACGCAGAGAGAGTGTCTTCGCCGCGGCGGGTATATCAGAGGGCGCAACCGTAAGATCAATCCCGAGAACCTGGCCTGCAGCCGCTAAGGAGATAATGAATACGCAAGCAACCTGTGAGCGTCTAATCATGCGGTGTCTCCCTTCCGGGCGCTA
Source organism: Gammaproteobacteria bacterium (assembly GCA_030433275.1). Lineage (GTDB taxonomy): Bacteria > Pseudomonadota > Gammaproteobacteria > Nitrococcales > Nitrococcaceae > Nitrococcus. Next base: position 3,234 of record JAUILK010000037.1, read on the forward strand.
CTTTCCCCCTCGACCGGCCTTGGGGAGGACCGTTTCGAGCAGCATGGGCTGGTAATCGGGGGGGAATAGATTGAAGCGCCGCCACAGCTCGTACCACAGTGGGACGCGATCCAGGATGACCCATCCGATGACCTGGGTCCCTTGGCGCACGCGGTGCTGATTCGGCCACGGTCGGTCGTTTGGGTCAGGAACTACCCAGAAGCGGAATTTCCCCCGGCCGTCGTCCAACTGATCCACGACTTTGATCTCGCCGCCGAAAGTTCCGGACATGAGCTCAGGCCAGCCTGGAATCGGAATGGCGGGCATTCCCTTAAAGAGCAGGCGCACCTTTCGCCCCGGCCGGAGGAGGGGAGCGTCCAACCCTTTCGCTCGGAGCTCCACGGCTCGGCTCTGGCTCAGCGGACTGATCCGGACCAGCCTGTCCCCAGGGCTGACCAGTTCCCCCGCTCCCACCTGGGTCATGCGCACGACCGTCCCGTCGATGGGGGCTGTCACACGGGCGGCGCGTCTGCGTTGAGCCGCATTAGATAGCCTCAGTTCCATGGCAGCTAATTTGTCAGCCGCGCTTGCGGCTTCTGCCCGGGCGGCGGCGCGGGCGGCCTTTGTGTCCAGCAGACGTTGTGTCATGTCGGCGCCGACTTGATCGCGCCCGAAGGTGAGGGCCTGTTTGGCCTGTTTGGCCTGTTCCTGGGCCGCTTGGGCCGCCTTGAGATTCGCCTGAGTCGCAATCAGAGTCTGAACTGCAACCTCGAGTTCCCGCTGAGACACGAGGCCGTCCTCGGCGAGTTGGCGATGGCGCTTGGCGTTCAATTGAGCGGTCTGGTAGGCAATGCGGGCGGAGACGATCTGTTGGGTGGCAGCTTGGATTTTGTTCTCTGCTTCCAGGACGCGGGCCTCTGCCGAGGGAACTGCCGCTTGAAGGAGTTTTTCCATCTCTTCGATGCGTTGCGACAACTGCTCCGCCCGCTCTATTGCTGCCTGTTTGGTTTGGGCGAGGGCCTCTTTGGATTGCCGCAGCAATTCTAAGAGTTCGGGCGCCATGAACTTGGGGTCTACATCTTGGAGTTCGAGGATCAGGGCACCGCGGTGGACCTCTTCGCCCTCCAAGACGTGCCATTGCTTGATTCGGCCGGTGATTTGGGCGTGAATGTCCTGCGGTCGATCGAAAGGGGAATAAGCTGAGAGCTGGCCGTGCGTCGTGATGGTTTGTGTCCAGGGAATGAAGGCGACCGCGATCGTAAGCAGCACGAACAACGATGCGGCGACGCGCCCGGCCGTCCGCAGCCGGTTGGGAACCTGTACAGCAGCCCAGGACCGCAAGCTCTTTCGTAATAGGGGTTCCTCAGTTTCATCACTGCCCCACATAACTTGCGCGATTTGGTCCACTGGCACCGGCGCGCTGTGGTCTGTCGTATTCGGCGATTTCCCCATGCGGTGTTGCTCGTCTCGTTTTTCTATCCGAGGTTGCAAATGCGATTGTTGCCTTGCAGTCGCCTTAGCGTTTCCGGTGTTACCGGTGCGATTGGGGGGGCAGTGCCGGCAAACCCCGCCGCTTGGCACTGCCTTGCGCTTACGTGGGGAGCTTGCTGTGGCGGCTTACAGCCGTTAAGAAAACGCTAAATTATTCCTGATCCCGCCTGTATGGTTACGGTATCGCTAATGGTTCAAGTGGAATCGATGAAGCAGGCCACTTTCGCCTCGATCGGCTTTGCGGCTCAAAAGCGGCGTACCCGGTGGGCACTTCCGGACGGATCTTCGCCTCTTAGAAGCCCCGTGTAAAGTCTGATCTCTTCCATCGGATGCATGAGCCTGAATGGGGAGTGAGGAGACCATCGAAGTGGCCAACCGCGAAGGAGTGATGAGGCGGCTAGGTACTGCTGTGTGAGCCGTGGGTGCAAGGGAATCGAGATCCCGGGGGTGGAAGTTTTTCGCTTCGGGCAGCGCCGCAGCGTGAACACTCAAGCGCTCAAGCATGAGCTCAGGCGCCGCTCGGCGATCGAGGCGGTCATTGGGCATCTGAAAACCGATGGGCGCACGAATCGCTGCCGGTTAAAAGGTGCGCTTGGCGATGCACTCAACACCGTGCCGGTGGGCGCCGGTCACAACATCCGGCTATTGTTCAGGGCAATGATGGATCTTTTGCGCCGAATTCTGGAATGCCTATTGGCGGAAGCCTGCTCCGATGTCCGTGATCAGGTCACAGCCTTCAGACAGCCGCGTAATGGGTTATTCAGAATCGACTGTCTATTGACGGAGTCGTGCTCCGACGTTTGGGAGCAGAAAACTGAGCTAGGTCTTCGGTAAGCCCTGGGATAGATTGTTCAGGATCAATTAGTTATTTTTGGCCATATAAGGCATGCGATTTTATGAATTTTTTGGATTGGATTTATTTTCTCCATATGCGGCAATTTGCTCAATTGCTATAGGTTCGGCGGTGTTTCTGTTGTTCATTGCCATATGAACCGAATAAAAGATGCCAAAGATGATTTGCATTGCGAGTACATTTGTTAGCAGTGTCTTAAGCATAGAATAGTCTCTTTTATGCGTTTTAGTTATAACGGTAAGAAAATTAGCCAAGCTGTGAAACCTTATGAGCTCGTATGGTTTTTTAATAAATGGAAGAGAAATATTCGGTTAGTTTGTCGCTTAGATATGACATCTTCGTTACTCTTTTTGATCCTGGTTTGAAGATTAAAGTATAGTTTTTGGACATATAGTGATATATGTCACATTAATATGAATAGAGAATATGGCGATTAAGCGAACGAAGGCAACAGGGGCAGAGCTTGCGCTGCGTATGTCTTTCAGACGATCCGGTTGGCTTTGCGTGGTGCTCACCGAAGCTCCGTTGTCGCTGGAGCGCGCCTCGTTAGGCAGGTCGTCTCGATAATGGCGTTGCGGCTGGTTGCCTCGCGTGTATTGCTGCGCACTGTAATGGGGTGCGTGCTTCAGAACTGCGATTCGCAGTGGGTGAGGTATGGTGCGATTGCTTATCGTGTTCAACGTGTTGAACACGATCTGACCCGCAAATGCCCTCTTTGAGCCCTCCCCGCACTTTCATTTACCCACAAAAGAGATCGGTTGATATTGCGGTGCCAGGCAATGCCTTTGGCTCATGGATACGCCACGGGTTTGACTCCCGATCCATCTAGCTAGGCATCCGTGGTCGGCGACATGTATATGCTGTGCGCGATATACGGAAACGGTTAGTTGAGATCTATCGAGACGGTATTTACCTCCCCAAGCAGCCCGCGTTGTGCCGCTCGGTCGGCTGGACTAAATTTTGAATTAAAAGCTGTGGGAGCGGATGCCATATGTGGCACAGAGTTATGCTGACCGCCGGTGCGATGATGCTGGCGAGTGTCCCGCTGGTGGCGCAATCGGACCAATTGGTGCAGACGCCGACAGGGACGATCGCGATCGAGGAGAGGGCAAGCGGCCTCAATCACCCTTGGGGCATGGCGTTTCTGCCAGACGGGCGCCTTCTCGTGACGGAGCGCGTGGGGGCTCTGCGGATTCTGGCAATCGACGGTGCGCTTTCGGGGCCTATCGAGGGCACGCCCGAGGTTTTTGTCAAGGGTCAGGGCGGGCTTTTGGATGTGGCGCTCGATCCAGGGTTCAGCTTGAATCGCCTCGTCTATCTTTCCTTTGCTGAGCCCGGGAAGGAGGGGGCGTCCACTGCGGTGGGACGCGGCCGTCTGAAAAACGGCCGGATCGAAGGCTTCAGGGTCATCTTTCGTCAGGAGCCGAAGGTATCCGGTGCCAACCACTTCGGCGGGCGGATCGTTTTCTCGTCCAAAGGCAAACTCTTCCTCACTCTAGGCGAGCGTTACCAGTTCGATCCGGCTCAGGACCTCTCCAACCATCTCGGCACGGTCGTGCGTATCAACCGTGACGGTTCGGTTCCTCCGGACAATCCGTTCGTCGGTCGGATAGGTGCGAAGGGCGAGATTTGGTCCTATGGCCACCGTAACATCGAGAGCGCGGCGCTAAATCCGTATACGGGTGCGCTTTGGATTGCCGAAATGGGGCCACGCGGGGGCGATGAGCTCAACCTGCCGCAGCCGGGTCGCAATTACGGCTGGCCGGTGGTGAGTTGGGGAAGGCATTACAATTGGGTCGACATACCGGATCCGCCGACTCATCCGCGCTTCGCCGATGCGATCAAGCATTGGACACCGGTGATTTCTCCCTCGGGCATGGTTTTCTATACCGGCGATGTCTTCCCTGCATGGCGCGGCAGTGCGCTGATCGGTGGGTTATCGGCACGCGGGATCGTGCGCGTGATCACCGATGGCCAGGTCGTGATCGGCGAAGAGCGTATCCTGCTCGATGCGCGTATCCGTGACGTCGAACAAGCGCCGGACGATTCGGTTTATGTGTTGACCGATCAGAATGACGGTAAGGTGTGGCGTCTCACGCCGCGTCCATGAAGGCTTTTTAAAACAGGTGGCACAGGCGGTTGCTGCCGACAGCCGTATTTCCCGCCGCAGCGTGGGAAGTTTATGTGGTCATAGGCTTGCGATATCAGTCGTGACCGATTGAATCGGAGAGCACGATGGATCTTCTCAGACGACGATTAGTGATTGCAGGTGGCTGCGCGTTAGCGGCGCCGATACTGTGGCGTTTAGTTGCGACACCGCGCGTCTCGACTGCAGCCGAAGACGACTATGAGCATGAGTTCGAGGTGACACGGACGCCAGCGCAGTGGCGGGAGCAGCTGAGCGAGCGACAGTTCGAGATCCTGCGTCGTGAGGCTACGGAACCGCGTGGCTCGAGCCCATTGCTCAAGGAGAAACGCCAGGGTACCTACCACTGTGCGGGTTGTGACCAAGCGGTATTTCGCTCTGAGACCAAATACGACAGTCGTACGGGGTGGCCGAGCTTCTGGACGCCGATCGAGGGTGCGATCGGGACCCGTGAAGACCGATCGTTGCTGTTCGGGGTGCGCACCGAAGTGCATTGCAGCCGTTGTGGAGGACATCTCGGCCATGTGTTCGAAGACGGCCCCAGGCCTACCGGGTTGCGTTACTGTATCAACGGCGCGGCGCTTACTTTCGTGCCCGCTTGACGGGCGGTATGCAGTCTCAGTGGGTTTTTGCAACAAGCCGATCTCGTCCCGGAATCTACTTGGCGTGTTGTAAATCGTCGGAAGGAGTCCGTCTCTGGTGCACGCGAGTGCCGGGGCGGATTCGATTTGCCAATGGATGCTGGGGCGCGAACTCCAGTGCCGCGCTGATCGCGATCGGGGGGCCATAGCAGCAGCTTCCCGGCGTCATGCGCTCGATGGCGACGACCCGGTGATCGGGGCCGATCCAGGCGATGAGCAAGGGCGCGGCAACGTTTGTCATATGGAAGCGCGGAATTTGGGCAAAGCGATAGCGGAAATAAATGAGCTCGCGGCGGATCTGTTGCCGAGTGGCGTATTGAAAGCCAAGACTCCGATCGTTTGGGGTGGCACTGATGCGTGCGGTGATGGCTTGGTCATCGATCAAGAGCTCTCCGACGGGCAAATCGGCTACGTTGCGCCGTGGTCGTTCGGTGAGGTTGTAGCCGCAAGCGGCCAGCATGAGGCCGGCAACGATGGAAATAAGGACGCTCTTATCCATGGGTGAATTTTCTATACAGGAACGCATGCGGATCACGAGCGGCATGCGTTGTTTTTCGAGAGGTGGTCTCCACTGCCATTGGGTCGCCGTTTCCGCCCAGGATGCCCGCTTTCGCATGTCATCTCGGCAGGTGCACAAGGGTCGGTGCAATCGGTAAGCTGATCTTATCACTCGCCTCGGTGGAGAGCCGGGTCATGCCTTTCCCCCGTATCATGCCTGATATCGCCTGGCGGAAGGTCTTCGCTGCAGTCCTGAATCCGCAACCCGATCCAGCGCTGGATGAGGCGATCGCCGCCAAAGCGCGTGATCAGGCCCCGGTGGTCTGGCTGCTTGGTAAGGTGCAGTCCGGCAAGACCGCCATCGTACGGGCTATTACCGGTGCGGTGGAGGCGGAAGTAGGAGCTGCCTTTAAACCGTGCACGCAGCGCTCACGCCTCTACGAATTTCCGAAAGACGTGCCGGTGGTGCGTTTTCTGGATACTCGTGGCCTGGGTGAGGTGGCCTATGATCCCACCGAGGACCTGGCTTTGGTGAAAGGTTCGGCGCATGTGGTCGTGGCAGTGGCCCGTGCGTTGGATCCGCAACAAGCAGCTATTTTGGAAGTGCTGCACGCGGCGCGCCGGCGGCATCCGGATTGGGCGGTGGTGTTGGTGCAGACACGGTTGCACGACGGTTACCCCGATGACCGTGATCATCCACCGTATCACGAGTTGGCTGAGGCGCCGGGCTTGGACGATTTGCGCCGCGCGCTCAAGGTGCAAGCAAGCGAATTCCGACGCTTGCCCGGCAAAGGGATGTTCCGATCGGTCGCGGTGGATCTGACCCGGCCGGAAGATCAGTTCAGCGACCCGCATTACGGTTTGGAGGCGTTGCTTGACGCCCTGGATGAGGCCTGCTCGGAAGGGCGCGCTACCCTTATCCGTGATCTTGGCCGGGCTATTCGCGATGACCGCTTGGCGCGAGCACATCCGCATCTGCTCGGTTATGCCACGGCCGCCGGCGTGAGCGATCTGATTCCGCTGATGGGTTTTGTCACCGTGCCCACACTGCAGGGCAAGATGCTGCACAGTATTGCGGCGATCTATGGCATCGAGTGGGACCGTCGTACGCTCAAGGAATTCGTGACTTCGCTGGGTACAGGTGCGGTGCTGGGGGGCGGCGCGCGTTTTACCGTCCAGCAGTTTATGAAACTGATTCCGGTCTATGGACAAGTTGCCGGGGCTGCAGCGGCCGGAGTGGCCAGTGCGTCGCTCACCTATGCATTGGGTCGAGCGGCTTGTTATTACCTGGAGCAGGCCCGGCTGGGCCGGTACGACCCGGCTGGGGTGGCCAGCACGTACCGGGGTGCATTAAAAGACGCTTACGCCAAGTTTTATCGTCGCAGTGTCGGTGGATTTCAGGCGGGAAATGATGCTCCGGGAGCGGGCCCATGAGCCGAGAGCCGGCGGTGTGGCTGACCTTGGCGGCGATTGTGCTGCCGTTTTTGGTGCCGATTCCATTCGGTGTCTTGTGGTTTTGGGAACAGGGCTGGCTGTTGGTGTGGTTGGGGGGGGCTGCCGGATTGGCATTGAGCGGCTACGGTTACGCGCGCTGGCTGCGGCGGCAGGTCGCGCGTGCTCAGCTCTCGGGGCAGGCACAAGAACCGGATGAGGCATTGGCGGAACCGGATGCCGATTGGTCACCGCACGACCTGACGGCGTGGGAGGCGGTGCAGACGCTCGCAGGCCGGGTGGACAAGGACATCGTCGCCGACCAGCGTTTGATGCTCGCCACCGCGCGCCGCGTCATCGAACAGGTAGCGCGGCACTATCACCCGGAGGAGCGCCATCCCATCTGGCGTTTTACTGTACCGGAAGCGTTGCTGCTTACCGAGCGGGTCAGTGCGCGGTTGCGCCAGGCGCTGCTGGATCATGTGCCGGGATCGCACATGATTCGTGCCGGCCAGCTGCTGCGGCTGTGGGAGTTCAGGCACGCTGCCCAGCGTAGTGCCAAGGTGTTCCGCGGTGTGACGTTCGCTTACCGTCTAGCGCGGCTGATGAATCCGGGTTGGGCGCTGCTTGCAGAGGTACGGGAGCGACTGCTTGCGACGGCTCTGGGGGATTCTGGAGACTATCTGCGCCGTAAGGGCGCTCAGATCTGGGTAGAAGAGGTGGGGCGGGCCGCCATCGAGTTGTATTCGGGGCGGCTGCAGGTGGAAGCCGGGCAGTTGCGTGAGGCGGTTGGGCGGGAGCCGCTCGGGGCGGGTGTAGCGGTGGCCGAGCTGCCCGGTCCGCTTCGGTTAGCAGTGATAGGCCAGACCCAGGCCGGTAAGTCGAGTCTGGTGAACGCTTTGCTCGGCGAGTTGGCGGCCGGTGTGGATGTATTGCCGCTGACCAGCGCCTACCGAGGCTACGAGGTGCGGCGAGAAGGGGTGCCGGAGGCGGTGCTCATCGATTCACCGGGGCTGGAGGGTGAGGAGGATCTGGAGCAAGTAGTCGACCGCGCCTACGACAGTGATTGTTTGCTGTGGGTGGTGGCGGCGCATCGGGCCGATCGCGCCCTGGATCGGGCTGCGCTGACGGCTGTGCGGGCCCGTTTCGCGGCCGACCCGCGGCGTATTCCGCCGCCCTTGCTGGTGGTGGCGAGTCACGTGGATCGGCTCTCGCCGGCACGGGAGTGGGTGCCGCCCTACAATGTCAATGAGCCCGCCGGCCCCAAGGCGATTGCGATCCGTGCGGCGCTGGAGGCAATCGCCACCGACCTGCAGGTGCCGCTCGATACCGTGGTACCGGTGCGGCTGGATCCACCAGCCGCACTCTACAATATCGAGCTCCTCTGGGCGCTTTTGATGCAGCGCTTCAAGCGCGCTCGACGGGGACGGGCGTTGCGGATTCGCCAATCCATTCCGTCGCGGCATTGGCAGCGTATATTGCAACAGGCTGTTCGCACGGGTTTGGGAGTAAGCCGCAATCGGCCGAGTTGACCGGCCGCCCTCTTTGAGCGCTTGCCCAGCTCCTCGGCAGAGAGCGCCGGGATCAACCCGGCTGGCCGTCGGCGGTCTGCCGTTGTTGTCCTTCCTCCCCGAATAACTCCAACAGCCGTGGAATGAACCGTCCGAGCTCGAGAGTCATGATGGCGAAGTCGGCATCGAAACGCTCTGCGGCGGTTTCCGGATCCCGGTCACCGGCCTCTTCTTGAACGATGTCGAGGAATTTGAGTCGTTTTACCGAAAGGTCGGCATCCAGAATGCACGCAAGGCGCTGTTCCCAGGTGGCCGCCAGCCGGCGTGGGCGCTTGCCGGCCTTGATATGGCCCTTGATCTCTCCGGCCGCTAGATTCTGGCGTTTGGCACGGATTTCGGAGCCGGCTTTTTGGGGGTCTTCGAGCACGGTTTCTTCACCGAGTTCGATATCCGCCGGGGTGTGTTCGTGGGCGAGCCACCATGTCATCACGCTCTGTGGGTTCACCGCCGCCTGCAGTGGTCGAACGGGCAGGGAGCCGAGGCTGGTGCGCAGCAGTTCTGTGAGCTCTTCGGCCTGCCGCCAGCTGGTTGCGTCGACCACCAGCCAGCTATTGTATGGATCGATGTAGGCAAAGATCCGCTTGGTATACGTAAATGATCGGGGTAAAAGTTCCAAGGTGATCTCTTCTTTCATGCGGCTTTTCTCGCGCCGGCCAAGCGGGCGTAGCTCTCGTGCCTCGCGTTCGGCCGCACGCTCTTCTAGAACGTCGCGGATAACGGCCGGCGGTAGAACGCGCGTTTCTTGCTGCAGACAAAGCAGCAGTCTGCCGTTGGCGGCGTGTACCAGTTGTTGGGCTTGTCGACCAAGCGGTGCCACCCATCCCTGGGCAGTGAAATCGGCGCGGCCAATGGGTTGCGAGGCGAACTGCGCAAGCTTTTGCTCCAGCGCTTCGGCCGTAAACGCGAAACCCTCGGTCAGATCATAGATACACAGATTTTTGAACCACATTGCCGGCGATCTCCTCCGTTCGCTGCAAATAAATGCATTCTGTCAGCACCGCCTGGATTGATATGGCGGCCTCGCCTACCGAGCAAGCTCGGTAAAGCGCTTCTGTTCGCACCTTAAGCCGAGTGTTTGGCGCAGGCACGATAAGCCCGCTGCTTGCCTATCGCCATCCTGGGAATATCGGATGCCCCCCATGGATTTAGCCCCATGCGCTTGTGAGCCGAGGCAGCGAACATGATAGACCAGGCGGGGGCGTGGGGGGATGTGAGATTTCCCAGCCGTTCGTGCCGCTTGTCGCATCCGGTATGCACGCCGAGCGGACCGGTTCTGGCCGGGCTGGCATGAGTTTGTCAAACTTGCAGATATGCGCACTCCAGCGGATCGTCCTCGTATCGGAATTGCCCTGGGCAGTGGCTCGGCCCGGGGCTGGGCCCATATCGGTGTGCTGCGTGGGCTTGAGGAAATCGGGCTCAGGCCCGACTTGGTCGCCGGGACTTCTTGTGGCGCCATTGTCGGCGCCGTTTATGCAAGTGGCCATCTAAGGATATTCGAGCGCTGGGTGCGTCGGTTGACCCGGCGCGAGGTCGTTAGCCTTTTGGATCTGGCCGTAGGCGGTGGCGGTGGGTTCTTCGAAGGAAGACGGCTGGTCAATCTCTTTGTCGCAAGTTTCGGCAACTTACATTTCGATCAGTTACGGCGGCCATTGGGTGTGGTGGCCACCGACCTCTATTCGGGACGTGAGCACTGGCTGCGGGAAGGCTCCGTGGTCGAGGCCATCCGGGCGTCGATGGCTTTGCCGGGGCTGTTCACACCCTCATGCCAGCAAGGGCAGTGGTTTGTCGATGGAGGACTGGTCAACCCCGTCCCGGTATCACTCTGCCATGCCATGGGTGCGGATGCGATCATAGCGGTCAACCTAAATGGCGATTTGATCGGGCGCCACCTACAGCCCGATCTCGTGCGAGCCTTTTCCGTTCCCGATCCGGTCGCTCCCACTACAGGAGGGGCAGAGGAATTCGAGCCCGGTCTGTTCGACCGGGTATCGACGCAACTGCGTGAACGCGCCGCTATCCTCTTGGGACAGTTCCGTACCGGTTCATCGGTATCAGGGCCTGGGTTGTTCGAGGTGATGACCACGGCGATCAATATCATGCAGGATCGTATAACCCGCAGCCGGATGGCGGGTGATCCGCCGGACCTGCTGCTCAGCCCCCGGCTCTCGCGGATCGGGCTATTGGAGTATGCACGTGGAGCTGAGGCGATCGAGGAAGGCTACAAGGTGGTGCGGCGTATGCAGCCTGCCATCCAAGATTTCATGGCAAGCATCGGCTACGAGCCCGATGGCTCGTGACCACCGCGGCTATGCTAGTGTAATTGAGCTTATAATCCGCTTTTATTACCCAGGGAATACGATCAATAAACCGAACCTCAACCTTTGGAGGTGACATCGTGTCGAGGACTGAATCCATCATGATGCCGCTGGGCACGCAAGCCCCTGATTTTTTGCTCCACGATACTGATGAGAACATGGTCGCCCTTGTGGACTTCGATGAAGCCGAGGCGCTGCTGGTCATGTTCCTGTGTAACCATTGCCCCTATGTCAAGCATATTCAGCACGGTCTGGCCGAGTTTGCCCATGAATATCAGGCCAAGGGTCTGGCGATCGTCGCGATCAGTTCGAACGATGTCGATAAGTACCCGGATGACAGCCCGGAACGCATGAAAGAGGAGAAAGAGCAGGCCGGGTACCCGTTCCCGTATCTGTACGATTACACTCAGGATGCCGCTTTGAGCTATCATGCGGCTTGCACACCGGATTTTTTTCTCTTCGACCAGGAACGCCGCTTGGTTTATAGGGGACGATTCGATTCCAGCAGCCCGGGTAAATCGGACCCCGTCACAGGCGAGGATTTGCGGCGGGCTGTGGACGCGCTGCTCGCCGGCGCCGAGCTACCGGAGCCGCAATATCCCAGTATCGGTTGTAATATCAAGTGGAAGCCGGGCAATGAGCCGGAGTATTACCAGGGCAAGTCCTAGGGCCGCTTGAACAGCTGATTCGGTCACGCGCCGGTTGTCTTCAAATACGCATGCGCTGGCGTATTCGCTCATTGCGGCGCAGCTGCTCGAGTTCGTCCTGTGTGGGTAGCGCCGGTCGATCGCGATGGCGATCGACGATGCAGAGAAAGCCGAGTGGCTCGCCGCAGCTGGCGTGGAATTGATGGAAGGCGCCGGGGGCGATATAGATACAATCATGGCGGTCGATTGCTTCCACTCGGTCGCCTAAGATGACTTCGCCGCTCCCGCGTAGTATTACTACCGTATGCGGGTGTTGATGGTGTTCGAGGGTCGAATACCCCCCCGGTTGGAGTTCGAAGTAGCGGGTGAGGAAGTTGACCGCTTGCTCGTCCGCGCTCTCGCCGAGCAAGGACTGACGAGTAATGGCGTGAAAATGACTGCCGTCTGCTTTGTATTCCCGCAGCGGCACGTTTTTCCAGCGGAAATTTTGTGCTCGAACAACCTTGGATTTGTCCATTTTGAGTTCAATCAGCCGCCAATGGCTTGCTTCAACTTTCTGGAGGCTGTGATCAGATCGTTTTGTCCGTAGAGACTGCCACCGATGAGAAAGATCGTATCCGGCCCATAGCGTTTGGCCCAATCGGCGGCCCGGTCGATGCTCATACCTCCGCCCGGCGTGGGGAAGCTGGCAGCCAGCTCGCCCAGCGGTTGCCGTAGGTGCTGATTGATTCTCTCACACAACGCGCGGCTGAAGCCAAACCGGCCGCCTGCATTGGGATAGATCACCGCATCGGCCCCCGCGATTCTAAAGAGATCGCCTAAAAGCACTTCGGCCGCAACCCCGTGGTTTGGGTGTAGATAAGCTCCGGTAAGCGCTGGGTGGGCCATGATCACCAAACCGAACCGGTCACGGATCCAGCGCATCGAATCCAGACCGGTCAGCCAGGGGTTGACGAGCACACCCACGCAGCCGGCTTGCTGAGCATGGTGCGCGCGCTCGGCGAGCTCCCATGGCGCGGCGGTTACGTTGGGAAAATACAATGTCTGGCCGCCGACGTCGCAGTTGGCGGCACTGATCGCCGCTTGGCAGTGTTCGACCCGTTCCCTGAAAGGGGCGCTTACCTGATCGGCAAGGCCGTGGTCATCTTTGATGATGTCGAGACCGCCCAGGGCGAAATCCCGGCACAAGCGCGCCAACTGCGCCGGGCTTAAACCCATCGGTTTGAGTGCGGTCGCCAAAAACGGACGATTCTCGATCCCGGTGAGCCGGCGCACTCCGGAGATGCCGTGGCCCGGTCCACCGAAAGCCTTCAGCAACTGATCCGGCCAGTGAATCCCCACGATGCGGATGCCGCGTTTGAGCGAAATGTTGCCGAAAAGCACGTTCAGGCACTGCGTAAGCTCCGCGCCGATGCTTTCCATAGAATAGGAAATGCGTGCTAGATATTGGTCTCGCCCCGCTGTGGTAATCGACTCCACACGGCCGACCATGCGCTCCATCACGTCATTGGAGACAAGTTCTCGCGGCAGCTCCGCCGTTTGCTCCAGAGCGATATCTCGAGCCTTGCCTTCCGCAGACTCGCCTTGTGACAGGGTAAGACGGTAGACGACTTCCATAAAAAGGGGACAGATTTATTTTCTGGTTCGGTAATCTTAGTTTGGAGTCAGGATAACATCGAAGGAAGCAAACCATGCCCAGGCAGGGACGCATCGTCTTACCGAATTACCCACGCCATATCGTCCAGCGAGGCCACAACCGGGCGGTGGTTTTCGCAAGCGACCAGGATTTTCAGCACTACCTCAATAATCTTCGTGAGTTCGCGCCGCGATTCGAGGTACGCATCCATGCGTACTGCCTGATGACCAACCACGTCCACCTGTTGGCCGCACCAAGCGACACCATTGCAGGTCTTGGCCAACTAATGAAGACGCTCGCGGCGCGCGCCACCCGATATCGAAACCGTCTCGAGGGTAGATAGGGAACCCTTTGGGAGAGCCGCTACAAGTCCAGCCCGGTGGATAGCGACGGCTACCTCCTGGCCTGCTGTCGATACATCGAGCTCAATCCCGTCCGGGCTCGAATGGTCAAGGTCCCGGAAGATTATCCCTGGTCGAGTTACCGGCAACGCCTGGGCATAACAGCCCAGCGTGGCTTAACCTTGATCCCTGCTATCTCGAACTCGACCCGACCGAGGCTCTGCGCCGACAGCGCTATCAGCAATTCGTCCGTGAGGCTATCCCCGAAGGTGAATGTAGCCTCATTCAGGAGGCACTGCAGCGTGGACAACTGACCGGCAGCCAACGCTTTATCGATGAAGTCGAGCACATCCTGAGAAAACGGATCGAACTCCGTGGGCGGGGCCGACCTCGCAAGACACCTGACGATAAAAAATAAATCCGTCCCCTTTTCACCTGCCAGACTGAATGCCGCCGGGCGTGAGTTGGGCATGACGTTGCTTGCCGTGTAGGCTTACGGGTGGCTTCGGCCTAAAAAGTTAGCTGGCTTCAGCCGGATAGCTGCTTCCAAGCGCAGCTGGCGCGGCCAAATTCGAGGTATGGATCAAATGTCCGAAACCGAGAGTAAATCGGTTCGAATTGACCGCTGGCTCTGGGCGGCCCGGTTTTTCAAGACTCGGCGGCTCGCCGTTGATGCCATCAAAGGCGGCAAAGTCAGTGTGAACGGTGTGCGGGCCAAACCGGCGAAAGAATTGCGGGTCGGTTCCGAGGTCCGTGTGACCAAGGGCTCATATGAATTCGTGGTGATTGTTCAGGCGCTTGCCGAACAGCGCGGTCCCGCGGTGGAGGCCCAGAAGCTTTATCAGGAGCTGGAGTCGAGTATCGAGCGTCGGCAGCGTATCAGAGAGCAGCATAGAATCGCGGCGGCGGCAATGCCGCGTGTGGATCATCGACCCGATAAGCGCGCACGGCGGCACTTGGCAGAGTTCAAACGTAAGTCGGGTGGGTAGTAGTAAACTAGACTTTTGGCGAGACCGACCTAGCTTAGGTGGCGGAAGCACAACTCTGAGCATCACTCACCGAGCAACCCTCGCTCGCGAGGGTTGCCGGATCGTATAGCGCTTTTAAACGAATGGGATTAGCCTGCTAATCAAACGAGCGTTGCAGCTCGGACAGCATTGCTTGATAGACCGCATCGCCGGGTTCGGCAACTGCGCCCGTACTGGGTTCCCAGCTCGTTGCCCAGACGACGAGGGTCGTATTATCCTCAGTAATTGGTACGGCCCGGATTTCGCCGACGAATTCTTGGACATTATCCTTAGAAGCGGAATCGGAACCGACATCGATACGGTATCGCATGATCCGCGCCTGGTCGTCCAGGCCGATCAGAGTCTCGTAGAAGGTTCCGTTGATGATGCGCTTGGCGCCGATCTGGTTGCCGGCGTAAGCGCCCACCGGCTCACACTCGACTTCGTCCGCCGCCCAGGACATGTCGTGAAAATTTCGCAATGCACCCCACACCCTATTGACGGGGGCGTCGACGACGACCGAATTGAAGCAGCCCATGTTTCGCTCCTTCTGTTCATGCAATTAATGAATTTATTATCGCCGTGCTCTCGCAAGAGCAGTCCGGACGGCTAAATTAATGCTGAAAGTAGTGTAGTTGACGCACTGGGTGAAGTCCATGACAACCAATGCGCCCTTGTCGGCGTCTCTGGTCAGCAAAGGATTTGGCCGCTTTTGCCGCATTGTTGTCGGCTATGAATCGGAAGCTGGCCGAGATTGAACGATATCCGGGCTCGAGGATCGATTGCAAACGCCCCCCCGTTCGGCGAGGAATTCACCGAGAAAACGCGCCGTGTATGAACCTTCTCCTACCTGGGCGACCGTCTCTGGTGTTCCCTCCGCGACAATTCGTCCTCCGCCTTGGCCGCCCTCGGGGCCCAAGTCGATGAGCCAGTCGACCTCGGCAATCATATCTAAATTATGCTCGATGACGATCACGGTGTTGCCGGCGGCCACGAGTCGGTGCAGTACGTGGATGAGGTTTTCCACATCGGCCATGTGCAGTCCCACTGTGGGTTCATCCAGAAGGTAAAGTGTATGCGGTGAACGGCGGCGCTCGTTAGGCCGGGCCTTGGCGAGCTCCGTGACGAGTTTGAGGCGCTGCGCTTCCCCGCCGGAGAGCGTGGGGCTTGGTTGACCGAGGGCCAGATAGCCAAGCCCCGTGTCCTCGAGCAAGCGCAGGGAATGCTGGATTTTACCGTGCACCCCGAAGAATTCGGCAGCCTCGGCGACGCTTAGCTGCAGCACGGCGCCGATGGACTGGCCGCGGTACTCGACGGCCAAAGTTTCCGGCGTGAAGCGCAGCCCATTGCACAGATCGCAGCGCAGCGTGACGTCCGGCAGGAAGCTCATCGCCACCCGCTGCAGGCCCTGGCCTTCGCACGCCGGGCAGCGGCCGTCCTTGGTATTAAAGGAAAAGCGTCCTGGGCCATAGCCGCGCACGCGAGCCTCTTCGGTTTGCGCGAACAGGTGGCGGACATCGTTCCAGAAGCCGACATAAGTAGCCGGGCAGGAGCGCGGCGTTTTGCCGATCGGACTTTGATCGACTTCCAAGACTCGGTCTATCGACTCCCAGCCTATGAGGTCTTTGCAGCCGCGTAGAGGCGGCCGAGTTCCGCTGCGTTTGGCGGCCACGAGTCGTCGCAGGTTGGCGTATAGAACATTGCGAACCAGGGTGCTCTTACCCGAGCCGGAGACGCCGCTGATTCCCACCAGTCGGCCCAGTGGCACAGACACATCGACCGCGTGCAGGTTGTGCTGGTTGGCGCCGAGTAGCTGGATGACTCGGCCGGGGGCTTGTGGTTCACGGCGGCAGGCAGACAGCGGATGGCGCAGCGGCTCGGCCAGTAAGCGTCCGGTGAGCGAGTCCGCGCTTTGCGCCAGTTCGCGCGGCGTTCCGGTGGCCACCACATGCCCGCCCGCTGCGCCCGCCGCCGGTCCGAGATCGATCACATGTTCGGCGCAGCGGATGGTTTCCTCGTCGTGCTCGACGATGACGATGGTGTTGCCCTTTGCCCGCAATCGTTGGAGACTGTCGAGCAGCATTCGATTATCCCGCGGATGCAAGCCGATGGTGGGTTCGTCGAGGACGTAACAGGCGCCGTGGAGGCTGGAGCCGAGTTGAGCGGCGAGCCGGATCCGTTGCGCTTCGCCGCCGGAGAGCGTAGGAGCGGCGCGGTCCAGGGTCAGATAACCAAGCCCCACCTCCTTTAAGAAAGCGAGGCGATGGCGTAGTTCAGGTAGCAGATCGCGAGCAATCTCGGCCTCGCGCCCGGTGAGCTCGAGGTTGTCGAAGGTGTGTGCGGCATCGTCGACCGACAAAGCGTTGTACTCGGCGATGTTTCGACCCTGGAACCGGATGGCGAGTGCTTCGGGGCATAGACGGCGTCCCTGGCAAGTCGGGCAAGGGTGCGTTTCGGCATCGCTCTCGGTCGCCAGCCATTCGGTTTCCTCCCCCGTTTGCAGCGCATCGAATCCGGCGAGCACCACACCGACCCCATAACAGCTTGGACACCAGCCGTGCTTGGAATTGAACGAGAGCCGGCGTGGATCGGCTTCATGGAAGCTGCGCCCGCAGCTCGGGCAGGCACGCTGGATGGAAAACAACGCTTCGCCTGGATCGCCGAAGTCCACCTTGACGTGGCCTTTGCCGAGATCGAGCGCCCACTGCAACTGCATTCGCAGCCGCACCTCATTTTCGGGCGTGAGCGCCAGCTCGGCTACGGGCAGATCAATATCGTGTTCACGGTAGCGATCCAGGCGCGGCCAGTTGGCTGTGGGTAGCAGCACACGATCTACGCGCAGCTGCGCGAAGCCTTTGCTTGCGGCCCATCTGGCGAGTTCCGTGTAATAGCCCTTGCGGGCGGTTACAAGTGGTGCGAGAACGTGAGCCAATTGGCCCCGCTGGGTGCGTAACAGCCGGGCGACGATGGCGTCCACGGTCTGTGCTTCAATCGGTAGATCGCAGTCCGGACAGTGTTGAACACCAAGCTTGACGAACAGTAAGCGCAGAAAATGATACAGCTCGGTCTGAGTCGCTACGGTGCTCTTGCGTCCGCCGCGGCTGGTGCGCTGCTCGATTGCGACTGTGGGTGGAATACCGAAGATGGCATCCACCTCCGGTCGAGCGGCCGGCTGGACAAACTGCCGGGCGTAAGCGTTGAGTGATTCGAGGTAGCGGCGCTGACCTTCATTGTAGAGGATGTCGAAGGCCAGAGTGCTTTTGCCGGAGCCGGAGATTCCGGTGATTACCGTAAGCCGATCATGCGGTATGTGTACGTCGATGTTCTTCAGATTGTGCTCGCGGGCGTGATGGATGTAAATGCTTTCGGCGCCGTGTTGCGCTGTGGGGACTTCCGTGCCGGGTTCGGCTGTTTTTCTGGCTTTGGACAGCGGCTTTTTTAAACGGGCTTTCAGGTACGCCGCTAGGGCTTGCCCAGTATGGCTTGCCGCGACGGCCATGACTTGCTCCGGCGAGCCGCTGCAGACGATTTCACCGCCGCGCTCACCGCCCTCGGGGCCGAGATCGATAATCCAGTCCGCCGCCGCGATGACATCGAGATTATGCTCGATGATGAGTAAAGAGTGCCCGACTTGCAGCAAGCGTTCGAAAACGTGCAGGAGCGTGGCGATATCCTCGAAATGCAGTCCGGTGGTTGGTTCGTCGAACAGGAACAGTAGCCGCTTGTGCTGGGCTTGGCGCCGGGCGGCACCGGTAAGATGGCCGGCTAGTTTCAAGCGCTGTGCTTCGCCACCTGAGAGCGTTGGAACCGGCTGTCCGAGCTGCAGATATCCCAAACCGACCGCCTCCAAAGGCCTCAGGGCAGTGACGATATCGGGGTAGTCAGCGAAGAAGGCGCTGGCCTGGGTCACGGTCATGGCCAATACATCGGCCACGGATTGAGGTGCTGCCCGGCAGTCGGCGGAAGGTGCGAGTTTCACCTCCAGCACTTCGGTGCGGTAGCGGCGGCCGTCACAATCCGGGCAACGTAGATAAACATCGCTGAGAAATTGCATCTCCACGTGCTCGAAGCCGTTGCCGCCACAGCCTGGGCAACGCCCGCTGCCGCTGTTGAAACTGAAGGTGCCGGGTTGATAGGCGCGTTCCCGTGCCAGCGGTTCGGCGGCGAACGCTTTTCGAATGGCGGCGAAGGCGCCCACGTAGCTGGCGGGGTTGGAGCGCGTGGTTTTGCCGATGGGCGATTGATCCACCAGCACGACCTCGTCGAGTTGTTCGTGACCGTGGAGCGCGGTGAATTGGCCAGGCCGCTCCGCCGGTCGACCCTGCAGTTTGCGCAGGGCGTTGTAGAGCACGCCTTCCAGTAAGGTGGATTTACCGGATCCGGACACCCCGGTGAGTACCGTAAGTCGCTGTAACGGGATGCGTACATCGAGGTTTTTGAGATTGTGCGCGGCAGCCCCGCAAATCTCCAGCCAAAGACTGGGTGAGCCACGTGGGCGTTCCACGCCGGCTGAGCCGATGTTACGCCGCCCGCTGAGATAGTTCGCCGTGAGTGAGCCCCGTGCCTGCAGTACCTCGGACGGCGGGCCGGAGAAGACGATATTGCCGCCGCTTTCACCGGGGCCGGGCCCCAAATCGAGAATCCGATCGGCCGCACGCATGACCTGGGGATCGTGCTCGACGACCAGCAGCGTGTTGCCAGCATCGCGCAGGCGCTGCATGACCTCGATGATGCGCTGCATGTCCCGCGGGTGCAGGCCGATGCTGGGTTCATCCAGCACGAACAGCGTGTTCACCAGTGAGGTGCCGAGAGCCGTGGTCAGGTTGATCCGCTGCACCTCGCCGCCGGAGAGTGTGCGCGATTGGCGGTCGAGGGTGAGATAGCCGAGCCCCGCTTCGCCGAGGTAGCGCAGCCGTGTGCGGATGCCTTCGAGTAACATTTCTGCGGCCTCATCCATAGGAGGCGGTAGTTGCAGGTGTTCAAAGAAATGAGCGGCGCAAACGAGCGGTAACCGCATGAGATCGTGAATACTGAGCCCCGGCAGTTTGACCAAGCGCTCTCGCGCCAGCTCGCTGCCGACGAGGCGGAAGCGCGTCGCCGGGTCGAGTACGGCGTCGGCGTCCTCGCGCCGGCCCAGGCGCCAAAGCAGGGCCTGTGGTTTGAGGCGCGCCCCGCGGCAGGCCGAACACAGATCATAGCTGCGGTACTTCGAGAGCAGCACGCGCACGTGCATCCTGTAACTTTTCGACTCCAGCCAGTCGAAATAACCCCGTACGCCATACCAGCGGTCCGCGCCGTCTCCTTCGCCGTCGAGGACCCAGCGCCGGTCGCTCTCCGCCAGGTCGCGCCAGGGGGTATCGGTGGGCAGGCCGCGGTGGTGCGCATAGCGCAGCAAATCACGCTGGCACTCGGCGGATTGACCGGAGCGCCATGGTCGAATAGCCCCTTCGGCGAGGGTGAGTTGATCATCGGGGATCACCAGCCCGAGGTCGATTCCCAGTGTGCGGCCGAAGCCGCGGCAGGTCACGCAGGCACCGATCGGTGAGTTGAAGGAGAAGAGGCTAGGATTTGGGTCGGTGTAATGGATGTCGCAGTCGGCGCAGTGCAGATCCGTTGAGAAACGCCACGGTGCTTGGGGTTGATGGTGTTCGTCGAGAGGGTAGATGCTTGTTCGGCCGCGGCCATGTTTTAGCGCCGCCTCTAGGGCCTCGACGATCCGATCACGATGATTTTTTGCAAGGCGCAGACGATCTTGGATCACCTCGATCCGTTGGTTGCCCGTCGAGTGCAACCGGGTATAGCCCTGTCGCTTCAGGAGCGCGTGGATTTCCTCCGGTGTGAAGTTCTCCGGTATCTCGACCGGGAAGATGATGGCGGCGCGTCGGTTCTCGCCCCGGGCGATCAGCTGCGTGCCGATGTCATCGGCGGTATCGCGCATCACGCAGTGACCGCAGCGCTGGCAATATAACCGCGCCGCCCGGGCGAACAACAGCTTCAGATGATCGTTCAACTCCGTCATGGTGCCCACGGTGGAGCGGGAGCTGCGCACCGGGTTGGTCTGATCGATGGCGATTGCAGGAGGAATGCCTTCGATGCGCTCGACGGCGGGTTTGTCCATTCGATCCAGAAACTGCCGGGCATACGGCGAGAACGTCTCGACATAGCGGCGTTGACCTTCCGCGTAGACGGTATCGAAGGCGAGCGAGGATTTGCCCGATCCGCTTACGCCGGTGATTACCACCAGTTCGCCCAAAGGGATGTCGAGATTAAGATTGCGCAGATTGTTTTGGCGCGCGTCCCGGATTGCAATGCATTTTTTCGGCAAGGACTTACAAATTCTCCTCATCGCAGCTTGCGAGCAGTATCTGTGTAGAGACGGTGGGTGGAGGACTCGCTGCGGATTTTAGAGTGTTGCGCTAATCGATCATACGGCTGGCGATTACCGAATGCATTCCGCTGTAGGCAGACTGATTTCGAATCATCGCTCAACCCGCCACGGCAGTGCTGCCGTGGCGGGATCGTGAAGCATTCGGGTTCCAGACGGCGGTGGGACTGCGGTTACGATTGGTTCAGGAGGGTGAACTCCACCCGTCGATTGAGCTGTCGGCCGTGTTCCGTCGCATTGGAGGCGACCGGGTTGCTCTCGCCCTGTCCGTTAACAGCCATCCGGGCACGGTCGATTCCCCGCTGTGCCATCGCATCGGCAACGGATTGGGCGCGGCGCTCGGAGAGGCGCTGGTTGTAGGCTTGTGGACCGGTGCTGTCGGTGTAGCCCACGATCTGTACCTGTGTCTGCGGACGCTCACGTAGATAAGCGGCGAGTTTGTCGAGCGGTGCCTGCGCGGCCGATTGCAGCTGCGCGCTGTTAAAGGCAAACAGCACATGGCCGATAGTGAGCATGATGCCTTGCTCGGTTTGCTTAGGCTTGAGTTCGGCGAGCTGTTCCCTCAATACTTCGATTTGGCGCTGTTGCGCCTCGACTTGCTGACTGCGGCTCTGGAGCCGAAGCGTATCGCGCTGCTTCATGATCTGCTGGGATTGCACAACGGCGGCTTGCTTCGCTGCTTCGGTCTGAGCGATCTCGGCGTGCCGTTGTGCCAAGTAGGCCAGATGTTCGGCGCGCGCCTGGTCTTGTTCCTCTGTCCAAGCGGTTTGCGCCGCCTTTAGGCTGTCTTGCGCCCGGCGCAATTCCACGGCGGTGTAGGCTTGGACCTGCTGATCGGCGGCCGCCTTGGCGACGGCTTGCTGCGCCGGGCCAAGCGCATCGAGATTTTGTTGCACGGGGGCCGACCTGCAGGCGGCGAGCAAAGCCGCGCCCAACAAGCCGATTAGGATGCGGTGGTTCATTGTCCGGTCCCCCCTTGCTGAATCTCCTCGCGCAGCGTCTCAAGACTCTCTTGCAGATCGGTCTTGCGGGCCTGTGCCTCGCGCGCCTCGGCTTGAGACTGCGCCAAGCGCGCGTCTAAAGTCGCCTCCTCGGCCAGACGGCGTGCCTTAAGGTAATTTTTAGGCTCGGAAGTGAGGCTGCGGGCCTTTTCAAGCCGCTGTTTGGCTTCATACAAAGGTACCGATTGGCTTTCTCGGCCAACCACCTGTTCAGCCTGGTTGATCGCATACTGCGCTTTGGACAGCGCATCATCGGGTTTCTCGGGTGGGACCGAGGTGCATGCTGAAAGCAGCGCGGCGGTTACTAACACCATGCAGCGGCGCATGGGAGTCGTTGAGTGCATTCCTTGCTCCTTTGGCTGATTGGTTTGTATCAATGTTTTATCAGTGTGCCGAGCCCGGAATTCAAGCCTTAATAACTAAACCTCTATTTTGCACAACTATCGTCGAATGGGTAATTCACTGCAATCTTGGCTAGCTGATTTCACAGGAGCCGAGCCGCGTATGCTACCGCTCCGTTGCTGGTACTCCTGGAGGGGATTGGGAAATGGACAGCGGCGGTAGCGCATCGATTAACAGTGCGCTGTGCCCAGGGCCGGCTAGGCGTTGTGCAATGGCTCGGGTGGAACTCGCCGTCGCACTCGTCCAGATACGGATCGTGCCGCCGCCGGCGCTTGACCGAACTAAGCCCTTTCTCTCGAGTCGCCGTCGCAGCTCTCGCGCGACGGCGGGGCCGGTATCGATGATGGCTACCTCGGGGCCGGCTGCTCGCTCGATCAATGGCCGCAAATGGGGGTAATGCGTGCAACCCAGCACGATCGTATCGCTGCCCTGCCGTAGCAGGTAGCTCACATGCGCTTGGACCCGTCGCATGGCCTCGATTCCATCGATTTCGCCACGTTCGACCAGCAGTACCAGATCCGGCGCTGGTCGGGTCACGACCCGCGCCGCGCCTGCAAAGCGCGCCAGCAGCCCCGCGAAGCGAGCACTCGCCAGCGTTCCTTCGGTTGCAAGCACTCCGACCACATTGCAGCGGGTGGCGGCCGCGGCGAGTTTGACGGCAGGTTCCATGGCGATGATGGGTAATTCGAGTTGTTTGCGCAGTGCTTCGGCGGCCGCCGCAGTAGCTGTATTACAGGCGACAACCAGCGCTTTGGCCCGCTGAGTCTGGAGAAAACCGGCCAATGCCAGGGCGCGTGCGCGGATGAACGCGATGGGGCGTCTCCCGTACGGCGCGTAAGCAGAATCTGCAACATAAAGCAGTTGCTCTGCAGGCAATCGTTGCCGAATGGCCTGAACGACCGACAATCCGCCCAGACCGGAGTCGAAAATGCCGATCGGGTCATCACGCGCAGTGCCCATCGGGAGCCTTTTCCCTTGCCGTGGTCGGTGCTTGGTTTTCCGGTCAACGTCGATCCGTTAGCTCCAGCGCTCGGGCGAGTAGCGAGAGCATGACGCAACCGGCCGCCGCGGCGCTGGACCCGAAGCTGATAACGCCGTCTTCGTGACCGCCCATCGCGAGGGCGCCGCTGCGGCGGACCTCGGCGGCGGCGAGCAGCCGGCGGACCTCTGTGGCCATTGCCGGTGTTCCGTAGGGCACATCGGTCGCACTGAGTGCAACGCCCAGTGCGCGGGCATGCCGCCATATCGTTGGGCAGTGGGCGTGGAAGACATAGATGAGCTCCGGTGCGGCCGCATAGATGGCACCGTGGGTCAGCGCCTCGGAAGAAGGATGAATCGGCCCTTCGGCCAGAATACGATTGTGCTTGGTATCACACTCCCGTACCCACACATAATGTTTTGGTTCCAGACGAGCGAGATGGCCTGTTCGGGTGCCGCTGATTAGAAACGCCGGGGCACGTGCGCCACAGGAACCCTCCAGGCGCCGGCTCAGGTTGCCGAAGCCGATGCCGCCGTAGCGCGCAGGATCCTGCCCGATCAGCCCGAGCGTGCGCAGCAACCCCCGCCAGGCGTTCAGCGAGTGAATCAGCGCCGGCTCGGGTGGATCGCTCCAGTGGTGATCGAGCCGATATTTGATGACGCCTTCCGGTTCGGTCATCGCCTCCGCTGTGTCGTTCGATGCTCGGTCGCCGGCAACTGAAATAATCCAGACGCGCCGGTGTGATTTAGATGATTTCTCCGTCGTTGGCTTCGATTTTGCCCATGATCAGTTCACGTAAACCAGGTGATAAATCGCGCAGTGGCAAAATGGTGAAGGCATTGCCGCGCGTGAACAACAACCAGGCTTCGTCGAGCCTGAGCAATCGGTTGAATTCCTGCCACGGCATTTGGCCCTGGCCGTTGGTGACCCGCGCCTCGATGCCATCGTCGTCGAATCGGTAGCAAGCCGCCTCGCCCTGCTCGGCTTGATACGCCCGGAGCCAGCGTAGAAACATTAGGGAGCGTAAGAGCATCGGCAATACGACCACGATAATCAGCAGTCCGACCAGCACCCAGGTGTACCAGCTGTAATCCTGCTTCAAAAGGAAGGTGGTTACGGCGTAGCCGATGATAAGCGCCGCCAGATAACGTTTGCGTCCCAAGTAGCTATTAAGGAGCTTGCGCAATACGCGGCGCAGCATGGGTTTTTCGATTCGGACCGTGATTTCGTAGGAGCTCGGTGGCTCGCTGCTGGCATGGTTCGGGCCGGCAAGGGGCGGCTGCTCGGGAATTGCGGTTGTACCGTCGACGACGCTGGACATGATTTGATAGACCCGTTTGTGGAACTGGAAAGGCCCATTTTAATCGTTCTAACCTGGCGCTACACTCTGCCTTGGACTTGCGGTCCGGATCCGCCTGCCTCGCCGTCTCGGGGCGGCGCACCTCTCGATCACCCAGAACGAACTCAAGGGGCCTGTTTCGCAATGATCGAAGCAGAACAATTGTCGCTTAGCTATGGTGCTGTCAAGGCCGTCTGCGATGTTTCCTTCCGAATCGCCCGCAGCGAGATCGTTGGCTTGCTGGGTCACAATGGGGCTGGCAAGACGACGATCATGAAGATGCTGACCGGCTATCTCGAGCCGAGCGCCGGGCGCATTACGGTCGACGGCCTCGATATAGCTCATCAGCGCCACGAAATCCAACACTGTATCGGCTATTTACCGGAGAATTGCCCGGTCTATCCGGACATGAGTGTTATCGACTACCTGGATTACCAGGCGTCGTTGCAAGGTATGCCGCCGTCGGAGCGCGCGGCGGCCACTCGCCAAGCAATCCGCAGCACGGGCTTAGAGCCCCGCGCCATGCACAGCGTGGCAACGCTGTCGCGCGGCTATCGGCAGCGGGTCGGCGTGGCGCGCGCGATCCTGCATAAGCCGCGCATCGTCATACTGGACGAGCCCACCAATGGGCTTGATCCGAGCCAGATTCAGCACATGCGCGAGTTGATTCGCGAACTCGCCCAGCACGCCACGGTGCTGCTTTCGACCCACATTCTGCAGGAGGTCGAGGCGGTATGCACCCGGGTGTTGATGATTCGCCAGGGGCGCTTGGCGCTTGATGCCAAGCTCGGCGAGCTTGATCAAACTCACGGCCTGCAGATCTGTGTAAGCGCGCCGCCCAAGCGCGCACGTGCCGTCCTCGATGCGGTTGGCGGCGTTGAGCGCATTGAGGAGGCCGGCGCCGAGCAAGGCCGGTATTGTTATCGATTGCAGCTGGGAGAGAGCGACCCGGCGGGGATTGCTTGCGCCGTGGGGCGCGCGATGTATGCAAGTGGCATCGCGCTCTATCAGTTGCAGCCGGAGGTCATGGAGCTCGAGGCGGTATTCCGCAAGATCAACGAGGCAGGGGAGGCTGTTCATGCCTGATGTGCTGAGGGTCGCGCGTAAGGAGATGGCGGCTTTCTTCGGTTCACCGGTTGCCTACATCTTTTTGGCAGCATTTCTCGCTGCAACGCTGTTCGTCTTTTTCTGGGTGGAGACTTTCTTTGCCCGCGACCTTGCCGACGTTCGGCCGTTGTTCCAATGGATGCCGATCCTGCTCATTTTTCTCATGGCCGCCGTGACCATGCGGATGTGGAGTGAGGAGCGCCGCTCGGGAACACTGGAGCTGTTGATGACCGTTCCGGTTACTCCGCTTCGGCTGGTGATCGGCAAGTTTCTCGCCTGCCTCGGTTTGGTGGCGGTGGCGTTGGTGTTGACCTTACCACTGCCGATCATGGTCGCTCTATTGGGTCCGTTGGATTGGGGGCCGGTGGTTGGTGGTTATTTGGCGACGCTATTGCTTGCTGCGGCCTACGCTGCCATTGGCTTGTATGTTTCTTCGCGCACCGACAATCAGATCGTTAGCCTTATTGGTAGCGTGCTGATCTGTACGGTGTTCTATCTCATCGGCTCCAGTACCCTTACCGATCTGTTCGGGCAGCGGGTCGCGGATGGGTTGGCTTTGCTCGGCACGGGCGCGCGGTTCGAGTCCATCACGCGTGGCGTGCTCGATTTGCGCGACCTTTATTATTATCTCAGCCTGGTCGGTGTATTTTTGACACTCAACGTCTACTCGTTGGAACGGTTGCGCTGGGTAGGTTCCGAGGCGGCCGGACAGGGCAGGCACCGGCAGTGGCGGGTCGCAGCGGTATTGTTCGTCGCCAATTTCGTGGCCGCCAATTTCTGGCTGCAACCGATTGGCTGGGCCCGGGCGGATATTACGGCGGGCCAGATTTATTCCGTTTCTCCAGCGACTCGACTCTATCTTTCCCAGCTCCAGGAGCCGTTGATCATCCGCGGTTATTTCAGCGCCAAGACGCATCCGCTATTGGCGCCGCTGGTGCCGCAACTCGAAAATTTGCTGAAAGAATATGCGGTGGTTGGCGGCAAGCGCGTCCATGTAGCCTTGGTCGACCCTCAGCAAGACGCACAGCTCGAGCGTGAGGCGAACGAGAGTTACGGCATCAAGCCTGTGCCGTTTCGTACCGAAAGCAAGTATCAAGCTGGGGTGGTCAACTCGTATTTCAACATCTTGGTGAAGTACGGCGATCAGTACGGGACGTTGAATTTTCGCGACTTGGTCGAGGTCAAGGGTGGCTCGGCAGGGCAACTGCAGGTGGAGCTGCGCAATCCCGAATACCAGATCACACGGACCATAAAGAAAGTGATCTACGCTTATCAAGGGGGCGGTAACGTCTTCAGTCATATCACCGAGCCGGTCACTTTTCACGGCTTTTTATCGAACGAGCGGCGCCTACCCACCGATCTGGTGCAGCTGCGCAAGGGCTTGGATTCCATCCTCGGCGAGTTGCGTGCCGAGTCGCGCGGAATGCTACAGGTTCGAATCCGCGATCCACAGGCCGGCGGCGGTGAGTTGGCCCGGAAGATCCAGCAGCAATACGGCTTTCAGCCCATGGTCACGAGCTTGTTGGACTCCAACCGGTTCTACTTTTACATGCTGCTGCAACGGGGTGATCAGATGGTGCCGGTGCCATTGCCCGAGAGCCTCGATCAGGCGGATCTCAAACGCAACATTGAATCGGCTTTGAAACGCTTCGCTACGGGTTTATTGAAGACCATCGCGCTCTATACTCCACCGCCGCAGCCGGGCTATTACGGTAGCGGGATGGCGCGTTATCAGGCTTTGGAGGCCAAACTGCGGGAGAATGCGGCAGTACGCACGACCGATCTGAAAACGGGCCGGGTACCTGCGGCGACCGATTTGTTGCTAGTGGTCTCGCCCTGGGAGCTCGACGATAAACAGCTGTTTGCCATTGATCAGTTCCTCATGCGGGGAGGTACGGTCGCCATTGCCGCTTCGCCGTTCGACGTGGGCCTTAGCCGCGCCGGCCTCACGGTCAGGAAACGTCGGACCGGACTGGAGGAGTGGCTCGTGGCCAAGGGAATCAAAATCACCGAGACCATGGTGCTCGATCCGCAGAACATCGCGTTGCCGATTCCAGTGGAGCGCATGGCCGGCGGTGTGCGGGTACAGGAGATCCGCAGTCTGGCATACCCTTATTTGGTGGATATTCGATCGGATGGCATGGTTGCCGATAGCCCCATTACTGCGGGTCTCGAGCAGGTCACCATGGATTGGGCCTCCCCAGTGCGGATCGAGCCGCAGGCTGGCAAGCAGCGTAAGGTGATTCGGATACTGCAGAGCTCGCCCGAGGCGTGGAGTTCGGACTCGGAGGCGATCGAACCGGACTTCGAGCGTTATGGGGATATGGGATTTCCCAACGGCGAAGATCAGGGCCGCAGGCTCCTGGCGGGCGTTGTGCAAGGACGGTTCCAGTCCTTCTTCAAAGACGAGCCTTCACCTTTGCTCAAGCGTAAGCAAGAAGAAGATGACGAGGCGGTGAGTGGCGTTAAAACGGGTGCGAGCGAGGATGGCGAGGATGCCAAAACCAAGGTTGCCGGTGTGATCGAGCGCTCGCCCGTCTCCGCTCGTCTCATCCTGTTCGGCTCTAGCAGCTTTCTCGCCGACTCCGCGCTTGATTTGATCGCTAATGCGACCGGGGCTCAGTATTTGAATCCGGTACAGCTTGTACAGAACGCTATCGATTGGTCGCTGGAGGATCCGGGCCTGCTCGCAATTCGCGGCCGCAGCCATTTCTCGCGCTTGTTGAAACCCCTCTCGGAGGATGCTCAGCGCTTTTGGGAATATCTCAGCTATGGTTTCGGACTCGGTGGTTTGGCGATTGTCTTCGGTGCGCAACGGTTTATACGGCAGCGTCGGGAGCGCTACTATCTGGCCGTGCTGCGGGAAGGGAAGGACTAAGCATGAAGCGGCTGAACATTATTTTGGCTGGTGTGCTCGCAGCTCAGGTTTTACTTGCCGGTGTGCTGCTTTGGAATGCCCAGCGCTACATGCTCATCAAGCCTGGCCAACCCCTGGTCGTTTTCGCACGCGATAAGGTCGACACCATCGTGATCGATACCCCTGAGGAAGACTCGATCACGTTGCGCAAAGGCGCTGAGGGTTGGACGCTGCCCTCCCGTGAAGGTTTCCCAGCCGACGCCTCTAAGGTGGACGGCTTTCTCGTGGCGCTCAGTGATTTGCGACCGAGGTTGCCGGTAGCCGTTACCGAGGGGGCCGACCGACGCTTTCATGTAGGCGCGGCGGATTTCGAGCGTCGCATCACGCTGAAACATGGTGAGGATGCGCTGACTACCCTCTATTTGGGGGACTCGGCTGGACCAAAACAGGTTTTTGCTCGATCGGAGACGGGCAAGGCCGTCTACGAAATTGCTTTTCAACTCTGGCAGGCGAGCACCGAAGCCGATCAGTGGATGGATCGCAATTTCTTGCAACAAAAGCCTCGGGACATCGTCCGTATCGACTTACCCTCGTTTACTCTGCAACGCAAGGACGATAAATGGCAACTTGCTGGACTGAGCAACGGCACTGACACGGATGTGGAGCAAGCCGTTCGGATCGTCGACCGATTGGCCAATCTCACCTTCGAAGACGTGCAGGGTAAGGTAGACAAGTCGGACTCGGCACCGGTGCCCGAGCTGAATTATACATTGACGTTGAAAAACGGACATACGGTGGAATATCGTTTCAGCAAGGCCGCCCAGGGCGATGACTATCTGCTGCGGACCTCTGTAGATGACTATGTGTACAAAGTGAGTAAAGAGGTGGTGTCGGGGATTCACGACCTCAAGCGGGAAGGACTCGTCAAGCAGACCGAGGTGGAGCCCGCCGATAAGGCGGCGGCAGGTGAGGACAAGGGTCATCCTGGTAACGCTGCCTCCAGTTCCTGATGTTTGCCGGGCCGTGTTCACTTGCCCGCCCGGTGGCACCTGCTGGGGTGAGCATGCCTTATGCAGGGCCGGGGTCGAGCGCGCGCCGCACGGTCGATCGACGAGCGATCTGATTTGGATGTCGGTGCGTTGGTTCGGGTTATTTTTGATTTTCATGCTTGTGGCACCCGCGGTCGTTGCGCTCGACCCTGCGGGTATGCGGGCCTGTATCAAGCTGGAGGATGCTCAAGAGCGCTTGGACTGCTACGACAGTGCGATGGGCCGCCAGCCGCAAGACGGTGGCGATGATAGGCGGTCAGCAGTGCACGGCGGTCCCCGTAACTCGGAGAATACTGCGGGGCAGGCTAGCATGCTGGATGCTGGGCAGGTGCCGGCTGGGGGGGGGGTGAGCCAGCGTTGGCAAGTCCCCTCGCACCAAGGGTGGGCGCGTTTTTTCACCCCCTACAAGCCCATCTACGTTCTGCCGCTTTCCTACAACGCCCGGCTCAACCGGGATCCTAGCGGCAGTCGTGACGTCGCCGACATCGATCATCTAGAGGTCAAATTCCAGTTTAGCTTCAAGGCGCCGCTGTGGCGCAATCTCCTCCTCGACGGCGGCGATCTCTGGTTTGGTTATACGCAGCTTTCGTTTTGGCAAGCCTATAACAGTAACTTCTCGTCACCCTTTCGGGAAACCAATTACGAACCGGAGCTGATTTATTCGCTGCGTACCCATTTCAATTTGCTCGGGCTCCATGGCCGGCTGCTCACGCTGAGTCTCAATCATCAATCCAACGGTCGTTCCAACCCTCTTTCCAGGAGCTGGAATCG
>JAUILK010000001.1 GCA_030433275.1 Gammaproteobacteria bacterium
CCTTGATCGCTTGCAGCCGCAGACTTTGGTGCGCTTCACGACTCATGCTCCGGGCCCCTTGGAGCGTTTGGGTGCAGTACTCCAAATACTATCAGACCATGGCAGAATTTACTAAAAGGTTAGTAACCAAGCTGGATAACAACACATGGGAGGCCACATGGGAATTCGGTGCCATCCGCGCCGACATGTGGAGCGCAAGGACGTAAAAGACAGCACTAATCAGGTGCCACTTGCCCGGTTGCTCCGGGACCCTCGCTTGCGGCTTCGCGTCGCTTGTAGCCATGAAACATGGACGCCATTAGGTTTTCGCGATGGATCATGCTGCCCAATACAACACCGAAGGTATGCACGATAACCAGCGCCAGGGTCAGGTTGGCGAATAGCTCGTGGACTTCCTCAAGGGGGTCTTCGAGGGCTTCGGATTTGGCTATCCAGCCTGCCAAAGGGCCTGCGCCCTCATCGGCGGCATACAAGACGATGCCTGACAAGGTTGCCAATAACAGAAAGACAAGAATAGCGAAGATCATAGCCGCCCCCGCTGGATTGTGACCGAGGTAACGGCGCGCCCGCCCCGTGATTTCTTCCCACAAATAGTGCAAGGCTGCCGGTGGTGTGGTGACGAAGTTTGAAAAGCGAGCGTAGCGAGTGCCGATGAAACCCCAGATAACGCGCAGCACAACGAGACCCAGAACTAGATAACCTGCCCAAGTGTGCAGCCACAAGAACCCGTCCTCGGTAATAAAGTAGGCAGTGAAAAAGGCAGCGACCAGCATCCAGTGAAAAATACGTACCACTGGATCCCATACTTTGATTTGCCCTTCGTGCGACATAGCCAATCCTCTTTGCCAGTGCTTTGGGTTAGCTTATCGGTTCCCATTAAGTTATGACTTGAAAGCATGAGAAGGTTCTTTTCAGCTATCCTAAAATAAAGGGTGCAGTCAATAATGATGCGCGTTATGCATTTCCGCAGACATGCTTATTAACCCGGCAAATAAATATAAGTCATCTGGCCAGGCCGCGTAACGGCTTTCGGGGTGCCTGAAATAAGTCTGTAAGCGGGCCGGCGTCTTTGCAGCATTTGCATGTGTGAATGGACCTGATTTTTAAGCTCGCCACCGTCGCGCGCCGCCGAATACGCCCGCGACCTCGATAAAGCCAGCGAAGCCGCTGGATCTGCCTTTAAACAATCCGTGCTGGCCGGGCGGTAGGAAAAAGGCGAGGCATCCGTGCCCAGCCAGAGGTTTAGAGAGAGGATTCAGATAACCACACCCAGAAAACTAGCGCATTTCGCGCTGCGCGCTAGTGTCGAAAGTTACAGGGTTACGTGACGCGTAGCGCTCAAGCGCCGGATCGCACATAATATGCGGTTACCTAAAGGTTTTATGTGCAGGGCGCGAAACATGATAGGCACCATTCATTGAATGGCAGATTCGCACATCCATCATCCAGGGCGGAAGGCTCGCAGCGCAGCGCGACGGCGCGCATTGATACTGTATTGACATGCGGATCGGATGACCTTCGTAAGATGGTAAGCAACCCAGATATGGCAGAAACTACGCTTTCTGTTGCCGAGGCTCTGGATTCCTACCCGCTCCCAGGAGAGCTGAAATCGAGCTTTTAGAATGCGTCAGAACCCGCATATGAGCTGTGCTTTCTGATGTCTTAGCTGTTCGAGTCAGCTAGCTAGCTGCTATACCACCACACAACCCGGCTTCGGCCGGGTTTTTTATGGACGGTGACAAATCCAAGAAGGTTACAAATTCGGTGACAAGCAATAAGTTACGGGCAAGACATTAATGTAACTTTTTGATTTATGGAGCTGGCGAGAGGATTCGAACCCCCGACCGGCTGATTACAAATCAGCTGCTCTACCAACTGAGCTACGCCAGCTTGCTTGTCCTGCAGACTATCCCCCGTGCGCAGCGGGCAATCGTCAGTCCGCACTTAGAAAGTTTATCATAGCGCGGTGCGCCATTCGGCGGCCAATCCAGCGCCAGCGTAAAAAATGGACTGCTTGCGCACTTTGGAAACAATTGGCCTCAGCTGCCCTCCGCCGCAAGCATGGCGAGCCCCTCCAAGCCCAGGTGAGGCGCGTGCTCAAAGCGCTGAGTAAGCCAAGGGAGAAGCAATGCGGCATCTCCACCGGTCAACAACGGCTGAAGCGGCAAACCGCTGTGTTCCTTCAAACGATCGACCAAGCCGTCGATCAGCGCCGCGAGGCCGAGCAGAGTACCGCTGCGGATGCCGGTGGGGGTATCCGTTGCCAATGCCTCTATGCAACCGTCGCCGACCGCAGGGAGTTGGTGAGCGCGTTCAGTGAGCGAGCGCCGCATCGCCCCAAGCCCGGGTACGATGAGCCCACCCAAGTGGCGCCCTGCGCCGTCTACGGCATCCAGCGTCACGGCGGTGCCACAATCGACTACACAGGCCGGCAACAAGCCCCGGTGCCGAGCCGCCACCATGGCCGTCCAACGGTCGGCACCCAATGCCGCCGGCTGCGGGTAGGCGATCTGAATCCCCCCCCCGGTGCGAGGGGTAACAAGCCACTGCGGATGACAAACCCAGTGTCGTTCGACCCACACACCGATTTCGCGGACGATCTGCGGTGCGGCGACCGAAACGCCAAGCACACCGTCGCTCGGGGCTTGGAGTACAACCCAGCTCGCAAGCAACCCTGCCGGCACGACGCCCCCATGAGGGAGCGCAGCGACAGCGCCAACAAGCCGCCCGCCCTCGGCGCAGGCCCACTTGATCCGGCTATTGCCGATATCGAGCAGCAGCTTCATTCGGTGAGCCTCACCCGGATGTCGCCGCTGTAAAACCGCTGCTGACCGGCCGGCGTATCAAGCAGCAGAGCGCCTTCCCGGTCGATACCGGCCATGCGCCCGGTGACCAACCCGGAAGGCTGGTGAATGGTGATTTCACGGCCGTAGAGCACGTCGCGCCTCGGCCAGCGCTCGGCCAATATGCCGTCGAAATTTGCAGGGAAAGCATGGCAAGCGCGCACTAACGCATCTACCAGCGCCGCTGCCACCTGATTGCGGCCGGGCCGCCGAGTGCTGCCAATGATGTCCATGAGACCGGTGGCGGGCTGATCGCCCCCCCCTTCAAACGCAGGCGGGATTTGCCAATTGATGCCAACCCCAATAACCAACCGACACGTCCCGGTGGGATCGCCAGCGAGTTCGATGAGCACCCCCCCGAGCTTGCGCCCACCCCGGATCAGATCGTTCGGCCATTTGACACCGATGGCACCATAGCCGAGCGCCTCAAGGGTATCGGCAAGCGTTACCCCGACTACCAGGGCCAGTGCGCCAGGGCCTGAAGGAAGATCGGTATAAACCCAGCGCAGCGACAGATAAAACCCGCCGCACCAAGCTGATTCCCAGCGCCGACCACGTCGGCCGCGGCCACAGCTCTGGTACTCGGCAAAAAGCACGCGCCGGTCGCTACGCGCCTCGCCAAGCAGCGCCGCATTAGTGGAATCAATCCTTTCCACGACATCGAGCCGATCAAGCCGCGCTTGCACAACCGGATCCAGGTACGCGGCCATGACCTGCGCCGAAAGTGCCTCGATGGGATAGCGGCTGCGATAGCCGCGCCCGCGAACGGCATCGATCGCACCGCCCATTGCCCGCAGGCGCTGCATAGTCTTCCAAACCGCCGCCCGGCTCACGCCCAAAGTCCGCGCAATAACCTCGCCGGAGTGAAACCGCCCGTCGGCCAGCAGCTCGAAGAGCCGCACCTCTCGCCCCCCGGGCCGGCGCGTCGATACCTGCACGGCTGGTCCCTTACACTTCGGCGAAAAATGCGCTGAGCGCACGGATCATATAGCCATGATCGAATGCGCCGGCGCTCTCGCGCACACTGTGCATAGACCACATCGGCGCACCGATGTCCACAGTGCGCAGACCAAGGCGGGCGGCGCAGATCGGGCCTATGGTGCTGCCGCAGGGGAGGTTCGTGCGGTGGACATAGCGCTGCCAGGGCACGCCCGCTCGCTCGCAGAGTGCTTGAAAATAAGCATCGCCCACCGCATCGGTGGCGTAGCGTTGCTTGGCATTGAGCTTAATCACGGGGCCGGCATTCACCTGTGGGGCGTGCGCCTCGTCATAATGGGCCGGGAAGTTGGGATGATAAGCATGCGCCATATCCGCGCTGAGCAGCCAACCGCCGGCGAGCTCACGCTGCAACACGGCAGACTCGGCACCGAGCGCCACCCGCATAGCCTCCAGCGTATCGGGCAGGAAACGGCCGGCGGCCCCCTGGTAGCTCTCCGAGCCCACCTCTTCGTGATCAAAACAAGCGATCAGCGACACTCCGGCAGCGGGTTTCACCGCCATAATGGCTTCCAGGGCTGCATGGCAAGAAGCCAGATTATCGAGCCGAGCCGTGGCAATGAACTCCTCGGCCGGACCAAAAAAGACACCGGGCTGCGTGTCCACCACGGCCAATTCCCAAGAGCGCAGGCTTTGCGGCGAGATATCCAGCCAGCCGGCAAGCTGCTGCCGAAACCGATCCTCCGTCGTCTCCGGCTCGGTTCCACTACACTCGAAGATCAGCGGCAGTTGCTCCTGCGGCTCAAAACGCAACCCTTCCTCGTTCACGCCGCGATTCATGTGGATCGCCAGATTGGGCAGACGCAGCAATGCGCCTGGGTACCGATAGAGCCGCTCTTCCAGACCCGCCCCGGTCCGCACCAATATCCGCCCGGCAAGCGTCAGATCACGGTCGGAAAAGCTCGCGAGGATCGGTCCACCATAGATTTCCACGCCCAGCATGGCCATACCGCCGCGGGTGCTCGCGCCGGCCGGCTTGACTCGCAAACCGGGCGAATCCGTATGCGCCCCGATAATTCGCAGTCCCGTGCCCTGCAACGGACGCTCACCGAGGCGAAAAGCGATGACGGAGGAGCCGCCGCGGACAACGTAGTATCCTCTACCCGGGGCCAAATCCCAGGGTCGTGTCTCATCCAGCGCGACGAATCCGGCCGCGCTCAAAGCGGCGGCCAGCCGGGCGGCCGCATGCCATGGCGATGGGCTCTCATCGATGAATTCCAGCAAACGCCGCGCGGGGTCGCGTTCCTGCGGTGATTGCATTGCCGCTCCTGAACCTTACTCTCAATGCCATTACCAATTTGGCTCATACTAGCATTGATTGCGGCTCGACCATGGGTATGTGCTTTGCCTCGGCGTCCACCACGAAAAAAGCCCAACTGCGGTTGGGCTTTTTTCGTCCAGTCTGCACTGAACGTCTTACATCTTTGACTGTAAGTAATTTTCGAGCCCAACACGCTTAATCAGGTCGAGCTGGGTCTCAAGCCAGTCGATGTGATCTTCCTCGCTCTCGAGGATGTCCTCAAACAGTTCGCGGCTGATGTAGTCCTGGGTCGATTCGCAATGCGCGATGGCCTCGCGTAGCAACGGCACCGCATCCCGTTCGAGCTTGAGGTCGAGCTCCAACATCTCCTTCGGATTCTCACCGACCAACAGCTTGCCGAGATCCTGCAGGTTCGGCAGCCCTTCGAGGAACAGGATCCGTTCGATAAGCTTGTCGGCATGCTTCATCTCATCGATGGATTCGTGATACTCATGCTCGTTCAACTCGTCCAGGCCCCAGTTTTTATACATGCGGGCGTGCAGAAAATACTGATTGATGGCCGTCAACTCGTTGGTCAGCGCTTTGTTCAGATAATCGATAACTTTCTTGTCACCTTGCATGGCCAGACTCTCCTTCTCAAGGGTTGTCTGTACAATAGGCGCTCTAAGCTCTTAGTTCAACAGTAACTTATTGATTTAACTTGATAAGTATTCTTGTTTCGATACGCAGTGGCAAGTGCCTGACGTTACAATCGAGCCGTCTGAACGCGTCTTGATTCACCTGGGCAACGTCGGCTGGGCACCATCGGGATAGGGCCGGTCAGCATGTCTGACCGGCCCCTCCCACACCACCCGGCAAGCGGGCCCGCACCGGGTGGTTCGAGAAGTTGAAGTTCATGCGAGACGAGGTAGACCCAGCGACCGAAGTAGGCGATGGGCATAAGGCGATTGAGCTCGTAACGGCTGGTGACCGCCACCCGACGCGCTTGCTCCGGGCAAGCGCCCAGAGTGAATTTGTCCATCGGCTCGCAGCTTCGATCCACGCCTCCTCTCCACGCTCAGTCACCTTCGCGCAGTTGCGCTTCACTTCGCTCGCTGTGATCAACTCACGGCGGGACTTTCACACACAAGAGTGCGTCCGGTATGGGCGCACATAAAAAAGCCCGAGCCGCAAGGCTCGGGCTAAGCTCAGCTACTACTCGCAGCAACGGTTGCATCACTCCCATCCCGCCACACCGACGCTGTTGCGCGCCGACCATGACTATGGGGCAGGTTAACTGCGTCCGACCGGAGAAACCGCCTACCAATTCACAAATTTTGCAAACAAATCCAGAGCCGCACTAGATCTTGATGGCTAGGATTCATTACGCAAAACGCTGATACCAAGCTCAGTCAATTTGTCGGTTGCAACGTAGGCGAACAACCGCAACCCTAATCCATGCCACGACTTGACATTTTCCACCGACAACGAAACATTCCAAACAGAGCCAAGCTTACCTCGATAGGCCTCGGCAATTTTATTCCCGGCGGCTGCATCACCGCCGGCAACGCAGTTGACAGAAATCAAGCATGGCAAACCGACCGGTCATTCTCGCCATAGATCAAGGTACGACCAGTTCCCGAGCGATCGTCTTTGACACCGCGGGAGGCATCGTAGCCGCTGCGGCACAGGAAATCCCCCAACTCTACCCACAAACAGGCTGGGTGGAG
The DNA here is from genome assembly GCA_030433275.1 of Gammaproteobacteria bacterium. Taxonomy (GTDB): domain Bacteria; phylum Pseudomonadota; class Gammaproteobacteria; order Nitrococcales; family Nitrococcaceae; genus Nitrococcus. The sequence goes on from JAUILK010000001.1 coordinate 6,810, forward strand.
CAACGCCCGGATGACATCTACCGCTCCACGGTGGCCGTCTGCCGGGAAGCTCTCGCCCAGGCCGAAACGAACGGCGTCGAAGTGCTCACCATAGGCATCACCAATCAACGTGAGACCACGCTCGTCTGGGACCGACAGACCGGCCAACCCGTCTATAACGCCATCGTCTGGCAAGATCGACGCACAGCCGAGTATTGTGCCCGCCTAAGCACCCAAGGATACGAAGCAGATATCACTGCCCGTACGGGGCTGCTACTGGACCCCTACTTCTCGGCAACGAAACTCGCCTGGATCCTTGCTCACGTCGAGGGAGCCCGTCAGCAGGCCGACATGGGCCGCCTGGCCTTCGGCACCGTCGATAGTTATCTATTGTGGCGCCTAAGCGGAGGGCGCGTGCATGCAACCGACGCCACCAACGCATCCCGCACCCTGCTGTTCAACATCCATACCCAGCAATGGGACGAGGAGCTGCTCGCGCTATTCCGGGTGCCACCGCAACTGTTGCCTGAAGTGCGCGACTGCGCCGCCGAATTCGGCCAAACGGAACCGGCTCATTTCGGCCGCGCCTTACCCATTCAGGGCATCGCCGGCGATCAGCACGCCGCCATGGTGGGGCAAACCTGTTTGCGCCCCGGCATGGTCAAGAGCACATACGGCACGGGCTGCTTTATGCTGCTCAACACCGGTCCGCGACCGGCACCTTCACATAATCGCCTACTCACCACGCTCGCCTATCGCATCGGCGGCGAGCCGACCTATGCGCTGGAGGGCTCGATTTTTACTGCCGGTGCCGCAATCAAGTGGCTGCGCGACTCACTCGGACTGCTGCGCAACGCGGCCGAGAGCGAAGAGTATGCCCGGCGGCTGGAATCGAACAAAGGTGTTTATCTGGTGCCGGCCTTCTCCGGGCTGGGCGCCCCGCATTGGAATCCCCATGCGCGCGGCGCGCTGTTCGGGATCACCCACGATACGGGGCCGGCAGAAATCATCCGCGCGGCATTGGAATCGGTCTGCTACCAAACCCATGACCTCATGGTCGCCATGACGAACGATGCCGGCGACCCCCCGCGAGAGCTGCGGGTCGATGGCGGTATGACTGCCAATGCCTGGCTGCTGCAACGATTGGCGGACCTGGTGGGCCTAACGGTAACGCGTCCACGCGTGATCGAGACCACCGCCTTCGGCGCCGCCTATCTGGCGGGATTGCAGGCGGGCATATGGTCTTCCTTAGCCGAAATTTACCATCTCTGGCAGGCCGATAGCCGCTACCAGCCGGGCATCGACACGAGTGAACGCGAACGATGCCTGTTCGGTTGGGCACAGGCGCTGCGCCAAGTTTTGACCGCCAGACACAACGACCCCAGCTGCGGCAAGGATGCGCGTCATTAGAGAAACGCCGGCCACCACCGAGCCCGAACCCCGATTGCGCTGGCGGGTCGCGCAGCGGCGCGTCGTCTGCTCAGGGGACTGGTCCGTAGCGCGTCTTGCCGCCGTGGAGCGGCAAATCCGGCGTAACGTGCCGAGGACCAGCGGCGAGTGGCGAATCAACTTGGACGAGATCTCCACTCTCGATACCGCCGGCGCGGTCATGGTGCAATGGCTCTGCCGCCGCTTGCGCGCCGCCGGCGCCACCGTGCGGCTGGAGGACGTCAGCGCCGAGCGCAACGCTGTGCTCAAACTCGCCGCTAGCGAGTTGGGAACGGCTCCGCCGCGTCCACGCAGCAACCCGTTGGAACAGCTGGGTCGCAAGATCACCAGTGGCTGTCTTGGTATAACCGAGTATCTGGCTTTCATCGGTCGCCTTACCGCCGACAGCCTACCCCGGATGCTGCGTCCACATCGTTTACGCTGGCATGAGATCGCCGTAGAGCTCGAACGCGCGGGGGTCATGGCGATACCGATCATCGGCCTACTGGCCTTTCTGATCGGCATCGTCATGGCCTATCAAAGCGGCGATATCCTGCAGACTTATGGTGCCAACGTTTTCCTGGTCGATCTGCTGGGCGTTATCATCCTACGTGAGATGGGTCCATTAATGACCTCTGTCATCGTCGCCGGGCGCACGGGCGCCTCTTACACGGCGCAGATTGGCACCATGCAGCTCACCGAGGAGATCGATGCGCTACGCACCATGGGGATCACCCCCTTCGAGATGTTGGTGCTGCCCAAATTTTTAGCGCTGCTCATCGCATTACCGCTGCTTACGGTCTGGGCAGACGCCATGGGCCTGCTGGGCGGGATGTTGGTTTCGAGCCTTTTATACGGCTTGAGCTTCGAGGTCTTTTTGCAGCGACTACCCACGGTCGTGCCCCCAAACATGCTCTGGGTCGGCATCGCCAAAGCTCCGGTATTTGCCGCACTCATCGCGAGCATCGGCTGCTACCAGGGCTTCCGAGTCCGTCACAGCGCCGATGAAGTCGGACGGTACACCACGATCAGCGTGGTCCAAGGCATATTCTGGGTTATCGTGGCCGACGCCGTGTTCTCGATTCTTCTGTTCAGCTGGCTGGGTCTTTGAGCATGGCAGCCCCGGCGATACGAATCCGCAATCTGGTAACCCGCCTCGGCGATCGCACTGTACACAACGAATTGAATCTGGACATCCGCGCCGGCTGCCTCACTGCGATCGCTGGCAGCAGCGGATCGGGCAAAACCGTCTTATTGCGCACCATGGCGCTGCTGCTGCCCCCCGTGGCGGGCACGATCGAGCTCTTCGGCCAGACCACGACAACCCTGTCTCACTCCGCCGAACGGGGAATGCGCGGCCGGATGGGCGTGATGTTCCAACGCGGCGCGCTGTTCACTGGAATGACGGTAATGGATAACGTCGCGTTCCCACTATTGGAACACACCGCATTGCCACGCTCGGCCGTCTACGAAATCGCACGGCTCAAACTGCGCCTAGCCGGTCTAGCTCCGGAGGCTGCCACGCTTTATCCAAGCGAGCTCTCCGGCGGCATGACCAAACGTGCAGCGCTCGCTCGCTCACTTGCGCTGGATCCGGAACTGCTGTTCCTGGACGAACCCACGGCCGGGCTCGATCCGGTGGGCGCGACCGCGTTTGACGAGCTGATCGTTCATTTACGTGATTTACTGGGGCTGACCGTGATTCTGGTCACCCATGACCCCGTCTCACTGTGGGAAATTGCCGATGAAATCGCCTTCATCGGCGAAGGACGGGTCCTCGCCTCAGGTACCGCACGGACGCTCGCTCGGTCAGCTGAGCCGGCCGTGCGCGGCTATTTCGGAGGCACGCGGATGCAGCGGGCAAGAGCCTCATGGGATCAAGAGTAAGCTATACCCTGGTAGGGCTGTTCGTCGTCATGCTCGCGATCGGTTTGGTCACAGCCGGGCTTTGGTTTGCTGGCGGACTGAAGCATGCCGGACAATTTCAACGCTATTCGGTGTACACAACAGGCTCCGTGGCCGGACTCACGCCGGGTGCCCTCGTGACCTACAAGGGAATCGGCGTGGGCAAGGTCGTCCGTATCGCAATCGACCGTAGTAACCCCAAGCGGGTCCATGTAGTGCTTGCCGTGGCGCAATCCGCGCCCGTTAATACCGCCACCAGGGCTGCCTTCAAACCGCGCGGGCTAACGGGCGCGACCTCGGTCGATCTCTCCGGCTACGCCGAGAACGCAGCGCCACTGTCGGCCCCATCGGACGAACCCTATCCAGTGATTCGATCAAAACAATCCCCGTTAACCCAGCTCGACGAAGCCGTCTCCGAAAGCATTGGCACGCTGAACCAGATTGGCAAACAGTTCGAAGATCTACTCTCGGAGCACAATCGCCAAGCCGTAACGGCTATTCTTGCCGATTTCGCCCGTCTAAACAGCACCCTGGCCACCAACAGCACACACATCGAGCAGATCCTGGTGAGCCTGGATCAAATCATGCAAAACAGCGCTCAAATCACACACCACATACCGAAAACCCTCGCGCAACTGGAACACAGCCTGCAGGGATTGGATCACCTGAGTCGGAGCCTGGATCAAACGGCGGCCAGCCTGACAAAACTCGGTCGCTCCGGCGAGATGGGCATAAACCGGGCATTTCGCACCACCGTGCCGGAGCTTAAGGCGCTTTTCATCGAAATTCGGCGCACGACAGGCCATCTCGACCGTCTGGTCCAGAAGCTCGAACGCCAACCCGCCTCTCTGCTGCGGGGCACAAAACGGCGCCCACCCGGACCCGGCGAAGAATAAACCGACCACAAGGAGCGTGGCGTGCTCAGAATGATCTTGCTGACCACCGTTGCGTTGATGAGCGGTTGCTCCGTGCTACTGCCGCCCAGCCAGGAAGCACTCCATATGTATCAACTGCAACTCAAAGCGCCGCTTGGCAATGTTGCTTCGATCCCACCCGAGGCGCGCCAAGGCGCCGTCGTGGTTGAATACCCGCAGGTCGCCGCGGGCTACGACACGGCGGCCATGGCTTATCGGCGCACACCTTGGGAGATCCGCTACTACTCCCTGAGCCGTTGGGTGGATGAACCGGCCCGTATGCTGCGTGAAGCGCTCACCTGTGCCTTGAATCAGCTCGGTCCATTCCGCTCGGCGTTCGACGCCCCCGCCGGCATCAATGCTGACTACAGCCTGCGCACTGAACTGGTGCGCTTGGAGCAAGACTTCAGCAATACATCGCCAAGCCGGGAAAGACTCGTGGTGCGCGTCCAGCTTGTAGATTTAGCACGCGGCGCACTCCTTGCGAGCCAAGTGCTGGAGCTCAACGTAACCGCCCCCAGCGAAGATGCATACGGTGGTGTAGTGGCGGCGAATACGGCTTTGCAGCAATTGGCGGCCGAGGTCGTAAGCCTCTGCCGAAAAGCGCTGCTGGAACACGCCCGCACCCAATCCTGAATGCATTATCGAGCGGTTCCGCTTTACTAACCGCCCCTATGGGTTGGATTACGCACGGGCGGATCGAATCGAATTGATCTCGTGCGGCTAAAATTGGACGGCCCAGGCCGTCACATTCTGACGACAGCGGTCAGCCCCATGCGAGTAGCGTGCGCCTCAACGCCCCTAAAACAACGACGCCGGACGGCGACAGCGCAAGCCGCGCGGCGCCTCAAAAGACACCGGTTTAAAAGGATTTATCCTATGGCACGCTTAATGCTTATTAGAATACGACCTTCATGCACAAAGGTCGTGGCTGGGAGCGGGGCAAACCTGCTCGAACGCCTGCCGCAAGGATGGCACCGCCAAGCGAACAAGGATGAAGCCGCATAGGCAACTCGCTGGTGGAGCGCTTGCTCCGGTAATAACGAAGGACCGCGGGAAACATCCCGCTACCGGCAAGCGCAGCAAGGCCGCCTGGAAGGAGCCGACTGGCAGAGGGAAAGTCGTTCGAGCAGAGTTTGCCCCACTTACCGCCCTAACCGCATTGAATCCTCGCCTCTCCTCTGCCAACCTCGGCGGCATACCCTTCGGCGAAGATGATGCCGCGATGGCGTTTTCCATTCGTAGCAAACTACCACACCTCGGGACGACCATATTCTCCGTGATGTCGCAAAAAGCGCTCGAGCGCGGCGCCATCAATCTCTCGCAAGGATTTCCGGATTTCCCTGTGCCCAAGCGACTGCGCACGCTGCTCGCCGAAGCGGTTCACACCGGCCATAACCAATATGCCCCGCTCGCGGGGGAGCCGACGCTGCGCGAAGCCATTGCCGCGAAGGTACGCTCACTCTATGGATGCGCGCTGGACGCCCACGCAGCGGTCACAGTCACCTCCGGCGCGACGGAGGCGCTGTTTGCGGCAATCTGCGCGGTCGTACGCGCCGGGGACGAAGTGATTGTCTTCGATCCGGCTTATGATGCCTACGAGCCCGCGGTCAAGCTAGCCGGCGGCCACGTACGGCATCTGCCGCTTTCGCCGCCGGATTTTCGCGTGGATTGGGATCGGGTGCGCGATGCGCTGACGAGACATACTCGGCTGATCATCCTAAACTCGCCGCACAACCCCACTGGAGCGGTATTCGAGGCCATGGATCTGGAGGCATTAGCCCAGATAACGCAGAATGCCGACGTTTTGCTGCTCGCCGACGAAGTCTACGAGCACATCGTATTCGACCGCCGCCAACACCAAAGTCTGCTGCGCCACGCCGAACTCGCGGCACGCTCGTTTGTGATCTCCTCTTTCGGCAAGACGTATCACTGTACCGGTTGGAAGGTAGGTTACTGCATCGCCCCACCCCCGCTCACGGCGGAGCTGCGCAAAGTCCATCAATATCTGACCTTCAGCACCATGACTCCGGCGCAGCACGCCTTCGCGCACTTCATGGCCGAGGAGCCGGAACACTATAGGCAGCTTCCCGCCTTTTACCAAGCGAAACGTGATTATTTCTGCACCATTCTGCAACGCTCCCGCTTTCGTTTCACTCCCACCCGGGGGACTTACTTCCAGCTTCTGGACTATAGCGAGCTCGCTACCTGCGATGATGTAGAGTACGCCGAACAGCTGATAGCAAACGCGGGCGTGGCATCGATTCCGATCTCCGTTTTTTACCAGCACCCGCCGCCACAGCAGCGGCTGCTGCGGTTTTGTTTCGCCAAAGCAGAACCGACTTTGGAGCGGGCCGGCGCCCGCCTATGCGCCCTGTGAAGCCTGGATTTCACCGCCACCGGCTCCCCATCTCCTCTCCCGGTGATCACGCTCAACGATTACTCACAGCGCAAGGGAAATTCTCCATGCAATACCTGCACACCATGGTCCGCATCAGCAACCTCGAGGAATCGCTGGATTTCTTCTGCAACACGCTCGGGCTAAAGGAAATCCGGCGGCGCGAAAGTGACCGGGGCCGCTTCACATTGATCTTCCTCGCTGCACCCGAGGACAAAGAGCGGGCTTTGCGCGAGGGTACGCCAATACTCGAACTGACCTACAATTGGGATCCAGAGCGTTATGAAGGCGGACGGAATTTCGGCCACTTGGCGTTTCGCGTCGATGATATTTACGCCACCTGCCAGCGCCTCATGGACAACGGTGTCCCGATTAATCGACCGCCGCGTGACGGCCGCATGGCATTCATTCGCTCACCCGACGGCATTTCCATCGAACTGCTGCAGAAAAACGAGCCCTTGGCACCGCAAGAACCCTGGGTTTCCATGGAAAACACCGGCACGTGGTAGGCGGGCAAATCCACCGCCTGACGGTACCGCTCACTCAGCATTCCAGGCGCGCGCCAAAAGGGTATCGACTCCGGCCCCTGGGGCAAGAGTGCCGTAAAGCATTCCTCCGGTGCCACCGAGCCGGCTCTCGCAGAAGGTATCCGCCACGACGACCGGGGCATGGCGCACCAGCAGGCTCGCCTGCAGAGTAAGCGCCATGAGCTCCGTTATCCGCCGAGCCCGCAGCTCGGCCGCCTCGCGGTAGCCAAACTCCTGTTTGAGCCGCTCGATGGCCGCATCGAGTCGGCGATGGCCACCGCACGCCGATTCCACCTCCGCTAAAAAAGCGGGGACGATTTGCGGTTCACGTTCCATGGCACGCAACACATCGAGGCAGATGATATTCCCGGAACCCTCCCAAATACTGTTTACCGGAGCTTCTCGATAGAGCCGCGGTAAGATGGACTCCTCCACATAACCGTTACCACCAAGGCATTCCATTGCTTCGTAGATGAATTCGGGGGCACGCTTATTGGTCCAGTACTTGGCCAGCGCCGTGCCCACTCGCCCAAGCAGACGCTCTTGAGGCGCTTGCGCGCCTTGATCGAACGCACGCGCGATGCGTAGCAGCAAGGCGACATCCGCCTCCAGCTCAAGCGCCAGATCGGCGAGCAAATTACGCATCAACGGCTGATTGATCAGAGACTTGCCGAAGGCGCTTCGGTGCCGGACGTGGTGCAGAGCCTGCACGAAAGCTTGCCGCATCATACCCACCGGTGCGGTTGCAGCATCCAAGCGCGTCTGCTGCACCATTTCGATGATAGTGCGCACACCACGCCCCTCATCACCCACCCGCCGTGCCCAGGTATCGTAATATTCGATCTCGGCTGAAGCATTGGAGCGATTACCCAGCTTATCCTTCAGCCGTTGGATGAAAAACGGATTCCGCCGGCCATCCGGGCACCACCTTGGCACGAGGAAACAGGTCAACCCCGCCGGCGTTTGCGCCAAACTGAGGAAGGCATCCGACATCGGCGCGGAGCAGAACCACTTGTGCCCGGTCAACGTGTATTCGTCCCCTCCCAATGCTTGAGCACGTGTGGTATTGGCCCGGACATCGGAACCGCCCTGCTTTTCGGTCATGGCCATGCCAAAGGTGACACCTGCCTTCTCGGAACTGGGCAGGCAACGTGGGTCGTATTCCCGCACCCGGATCTTCGGCTCCCACTCCTGCGCCACTCCCGGCTCCAGCCGCAGCGCTGGCACCGCCGCGTGGGTCATCGTGATGGGACAACACACACCCTGCTCCGGCTGGGTCAACAAATACAATGCCGCCACGTGGGCAACGTGCCCCCCCTCGCCCTGGTGATCCCAGGCGATGCTGTGCACACCATGGCGAATCGCCAATTGCATCAACTCATGATAGGCCGAATGATAACGAACCTCATCGATACGCCGGCCATAGCGGTCAAAATTGACGAGCTCGGGCGGTTGGCGATTCGCCAAAAAGCCCTGCTCCATAAGCAACTCACCGCCGGTCAACGCCCCCAAGGCGTGCAAGTACCCATTAACCCATGGCGCTCCTTCACGGCTGACGGCCTCACACAATACCCGATCCGTGGCAAAAGCCTGATAGTCGCCGAGAGGCGGCGGCTGATTGGTAACTTGATGAGTCGGCAAGTCACTAACCGGATCACGCGAAGGCATATACAACCTCCCGAGCAGTACGCCCACCTTGCAAGCAGTATACGCTGCCAAAAAGTCGACGAGCCGCTCGACTCATTTTCAGTAAAAGCACGTCCGTCAAACCCTGAACGATATGCCTGAAAAATCGCCATTGAAAAATCGGTTGCAAACGCCCAAGGATACTCATGCCCCAGACTCATAAGATGCGCAACAGAGATCGAAAGCCCGTGATAAGCACCACAAGATTCAAACGTTGGTTCATCCGGAATGTGCTGAATGCCGAAACAACCGACTATCCCTGGTGGAAGTCAGGAGCCGTTTTCGTATTGCGCCTCGGCTACGCTGTGCTGCAGGATTTGTCCCGGGGACAGCTGATGCTGCAGGCGACCAGCCTCGTATACACCACCTTGCTCTCGCTGGTGCCGCTGCTGGCCGTGAGCTTCTCAGTGCTGAAGGCTTTCGGCGTCCATAATCAGATCGAGCCGGCATTGAATCAATTCCTTGTGCCGCTCGGTCCCAAAGGGGCCGAAATCACCCAACGCATCATCGAATTCGTAGAAAACGTCCAAGCCGGCGTGTTGGGAAGCCTGGGCTTAGCGCTGCTGCTCTACACCGCGGTAGGGCTTATGCAGAAGATCGAGCGGGCGTTCAACCAGCTCTGGCATATCCGCCGCCAACGTGCGCCTGCGCAATTGTTCAGCGACTATCTGAGCGTACTGCTCGTCGGGCCTGTACTGATTTTCACCGCTCTGGGTATTACTGCAACAGTATTCGGCTCCGCGACGGTGCAACAGCTAAGCTCGGTGCAACCACTGGGTCTAGTCATCGAGCTGATCACCAGCATAGTGCCTTTCCTGCTTATTATCGGCGCCTTTACGTTCATCTACGCATTCGTCCCGAATACCCGAGTCCAGGTGAGCTCGGCGCTACTCGGCGGCGTGGTGTCGGGTATCCTTTGGCAGATCACGGGCTGGGTTTTTGCCGCCGTTATCGCCACCTCCACCAAATACACGGCCATCTACTCAGCCTTCGCCAGCCTGATCTTATTTATGATGTGGCTCTATCTGAGCTGGATGATTCTGCTGATCGGGTCGAACATTGCCTACTATCATCAGCACCCTCGGTACCTGCGCTGGCTACACCGGGAGCCGCGCCTGTCCTTACGCATGATCGAGTGGATTGGGCTGACCGTGCTGGTCTTGGTCGCCGAACGCTATTACCGTCACGAACCGCCGTGGACCGCCGAAAAGCTGGCGGCCCGGTTGCATCTTCCCCAACAGCCGTTCGATGAAGTGTTGAATACATTAACCGACTGCGGGCTACTCGAGCGAATCGAGAACCCGCGCGTGGTGAGCTATTTGCCGGCGATGCCGCTCGAAGCCATTCACGCCCGCGACGCGCTGGCGACGCTGCGCCGGCACGGCGAACGCAGCGGCCTGTCGCCGAAGCGATTGCACGCCCCACAGACGGTACAACGATTCATGGCGCAAATCGAGGCGCCCCCAGCGGAACGGTTCGGCGACTTGAGCATCCGCGATCTCGCCTTATCGGCAAAAACAAATACGAACACCGAGCTTTCGAATCCAACCGCTTTCGGCGCTCACCGAGCGCACCGCAACGACCCCTGAACGGGGAACGGAACTTCGGCAGGAGAGGTAAAACGGCGCCGCGCCAGTTTATCCGAATGGCGGCAACGAATTGCCCTGACAAAAAATTCTAGCCGCTGACCGCCACCGGCGCTGTAATCGGGACAGTGACGATGCGAGTCGTCTGGCCGATGCGCAGTTCGAGGCGCAAGGACTGCGCCGAGCTGGCCTCGTCCTTGCCAGGGAAGAACAGGTAACCGTGGGCAAGTTCCCCTTTGCCGATGACCCGGTTTTCCAAGGAATTCTGCTCCAAATCCCGGCGCACGTCCTGACCCACCTCGGAGTAGCGCGCGGCGCCGCCGCCGATCGCACCGATCGCGGCACCCGCAGCAGCCCCTTTGCCCGCAGATAAGCCGACTTTATTACCCGTGACGATCCCAACCGCCGCACCGGCCACCGCTCCCGCCAGACCCGTGAGCAACGAAGCCTTGGCGCCGGCTTTGATGCTCTCGCCCTGGACGACCACCGATTGCACCCGCTCCTGTGCGCGCTTGGCCGAGAGCAAGGGCCAGGCATTGCCTTGTTCATCGATCAACAAGGTCTGCTGCGACTGCACGGCGATCGCCTGACCGCTTTGATTGTCCACTACGAACTGCACCGGCAACAGCCCCGCGCCGCGTATGTCGAACCCGAATGCTCGCTCGGCGGCTTTGGAATCGACGAAGGCACGGGCCAGGATCCAGGCGCCATCGACGTCCACTGCGCCATTTTGTGCCGACGGCAAAGGCACTGGGGCAACCCGATCACCGTATGTTGCACAACCAACCATTGTGATGACAAACAGCAGCAGGACTGCCCGTATACAGCGATGTAAACACTCACCGTGGCGCATGAGAACTCCGTTAGCGGCTCAATCTCCAGCAAGCCCTTCAGCCACCCGCCATGGCGGCGCGCATTGCGCTAATGGGGCTGCAAAAATCGGTTCGCCTCGCATGGCCACGCCCCCCCCCAGCGTAGGCACTGCATCCAACCACAATAATAATGGCCCCAACCGCCTGTCTACGATAGTTTGGAGTAGCACACGACACTTAAATAGTTCGGCAAGCACATAGCAACTGCGACCCACTCGGATAAACCAAGCGGAGGGCACGACTCCATGAGCGATCACATCTATAAGATGATCGAGTTGGCCGGCTCATCGCCCAATAGCATCGAAGAGGCCATAACCAACGCCATCGATCGGGCCTCTAAAACCATCAACCATTTGCAATGGTTCGAGGTCGTAGAAACTCGCGGGCACATCGAAAACGGCCGGGTCGCCCATTACCAAGTGGTGCTCAAGGTCGGCTTCACGTTGGAACAATAACGGCGTTCACCGACCGTCAAGCACCCAACCACTCTCGACTACGCCTCGACCAGAATGACACGACCCCGCAACCTAGGCGGGGCGTGTCTGTGCCAATGATGGGCGCTCGTCGATCTGTTTGCACCATTGCGCCAGCCCGGCCCCGCGCTGCTGCCAGCCAATCTCCGACATACGCAAGTCAAGATAGCCAATGGCGCAGGCGATGGCCAGGTCGCCCAGATCCGGCTGCTCAGAGTCGCCCACAGCTTGGGCAATAACCTCGATGGCCGCGGGAATCTGTTGGCGGCGACGGCGGAGAATGGGGTCGCTGTCCGCGTCGTCGCGGAACTTGCGGTTAGAAATAATGCCAACTGTGGCATCCATCAACCCCTGCGCAAGCCCAAGCTTGCGATAGACCGCCGACGCGCGCTCCGGCGGCAATAGCACAGGCTCTGGATAGGTGTGCTCCAAATACAGACTGATGAGCGCGGCCTCGCTGAGCACGGCGCCCGTGTCCGTCACCAGGGTCGGAACGCGGGAGAAAGGATTGACCTCGGTCAAACCGGCCGGGTTCTCCCAAGGATTCACCAACACCGGCTCCACCCGGTCCCAAAGCCCTTTTTCGCGAAGTACGCAAGCCACCAGTCTAGCGTAGGGAGAGGTGGCCGACATGAACAGTTGCATAATCCGTCCTTCTCTTTCGATCCCAACTCTGAAGTCAGGCGATGATACTGCTTCAGAGCCCAGGCCTGAAAGACCCTGATGGTCAATCGGTGTGGACATTTCGCACCTCTCGACCCAGGCTCAAACACATTTGGTCGGGCGTTCAGAACCCCTAACCCGGGTAGAAACGACGCCGCTCCCGGGCCATGGCGCTCACTAGCGGCGCGGGCGCATAACGGCGGCCCACGCTGGATTCGAAACCCGTGAGCGCGCTTGCTACGGCCTCGAGACCGCGGCTGTCCATATACCGAAAAGGCCCGCCCAGAAACGGTGGAAAACCGATGCCGAATACCGCCCCGACATCGCCGTCACGCGCCTGCCGGATGATCCCCTCATCCAGACAACGGGCCGCTTCATTGAGCATTAGGATGAGCGTGCGCTCGATGATCGGCGCGTCAGTCATCTCCTGCCGGGCGTTCACCGCCAATAGGCCATAGACGCTCTCATCGACCTCCTTGCCGCTGCGTTTGCCGCCGTAGCGGTAAAACCCCCGGCCGCTTTTTTTGCCGAGCCGGCCCGCCTCGAGCATTCGCTCGACCGCACCCACCGGCCGCATGCGCTCGCCGAAAGCCTCGTGCAGGACGGGAGCCACCTTGGCGATGATGTCGATCCCCACCTCGTCCAGCAGCTTGAACGGGCCCACCGGGAAGCCGAAGCGCACCAGCGCCTGATCGATGCGATCGATGGCCACCCCCTCCTCCAGCAAATGCACGGCCTCGTTGAGATAGGGGGCCAGGATGCGGTTGACGTAGAAACCGACCCCATCGCGCACCAAAATTGGTGTCTTGCCTTGTGCCCGGCCGAAGGCCATCGCCGTGGCGATCACCTCCGGTGCGGTGCGCTCGTGGGCGATGACCTCCAGCAACGGCATGCGATCCACCGGCGAGAAATAATGCAGCCCGATGACGTTCTGCGGCCGCTCGGCGGCCTGCGCAATCCGAGCGAGCGGCAGCGACGAGGTGTTGCTGGCGAAAATGACGTCCGCGGTACAGTTCGCTTCCACCTCGCGAATCATCCGATGCTTGAGCTCCAGATCTTCGAACACCGCCTCGATCACCAGATCCAGACCGCGATAGCCGCTGAAATCCAGGGTCGGGGTAACCCGACGGCGCGCGCGCTCGGCTTCGAAGCGACTGATGGCATGCCGGCGCAGGCGCTGATCGATACGCTCATCGATGTACTTCAATCCGAAGGCAAGGCCATTGGGCTCGACGTCCTTGAGGCGCACGGGCATTTTGGCCCGCACGGCGGTCACAAAGCTGATCCCCGCACCCATCAGCCCGGCGCCCAATACCCCTGCCCGGCGCACCGCGCGGGGCTCCACGTTCGGGTCGACCACACCGGTGTCCTTTTTCATGGCGCTGGTGGCGAAGTACAAATTGATGAGCTGACGCGCCTGGGGGGTCATCGCCAGCTCGCCGAACGCCTGCGCCTCGGCCTCGAGCCCTTGCTCGATCCCCTCGCCCAAGCCGCGCTCCACACACTCGATGAGACGCGCCGGTGCCGGGTAGTTGCCCTTAGCACGGGCCTCTACCTGCTTGCGCGCCTGCTTGAGAACCACTGCCCGGCCCAGCGGGTTGCCTCGCAGCGCCCAAGCCGTCAGTTCTTGGAGCCAGCCGCCGCCGCGTCGGACCCGGCCGCGTTGGCAGATCGCAACCCACTGCAGCGCCGTCTCCAGGAGGATCGAGGCCGGCACCCGGTCGTCGACCAGCCCGAGCCGCTGTGCTTGCGCTGCGTGCAAACGCTTGCCCGTCAACATCAGATCGAGCGCCGCCGGCAGACCGATCAACCGCGGCAACCGCTGGGTGCCGCCGCCGCCGGGCAGCAGCCCGAGCTGAACTTCGGGCAGGCCTAACCGGGTCTGCTCGCTGTCCGTGCACACCCGAGCGTGGCAGGCCAGCGCCAATTCCAGGCCGCCACCGAGACAGGTTCCGTCAATGGCGGCCACCACAGGCACCGGAAAGGCCGCAATGCGCTCAAAGATCGCTTGCCCCTCAGCGGAGAGGGCACTGGCCTCCTCGGCGCTATGGCAAGCCTCGATCATATGAATATCGGCACCGGCGATGAACGAGTCGGCCTTACCGCTGATAAAAATAATTCCCTTGACCGACTCATCGCGCTCCAGGCGATCGAACAGCCGGTCGGCCTGGTCCATCTCCGCACGTCCAAGCGTATTTTGAGTCTGTCCTGAGCCATCGATCCGGATGCAGGCGATGCCATCCTCGCGCAGCTCGAGAGTCAATGACTGGCACGACGTATCCGAACTTCGTCTCGGCGTCTCATGTGTCGCCATCAGGCCACCTCCAGAACCATGGCAGCGCCGAGGCCGCCGGCCGCGCAGGCCGCCACCAAAGCGGTGCCCCCACCGCGCCGGCGCAACTCGCGCAGCGTCTGCACGATCATGCGCCCGCCGGTGGCGGCGAACGGGTGTCCATAAGCGATGGAGCCGCCGAGCACGTTAAGCCGCTCCCAGTCCACCGCGCCGATCGGCTCCTTCCGGCCCAGCCGCTCGCGGGCGAAGTTCGGATCCGGCCAATATTTCAGATTAGCAAGCGTTTGGGAGGCGAAGGCTTCATGGATATCGATCAGAGTCAGCTCCTCGAGCCGCAGACCGGCCCGCTCGAGCGCGATCGGCGTCACGTAACTCGGCCCCATGAGCGCATCATGGAAAGGGTTCACCGCCGCAAACGCCCAGGAACGGATCCAGCCCAACGGCTCGCAGCCAAGCGCACGGGCGCGGCTGTCCTTCATCAGCACCAGGGCGCTCGCGCCATCGGTCAAGGGCGTGGAGTTGCCGGCCGTGACCGTGCCGTGCCGGCGATCGAACGCCGGTTTGAGCTTGGCCAACGCTTCCAGAGACGTATCGCCGCGAATGTTGTTATCGCGGTGAATAGGCTGGTGGTCCGCACCCACGAAGGCGTGCATCACCTCGCCGTCGAGCTTGCCCGCCTCCCAGGCCTGATGAGCCAGGCGGTGCGAGCGCAGCGCGAACTCATCCTGCTGCGCGCGGGTAATGCCATGGCTTTTCGCCATCTGCTCGCCGATCTCACCCATGCTCAGTTCAGTGGTGTAGTCCCGCACAGTCGGATAGCGCGGTACAAAATCCTTGGGACGCAACGCGCGAAACGGCGCCAACCGCTCGGACAGCGTCTTCGCCTTCGAGGCTCTCAACAAGGCCCCGGCAAGCCGTGTCGAGAGCCGAATCGGCAAAACCGAGGTTGTATCCGCCCCACCGGCCAACCCCACTTCGATGTCCCCGAGGCGTATCGCTTGGGCGATGTCCGCTGTGGCTTGAAAGCTGGTGGCGCAGGCGCGCGTCACGCTGTAAGCATCGGTCGTCGGGTCCAATCCCGCGCGCAATAACACCTCCCGAGCGATGTTGGGCGCTTCGGGCATCGCCAGAACCTGACCGAAGACCACCCGTTCGATCAGCTTGGGGTCGAACTCCATGCGAGCCAACAGCTCATTGGTAACCAGCGTACCAAGCTGAACGGAATTGAGATCGCGATAGGCGGTGAGCTGCCGAGCGAATGGCGTGCGCAACCCCGCGATCACGGCGACCCGCTCGCCTGCCCCGGAACGCATTGGGCGACGGTGCGCATCACGCGTTTCCGCCCTCGTGGCCGATTCGTCCATATCGGGATGTTGCCCAACCACCACGCCGCCACCTCCACGCAATATCGCCTCACCCCCATACGGCTGGGGAGTCTGCCTGTTGCCTGCCGCACGGACAGTCACCGTATCCAGGATACCTGCAAAAAAACGCAGTAAAAAAACCGCGCCGACAAGCATTCGCCCCGAAACCAGTCTTGCTAACAACAATATAACCGCCCGGCCCCGCATCGCGAACGCCTTGGTGCATCATCCTCGGCCCGGCCCGGAGCCATCGGAGCAGCAAGCGGGCGTTGGTGCCGAAGTCGCCGGCATCTGATTTCGCTTCGAATCCCACCTATACTCAGACTTTGCGGATTCTAGCGAGGAAACCTCATGAGCCTCGGAAATGTCATTGGACAGTTGCTGCAACAAGGGATGGCCAACCAGAGCCGCTCCAAGCTGGAGCACGCGGTCGGCCCACAAGGGCTGGGCGGCACCAGCGGCGGCACGCTTGAGCAGATGCTGGGCGGACTGCTCGGTGGCCGAACCGGCGAGCGCAACGCATCGGGCGGCATGCTCGACGGTTTAATGAACACCGCCAAGGATTTTCTTGGCAATCAACAGGCAGGCGGCCTGACCGGTGGCCAAATGGGTGGGATCGGGGCTCTGGCCGGTGCTCTGTTGGGCGGTGGCGGCGGCGCGGCCAAAGGCGCTATCGGTGGGAGTGCGATGGCCATACTGGGCGCCTTGGCCATCAAGGCGCTGCAAAACCGTGGTAACGCTGCATCCATGCATGGCAGTAGCGCTATCGAATCCCTGCCGCAGCAACAGCTCGAAACATTGGCTGCCCCTGAAACCGAGCAACGGTTGGTGCGAGCCATGATCACCGCCGCCAAGGCGGACGGGCAAATCAGCCGACAGGAAATGGACAAAATCCTCGGCAAAATCGGCAGCGATGGGGTTACCGACGAGGAACGCCAGCTGGTCATCACAGAACTGAGCCGTCCGATGGATCTACAGGGGTTGATTTCGGAAGTTCCCAATAAAACCGTGGCGGCCGAGGTCTACGCCGCCTCGCTGCTCGCCATAGACATCGATACGCAAGCGGAGCGCGGCTATCTTCAGCAACTCGCCCAAGCCCTGAACCTGGACGCGGAAACCGTCGACCGGCTCCACCAAATGACCGGCTCACCGACCGTGTGACACGAGCGTGCTCATGGGTGGCAGGATCTTGGAGAAGCTTGTTCCTTCTCGAGGAGCTGAGGCAAATTCAGTTGCTGGGAGGGTGAACCGATGTTGCGACAGCTTTTTTCCTTCTGCCTCTGCATCACGACGGTCCTTGGGAGCACAGCGCCGGCGCAGGCGGGCACGCTGCGAGGAATTGTAACCACCCCGGCGAATCAACCGGTCAACGGCGCGATGGTGACGGTGTTCAGTCCGAACCGGCTACGCAAGGAGACCGTTTTCACCAATGGCAACGGGCGGTATATCATCGACGTCAGCTTCGGTGGCAAGCTGACGGTTCGGGCGCGAGCACCGAGCTTCGCCGATCAAACAAAGACATTGACGCTCGACAGCCACGATCGGCGGACGCTCGATCTGCAGATCGCACCGTTCGAGTCCGAGCTCGACCGCTCCAACGCGCTTCCCGCATCGGCACACCTCACGTCGCTCCCGTGGCACGACCCCGTGGAGCGTCAACCCTTCATCGCGCAGTGCAACTACTGCCATCAGATTGGAAATTCACTCACCCGAGGCAAACGAAGCGTGAATGCCTGGAGGAAAACAATTCAAAGAATGGAGGGCTACATGGCGATCGTTACCGACACCCAAGCCAGGCGATTCAGCGAAGTGCTAGCAACGGGCTTCGACGGACGACCGATCGATATCGTTCAAACCTACGACGCCAGCCCCGAACTCGCGCGCGCCAAGATCGAGGAGTGGTTAGTTGGCGACGGCATGTCCTTCATCCATGACACCGCGGTCGGCGAAGATGGAAAGCTCTATGGTGTGGACGAGGGGCACGACGTAGTCTGGGTGCTCGATCGCAAGACGGCCGAAGTCGAAGAGATCCCCCTACCCGACTCGGATTTGCCGGTGGGCGGGCTGTTCTCGGGCGCGGCGCTTCCAATTGGGATCTTCACCGGCAAGCACGGACCGCACAGCCTCATGCAGGCCGAGGACGGACGCTTTTGGATCACCAATGCCCTGTCAGCAACCTTGATGGGCTTCGATCCGCAGACCAAAGAGTTCGAAATTGTCGAAATAGGCGAGGATGCCCTCTACCCGCATACCATTCGTATCGATAACGAAGGGATCGTTTGGTTCACGATCGCGGTGTCGAATCAGCTAGGGCGCTTCGATCCGCAGACCAAGGAACTCGAGGTGCTACAACTTCCGCACAATGGCTTTTGGCGCTGGGCCACTGACACTTTCTTTCCGATGCTGCTCAAGTACGCGGCCCGAACACCGCGCGGCAATAAGCCCATTGAGCTTTCTCCTCACAAGTTATTTGAGGGCATCGAGTACCAGAACCTCTTCAATCTGCCCTACGGCATCGACATCAACCCGAAGGATGGCGGTGTCTGGTACGCAAAAGTATGGGCGGACAAAATCGGCCACATCGATCCGGAGACGCTGGAGATCACCGAGTACGACACGCCACTCAAGGGTCCCAGGCGCCCGCGCTTCGACGCCGATGGGATCCTTTGGATTCCCTCCTTCGACGAGAGCGCCCTGCTGCGCTTCGACCCCGCCACCGCCAAGTTCAAAGCCTACCCGCTGCCAACGCTCTCACCGAACGAATATGAAACCCCCTACGCGCTCAATATTCAGCGCGAGACCGGAGACGTCTGGATCACCTCCAACATGTCCGATCGCATCCTGCGCTTCATTCCACGCGAGGAACGCTTCGTCAGCTACCCGAGCCCGACCCGCGTCACTTGGCTCCGCGACCTGGTGTTCACCAACGACGGCAAGGTCTGCTCGAGCTCATCGAACCTCCCGGCCTACGCCATCGAAGACGGGGTTCCCTCGTTCCTTTGCTTGGATCCGGAAGGTGGAGCGAAGGATCGGGCGAAGCAAAATAATCACCCGCACTGAACCAAACGCACAGGCATCGAGCGGAAGGGCCGACAGCAAGCGCAGCAGATGTTCCAACTCACAGAATCGGCGACGGCTCGGCCTCGCTCGAATTCGAGACCGGGGATATGGGAATGGGGCCGATTGTGCCTGGTCCTGACCACCCGACTTGGCGGTAAGCGGCGGGCAGCGCGGACAAGCGTCAGCATCACCACTCCGCTAGCCCGCAGGCCCGGTATCGTAGGTTGCGAGCCAGACGGTGTGATCCCCGCACTCGGGATCCTCTGCTACGTATACGCTCACCCCGAACCCGTTCGCGGCCAGGAGATACTCGTAGTCCGCGGGGCGGAGGCTCGCATGGTAGAGCGGCTCACCGCAGTAGACGCCGATCGCCTCGCCTTCTGCAGGACCGCTTGTGAACATCAGCGGCGCGCCCCGCCGGGCGTGCGAGGTAAAACGTCGAAAGAGATCCCGCTGATCGGCCGGGCTCAAGTGAAAGAAGCTATCCCACGCCAGAATGCCGTCGAAAAACCGACCGAGCTCGATTTCGCGCATGTCCGCTGCAACCCATTCCGAATCGGGAAAACGCACGCGGCACCAATCAATCATCGACGAGGCAGCATCCACGCCGACGACACCAAATCCATGGCCGATAAGATAGCGAGCGATGGGCTCGCCCATCCCGCAACCCAAGTCGAGAACGGTGCCTCCGGCAGGGACATGGGCAAGAAACCGA
This sequence comes from Gammaproteobacteria bacterium, assembly GCA_030433275.1. GTDB lineage: Bacteria > Pseudomonadota > Gammaproteobacteria > Nitrococcales > Nitrococcaceae > Nitrococcus. The sequence continues at coordinate 26,673 of JAUILK010000001.1, forward strand.
TTGAGCCATCCGCGCTCCTCAAGAGACCGGTCGCGATCCTGCTCGTACTCCAGTGCATGACGCTCGTAGAGATCAATCACCGCGTCTTTGCACACGCTCGACGAACTCTCCGGCATCAAGATGCAGTCAAACGGCCAGGGGAACCGGCTCGACGAGTTCCAGGTACACACCGAAACACTGCCATGCCGGTTGGTGAAACGACAAAACGCAAATTCTCCCTTAAAGTCGGCGGGTCCGGATTGAGCGGGTTGTTAGCGCCCTATTGCCCAGGAAGCGCTAACCGTCGACTCCCGTCACGCGAGACCGGACATTTGCAATTCAATGATCATATCTTTGACCATCTGTATAAGACAGCGGCTTGCCCACGGTATACGCCATTTTCATCTACCATGTTCCAGACAATAGAATCTTCAACGAAAAACCGCTTTCCTGAAGAAGATATTCGCACACCTTTATAATTTTTTATAAAACCATTTTCGGTTACACGCGCGAGCAGTTGCTGTCTTTCTTCTCTTATTTTTGGCTCTGCTGAAAATCTCGATGGAAAATTGATAAACTCAACCCATTTCATTTCGAAGAGCTTTAACGCAACTTTGTTGCCATAATTAAAGACCGGATCAGCTTCCGTATTATGTGAGACAACAGCAAATGGTGCTTCGAATAGCGAACGATAGCGGTCTTTATGAGATAGTGTGGGATCGACCAAATCTCTACCCGTCATACGAAACAGGCTCGACACGATCAGTTCCGCATGTTCGCCAAGATAGTCATTTTCTGGGCACGGCTTGTTAATCTCTTGCATATACGGATGTTTCTCTTGTAACCCACTCGGGATAAGGCGAAGCCTCACGGGCCCGCTCCTCCCACACTACCGTGATAGTCCTCATCGGCGAGTCCACGGTAGCGAATCGCATTTTAAAAAACGCTCGGGCGGATTGCGCTGACGCAAAAGCTGCGTTCGGTGGTGAGCAAAGCACTTGAGCACCAGGAAACGCCGCTGCGGCTGAATCGAGTGCTGCACTGGGCACGCTGGTAAACTACTGCACGCCGGAGTCGTGCTGCAGCACCCACGTTTCACCAAGATGATCGCCTATTCGATACCATGGCATACGCACTGCGAACCCTGGATGCGCTGCATCTCGCCATCGCGCTCAGCATAAGGCATCGAACGGGTTAGGGCGGGTCGCTGCCTGAACGATGCGGCCATGGAGATCGCGCATCCTTTTACATGCCTCGAAAGGAATGCACTGTCTCAGCCTTGATCGGGGCGAAAAGCCCTCACCCCGAGACCAGTTCCACTACCAACAGTCACCAGTCGGCCCTGTGTACCCAAATCGATACCACGGGTAGTAAAATGGCGAACCGTACCAAAACCGATTGGCACAAGGCCCGTAGCGAGCCACCTGCCGTGGTTGCGGCCAGAAATGATACTTTTCCACGGCGACGACAGGATACTGATAGGTGTAACCGCCAATCTTGCGCGGCTCCGCACCGACCAACATGCCCACCACGGTCACCGAACGGCCGGCCGGGTAGACAACCGGGTCCAGAAAACCGTTGATCTTTGCCATAAAGCGCCCCTGGCTGGTACCGTCGGTCCGTGGCCCACCGTCATCGTCCAGCGGCTGACCCATGATCAGTAAGACGGTTTCTTGCGCGCGATTCTCGACCTCGACAAGCGTCCCGCCCCAGCGTACCGCCACCCCCCGATAATCATTCGGTCGAGTATGCACTTGAGCAAGCTGCGGATTATTGGCAGGCGCGTCGGGAATCACCGGCTGTGTGCCACAACCGGTCAATACCACCAACACACCCGCGAAAAGCCACCATCTTTGCAATCGCATACCCTTGCACCTCGCTTGCGCGGCTGCGATGTTCGCGTGCAACAACCTTTTTCATTGCTAAAAATGACCTACTCACACTCATAGCAGTCTCAGGCTGCGTGCTTATGGCGAACGTAATTGATCAGACTACCAGTCATCAGCACCTCAATCTGCCGCTCGCTTAAAGAGTACTTAACTACATAGACCTCATCGCGGGTCCGATTGTTCGCATGCAGCTCATCACCGCGACGCAAGGCCTCGTGAATCCCCTTGATCTCAAGGAGATCACCTTGACCTATCCGCTGCCAATCTTCCGGATTGCCGAACTGCAACGGCAGTACGCCAAAATTGATCAGATTCTGCCAATGGATGCGGGCGAACGATTTGGCAAGTACCGCCCGCACGCCGAGATAGGAGGGGCAGACGGCCGCATGCTCACGGCTGGAACCCTGACCGTAATTACTCCCACCGACGATGAGCGAGCCGTGCCGTTGATATTCCAAGGCCCGCTCGTAGTAACCCTCGTCCAAACGGCTGAAGGCGAATCGACTGATCGCCTCGATATTACTGCGCAGCGCCAATACCTGGACGCCGGCCGGCATGATCTCGTCGGTCGACACGTCGTCGCCGACCTTCAGCAGCACCGGCCCCTCGATCTCATCTTGTAGCGGCTCGAACTCGGGCAGCCCCCTGATATTGGGTCCTTTTTGCAGCTCGACAGCGGCGCCGCCCTCCTCCGGCGGCTGCAACACACCCGCCGCAGTCGCCAGCGTCTCGGGTTCCACGAAACGCGGATAAGCTCTATCGAGGGTGCGCGGATCCGTGATCACGCCGGTCAACGCCGACGCTGCCGCTGTCTCCGGACTGCACAAATAGACTGCATCCTCTTCAGTGCCGGAACGCCCGGGGAAGTTGCGCGGTACGGTGCGCAGACTGATGCGGCCGGTGGCCGGCGCCTGCCCCATGCCGATGCAGCCGTTACAGCCCGTCTGGTGCAGCCGCGCACCAGCCGCGAGCAAGACGCTCAGCAAATCGAGCTTGATCAGCGAGTCGAGGAGTTGACGTGAGGTGGGATTGATATCGAACGACACCCCCGGAGCGATCCGCCGCTCGGCGAGCATGTTGGCGACGATACCGAAATCACGCAGCCCCGGATTGGCGGAGGAGCCGAGATAGCTCTGATAGATCGGCCGACCCGCGACCTCGCGCACCGCAACCACATTGCCCGGACTGCTCGGCAGCGCAATCAGCGGCTCGAGCGCGGCAAGATCAATCGTCTCGTGTGTGTCGTAATCGGCGCCGGCATCAGCTTGCAACGGGCGCCACTCGGACTCTCGGCCCTGCTGACGCAAAAAACGCCGGGTCTGCTCGTCCGAGGGGAAAACCGTCGTCGTCGCCCCCAACTCCGCGCCCATATTGGCGATCACGTGGCGATCCATGGCGCTCAATTCAGCAAGGCCCGGGCCATAGTACTCGACGATCTTACCCACACCACCCGCCACACCGTGGCGACGCAGCATCTCCAAGATCACATCCTTGGCGCTGACCCAATCCGACAGCTTACCGGTTAGACGCACCCCCATGATCTGCGGCATCTTCAGATAGAATGGTTCGCCCGCCATAGCCATAGCAACCTCCAGGCCGCCGGCACCGATCGCCAGCATCCCCAGCGATCCGGCCGCGCAGGTGTGGCTGTCGGAGCCCAGCAAAGTCTTACCAGGAGCGCCGAAACATTGCATATGAACGGGATGACTCACGCCGTTTCCGGGCGGACTGAACCACAATCCGAACTTGCGCGCGGCGCTGCGCAGGAAGAGATGGTCGTCGGCGTTTTTGAAATCTACCTGGAGCAGGTTGTGATCTACATATTGGGCGGAGAGCTCGGTACGCACCCGCGCTAGACCCATAGCCTCGAACTCCTGCATGGCCAGCGTCCCGGTGGCGTCCTGGGTGAGGGTCTGATCGATACGCAGCCCCATTTCCCCTCCGGGCTGCATCGCACCCTCCAGCAGATGGTCGGCGATGAGCTTGTGGGTCACCGTATAGCTCATGAGCCCGCCCTCCGATTTCGAGAACATGCGCTTATAAGCTTAATGCATGCGGGCTGGCGATGGATACTGCAACCCTGCAAATAACCCTCCGCACCGCGCGCTGCACCAACTTAGCTTACGGCAGCTGCTGCCTGTAGGGCTTCCTCGGCCTCCATCCAAGCGCTCTCCAGTCTCGCCTGGCGGCCCCGCAACTCACCCTGGCGCTGTAGCAGCTGCTTCAGGCGTTGTTTTTCTCCGGTCTCGTACAACGCCGGCTCGGCGAGTTCGACTTCGATTGCGCTCATCTCATCGGCCACCTGCTCCAGCTCGTGCAGCACTTCGTCGACCCGCCGGCGCAGGGGCTGCAACACGGCGCGCTGCTGCGCTTCGCGGCGGCGCTCTGCCTTACGCACCGCCGCACGATTGGCCTGCTCGACGTCACCATCCACAACTTTGGTCTGGCGTTGACGGCGCCGCCCACTGAGCCACTGCCGGTAATCGTCCAGATCGCCGTCGAAGCGCTGCACGCGGCCATCGCTCACCAGCAGATACTCATCCACCGTGCTATTGAGCAAATGGCGATCGTGGGCGATGGTGATCGTCGCCCCCGCAAAGCCTTGCAGCGCCACTACCAAAGCATGACGCATCGCCAAATCCAGATGATTGGTCGGCTCGTCGAGCAGCAGCAAATTGGGGCGTTGCCAGACCAGCAACGCCAACACGAGCCGCGCCCGCTCGCCGCCGGAAAGCGGCGCGCAAGCTGCGATGGCCTGCTCACCAGAGAAGCCAAAGCCACCCAGAAAATCCCGTAACTCCTGCACCTGCACCGCCGGGGCGAAACGCTGCAAATGTTGCAGCGGACTCGCCGCAGCGTCGAGTTGCTCGAGCTGATGCTGGGCAAAGTAACCCACTTCGAGACGCGGACTGCGGGTCAGCAGCCCACTTCTAGGTGCTAATTTCCCGGCCAAGGCCTGCACCAAAGTGGACTTTCCGGCACCGTTCGGCCCCAGCAGACCAATCCGGCTGCCCGGGCGCAGGCTCAGACGGATACCGGAGAGTACAGTTCGATCGGCATAGCCAAGCGAGACCTCTTCGAGCTGCAACATGGGGTTGGAGGCCTTCGGCGGCTGCGGAAATACAAACTGGAATGGTGAATCCACATGCGCCGGAGCGACGCGCTCCATGCGCTCCAACGCCTTGACCCGGCTCTGTGCGGCACGCGCCTTGCTCGCCTTGGCCCGGAACCGCTCGATGAACCGCTGCAGATGAGCAACCTCCCGCTGCTGCTTATCGCGCAGGGCCTGTTGTTGGGCGAGTTGGGCCGCCCGCTGCCGCTCGAACTCACTGAAACCACCTCGGTAGTAACTCAACTGCCGCTGCTCGATGTGCACGATTCCGTCGGTAACCGCATCCAAAAATTCGCGATCATGGGAGATCAGCAGAAGCGTGCCCGGATAGGCACGCAGCCAGGCCTCGAACCAAAGGACCGCCTCCAAATCCAAATGGTTGGTCGGCTCGTCGAGCAACAGCAGATCCGAGCGCTGCATAAGCGCCCGGGCGAGATTCAGTCGCACCCGCCAACCACCGGAGAATTCTTTGACCGCTTGCACCTGCTCGGTGGCCGCAAAACCGAGCCCGTCGAGCAATTCCGCGGCGCGGGCCCGAGCGCTGTAACCGTCGATGGCATCGAAGCGGGCGTGACTGGCGGCGATCGCTTCACCCTCTCCCGAAGCCTCGGCCGCGGCCATCGCACGCTCCACTTCACGCAGCTGCGCATCGCCATCGAGGACGTAGTCGATGGCCGCGCGCGCAAGCGCTGGGGTCTCCTGACTCATATGAGCGATGGCGAGACCACTGGGTAATGCCAAGTCACCAACATCGGCCTGCAACTCGCCGAGCAACAGCGCAAACAGGGAACTTTTACCCGAGCCGTTCATGCCTACGAGACCGATTTTGTGGCCGGGATAAACGACCAGGTTCGCCTCTTCCAGAAGTGGCTCGGGACCACGGCGCAGAGTGATGTTTCGCAGTGTAATCATGGCGCCGCAGATTATCCGCCTTGAGCGCTCAGCGCAAAAGCAGACGCGCCGTTATTCCTCGGGCGGCGCCGGGGTGGCGCAGTTCCAGCAGGCGGCGAATTGGCCTTCGATCCGCTCGCCGCAACCGGGGCACACCCAAGCGGGCGCCGGCAAGCCGGTGGTGCCGAGCACTTCGCCGATCAGCCGCCGCGCCAGTTCGTAGTCCTCATCATCCACCCAAAGCTCGGGCCAGATGGCCGTAGGCGGCAACTCGCCGGCACCGCCAGTGAGGTAGAAGTTGCGCACGACGTGATTGATGTTGCGCCGTTTCAATATCTCGGCCAAATGACCAACGATGAGCAGATCCGATGCTGTGTAGACCCGCTGCACGGTTACACGTAGCCGTGTTCCGGGCGCCAGGCTTGTATTGCCTGAAACAGCGCCTGGTGCTCAGCCGAGCGCGCGGGGTCGGGATCGGAGCGTGCCGTCACCCGGCGAATACGCTCCACATAGCTCGCCGGGAAGCCGTGCCAAACCGCACCGTACCAAACAAGATCGCGATACCAAGTAAATGGGGCCAACCAGGCATCGATATGGCTCTCCAATGCCGCATAGAAGTATACTGGCGCACGCTGCCCCGCCAAGACGACCTCCGCCGTTCGGCGCTCATAACCGCCCGGACCCAGACCCTCGATACGATCCAGGACAGCCCGGCCCTGCGCGTCGAGCTGATAGACAGCGCCCATAACCGTATGCCGATGTTCGTCTGTCGGCAGGACGTTGCATTTACCCGAGCCGTCGGCATCGCTGCGTTTATGAAAATGCAGCTGATAACCCTTAAGCTCCGTCACGCCCACCAGCCGGCAGGACGGGGTGCGACGACCCAACCGCAGCGGGTGCAGATTCGACCCGTAGGCAAAATAATGACGCGGTCGTGATTGTGCCATCTCCCTCTCTCGCTTTGAAATTGCTCCTAAGCCAACGCGGTTTGAGTGCACCGCGCAAAATCTGCACCCCGACCTCAACAGACCGAGCCATATCGGATCAAGGGAACGCCTGGGCTATTCGGGCTGAGATCAAACGCCTTCGTCTCTGACGAAAGGAAGGGCAAGAATGCTCGGTTGTTCGACGCCGAGCGCGGCTCTGAATGATCACTTGGCTCATCAAGTCCCTGCTTGTTTAAGAACACAATATCAGAGGACACGACACTCACTCTGACACTGGGGGCCAGCTCCCAGAGAAAGCCGCTATAATTCCAGCCCCGCGGGCAGCGAGGGCAACTTCCTGACCTGCTATCGATACATCGAGTTCAATCCCGTCCGGGCTCGAATGGTCAAGGCCCCAGAAGATTATCCTTGATCAAGTTGTTATCCCGGCAAATAAATATAGGCCAATAAGCCGGGCAGTACACCAACCAGTGGTTGTCCTAACTCGAATTGTATCCACAATATTGAATTGTCTGGTTAATACCTACAACGCCTGCGCATGAAAATCCAGCATAGCTCAACCGTCCCCCCTGCCATCTCGAACTCGGCCTGACCGAGGGCCTACGCTACGCCAACAGCACTATCAGCAATTCGCCCGCGAACCCATATCCGAAGGTGAATGGAACCTCATTCTGGAGGCGCAACAACATAGGCGCTGATCGACCTCCAATGCTTTATCGATGAAGTCGATCACACCCTGTAAAAATGGATTGAACTCCGTGGCCGAAGCAGGCCTGGCAAGACACTTGACGATGAAAAATAAACCCACTTTTTCTCTTTTCTTGCAACGAGGAGTTAAGTGGAGAAACATGATTAGCAAACGCGACACCAAAATCATATTTTCTTTTATTTTGAAATTATTCCTTATTAAATTTTTATAAGGAAGTCAACAAAATGACTATTTGGCATGAATTTAAATATTAAGAGCTCTAGCGTAAAAATCAAGAATGCTTTAAAATTGAACAAAGCCAAGTCGCTATTGTCTAAAGTCAAAATTAATATAGCGCTAAATAGATTTAAAAACTCAAATTGACGCAAGCCGAGGCACCCTAATGAAAAAATTAATTCGCGGGATTGTTGATTTTCGTAACAATGTCCAAGAAGACTATCGCAAAGCTTTCGGAAAATTAGCCACAGGGCAGCGCCCTGACGCTTTGTTTATCGCTTGTTCTGACAGCCGTGTGGTTCCGAATACTTTTGCCTCCACAGACCCTGGAGATCTTTTTGTCCTTCGCAATATAGGCAATCTGATCCCCTGCTGCAGCAAGGCAAGCTACTCGGAATATGCGGGCATTGAATTTTCTATCGAATACCTCAATATTTCTGACATTATTGTTTGTGGCCATTCTGAATGTGGTGCCATGAAAGGCTTGCTGGACAAAATCAGCGGAGATCATGGCCTGGCTGGTTGGCTTGAAAATGGGAAAAAAAGTTTGAGGCGCTTTCAAAAGGGTGAAAGCCTAGACAACTCCTTATCTGAAGTGAATCAACTTTCGCAGCTCAATGTTTTGCAACAACTTGAAAATCTCAAAACTTATCCTGAAATTGGAAAACGTGTCGAAACAGAAGAACTCCATCTTCACGCTTGGTGGTTTGATATCGCAAAAGCTGAGGTTTATTGTTACGAAAAAGAACTAAAGAGATTTGTTATTATTGACGAAACCCAAGCAGATAAACTTTTATCTGAAATGTAAATCATTGTTTTACTATAAAAAAACCCAAAATATCTCATTAAAAAAACATGCAAAATTCTGCATGTAACGACAGATAGAGCCTACCCCATCGCATAGCTGAGTGGACGTGCGTATACAGCAACAAAAGACTCACAGGAGTTTTTAGAAACTCCAGATTTTCTTTCTTATTGGATCTTACCAGTAAACCGCCAGCAATATGGAAAAGTGGCCTTGATTCAAAGATGCGAGACTTTGGATATTCAATCTCGGCGAGCTTACGCTCGATATCGCGGCTCACCCGCCCTGGGTAGGTTTCGAGCCGCCACATCTCGCGGCGCTTACACCACGATGTTGAGTTCAACAGCGGTCTGGGAGTGGGTTACCCGCCGCCGAGGTCAAATTACACGCTCCATTGCTTGCCCCGACAGAATTGGTAAAGTGCGGTCCTCCGTCATCGAAGCAGGCAACCGCCACTTCCAGCGGCGGCCGTCGCAAATCAGGGCCGACTCCATCCCCCACCCTGGGGCAACCTCACCGCCGCGCTTGGTGCCGATGCCTCGAGTGCAGCTTCGATCAGGGCCAGGTTTTGCGGGGCATCAGGCACCATAAGGCCACGCCAGTGGTGCACAATGCGGCCGGCACGGTCAATGAGGAAGGTCTCCGGCACACCCAAAACCCGAAAGCGCTTACTAAAACGATTTCGGGCATCACGCCAGATCGGGAAACTCACGTCGAGCGCTTCAATATAGCGCTCGACGCTCACATCGGCGCGCCCTTCGTCAATATTGACCCCGACCATTATAAAGCCACGCTCCCGGTATTTGCGGTAAAGGGCTTCAAACCCCGGGATTTCCTGGCGGCAGGGAACACACCAGGTCGCCCAGGTATTAAGCAGAACCACTTGGCCACGCAGCGAAGCGAGTGTCACTTCCTCGCTGCCGCCGAGTACCCGTGCCGTATACTCCGGCGCGGGTCGCGTCGCGGCTGCAGCTGACAGCCCCCAACAAGCCAAAGCGATGACCGTAGCAACCAGAGCGCCCAAAAAACGGCTGGTGCGGCGAGCCAAACGCGGCCCTCTCACTGCCCTGCGCCTCGCCCGAGGTGAACGAGCCCAATCTTGATCGCACCACCAGCCATATGCTTGTCCATATGCCCTTCACTCGTTTGCGTGCCCCAGCTAACCAGAGCAGCCTCATCGAGTGTAGTAATATCCGGAGCTGTACCTGGCCAGCTTGCCGAAAACGTCACCTCGCCGCGCGGCGAGATCCGCGCGATCTGGATTCGGTCCTCATCGCCCCGGCGATCCTCGAAAGCCACCCAGGCATTGTCGTCGCTATCCAGAGCGAGTTTGACATCCCCATAAGGGACCCACTCATCGTTGAGCAGGGTGATGGGCTTCGAGAAGGTCTGCCCCTGATCATCCGAGCGCGCATAGAACACTCCGGGATGGGATTCGGTACCCGTATACCAAGCGGCATGCAACCGTCCATGCGCATCGACCGCGAGCCCTGAGCTGACGTCCGGACAGCCGCTGATCTTGAAACGATCGTTGTGGATCTTGGCGGCCTTGGACCAACTCATACCTTCATCGCGCGAGGTGGAGATGAAAAGATCGCGAACCTCGTCCATAGAGCCCTTGAGCTCTTTCCACGCCCCGCGGGTAGTCGCGTACAACGGACCGTCTGCGCCTTGGGCCATCTGGGTCCCGCAGCAGGCGCAGGTCGGTTTAGACACGAGCCGGCTCGCCTCGAAGCTCTTGCCGCCATCCCGCGAGCGGGCCACGCGCAGCTGAGTGGGCGGCGTTTGCCGCCATGGCGGAGCCTCTTGGTGCTCGAGAAAGTACCCAAGCTGCTCCCGAAAATCGAGAAAAGAGACATAGAGCGCCCCTTGCGGCGCGATGAACAGATTGAGCATTCCAACCGAGTTCGGCACCCCCTCGAGTGCCTCACTCGCCACATCCACGGGGGCCGCAAAGCGGCGCCCACCATCGTGCGATACGGCGAGCCGGAAGACGTTGCGACCGTAAGGCCAACCACCGGGTTTGTAGCCCACGTCACGATGCTGGTAAAGCACGTACACCTCACCCTTGGGACCTATTGCGACGCGGGTCGGGCTCACGGTATGAGATACCACATGATCCTGCGGCGTATTGACCACCACCGGAGCACTGAATCGGTGCCCACCGTCATCCGAACGCGCCAGCAGCGCTTGCACCTCGGGGTCGTCTCCCCGCTCACCCTCCTTTGCCTCGGGATCCGTCCCCGGCGTTTCCTGCGCCCATGCCAAGTACACCGTGCCTGAGCGCCGGTCAACGGCCACCGTGGGGTTGCGGGCATCGGTTCGCGTGAGCGTAACCGGTTCGGACAACTCCAGCGCAGCCACCCCAGGATGCGCAGCCGGCGCCACCTCGACCACGGCGAGAGCGCCGACAAGCCCCAGCCCCGCAAGCAGGAGAATGTGCCGTGTCCAGGTGAGTGAAGACAAGCTTTGCGGCACCGCAGTCGCCCTCCTTCGGCCTATGGTGCAATGGCGCCACCCCAGGCGGAGCGCGGCCAGCCGTGCTGATCAAACCGAAGTATTATAAGGAGTCGACCTTCGCAGACAATGCGACAAAATGTCGCACCCGGCTTTTGCCGCATGCTCCTCACTACAGCCCTCGTCGCCGACTCGCCCCCAAGTCGCGACCAGGAAAGCGAGTGCAGCTCCCATCACCCTGAAAACGAGTTCGCCAACCCGTGTTCCAGCGCTTCCCATAAAAAGGGGACACAAAAAAATTGGCACAAATTAGCTAGATAACAACTCAGGTTAATCAATAACAGAAAATAACATAAAAATCGCTGAAGATAATTCATCGTTTCATACGAATAAATGCGACATATTGTCGCACCCATACTGCGACAATATGTCGCATTCCAATCCGTTGAACTCCGCCTTATCGTTACGAGCGTTTCGCCTCATGGATAAGTGAACGTCAAAACGTTCATCAACCTACTGCAGCCTATTTGGACACCGATCTTGCCGGATCGGTGTCCGATTTTTTGCGCTCTCCTCGCAACCAAAAGACCAACATAAGGAGACTCAAGAAATGCGCATGCGCCCCCGCACGGCCGTTGTCGGCCTGCTCGTGGCACTGAGCACGGCCCAAGCCGACGAGCAGCACGCCGGTGCGCCTGCCGGGTCAGCCGAGCAAGATCCGGCCAGTCAGCTGCCGGCCTTGACCGTATCCGCCAGCCCCGTCTCCGGCTACAGCGTCCCCGACGCCTCCACCGCCACCAAAACCGACACCCCGATCCTGGAAACGCCGGTGTCGGTGCAGGTCATTCCGCAGCAAGTGCTGCAGGACACGCAAGCCCGTTCGCTGCCCGACGCCGTCAACGGCAAAGTCAGCGGCGTGCTCGGGCGCACGGGCGGCGGGTTTCTGTACGACAATTTCGTGATCCGCGGTTTCAGCGACACGAGCGGTTTCGGAACGGCTTACCGCAACGGCCTGATAAACCGCCAGGACATCTACGATGTCTCCAACATCGAGCGCATCGAAATCCTCAAAGGGCCGGCCTCGGTGCTGTATGGACGCATCGAGCCCGGCGGCATGGTCAACTACGTCACCAAAAGACCGCTGGACGAACCCTATTACGCCATCCAGCAACAAATCGGCAATTACCATCAGCAACGCACTTCGCTCGACCTGACCAGCCCGGTGGACGACGATCACACGCTGCTTTATCGACTCAACGCCGCCTATCAGAACAATGAATCGTTTCGGGATTTCGTCGCCAGCGAGCGGACCTTCATCGCGCCCGTGGTGACGTGGCGCCCCAACGCGCACTTCGAAGCCAACGTGGAACTCGAATACAAGCGAGATCGCTTCCAGGCCGACATGGGCATCCCGGCCGTGGGCGAGCGCCCCGCGCCGATCCCGACCAAGCGCAGCCTGACAGACGGTCCAGGGCGCCAGTTTTTGGAGGAACTTCTGATCGCCTACGACTGGACATGGCGTTTGAATGAGAACTGGAAGGTCACGCAGCGCTTTCACTGGCGGGATTGGACGTTGGACCACCGCCAGACGCTCCCGCGCAGGCTGGCGGTGGATAATCGGACATTGGATCGATGGCAGCATAATGCTTCCCAAAAGGTAGAAACCCAGGTCGCCAGTCTCGACATCAACGGCCACTTCGAGCTCCTCGGCACCCGCCACAATCTTCTCATCGGCGTCGACGACTTTCGAAGTGAAACGCGTTCCCCGTCGAATTTCAGCCCCGCGCCATCGATCGACATTTACAACCCAATCTATGGCCAAATCGATTTCGACGCTCTGTCCGACAACGGCTACTTCTACCGCAAGCAGAGATGGAACGGCATCTACATTCAGGATCAGATCACGCTGGGCGGGAGGCTGCATCTGCTTCTCGGCGGGCGCTACGATTGGACGAAATCAGGCCAGAATTTTTCGCCGACTTCGGTGGGCGACGCGAAATCAAACCGGGATGATCTGACCAACAATCAGTTCAGCCCACGCGCCGGCCTGCTATACGAGCTCACTGACGCGCTGTCGACCTATGCGAGCTACAGCAAATCATTCGGCATCAACAACGGTCTCGCCGCCGATGGCAGCACGTTCGACCCCGAGCAGGCCGAACAGTACGAAATCGGCTTCAAAGGAGGCTGGTTCGACCAGCGCCTGACCGGCTCGCTCGCACTGTTCGAGCTGACGCGGGACAATCTGCGCACGGCCGACCTCTCCAACCCAGGCTTTCAAGTTTTGACGGGGAAGGCAAAAAGTACAGGGCTCGAGTTCGATCTGGCCGGCCAGCTTACCGACCATCTCAAGCTGCTCGCAACCTACGCCTACACCAACGTGCGCTACACCCGCAACAATGACGGCTTGGAAGGCAACCGGTTCGAAAACGCGCCCCGGCATCAAGGCAGCCTATGGACCAACTATCAACTCAACGCCGAGCTCAACGGAGCCTTGGGGGTCATCGCGGTGGGTAAGCGCAAGGGCGACCGGGTCAACTCGTTTCAACTGCCGGGCTACGGTCGGGTCGATGCGATGCTCTCCTATGCCCCACGCCTTGGCCCAAGCCGCATGAGACTGCAGCTCAACATCTACAACCTGCTGGATAAGAAATACTACGCCAATTCGGGCGGCAGCCGCTGGAATATAATGCCCGGCGCGCCGCGCAGCATACTGGGATCCGTTCGATTCGAGTTCTAAGGCCTCCGGTGCTCGCCACCGCAAGCGATGGGAGCCGATTCGATAGTGGGGATTCGCTTTTCTGAAAAGGTCGACCGCGCAATCGAGGTACTTTTTGCGAATCCGAAACGAGCAACGATTGACCACCCACCCAGGTTACGTCGTTGTGCGATGCTTTTAACACTCTATACTTGTGCTTGGTGCCTCAACATGGGCACCCATACACTGTTTATCGTTGGTATATCCCATGACAACAGAAAGCTAGGATACCGGCAGTCAAGGTCATTCCTACCCTATAAGGAGAGATACAATGAAACATAAAGTTGGCTCAATACTGGCAGCGCTGGTTTTTGCCGCTTGCGCTTCAGCTTATGCCGCAGAAGATCACTCTGGCCAGGACATGACGATGCATCACATGCACATGATGATCAATCATGCTGTCGAAATGGCTGCAGAAGGATCCAATCTCATAATGCTCGGCCAAATGGGAATGACCGAGGATGTTGACAAATTGAGCATTAGCCACGGCGAAATGATGATTAAAAATGCTCAATCACTGATGGAAAAAATCGTGAAAGGGAAGCCGATGCAATCGCTGCATAAAGAAGGTGCAACGCCGAAGACATCAGAAGAAATGGCGGATACCCATGACCTTGCCAAATCCGCCATGTCTTATATCGATATGCTATCCCGCATGTCACAAGCACCTGACACAAACACCCAGTGAGCTGAAAGGGTCTAAAAAAATCGACCCGATGGCGGGTTTCAAATCACCAAACTCACCCCCTACCGTCGGGTCGATCTTCACAGGAGCAAGTTCTGTTACCGTCGCCCCATAATATAATCGCATCCGCACCCATCGCGCCAACTGCAACATCGGCAAATTCTTTAAGCACCAAATAATTTTGACAGTCAAATAATTACCCAGCCTAGATTAAGCGACTCTTTTGAAAAAAATGACTGCCATCCATTAGTAAGTGCGACAATATGCCGCATTTCAATCTGCCAAATCCTGCCTTATCATTACGATCGCTTCGCACCATGGATAGGCTGCGCTGATAGGTTCTCCACACGACTGCAACCTTATCTGGGCACCGATCTTGCGGGATCGGTGCTCAACTTTTTATGCGCTTCTCGCAACCCAAAAAAATTCAGAGAAAATTCGGGAGATGCGGCAACGCCCCCTCCTCGCAATCGCCGTCGGTTTGCTATTGATACTGAACACCGCTCGGGCCGGGGAACGACGCTTCCAGCGCGACCTCGAAACACAAGATCTCACCGCCGCTCTAAAAGCGGTTGCCAGCAAGGTCAACGTCAAACTCCGCTATACCGATGACCAGGACCGTCCGAGCTTCAATCCCGGAGCGGCTCCTAACCGATTAAACAGAAAATTTGACACCTCCGACCATTCTTGTTGAGACTGCACTCGCCATCGGATGACCCTGCCTGCAGGGCCAACTGCACGATAGTGCGCCATTTGGAAAAGGATAGCGATCATGGCACCTGTTGATCCATTGCAACACACCGGCCGTTTCGCAGGAGGCGTTCGCGGAGACTTGCGCCGCCGAGTCCTGCCTTGGTATGGCGACGATTTCCGTCAAGGGCTGCATCCGAAGGCCCTCGCCTCCGTGCTTTTCCTCTTTTTTGCCTGCCTCGCGAACGCGGTGGCCTTCGGTGGCCTTACTGAAGTCGTTACCGATGGGGCCATCGGCACTGTCGAGATGATCGTGGTCACCGCCGCCGGCGGTGTCATCTTCGCGCTCTTTTCGGGACAGCCCCTGACCATCCTCGGCGGGACCGGGCCGATCGTTATCTTTACCGGACTCCTCTATACCGCCTGCGAGCGCTACGGTATCCCTTTCCTGACTACTTACGCATGGACGGGTGTTTGGTCGGGCATCTTCCTCATCATTCTCGCGCTTACCGATGCCTCAGCCATGATGCGTCTGTTCACCCGTTTCACCGACGAGATCTTCGCCACGCTCATCGCAGTCATTTTTATCGTCGAGGCGGCGCAGAAGGCCATCTTTCCAGTTTTCATCCACGACAGCGATCCCACCCTCGAACTCGCGAGTCTCGTCGTCGCCCTCATGACCTACGCTTTGGCGCGCGGAATGAAGCAGTTCACACAGACGCCCTATCTGCGGCGGACGATTCGCACCCTTATCTCGGATTTTGGCCCCGCACTGGCCATCGTCATCGCAACGGCTTTCTCCTTTCTGTACGTCGACGTCCCTTTCGCGCGACCCCAAGTGCCCGAAACGTTCGCGACCACTACCGGCCGACCCTGGCTCGTGGATCTGATGAGCGTTCCTACCTGGGCGATCTTCGCGACCATCATCCCGGCGCTCATGGCAACGATTCTGCTGTTTCTCGATCAGAACATCACCACACGCCTGGTCAATGCTCCCAGCTACCAGCTGAAAAAAGGCGGCGGCTTCCACCTCGACCTGCTCGTGCTCGGCTTCATCGTCGTAGGCGCTTCCGTTTTCGCGCTCCCGTGGATCGTCGCCGCCACGGTGCACGCGCTCAACCACGTCAAAAGCCTGGCCGAAACGGAAATCGTCGAGGTCGACGGCCAACGGCGCGAGCGAATCGTCGGCGTGCGTGAGAACCGTCTCTCCGCCCTGACCATCCATATCCTCATCGGCGTATCGCTCCTTCTGCTGCCGCTATTCAAGCTCATCCCCATGGCCGTTCTGTTCGGTCTCTTCCTCTATATGGGGTTCGTCACCCTGGCGGGGAACCAGTTCTTCGATCGCGTCACGCTCTGGTTCACCGATCGGAATCTCTACCCGAATACGCACTATGTTCGCAACGTCCCACGCAGGATCATCCATTACTTCACGGCCATCCAGGTAGCGTGCTTTGCGGCACTCTGGATCTTGAAATCGAGCCCCGTCGGCATCCTCTTCCCGGTGCTGATCGCCTTGCTCGCACCGCTGCGCCTGTTGCTGGACCGCTTCTTCAAGCGCGAACATCTCCAGGCCCTTGACGCCGACGAGGATATGGATGAAACCGAGGTCGCCGTCCACTGAGCCGGTGATCCACCAAGCGCCTGCATTGCGATGACGCTGCACCTCTAGCGCGCCGCGCCCGGATATCGCACGCTCAGGCCAGCAAAGACGCCCAACGTTTGTAACGCTGCAGATAGTGCTGGGTATAGCTGCACACCGGCCTCACTTTGAAGCCCTGGGCCTCGATGGCCTCGAACGCCCGCTCCAGCAGGCGGGCGCCCAAGCCCTGGCCACGGCGGTCGGCCGGCACCTCAGTGTGCACCAGCTCGAGCACCGGTCCATGCCGGCGATAAACGAGCTCACCCTCGCCGCCGTCGTGGAACTTCAGCACGAAACGCTGGCCGGCCTCGTCGTGAACCAGAGTATCTTCACGTGCCTCGGGCGGTTTGCCCGTGCCGTCGAGAGCCGCATCCAAGGTTCGACACGCCAGATCAAGGCGCCAGTGGAAGTCGTTGTAGATCACCCGTCCCTGCCGATCGATGACGATCCACCACGGCGTACCGCCTGTGCGGTAAGCGGTCATCGTGGCCGGGCGCGGCTGGGCATCATCCTGGCCGAACGGTAGCGTTAAGCCGTAACGTCGCTGCATCACGCGGCGCTGTGCTGCACTGTTGGCATCGTAGCCCTCGAACACAGTCTGGATGACACCGAACTGCACACCGCGATCCGCGTATTCCCTCGTCAACGTCTGCAGGGTAGGAAAACCGCTGCTGTGGCATCCCGGACACCAGGCCTGGAAACAGTAGACCACCCGCACGGCCTCAGGATGATCGGCTAACCGCCAGGGCGCGCGCGGCTCACCCCTGCCGTTGATCCAATCGGCGACGGCCAGCTCGGGCGCGGCTTGACCAAGAATTCCATACGGCACGTTAAACACCTCGTTTATCCGTTGCCGGTGAGGATGTCCCAGCAGCGATTCAAGATGGTTTCGCGGCCTAACGGCACGCTCACAGGCAGGACTTACGTTGCGCTCGGCACACGGTGACCTCCCGTGCAGCTCTCGCCTCGCGTGTATCCCTGCCGAGTTCAGGCAGCGCCGGCACGGCGCGGCAGTTTCCAGTCCGGTCGCACATAATGGCAAGTGTAGCCCTGGGGATTGCGCTGCAGATAGTCCTGGTGCTCAGGCTCAGCCTCCCAGAACGGCCCCGCAGGCGCCACCTCGGTCACCACTTTACCCGGCCACAGGCCGGAAGCATCCACCGCTGCGATCGTCTCCTCGGCGATCCGGCGCTGGGCATCATCGCAGTAGAAAATGGCGGAACGATAGCTCATGCCGCGGTCATTACCCTGCCGATTCGGCGTGGTCGGATCGTGGATTTGGAAGAAGAACTCGAGTAGCCTGCGGTAACTGATCCGCGACGGGTCGAATACGAGCTCAATCGCTTCCGCGTGGGTGCCATGATTGCGGTAGGTCGCGTTCTCCACATCGCCGCCGCTATAGCCCACGCGGGTGGACACGATGCCGAGTTGACGACGCAGAAGCTCCTGCATGCCCCAGAAGCAGCCGCCAGCAAGAATCGCCTTTTCGGTGGAATCAGCCATCAGTCACCTCCTTCGTTCTCGAACAGATGGAGATAAGCGTCGTATCCGGCGCTGTCCAATTCGTCGCGATGGATGAAACGCAACGCAGCGGAATTGATGCAATAACGCAGGCCTCCGCACTCGCGCGGGCCATCGGGAAAAACGTGCCCGAGATGGCTGTTGCCATACCTGGAACGCACCTCGGTACGGATCATACCGTGGCTTGCATCACGATTCTCGATGACGTTGTCCGTCTCCACCGGCCGGGTGAAGCTCGGCCAGCCGGTGCCGCTGTCGAATTTGTCCACGGACGCGAACAAAGGCTCGCCGGAGACCACGTCGACGTACAGACCCGGCTCCTTGTTGTCCCAGAAGGCGTTCGCGAACGGCGGCTCGGTTCCGTCCTGCTGGGTGACGCGGTGCTGCTCCGGGGTCAGGCCCGCCAAGGCCTCGGGGCTCTTGCGGTACTCGGCTTTCATGGTTTTTCTCCTTGCGGTTGGGCGGATGACGTTGCCTGAAGCATCAATGTCCCACACGCAGCACACAACCGACAGCACGGCGATCGTAGTTCCATCGTGCCGATGAGTGAGAGACGTTCTACACGCGGTAGCATCGCAATACAGTCAGCAGGTGAATGTCCTGTTGCTGGCCAATCCCTGGATAACGCCGGCTTCATGCGCGGTGAACGTCGTGCTTATGAACCAGGCGAACCCGATGCTCACCGCACAGACAAGGCCAGGTTAGCACGGACCGACCGGTCAAGTATTACTCTCCCAACACGCAGACCAGCCACGCCAACACCCAATTAATTCATTTAAAATCAATTATTTAATAATAAAAAGAACCTGTTTCAGGGAACACGGCTGCGAGGCTCCAAACGCACGAAGCGGCGGTTCTCGCATAGTTCTTCTTACCGTTGACCTCTCCCGCAATGCTTGCCTGCCTCTAAGGCACACCGGGCGGTAACATCGCATCAGTCTCGACGTTCATACCGATCATCGGCTGGAACAAACGCCTGTACTGGCGCGGACTCAGCCCGGTGCGGCGTTTGAACAACCGACGAAAAAAAGAGGCATCCTCATAACCGACCTGGGCGCTGATCGCGTCCACCGGACTATGAGTGCTTTCCAGAATTCGCTTTGCCTCCTCGATGCGTAGATTCTGCACATAGTCGATCAACGTCGCACCCGTCGCCGCCTTGAACCGCCGTTTCAAGGTCCGCTCGGGAAGACCGGAGTGTGTCACCATGCTCTGTAACACGTCTCTCTCCGGATGATGCTTCGCAAGCCACTGCTCACAAGCGTTGACCACCGAGTCGGCGTGCGGTGCGTGCCGCACGAGCGGACCATACGGTAATTGCCCCTCATCATGCCATTTCAGTAGATACACTTTGGCAATACGCATGGCTTCACCGGGACTGCCGTAGCGCGCAATGATGTGCAGCGCAAGATCATGCCATGAGGTTGCCCCGCCCGCCGTCACAATACTCCCCGCCGGATCGGCGAAGACGAGATTGGGTTCCGGCCGAAAGCGCACCTTGGGATAGTGGCGCCGGAACAACTCCCGGTAACCCCAGTGCGAAGTGGCCTCACAACCGTCGAGCAGACCGGTTTCCGCCAGCATGATGGCGCCGGAGCATGCCGAGTAGATTGCCGCCCCTTCGGTATATTGCCGCGGAATCCACTCCATCAGCTCCGGATAGCGGCCGTGAATCCCTTCGTCCGGACCGAGCCATAGTTCCGGAAGGATCACAACCGGCGCCCTAGGATCGTCCACAACGCCGAAATCGGGCCTCACCGGAATTCCGTTGCCGCAATCAAAGGGCTGCCGCTGCGAAGAAACAATCCGCACGGAAAACAGCGGCTGCTCAGCGGAGCGGCGCACCAATTGCTGCCACAACGTACCCGCCGCCATCAGCACATCCAGCATGCCATATAAAGCCGAGCCTGCGGTCTCGGGTACCGCGACGATCAGCACGTCAATCGGCTTTGCTTGAGTGCGGGCCATAGGAGTTCTCTATTAAGTGGCAAAAAAAGCCTGTTTTTGTCAAAAATCCCTCTTACTACGGGTAGTGTCAAAGCCTATCGTATCTCTCACTGGGTGCAGCTACAGCGTGTGGCGCCAAGCGACCCAGAAACCCACTTGGGCACCAGCCTGTGAGACAGATACACGAACCGGATCGATAGCGAAGGAGACGATGACCATGAACGCTTCATCCAACGATACCCGCAATGGTTTTAACGTCGATCAAATGAATCAGACTGTCGAAGCGCTCCGCCAGGACCCATCTCTCGCTCAGTTCGAATTTCGCGCGCGTAACCGCTGGATCGGCGGCGGTGAAAATCGCTCCACTATTCAGTCCTTCTATGGCGCCGGGCGCGAAGACGACTCCCGGGAGGAGCCCTTCGTGTTCATCAACGGTGAGCCTCCCGTCCTGTTGGGCAACAACGAGGGCGGCAATCCGGTCGAGTTTTTGCTGCACGCGCTGGCCGGATGTGTCACCACGACGACAGTGCTGCACGCCGCCGCCCGCGGTATACGGATCAAGTCACTTTCCACCGAGCTGACGGGCACCATGGATCTTCAGGGGTTGCTCGCCCTGGATGAGGCGGCCCCGATCGGGTACAAGCACATTCACATCGACATGCGGATCGAAGCTGACTGCAGTGAACAGGAACTCGACGAGCTGTTGGCATTTACCAAGGCCCACTCGCCTGTATGCAACACGGTCTGCCAGCCGGTCCCGGTGACGCTGAGCAGGGTAACGACCCGGCAAGCCGCCGCCTGAGCGCTGGCGCCAGCCACATGGTCGAGACGTGCCACGTTCTATGTCAGGATCGGACTCCAACTTCAACCTGAGGGTCCGATCCTGATTCGGCCCTGTGCCGCCCGAAAAGACAATCAGCCGAATCAAAGGACGAGAACGAAGAAGGCATTTTCTCAGGATTTTCTTGCGACCGCCGAACAACATTTTCGTAGACAGACCATGATTTCCTCTTCTATTTTGGTTTTTATAAACTGGGCTCTGTCCCCAATGGCACTTCTTAACCTTCTTCGGGTGGCCATAGCGACGAACGGGATCCCTGGCTTTGGTGCGCACCCTCATTAGCAGAGGAAAGGGTTTATTACCTCGCTTGACGGCCCGCGGCCCAATTCGGCCCGGGCGACCACCGACTCGTTGCTGTGCCATCAGCATGAGCAAACTTCCTATCTGATCCGGATCGCCACCGAGTCCATAGCGGTGCCGGCTCATCCACAGCTGCACGGTATGTTTGAAGCTGATCTGACGGGGCAAGCCACCGCTGAGGTTCGCGGCTTGCGCCATCATTGCTCGAATCAGATTGTAGGCGAGCAGATAGACCCAGATTTCCTTCTCGGCCATCCCAGGCGTCTTGCAGCTGAGCACGTCCATCCCCAAGGTGGTTTTGAGGTGGCGCAGATCCAGTTCTATATGCCAGCGCTCCCGATACAGCGCCTTGAGCTCGGATTTGGAGGGGCGCTTGGGGCAGAGCCGCGTCGTTACGAGCAGCCGGCCGCCGGCATGGAATTCTCGCACGGTGAGCTCGTTGGGCGCTCTGGCGTAGTCATCAGGGCTCATCCACGCCGGGCGCTGCTTTGGCTTGGGCAGCGCGATGAGATGATCCCGTTCCCCGAGCTGTCGCCCGCGCCGAAAGTCGGTGCTGCGCCGCGGGCACCTTGCTGTTCGAAAACGCCATCGATGCCACGCTCGTGCAAGGCACAAAGCAGGAAGTAGGTGGCGAAGTAGGCGTCGCCCAGCAGCAACTCACCTCGCTCCAGGGTATCGAGCACCGAACGCAACAAACTTTGCTCATCGCCCTCTTTGCCGCGCTAGGGACCAATCGCGGCATTGAGCAGTGCACCGCTGCCGAAGCCGATCAGCCCAAGCACTCGGCACAGCGGAAATCCCAAACCAGGCTTCTGGCGGCCCGGTTGGGGGTAAGCCGCTTGATGGGCCAGCGTATCGGGCATGGGGACGGTGGTGCCGTCGACGAGACGTACCGCTTGCCCCCGCCAATGCCAATCCGCTACGGCACGCTCACTCATGCGCCGCCCGCTCCAGCGCGCCAACGATTGCACCCCCTCGAAGGGCAAGCGCTGCCGAGCACGGCAATAAGCACCCGTGTGCGTGCTGCAAACCCGCAGGCCGGTTGCAAGCCGCTTGACCGCCGCCTCGTCGACCGCATTCTGGCAGGAGCGGTCTGTGCTGAGCGCTTGGCCTAAGAACATCGACAGGGTTTCGGTCGGCGGGAACAACCGCTCGCGGTGGGCGGGCAACAGCGTTTCGACCTGATCCCGCCAATGTGGGCCGGTCAGCAAGTTGAAGAAAGCCTCGGCGTCGATCTCCTCCGCCCGTCGGCGGATTGGGCGACATTATTGTAGGCGCGCACGTTGGTTACGATGCATGAGGGCTGGCCTTCTGGGTGATGGGTGTTTGTTTGGCGACTAAGACTTTATCACCCAGGTCAGCCTTTCTCTCACCCTTTCAAGGGCTTGCCCTTAAAGTAAGTGCCATTGGGGTTTGTCCCCAAAAAATCCTTTGAAGCTTTGCCGCCAAGTCATGACGTGTGGCTTACGGATGACTCCCAGCGGCAGGTTGCTGATCACCACGGCAGAGCGCAATCATTCAAAACGAAAATCCTTGCCGGACGGCCTACCAGTCGCGTCAGGAAACGATAGTTGCAAAGTGCGCGTTGCGTATCGTAGTTGATGACCCAGTACGGTTCGGGCAGGCGGGCGGCCATGGTGGCTTTCGTAATGTGCTGTCTTCATCGAGAAGCTCCTCTCCTGCCGCCGCTGATATCAGCGCGCTTTCCCGCCATCGGACGGGGCGCAACACGCGCCCCGTCCGTGGCACCCGTGTCAGCGACGCACCTCCATCACCAGGTTGAACGGTGTTTCCGTGGCGCGTCGGAAGTGTCCGTAACCTGCTTTCTTGAAGACATCTGCCAGGCGGGATGCGCCGGCCTGGGCGCCTAGCGCAAGTCCGACTTCTTCAGACAGGGAATGCGCACAGCACATCGTGGTTGACGCGGCGTAGTAGAGCCGGCCGATCGGGTTGATGTTGTCCTCCAGGCGATCATCGGCGTAGGGCTCGACCAGCATGACCGTGCCATCTTCGTCCAGGGTGTCACGTGCATAGCGCGCTGCCCCAACCGGATCACCCATGTCGTGCAGGCAATCGAAGTAGCAGACCAGACCGTAATCCTTGCCAGGAAAAGTCTTAGCGGTGGCCACCTCAAATGTCACACGATCTGCCACGCCTTCGCTGTCTGCAAGTTCCCGCGCGGTTGCAATCGAGTCCTCGTGAACGTCGAAGCCAAAGAAACGCGACTCGGGGTAGGCCTTGGCCATGATCACTGTGGAATGTCCGTGACCGCAGCCAATGTCAGCAACTTTGATGCCTTTTTTCAGCTGCGCTTCGACGCCATCCAGCGTCGGCAGCCAATTCTGCACCAAGTTGGCGCGGTAGCCGTTGCGGAAGAAGGCGGCAACACCGCAAAACAGACGATCGTGGTGTTTGTCCCAGCTCAGGCCTTTGCCGCTGCGGAAGGTTTGCAGGGATTTTGCTTCGTCCAACCACATCGATGCCGCAATATTCCAGGCATTCGGAATGAAGAAGGGACTCTCGTCGTTGGCGAGCACCATGGCCTGCTCTGGTGTCAGGGTGAACGTCTGTGTAATGGAGTCATAGTCGATGTAGCCACCTGCGACCTGGCTGTTCAGCCATTCCCTCACGTAGCGCTCACTGCAGGCGGTCTTTTTCGCAAGTTCCCGGGAACTGAGCGGGCCCACGCCGTCCATGGCACGATACAGTCCCAACTGATTGCCCAGGCTAATCATGACGCCCATGTAGCTGGCGGAAAGGTCATATACGGCATGTTCGACACACTGGTTGAGTTTCTGGTCGTCGAGTTGCATTTGCGTCCGCTCCTCGAAGGTTGGGGTGTGAACGTCATGTTTTCACTTGAGCAAAAAGCAAGTAATAGCTAGATTGGCCATTAACAAGGCATTTAGGCCATATAGCAGTATATACAGTGAAAAAAAGAGCGGTAATGGTCAGCCTCCTAGCGCTTCCGGAAGCGCCGCTCTCTACGGTGACCGGGCTCTACGACATCTTTTCCACGTTCGACATCGTGGTGCCCGGCGATACCCGTTTCGATATCGACCTTGTCGCCCCCACGCGGCAGCAGGTCTGTAATGCCAGCGGCCTGCCGCTCAGCGCGCACCGCAACATCGACGATGTGGATGGAACCGATCTGGTCATCGTGCCGTCATTGTGGCTGATGAACGATCAGTGGCACGTTGGGCGTTACGGCCGGCTGGTGGACTGGATCCGACGGATGTACGAACAGGGTGCGATGGTGTGTTCTTCCTGTTCCGGTTCCTGCCTGATCGCAGAAACCGGTTTGCTCGACGGCCAGGTCGCCACCTGTCACTGGGCATATGAAGACACCTATCGCCAGAACTTTCCGGCGGTGGATCTGCGTCTGGCGGAAGTTCTCGTTGTCAGCGGTAACGACCAGCGCCTGATCATGTCCGGTTCGGCTTCCTGCTGGCACGATCTGGCACTGTATCTGATTGCCCGACTGGTCGGGCCGGCCGCGGCTAACACCGTAGCGAAATTCTTCCTGCTGCAATGGCATGCTGACGGTCAGGCGCCATACATCACCTTTCGGGAGAAGACCGATCACGGTGACGCCGTTGTGCTCGAAGCTCAGCAATGGATGCGTGACAACCTGGATTGCCAGAACCCGGTGGAACAAATGGTGCAGCGTTCGGGATTGCCGGAAAGGAGTTTCAAGCGGCGTTTCAGGAAAGCTACCGGCTGTTCACCAATCAACTATATCCAGCGCCTGCGCATCGAAGCAGCCAAACAGCAACTGGAAACGGCCTATGTGGCTGTGGACGAGATCAGTTGCAGCATCGGTTACGAAGATCCGGCTTTTTTCCGTCGCCTGTTCAAACGGACGACCGGACTGACACCGAGCGCCTACCGGCGGAAGTTCCGGCTACCGATGGTATCCAGCAAACGTGCCGGCTCCTGACTCGGTGCGCTGTTTGCAGCAAAATTGCCGAACTAGGCCTTTTCCGCGCAATGGCGCGAGGGCCAACATACCGCCGGCGAAACATCTCGGACCACGATATCGCTTCCGCTTGGAAGCACACGGCGTGCCGGAGAAGCGCCTGCCATGAATGGCGTGCATCCAAACGGGACCACCTTCGGCAGGCGAACGAGTTCCGCCGGCGTCAACATTGGCGCCTCGGAGATACTGATGCGATACTCGTTGCGGGACTTGCGACCAATACCCGAGCCCGGGTCCGAAAAGCCATCGACGCTGGATACGCTCATCAGCGTAAACACCTCTACCATGGCAACTGACCGGTCAGCATCTCTGCCGTCGCGAGTTCCTTTTAGTGGGCAGGCAACGCGCCCCGAGGCCTACCCAGGCAACACGACGGGTCCGTGTCCTACAGACTGTGCCGGGGGGCCTATAGTCGGATCAGTTGGTCACGCGTGCCGAAACCAGTGATGCGAAGCGTTCATGCCAGGCGAATCTCTATGCTGGATCCGGTCCGCGACTGCCGCGAGATCGTCTACCTGCTGACCTGCTACGAGTTTCCCTGGGACATCGAACGCGCCCTGGAGTTCGCCCTGTTTCGCAGCTACGCCGTGCCCTCCATATCGGGCCTGCTCGACCGGACGGGAGAGTTCACCCGGCGGCCGCGCAAGCGTTACGACGACACCGAGTTGATCCTGGCGGAAATCCTGGAAAACGGGTTCGACACCCCGCGCGGGCAAGCCGCGCTCGAGCGTCTGAACGAAATGCACGGCCGCTTCCGCATCGCCAACGGCGATTTTCTCTACGTCCTCAGCACCTTCGTGTTCGAGCCCCCGCGCTGGATCGATCGCTTCGGCTGGCGGCCCCTCACGGCTACGGAACGGCTCGGTTTCTTCCACTATTACCGGGAACTCGGCCGACGGATGCAGATCCGCGACATTCCCGACACCCTCGAAGCGTTCGAGCGATACAACCAGGACTACGAGGCACGACGCTTCCGGTACCGGGATACGAACCAGCGTATCGGCACCATCACCCGCGATCTGCTGCTCGGCTTCTATCTGCCGCGGTTCCTGCTGCCCCTGGGCCGACCCCTCGCCCATGCATTGATGGACGAGCCGCTGTTACAGGCGATGGGGTTCGAGCGGCCCTCCAATCTACTGCGACGCCTGGTCACGGGGAGCCTGAAGCTGCGGGCACGGCTCCAGCGATGGATGCCGCCGCGGCAACGCCCCCATTTGCTCACGCATGTCAAACGACCCACCTACCCGGAGGGATATGAGATCGCGGAACTCGGCACGTTCGACGAGAAGCCCGGCGGCAGCGGAGCCCCGGTATGAAGCCGGTCGAATTTCACCTGCGCTCGCACTGGCGCGTCCGCGGGGGCATCGATGAAGTCTTCGAAGTGATCAGCGAGCCCCTGCATTTCGTCCGCTGGTGGCCTGCCGTCTATCTGGGGGTGGAGGAGATCGAACCGGGTGATGCCGACGGCGTCGGCAGGAGGCTGAATCTCCATACCCGCGGCCTATTGCCCTACACCTTGCACTGGCAGGCCACGGCGACGCAGGTGGACAAACCCGTGCGACTGATCATCGAGGCGCAGGGAGACCTTGAGGGCCGGGGGGAGTGGAACCTGCGCCAGGATGGCGAATGGACCCAGGTCGACTACGATTGGAAGGTGTTCGCCAACAAACCCTGGATGCGGTGCCTGACCCCACTCCTGCGGCCGGTGTTCGCGGCCAACCACCGCTGGGCGATGAATAAGGGCCAACAAGGACTCGCCCAGGAATTGCGCCGGCTACGCAACCGCCAAGCCGGCCTCGTAGTCAGTGACTGATTGCACGACGGCAACGCCGCGGCCACGGCGGATCAGCGGCACGGGCCGGTGGCTCTCGGTCACACGCTTAACCAGCTGGCTCGGGTTGACCTTCAGATTTGTGAACGGAATGACGTCCTCGGCGAACGGGGTGCGCATAGTTGACCTCATGAGTCTAGAAAAGGTCATATGATTAATAGCAGCTGCTCAAGAAGCTTATCCGTAGAATCGGTTCACCTCGCTGGATAACGTCTGCAAGGCCATTCAGTGGCCGATGTTAGCGTCCATCAATGAATTAACACCATAACGAGAGCCGTCAATTATTGCCCGGACTGACCTTTTTCAGTCTTTCCAAACTACCGCGCCGTAAGAAAAGGGGATTGATGAAGCGCAAATACCCTCGGACGAACACCGTTCCCAGCAAAGGAAGAGCGGAGCGGAACAGGAAACGCTTGACGGATTGATAGAATGCTAACGGCGTCTGCAAATATTTGAGGATGTCTATAACATTCGCCAATTTATGCAGCGTTTTCAGGTGCGCCAGCCTGCGGCCCAAGTAATCGATTAATACGACAATCAAGGTAAGCACGATGGCGGCCACCGACAGACTCGAGTTCAGCACCCTCCTCAACTCCGGCCACAGCAAAAACATCCCGACGAGTGCAGACAAAACCGTTATCACCAACAACCAAGGAATCAAGAGTAAGGGTTTACCCACCTGGTATCGGGCAACCTCGAGCTGGTGCAGATAGTCCTCACCGCCGTTTTCAATCCAAGACCGGATTTGCTGAAATCGCCATTGCGGCGGTTCCCCGGTAACGCTTTCGGAATAGCCGAGCTTTCGGCTCAAGCGGGTCAGTTCCTGGTTGCTCGCGAGAAAGCCGTCCAGCATCAAAGAATTTGCTTCCACCTCGCTGAAGGCGTCCAGATCAGTGCGGATATTGGCAAGACGTTCCTGGACCTCCGCAGCGACCCCGTATTCCTTGGTGAAAGGACCCACCGTCCGATCCGGCTCGGCCGGTTGGCCGTACGGACCCACCCAAGACAGTTCACGAATGGCGAGTCCTTTACGAAGATAAACGAAGGCTACTCGATCCCTTCCCCGAGTTTCGAACAAGCGGTCCAGATTTTCGCCGCGGACCCGGTCCTGGAGAACGGAGGCGGTTCGGAGCAGAACCGGCACCGTCGAGGCGGCTGGTTGGTGATCGAACGCCATTTGTCCGGAAGCGTCGCTGACCACGAAGTGCGTGCAATTTTCATCCCGCAACGCGCCGACACCTTGATTATCGTGGATACCGCCGTCCACCAATTGCACCCGGATGGCAGCGTTGCCGTCACGATAAAGCTCACTGACAGCGAGAGGATGAAACAAGCCCGGAACGCAAGCCGAGGCGGCCACCGCATCCCCCAAAGTAAAAGCCTGCTGGCAAGTGACCACATCATCGTAGCTGCGTCGAGCGCGGCGCAGGCGAATGGGAATATTGTCGCTTTCCGCGTAGCTGGATTGACCTGGCTCGTCAGGGCGCATCGGCTCGCCCATCGTTTGAGCGGTAAACTGCCAGTCTCGACCGGTATTGAGCGTCGTGGCGTTGAGGATCAAGATGGGAATTTTAGCCTTGCGATAGTCATTGTGGTGGTGGGGATGAAAGTTGGGAAAATCCGGCGGATGGATTTTCAGCTCCCGCATCTCGATGCGCCCGGATTTTCCAAAAACCGGTCGATAGAAGTGCTCGTTGTATAATTCGGCCATCCGGTCCGAGCGGGAATAATCGGCACGGCGCATTTTCCAATTGGCGGCAAAACTGGAAAAGGTTTGCATGCGCAAATTGGTTTCCGTGGCCTTAATGAAATCGTGCTCGATCGTTCCCAGTATCTGGACATAATCGGCGTCTTCGATTCGATCATCCGGCTTCGATTCTAGCAGTTTTTTAAGGTGCAAATAATACAATGCGGCGATGATGGAACCGCCCGACACCGCACTTATCACTTCCACACGGCGAAGCAAACCTTGTTCAGCCATTTGCGCCAACACGCCGATGTGATAAAAGGATGCACGGAATCCACCGCCGGATAATGCTAGGCCAAGCTTAGTTGTGATTTTGCGCGTCGCCATTGCCCCTCCTCGTTATTGTGTTCATGGCTCGGTCGGGCTCCAACAACCTGTTTCAATTCCGCCATCGCTCCGTTGATAAAGGCTTGGAAAGGCTGCCAGAGTCTGGCGGCGAGGGCGATTTTCAGAGTACAGCGAGTTTAAACTACCTTACTCCGACGTTCCCCCACTGAATCTACAATCTGCCAAATCGGTGCCACATGGTCGGTTCTCATATGGACTCCCTTTAACGTGCAAGATAGGTGGTGTAGATACCAGTTCACCACCCGACTGCACAGCCTCTCTATGAACGCTTATGGCTCGGGCCCTGATGGAAACCGCCCGCCGAGACCTCATCTGAACAGCAGACAGTGAGAACGTGATCGCGAAGCCGCCCCCATCGGCCATAGAAGATTTCGCCTGTTACCGGAACGTTTTTCGGGTTAACAAGGCGCACCCGAAATATAGGTATGCGAGTGTCAAATTCGATTTCCACATCTAGGAAGTCGAAGTATTCTTCCGGTGAACAGTACTTGTAGAACGCCTCCTTGGCGCTAAAGGCTAACGTGGGAACAAAATCGAATAGCTCTTTCAAAGCCAACCGATCGAAAGCTGCTAGTTCGCGCTGAGTAAAAAGCATGCTAAACAGGTCAGGGGTAACGCGACCATTTTCTTCGAGGTCAATCCCGACTGCGTGGAACTTGTCTTTCGAGGCTACTACCGAAACGCATAGACTGTCCGTATGCGATATTGAGCCGACGATGCCGTCGGGCCACACTGGCGCTCGGTTTCCTCCAATTGGCAGACCATTAACAATCACACCAAGATTACAAAGTGCCTGCAGAGCATAGTACCGACCAGACCAATACTCGGCACGACGCTTGCGCGAGAACGTCGGCGGAAGCCCCCTTTGGTCATCCGATGGCGCCACTATAGGCCCGCCCGCAACAGCCATACCGGCTGGAACCAGCGCTCTACAGACTTCCGCTAAGTCCGCCCCTCTTTCGCGCGCTGTCAATTCGTCACTCTTATCCTGCATTTGTAGACACCTGCGTAAGCATTTAAGCCGCGTCTCACGAAGGCTCCCGCGCTGATGTAACCCAGCATGCTGTGATACCGCTAGTCGGTTTCGATGTATTAAAACCCCGTTTTCACTACGCATACGGGTGCGCGTGCTAAAGCGCTCCCCTGGGAGACACTCGACCCATGAGGCTGCGAAAAACGCTCTCGGAATGCATTATTTTAACAGTTGCTCTTTGCGCTAACGCTGCACCGAAACGGATCGGCGTGATCAGCCGGTCTCCGAGGAACACGCAGATCGGTTGAGGAGATTGAATCGGCTGCGGCTGGGCGACGTTTTTCGCCAGAGCTACGGCTATTGCCCCGCTGGAGCCGATCAGGCGTTGGTCACCTGCCGAGGTCGAGACTGAGTCCTATGAGCAGGAATCAACCATGGCAACTTGACTCAAACAAGCTAATTTCCGAACAAACCGTGGCCGTTCACTTCCAATGGGGCCGGAAATCGGGGAGCCGGCCAGGGTCAACAGCCCTTGCTCAACAAGGCATGGCCCTTTCGGCTCCATGCCCACACCTCACTTCCGTGCACAGTGGGCGGCACCTCCAGCAAAGGGTACAACCCTCTTCTGAAACGGCATAGGGAGCCAATCGCGGCCCAGATCGGCGCCGAGCGCAAACGTCGACGGGCGATCAAAGCGGGGTGCTATCGGATGGAAAAGACGAAAAAGCGGTTTATATTGCCTATACACCGACTTCAGAGATCGCGCTTGTTGTTGCCCTGGTCCACGCGGGCAGTGCTCAGCGGCTGCTCATCCAGTGCAGCCAGACGCTGCCTTGAGCTGTCACTGTCAGGATCTGTCAAGACAGCCAGCAACGGCTGAATGGTTTGCTGGAAATTGGACATGAGTTTCTTTGGCAGAGATGCACTGTCAGGCAACTTTACCTTCAATGGAGGATAGGGCTTGCCGTGGATACGAATCTCGAAATGCAGATGCGGCCCAGTGGCTTCTCCCGACTGCCCCACATAGCCAATCACCTCGCCCTGACGTACAGGATCGCCCTTCTTCAGCCCCTTGGCGAAACGCGACATGTGACCATAACGGGTGGAGTAGGCACCCATGTTTTCCAGCTCGATCAGGCGGCCATAGCCACTGGCTCGACCAATGTACTTGACAACGCCATTAGCGGCAGCCTTAATCGGCGTACCCGCGGGCGCTGCTAGATCCACGCCGTAATGTGGCCTCCAGATATGGAGGATCGGGTGCCAGCGGTGGCGGGAAAAAGTGGAACTGACACGCGTGTAGCGCAACGGCGTGCGCAATATGGATGGCTCCAGCGAATATCCCTCTGCCGTGTAATAGCCGTAGCCACCCTTACCGTTTTCGTAGCGATACACTCGTAACACCTTGCCAGCATTAGTCAGCTCGGCTGCCTCTATCGGTCCCTGCCCCACTTCCTTGCCATTTTGCATGAGCTGCTGATAGATCACCGCGAAAGTGGCACCCGGGCGCATATCACGACGAAAATTGACCTTCCAATGAAAGATCTTGACGAACGCTGCCGCCATGCCAGAAGTGATGCCAGCAGCTCGCAAACTGGGCGACAGGGCACCATCCACACTGCCATTCTTCACCACCGTATGAGGAGTCGGTTTGAGATGACGCACTCCGGCCTGCCAACCGTCCGAACCAGATTCCATCATCAGTGTATCGAGATCACCCGGAGCATGACTGACGGCCAACAGTTGCCCCTTTTCGTCTACACGGAAACGCAGCTCACCACCAGGGCGCAGGTTGGCAAGCGGCACCGCCGCCTGACCGGCGGCTATTACCTGCTGCAGAGTGGACCCACCAAAACCCTGTCTCTGAAAGAGGCCGGACAAGGTATCGCCTTTGGCCACGGTATAATTCCGCCAGACAGGCTTTGGCTTTCTTCTGGTTTCCGCAACGAAAACGCCGCTGGCTGCAGCAACCATTGCCGCCACTGCAGCGGGAGCCGCATCCGTTTCGGCTGCGGCATCAGACGGATACCACCAATATATGAATGCCAGCAGCGACAGGAGAACAGCCAACAACAGCAGATGAAGGCGGAGTCCCCTTGACAGAGGAACAGGTGTTGGTAAAGAGGAACCAGTTCCGCCCCAAACATTGCCAGATATCATTGGGTATCCTCGGAAATAAAATGGTACTTTTCTTGCGGCCCCGTCTTTCTGGGCAAGACACAAAAACGCTCCGGAAACATCCCGGATAAGAGACGGCTTTAAAAAAATTGGCGGTCAATTTACGTATGGGCATGGAAGCGGCAGCTAGAGTTAGGCTGCTCCCTTGAACCTATCTTTAGGCATGAGCAACGCCCAGTGCGGGTAGACAAACGCATACGGGAACCCTACCCGCCCCTAAAGGGCTTACGAAACCGATCGCCCCATTAGGGAATCAGCCGTAGAACGGAGGAGCGCGAATTGGAGGCCCATGATGCGGTTCCGACTCCGCCAAGGCCGGTAGGCCATTAACCTGATACTGGTAATGGAAACAGAGGGTGATGAATTGAAAGGATATCGATGGGAGCTGAGCAGCGAAGGAATGCGAAGCCTTCACGACCTCGCAATGATCCTGCCCTGCCTTGGCCAAGTGCATTGCGCTATGCAGCGAAAGGATGAACTGCGCGAGCAAGATCAGCACCGCCATGGTGATGGCAATGCTGTGCCGGCGCGCCCATAGGCTACGTAGCATCCCGCTCACACACCGTGCCCTTAGTTATATCCTCCGCAATACTTGCACATTTAATTTTCTCTAGCCACTATCCCGTACTCGGCTTTCATTTGTGACGAATCTTCGCAATAGTCGGAGCGGTTCATACTGCCTCCTGCATACTGGATAGTTTGAGGCAGGTCTCCTGATACTCATACTCGGGAACAGAATCGGCCACCAACCCGCAACCGGCGAACAGGTGACAATCGCGCCCCTTTATCAACGCCGAACGCAGCGCCACTACAAAATCTCCGTTTCCATTGCCGTCAATCCAACCCAGGGGTCCCGCGTACCAGCCGCGGTCAAACCCTTCATGCAGGCGAATACAAGACAGTGCCTCGACCTTTGGATAGCCGGCCACGGCCGGGGTGGGCTGCAAGGCTTCCACCAATTTCAGGATGCCGGTGGCACCGGGGATCCGGGCTTCGATCAAGGTGCTCAGATGCTGCATCACAGGCAGACGATGCAATACTGGTTTCGGAGACACGGTCAGTCCCTCCACCAGCGGCGCAAGGGCATCGCGGATCGCGCGCACCACCAGTTCATGTTCATGAAGGTCCTTGGCGGAACTCAGCAGTTGCTGCCCCAACCTTTGGTCGGTTTCGGGATCGTCACCCCGCTGTATGGTGCCCGCCAGAGCATGAGTTCTCACCCTCCCCTCCCGCACGGAAACCAGGCGTTCGGGGGTTGCACCGAGAAAACAGAGATCGCCGTGCCGTACCGCAAACAGATGAGAACGGGCATCCGTTCTCCGAAGCCGACGAAGTATAGCCGCCGGGGACAAAGGGTCCGAGTAGGTTTGGTGCAGATGCCTTGCCAACACAACCTTCTGCAGCCTGCCCTTTCGAATCGCCCCTATCAGGGCCTCGGCCTTGGATTGCCATTGCCCCGCGGATACTCCCTGGTTCTGAACCAGCGACGGGTTCGCCTGCCGTCGTGAACTCGCCCCCTGCCCTAGTAAGGCTTCGATATCACGGCGGTACCGGTGTCCCTCGGCAATAGGATCATCATCCACCCCAATCAACTTCTGACAGACCAGCAGGCTTCCTTGCGGAGTGCGCTCCAATAATAAACGGGGCACTATCAAACGCGCCGACGGAAACTGCCGCCAGGGCCATTCCGGAACGGCCTCGGCGTCGAACCGGAACCCGCCGATGGCTCGAGGTGCCGCAGACCCCTCGACCAGGGCGGCGGCGGTCATCTCCCGCCATCGCTGTTCCACCCGCTCAAACCCGGAGCCAAGATCGGGACACAATTCCAATGTTCTGCCAATGCCCAATAACGTCAATTCCGGATCCCGGGTTTCCCAATACAAGCACGGGACGGAGGAGGACTCCAACCGTTCGTATAGCTCCAGCGGATCCCGGCCCGTCCAGCGAAAAGTCAGCACCGCCAGAACCGGCTGGCAGGCTTGCCTGGCCTGGGCCCGAGCCGCCGTGAACACGGATTCAAAATTCCACATTCGGGTCAGTATGTTCATTGCAGCCCCCGCTGTGCGCGCCAGTAGTCCACCTGTCGGGCTATATACCAAGAGACGATCTGCTGAAAAAGAGATTCCGCGAAGTCACCGTCGAGCCCGTTTTCCTCCGCCCAACGGCGACGGTCCACCAACATCGACGCCACCCGATCCGGCGCGGGAATGCTTTTTTCATCCGATTTAAATCGCGACGCGGCCAGAACATACTGCATCCGTTTGCCCAGAATCGTCAGCACCTCCCGATCCAACCCGTCGATGGCCTGGCGAATATCGGTGAGGCTGGCACAATCATCAGGCGCCAACATTCCATTTACCTCCTCGGCTCGTTGGTGGAATCCAGACGTTGCAACAGTCGCTCAACGACCTCCCGATATTGCTTTTGCAGATAAAAGTGCCCACCCCGGAACAACAGAATCCCCAGCATCCAGGGCGTCACGTCCTGCCAGGCACACGCTTCGCTTTCACTGATTTCGTCGTCGTCGAGTGGAAAGCACACATCTACCGGAGCCCCGACCCGCTCGGGAATATCGCGCGCATAGCTTTCGATGAGTCGATAGTCATTGCGCAACATGGGCATGAACACCTCTCGCATCACGGGTTCGTCCAGAGGAGTACTGCCGCCGGAAAGGCGTCTTATATCCTCAAGCAGATCGTCATCGGTCTGCTGGTGCAAAGAACTTTCACGCTGCCGGTGGGGAGCGGGGTGGGCGGAGACGATCAAGCGTTCCAGAGGTAGGGCCCGCTGCTCGAGTCGTAGCGCGACTTCGTAAGCCAGCGCGGCACCGAGGCTGTGCCCGAACAGCACCAGCGGCACGTCGGCGAACTGCACCAGGGCCGCAGCGGTTTCATCCGCCAACGACTCCAGCGAGCGCGCAAAGGGTTCGGAATACCGCTCCGCGCGCCCGGGGTACTGCACCGCCAACAGATCGATATGGCCGGGCAACGCTTTGCTCCAGTCACGGTAATAGCTGGCGCTGCCTCCGGCATGAGGCAGGCAAACCAGCCGGGCGCGCGGCTTCGGAGAGACCCTAAGCGCGCAGATGCCACGGCTGGATGGCTGAACCGCTCTCATGAGGCCACCCTGGCGTGAAACTGCTCCGCCAGTTGACGGCGATTGACCTTGCCCAATCGGGTAAGCGGAAAACGGTCGATGATTTCCAACCGATCCAGCAGCTTGTACGCCGCCAGCCCCGATGCGGAAAGGTGAGCGTTCAACTCGGAGAGCCGGGGTGCTTCGCCTCTGGCGATAACGCACGCGCAGTTACATTCGCCCAGAGTGTTATGCGGCATCCCGATCAAAGCTACGTCGGCGACACTGGGATGCGACAACAAGTGGTTCTCCACATCCTCCACCGGTACTTTTTCGCCCCCCCGGTTGATGATGTCCTTCTCACGCCCCTCCACCACCAGATAGCCGCTGGCCAGCCGGCGCACTCGATCACCGCTCCGATAAAAGCCGCCCTCGGTGAAGGAACGGCGATTATGTTCCTCGGCGCGGTAGTAGCCGCGCAGAGTGTAGGGCCCGCGTACCAGCAACTCACCGATTTCTCCGTCCGGCAAATCACGCCCCTGATCGTCCACCACCCGAACCTCGTCGCCGGGAGAAATAGGGCATCCCTGGGTGTTGAGCACCAATGATCCCGGGTCCCCCGGCGCAGTCATGCATAACAGCCCCTCGGCCATGCCGTAAACCTGCTGAAGACCGCACCCCAGTATCTCGCCCACCTGTGCCGCAACCTCCACCTTCAGACGTGCCCCTCCCACCTGCAGGCAAGTTAGGCTGCTCAAATCGGCTTCGGTAAGCGGGGCGAATTCCAGCCAGACCCGTACCAGCGTGGGAATCAGCGCGGCAACCGTAATCCCCTCTTTCTCGATCAGTGCAAAAGCCGTATCGGGGCTGGGGTCAGGGCAAAGCACCACCGTCCCTCCCGCATCGAAAGTGCCGAGCAGCCCCGGACACGCCAACGGAAAATTATGCGCCACGGGCAACACGGCCAAATAACGGGTGTCTTCAGTAAAACCGGCCCGTTCAGCGCTCGTGCGGGCGTTATAGAGATAGTCGTTGTGTGTACGCGGAATCAGCTTGGGCAATCCCGTAGTGCCGCCGGACAATAACATTACGGCAACGTCCTCGGCGGCCGGCGCGGGCACTGAGCGCGGCTCCCCTTCCAGAGCCGAGAACGGAGCAAAACTTCCCGGTTCTCCAACCACGAAGACCGAGCGCAGGGTCTCGACATTGTCCAGCACCGTTCTGGCCATCGGCCGATAATCGAATCCGAGATGCGTGTCGGGGATCACATAGGCAACCGCCTGTGAAGCTTCCGCCAAGTGACGAATTTCCTTCTCTCGATGCGCCGGCAAGGCCAGTACCGGAATTACACCAATCCTGAAAAAAGCCAGGCACAAAGCAACAAACTCCGCCTTGTTGGGCAGCTGCAGCAGAACCCTCTGTCCCGGTTCAAATCCAACCTCCAGAATGCCCCCCGCTAACCTCTCTACCCAGGCATCCAGTTCCCGATAAGACCATTGCCGACTGCCTTCGATCAGCGCTGTGCTGACAGCGAATTCGTCGGCACAGCAGCGCCACCACTCTCCCAGATCGATACCCCGCCAATATCCTTTTTCCCGGTAATGCTCCGCGAGTTCCACCGGCCAGGCCACACAACCTTCCAACATCTTTGCCTCCTACTTTGCAAATGCGGGTGAGCTTCGCGCCGCGTCGGCGCGCGCGCCGGCCGGGCGAATCTCCGCCCCGTGCGTCAACGTCTCAGGCAGCGGCAGCGAAAGGCCCTCCAATTCGATCCACAACACGCCGGTTTGCTCGGCAGGCGTCAAGGAGAAAACCGGATCCGCCCCCACCAGATGATGCAGCCGGTCACTGTCTTCCGCCCGCGCACCCATCCGCACATGCCGCAAAGCGGTGGCACCATTGGAATGACGAACCCTGGCTGGATGTTGAGGCGGTTCATAGGGAGTTACCACGAAAGGGAGCCGGCTTTGGCGTGGGTAGGCGAAGCGGAAGTGGACTCGCTGACCATCCGGGCGAGTGCGCCGCCAGGGAACAAAACGTCCCATGGCAATTCCGGAACGCTTCAGTTCCGCCGACACTTTTTTAGGATTGCCCTCGACAACCACCGCCACATCGCAGAATCCTTCTCCCTCGCAGCCCCAACGCACCATGCGCTCTCCGGCGCCGCGACCGGCCATAAGATCAATCGGCCACTTGAAATAACGAGCGTTGCCCGGGGTGGTCAGCAACTCGATCACCGGCCCTCGGCAAAACCAGATGTGGGCGTGCTGTGCTTTTTTCGGATCGGTGGCGTAATCCACCTGGAATCCCAGCGCGCGAAAATCCGCCACCGCCTGATGAAGATCACGAACCCAAAGCAAAACGTGACTGCACGATAATCCCATATCACCATTCCTCTGCCCCGGCCGCGGCAGCGGCACGTAAGGCGTCCAAGCAAACGGCCCGCGGCTCCGCAGGACGAATCAACTCGGGCATACCCACCGCCGCCGTCATATCCCGCCAGGCCTGAGACACACCCAGAGCCCACTGCCCACTTCGCGCCCTGCCCGCAGGAGCATCGATATCGCGGCACAAGCGTGCCAGGGCCACCGCAACCGCATCCGGCCAGGTTTCCGCAAACACTCGGTGATAATCACGGGGCTCTTCGTCGCCCAGAATCACGGTGCTGGGTACTGCCAGTCGTTCTGTGCCAGGGCCTTCCATCAGCAACCGCCCGGTGTCGTCACGGGGCGCATGCAATCGGGGGTTCCAAAACACCGGTCCGTGGGTATCGGCAAGACTCAGAATGCCCGCTTCCCAGCCCAGGGTGATGCGGTGCATGAGATAGGAATGATTGTCCGGATCCTCGGGATGAACCTGGTTCTGTATTCGCAGCGCCACCGGAACACCGCCAATGGTGGCCGTCAGGGAGCGGAAAGGCGTCGCCTCGCTGTCGGACACTAGAGGCGGCTCCTGGAACGACCACGGTCGCAGTGAGCCCGCCGCCCGGCCGAGGATATCGATGAGCGGATAGGCCACTTGACTGTTGCACGCCGCATCAATGAAAGCCAACGGCTGTTGTTGCCGAAGATAGGCGGCGGCGGCAAGCAATTGCCGCACCGGCTTGATATCGGGATAAAGCGTGTTCACTGCATAGGCTGCGTTACCGGATCGGGCGGCGCGTAAGCACTCGACGATTTCCGAACTGTGCACCGGGTGTTCCTGGAGCACGTGATACCCTCGTTCCAGCAACGCCTTCGCCAGCTCCGCACCGACACCGCCAATGGCCCCGGAGCGGACCACCACGCAGACGATGTCCACGTCATCGGGAATTCGTTCCGGACCGGTGAACAACGGCACACCGTAACGTTCAGCACAGCCCCGGGAATAGTCTCCGCCCTTAGCCAGAATTCCCGCCAATGCGAATCGATCAGGGCGGGAAAGCACCGCCTGGATATAGATACGCCCAAACCCGGTGCCCGCGACCACCACTCGACGTCGGCGATCGCCGACCTCGCTCACCATGCCACCAGCATGCGCCGCGGCCCGCGAAAGAAGGTCTTGGTCTTCCATTCAATTTCTCCGCAAAGATGGATATCCGGCAGGCGCTCCAGCAAAATACGCAATGCTTCCTGCAGTTCGACCCGGGCCAGACCGGCGCCGATGCAGCAATGCATGCCGTACCCAAAAGCGAAATGCCCTGCCGCCTCATGGCCGATATCCAGCTGGTCGGGATTGGCGAATCGTCGCGGGTCCCGATTGGCGGCGCCCACCGAGGCAAACACCGCTTCCCCGCGCCGTACCAGGGCAGGGTGTCACCCACCTGAACGTCTTCCTGCGCGAAGTGCACGAACATTGCGGCGGACGCCAGAGGGATCAGACGCAGCAGTTCCTCTACCGCGCCAGGGATCCGATCCGGCTCGCGCCGCAGGCGCTCCAGCGCTTCCGGCTGCGCCAGCAAGGTGTGAATGAAGTTGGGTATGTGCGAGGAAACGCCTTCGTAGCCCGCCACCAGAATGGCGATGCAAAGCAGTACCAGTTCGCTTTGAGAAAGGCGGTCGTCCTGATCGCGCGCCCGGATCATGGCGGAGATCAGATCGTCCTGGGGACCAGCCTGACGTTCACCGATCAGGCCCATGATGTATTGGGACAATTCTCCTAAATTGCGCTGGGTCTGTTCGGCGGACAAAGCATTGGTGGACAGCAGCGAATCGTTCCAGATCTTGAAACGGGGCTGATCCGCCACCGGCACCCCCAGCAACTCGCAGATCACCGACATCGGAATCGGCAAGGCGTAGTCCGCCACCAGGTCGGCCGGCGCGCTCCGGCTGACCATTACGTCAACCAAACGGTTGGCAAAGCCCCGCACGTGGGGCCGTAGAGCTTCCACGCGACGCACGGTAAAGGCCTGCAATGCCAGTTTGCGCAAACGTGTAAATTCCGGCGGGTCCATAATGACAATACCGCCGGCGATACGGGGAAAGGCCCGGGGCACGCAATTCCTTCGCGCCGCCTCCGCCCGGCTGAAACGGCGATCCGAAAGCACCAGCCGCACATCCGCGTAACGCGTCGCCAACCAGGCGTCGCCGTCGAACGGCAAGGTGATCCGAGTCAGTCCGGTCTGGCGCAGCGCCCACGCGTACTGTGGCGCAAGCTCCAGACCGTCGAACCGGTTGAAGGGATAGGCCTGCGGCTGATCCAGTGTGGATGTCATAGGATCCCTCCGAAGGGTTGAGTAGCCGGCCGGTCTGACCGTGGTCACTATATGCAGTGGCCGGACTCCGCGGCCGCCGGTTCGCCGGTTCGCAGCTCCGGCAGCCGATCAAGAATTTCCACCCGGGAAATGACATCACCCAGACGCTGCCGACAGTACCGTTCCAGATCGGTGCGACGCAGAGGTGCGCGGTCGGTCTTGGCACGCGCGGCGAAAACCCGGTGCCCCAAAGCCCACAGCGGGTGCCCCGACGGAGGCAAATCCAGCACGCGCCGCAGGCCGGCCTGGGCCATGACCCGATGCCACTGTTCCAGGCTGAGGAAAGTGCGGCCTGATTGCGCCCGTTCGTCGCTGGCATCAGCCAGCATGAAGGCCTGGGACGCCATCACCCAGAATTCCTCCATGGTCGGCTCGGTGATCACCAGCCAGCCTCCCGGTCTCAGTAACTGTTGCAGCCAGCGCACCGAGGCATCCGTGTCACGGGCCGCGTTGAGTACCCCTCCGCCGATAACCACGTCAAAATCGTTGGGCGAGAAACCCTGGGCTTCAGGGGAGCTGTCGATGTCGTAAATGGCGAATGTCACCCGCGGATCGTTCTCCAGGCGCCGAACAGCCTGATCCAGAAAGAACCGGGAAAAATCGGTGTAGAGATAACTCACCGGCTCACCCGCCAAAGCCGGCAGCACCACTTCGGAAGTGGCGCCGGTGCCGGCTCCGACTTCTAGAATCCGCATCGGATCGGCCTGCTCGTGGGCGGCAACGATCTCCGTCAACAAGACCGCGACCGCCTGATGTTGGTAACGCGCCGCCGGGCTTTCTCGATAGAGGGCTTCGGCGAGATCCATCCGCCCCGCCGGAAACAGAACCTCGACGGCATTGCGTTGTCCGGACAGCAATTCGGCAAGACAGGCGCTGTTCTCGCGGGCATACTCAATGGTGCCGGCGGAACCCGCCACCTCACGCCAAACGCTTTCCATGTCGTCCCAGGCCTGCTCCAGTGCCGAGTCATCATAGTCACCAAGCCGATCCGAAACCCTCAGCCCGTCGCCATGGCGACGCAACAACCCCTGCTGTTCCAACACCGCCAGCCATCGGGACACTAAAGGCCGGTGCCGTTCGGCGGCGCAGGCCAATATCTGTTGTTGGGAATATCCGGTTTCACGCTCGGTAAAAACACCCCGCCGACTTAGCGCATTGACCATGGACAGCAAAGCGATGCGGGCCAAGCGCTGTGTCGCCGCAACCCCGACATGCCAGTCGAAGTCGGTGAAATGCGCGGCCAAACGGGTCTGGACATGGTCATTCCAGCAATCCTCCTCTCCCTCCTCCTCGATCATCGGACATTGCTCGGCAGGAACGGCCAACAACGCCCATTTCCCGACGCCATCCGGCAACACCCGGACCTCGCCCACCAGCGGGTGGGCAGCAGCTGCCTCCTCCACCCTCCGGGCTCCCTGTTGCAGTCGCAAAAACGCCTCTTTTGTGGGCAGGAATCCCTGGTCGGTGGGAACGACAACGACGGTCTTTTCGCAATGAAGGGGACCGGAGGCAACCAACGACTCAAGATCGTTTTCCTCTGCCCCGGGGCTGCTTTCGATCAGCAGTGTCTGCAGCGGCGCGCAACGGGCCAGTACCGCCGCCGGATGCGCCAGCAACTGTCGCAGTCGATGTTCCGACACAATCAGGCGATCGGCGGCTACACGTTCGAGAAAGGCGAAAACACCGGCGGGTTGCTTGGCGCCGGAGTAATGAACCGGTGCGGACAAACTCCACGCTGCCAGGCAAAGCTCGCCTCCAAAGCCGGACAGAGGGGCAAGCACGGCAATGCGCCGCGGCACTTCCTCCAAGGTGACTCGCAGCTCCGACAAGGCGGCGCTGAAAGTGTCTTCAGACCAGGCAAAGGCGCCCTTTCGTACCTGGTAGCACCAGGGCTCGTCCCGTTGGGCATCCACCCCCCTGCCGTCGACGCAGTCCTGGAGAATGGACGAGGAAACCGGCACCGCGTCACCGGCGCCGCCCGGTGCGGAAACAAACGTGCAACCGCGGGCCATGGCCGCCAATCGCAATGCCAGTACCTGACCGTCTTCCTCACCGTCCCAGATCAGGCTGTCGCCGATGCCGAGACCTCGCCAGGACAGCGCGGCCCGGTACTGCTCCACGGTCTCCAGCATCCGGGCTCCGTTCCATTGCTGAGCATCGCCGTACAACACGGTGAGCTCGCGCATTCGTTCCAGTCCGTCGAAAATGATTTGGTGAAAGCTCATGGTCGCCATGCAGTTCTTGTCAGTCCGTATTGCCAAGCCGAGCCAGAAACAGATACTGTCCCGCCGCAGCCAACGGGGAATCGACCTGCGGCAGCACCAGCAACGGCTCGAACCCGGCTTCGCGCAGTTCCCGGTCCCAACCCCCGACATCTAGAAAAAGGCTGCCTGTGAATCGACGCCGGTCTGCCATGCCCGGCATCGGAGTCCTTGGCGCCGGAGAGAACAGGAACTGCATGCAGGTCAGCACGGCGTGGTTATCGCGGCACGATTCGGTGAACAGCAGCCAACCTCCCGGCGCCAGCAGTTGATGAATATGAACGAGGGTTTGCCCCAGGTGGCGGGCGTTGTGCAGTACATTGCCGGCCAACACGAGATCGGCGCCGGCCGGCGGCACCCCCTGGCTGGGAAACCCGGTATTGATGTCCAACAGCTCGTAGCGCATTCCCGGCTGACCGGCGAACCGTTCACCGGCGGCGACGGTAAAGATCCGGGACAGATCGGAGAATAAATAATCCACCGCCATACCGTTCAATGCCCGCAAGGTGGCAGCGGTGGTCAATCCAGCGCCGGCACCCAACTCGACCACTCTCAAGGGAGACGGACGCTGCTCCGCCAAATGTCGGGCCAGATGGCCGCAGGCGGCGTTGAGATAAGACGTGAACAAGTTGTCCTGATACGCGCCGAGCGCTTCCAGCACCTTGCCGTCCCGGAACAACAGCTGCTCGATGCGCAGTTCATCGCGGATCAATCGCGGCAAACAGGCCAGCGCCCGAGAATGAACCTCGGCCATGATCGGCGGGAATCCCAATTGGGCGTAGGCATCTTTCATATTCTCCGCCAGCTTTTCCGATGCGTCCTGAGACGTAGCGACCGAGCGCCAGCGGCAGCCCCCCGTGCTCTCCTCCAACATCCCAGCGGCCAGCAAAGCCGCCAACCAGGACCGCAGCAGCCCGGCATGACGGGACGCGGCGCCTACGTTCGTCACAACCTGTTCCCGGGGTACGGAGTCACCGGCGGACCAGCCACATTGCTGAAGGCAACCTTGCATGGCGAGGCGGCTGAGGGTTTCCAGTCGTTCCATGGCCTCCGAAATCCGTGCCGGGTCGCACACCGGACGACGATGCCGGCGTACACCGGCCAGCCCGGCCTGATGAACGACAGCGGGATCGAGCATCACAATGCGCCCTCCTCGGCTTCGGTGAACATCTCCAGAGGGCCGTCCAGGACGGTGAGACCGCTCACCATGCCAGTGGCGAGCAAGGACTCGACGGCAGATACCGGTTCCACTGCCATCGCCGCGAACTGACGGCCGGGGAGGATGTTCTGCTCCAGCGCCGCGCGGGTCACCACCGCCGCAAAAGCGCCGGTCAATTCGCTATTGCGGTGCCCCCGAAATGCCAGTGAACGAGTCCGCTGCTCTCCACTGACCACGCTGCCGCCGAGTTGCACCAGTAGGGTTACGAAGGGTGTTCGACCGGCCATGTCCAGGCGGCTAGACCGTTGCAGCAGGGAGGCGGCTTTCTCACGAGACATGCCGTGGACCCGATCTAAAGCCGCCAGAGTATGGCGTCCGGCAACAACCGTGTACCAGTCCCCCTGTTCAAGTTCCAGGGACGAGGCAACCCGTTCCGCTTCCCGGTTCAGGTAGGGCAACGCCGTCACCC
Organism: Gammaproteobacteria bacterium; assembly: GCA_030433275.1. Classification (GTDB taxonomy): domain Bacteria; phylum Pseudomonadota; class Gammaproteobacteria; order Nitrococcales; family Nitrococcaceae; genus Nitrococcus. Next base: position 70,814 of record JAUILK010000001.1, read on the forward strand.
GGCCGGGAAAGAACGGCAACCCCGCGTCACTGTTGCGGACCAGCACGCCGGGACAGCATCCTTGCCGCCATGCGGCCAAGGGCCGTCCAAAACCGTCCTCGACACTTTGCAGATAATCGTCGGCGGCCACCGCGGTAAAGTGATCGAGCAAACCGAAATAGCTGACCAGCCGACTTACTTTGTCGAAACCAGTAGCAGCCAGCCAGCGCGGCAGCAGTCCGGTAAGACCGGGCTGCAAACCGGCAGAGAGCAGTGCCCGGCACCCCTGCTCACGGTAGTCGGCGTCGTCCAGAAGCGCGTACAGACCGTCATCGCCGGCCACATCCACGTAATCGGCGCCCTCTTCCAAAGCGACCAACGCCGGCCCCGCACCAATCAGATGGGAAGGCCCCGCGCAGTTGAGAAGCACACGACAACCGGATACGAACCGCGCCAGAGACGAACGGTCCATAAAATCCGCTTCCGCGGCTTCCAGCGATGGGGCATCCAGTGTTCTTACCAGTGCCCTGGCAGCGGCGCCGTCACGACCACCGATCCGCAACGGACCGAGCCCTAGCGCCAGCAAGGCCCTGACCGCCGCCGTTCCAACCTCACCGTAACCTCCCAACACCGAGATCATGGCGCTGCTTCCCCCGTCAGCCGCCATCCCTGGGCGCGATTGCGTTCTTGCCAGAACGCGCAATAGCGCGGATCACTGGCCTGTAACTGCCGATGCGTACCGGCGGCGACGACAACGCCGTCCTCAAGCATAAGAATCTGATCCGCCGCACGAATCGTGGACAGCTGGTGCGCCACCACGATGAGAGTGGAGCACGACTTCAGGGTACGGATGGCGTTTTGAACATGATGCTCGTTCTCCGCATCGAGGGCAGCTGTGGCCTCATCGAGAATTACGATCGAGGCTCGTTTCAACAGCGCGCGCGCCACGGAAATCCGTTGCCGCTCGCCGCCGGACAAGGCACTGCCGCCCTCGCCCACCGATGAGCGCCAGCCGAACGGCAACCGTTCCACGATGTCGTCGACACCGGCAAGCCGGGCGGCTTCGCGAACCTCAGCTTGGCTGGCCGTCGGCGCGCCGATGCGGATGTTTGCTTCGAGGGTATCGTTGAACAGGTAGACGTCCTGCATCACCGGCGCGATCTGCGCCATCAGATCTCCGGTGGTCAAGCTGCGAACATCGCTACCACCCACCCGCACCGATCCGCTGTCGACGTCGTGAAAGCGCATGATCAGTTTGGTAAGCGTGGTTTTGCCGGACCCGGAAGGTCCGACGATGGCGGTCATGGTTCCCGCTGGCACATGGAACGAGACACCGTTTATCACCTTCTCCCCGGGCCGGTATCCGAACACCACATCGGAGAACGCCACTGATCCCGGATCGCTCATCGGCATGGAATGACCCGATTCCGGCAGCGGTTCCTGATCGAAGATGTCCGCGAGCCGTCGCAGATCGTTCGCCGCCATGCGCAGTTGCCCGCTGCGCGCCGCCGCCTCTGCGAGCGGACTGGCCAGCCGCGCGGACAGAGCCAAAAGCGCGATGAGTTCGACGTTGTCGATGGCGTGGGCAAGCGCCAGAGCGACACCGACTGCCAACAGGGCAGCAAAAGCGAGATGTATACCCAGCCCTGCCACCAGAAGACGGGGGAAAGTAGCACTCAGGTGGTTACCGCCGGCACGGCGTTGCTCCTCAATGGCCTCCTCCAGTGGCGGGTAGCCCTCCGTGGTACGACCGAAAGCCCTCAACACTGGCTGCAGGCGAGCGAATTCCACCACTCGGTTACTGGCCTCGACACCGGCGGCGTCGACCTGCAGCTCGGTACGGGCAATCCATGACGACGACCAGTTATGAAGCAGGAATATCAGTGGCGCGGCGAATAAAACAGTCAGTCCAAGACGCCAGTCGAAATACAATAGAGCGACGGCTGTGGTGGCTGGGGTGAGAATTCCGATCGCCACTGGAGTCAAAAGATGGGCGAAGACATTAGTAACTAACACAGTGCCGCCGGTAGCGCTGCGCGACAGCCGGCCTACCCGCTCCGACGAAAACCACCCCAGCGGCAGGGAGACCAGCTTAGCCCCGAGGCGGTCATGAAGCGTGGTCAACACCACCAGCGCCAGCGTGAAGCCTTTCATTGCCTGGCGATAGTGGGCGACGGCCACCAGCACCACCATCAGCGCCAACCCCAGCAATCCATAGCCCGCACGGGTGATATCACCGTGCATCATCGCCGCCAGCACCGGCACCAGAAAGGCGATGGCGACGCCCTGGAGTACCGCGTAGGCGATCAACCAGTTCAGATAGCGGTACAGATCCCGGCGATGCACCGGTCCCAGTATTTTCGAAAGATCACCGATCATGCCCGTGCCGCCTCTTCCCGCTCGCCCCCTTCCGACTCCACAAACGTCTGCAGTCGCCACAAGCGCGCGTACAGACCGTCCGCTTCCAACAGCCGGTCATGGGTGCCCTGCTCAACAATCCGGCCGCCGTCGATGACGGCGATTTGATCCGCGGCAACGATGGAAGCCAAGCGATGGGCAATCACCAGAACCGTCCGCCCCCATGCCAGAGTGGAGAGCGCATCCTGAATGTGCGCTTCGGATTCCGGATCGGCATGGGCCGTCGCCTCGTCCAGAATCAGAATCGGCGTATCGGCGAGCAACATACGGGCGATCGATACGCGCTGCGTTTCACCACCGGAAAACACCGCGTCCTCGCCAATCACGCTGTCGTATCCTCGGGGCAAGGTCAGAATGCGATCATGGATGCGAGCAGCACGGGCCGCCTCGATCACCGCCGCCTGATCGGCGCCGGGCCGCCCCAGACAAACGTTGTCGCGGACCGTACCGCGCACCAGTTGCGCATTCTGCAGCACGAAACCCACTTTTCTGTACAACACGGAGGGAGCGATCTCGCGAACGTCGACACCCCCCACCCGCACTGTTCCCGCGCTGACGTCATGAAACCGGGGCACCAGCATGGCCAGGGTGGACTTGCCGGCTCCGGACCGGCCCACCAAGGCGGTCACCGTGCCGGGCCGGCAACTCAGCGAGATATTGGAAAGAACCTCATGGTCGTCGGCGTAACGAAACGAGACTTGTTCGAATTCCACCGTGGCGCCGACGGGACGGCGCGGATGACAACTCACCGGCAGCGGCTCCACTGCGAGCAACGAAGCGATTCGCTTTGCCGCGGCCTGGGCATTGCGTTGCGCGACCAGCCCCTGGTTCAACGTCAGTAGCGTTTGAGGAAGCGCCATGCCAACCAGGGTCGCGGCCATCACATCCACAGACCCCACCCAGCCGTTGGCAAGAAACCAGGCCCCACCGGCCAGGGTCGACAGCATGATCACCGGCGCTGACAGCGCCAGCGAAGACAACGCTTCAAGCCGCAACAGGGGCCTGACCCAACCTGCATAGCGTTCGCTGAAATTACGAACCGCGTTCTGGTAACCCTCGTAGGCCCGTCCGGACTGACCGAAAGCCTTGACCACGGTGATACCATTAACGAACTCGACAATGGCGGCGCTGACCTCGGAAAAGCTGGCGTCGAGTTGCGTCATTTTGTCGCCAAAACCGCGCATCATCCGGGCGTAAGCCACCGCGTAAACCGGCAGGGTCACCACTGCCAGCAACATCAGACGCCAGTCGAGCCACAGCAAATAGAGCAGTCCTCCCGCGGGTAATACAATGGCGGCGACGCGCTCCACGTCATGGTGCGCCACCAAGTGATGCAGATCCTCCAAGTCGTTTTGCACCGCCTTACGGACGGCGCCGGAGGTCTTGTCGGAATACCAGCCCAAAGGCACGCGGCCGAGTACCCGTACCAGCTCGCGCCGCAGTAACGCCTGCATGCGATGATCGGCCAGATGGGTGGCCCAGAGCGCCAACCCCATGCTGAGCCAGCCCAGCAAAAGCGCCAGCCCGATCACCGCCACGATCATTGCCACCCGGACGGTATCGAGAGGCCCTGGAGCCATCAACACTCGCCCCAATTCCACAATGGCGATAAAGGGAAGCAGCGAGCTCAATGCCCCCACCCCTCCGAGTATCACACCGAGGCGAATCAACCCCGCCACCGGGCGACGCAACTCGTACAAAGGCTGGTTGGATGTGTGATTCACCGGTTCCCCCGCAGAGTTTCAGCCAGCCGGGCGGCGACCTCTTCCACATAGGGCGGTTCGATCACACTGAAATGATTGCCCGGCACATCGACAAGGTTAAACACGCCGAGGCAGGTGTTTTCCCAGAATGGCGCCGCGTAGTGGCCGACACCGGCGGTGATGCCGAACGACTGCTGCTCCCTGCAACGCAGATAGTTGATGTTTCCGACGTAGGGCGGCGGGTCGAAACGAGCGGCCCGCATACTGTGTCGGCACACCCGGAACAAGGCCGGGATCAGTTCGGGTCCGACCGGAACGCCGGCCTGACCGCCGGCGAGGCGGGCGTAGCCGGCCAGTCGTTCATCCTGGGGTATCGCCGAGCGTTGACGCACCGCCTCCGCCACGGCACGCAGGCCATCATCACCATCCAGGCCGGCCATGGCTCCGGCTGGGATACGGCGGTCGTATTGATGCATCAACGTCTCGATCGCACGGTAAACGTCTTCGTGCTCGACCCCGGCACCGAAGACATCTTTCACCGGATCAAGATTCAGGTTGGGCGCGAAGATCGCTTCAAACGCCAATTCTTCGTCCGTTTCGATGAACATCGGAATACTGTCCACCAACGTCAGATCGATCACCTCGAGACCGCGTTCCAGCAGGCGGCGCGACACTTCCATCGCCAGCAACCCGCCAAGGCAATAGCCGATCAACTGGAAACGCCGGTAACCCTCACCCACCAACCGCTGTGCGTAATCATCGGCGACTCGGTTGATCAGTTCCTGATGAGGGATGGCCAGATACCGTTCGGGATCCGCCACCGCCAGCCCCACCACGGGCCCCTGTTGCTGAGCGGCCAGCGCCCGCCCGAGATGTTGGAAATAGTCCATGGTGCCGAGCGCCGCGTGGAACAGCACCCGTACCGGCCCCGCCCCGCCGCCGAACGGAACGATCAGGGAGTTACTACCGGGCCGCGCCCGCGCCGCACCGACGTCCGCAATCGTGTCGGAAGAATTGGCGGCCGGTTCCGCGTCGCCTGGCGATGCGTGCAGAGCCCGGGCAAGCGCCGCCACCGTGGGTTCATTCAGCATCTGCCGCAGCAAGGCGTCGTAGGTGAAGGCCTGAGCCTCCGGCACGGTTTCGCGCAACTGTCCCGCCACCCTGGCCAGCACCAGGGAATCCGCGCCCTGATCGTAGAAGTTATCTTCAGTGCCGATGTGCGGCAGCCCCAGCGCCGCCGCCCACAGTGCACGCAAGCCGTCCACCAGCGGATCAGCGGATTGCCCCTCCGTGTGTCCACCACCTTGAATCAAAGGCGCTGGCTTCCAACCGGCCAGAGTCTTACGATCCAACTTGCCATTGGCGGTCAGCGGGAGTCGATCAAGCACCTGTATATGGGCGGGCACCATGTAGCCGGGCAGGCGTTCGGAGAGGAACGCAAACACATCCGTGTCGGACAGCGCAGTTCGGTCGCTTTTGAAACGCGCCGCGATCAGGTTCATTCCACAAGCCGCCAGCGGATGCGTCAGCTCAGGCAAGCAAAGCAGGTCCTGCCCCCCCTTGCTCTTTAGCACTGCAAGCCAGTCCTCCCGAGATGAAAACGGCGCCCGACCGGTTTCCCGATCTCCGTCCGGCTCCATCATGAATCCCTGGGTCAGCAGAATATGTGGATGCTCCACCGTCGGCTCGGTCAATATCAGCCAGCCTCCCGGTGCCAGCAGTTCGATGATCCTGTCGACGGCCGCTTGCGGATCCCGAGTACTGTTGAGGACTCCAGCGCACAGCACCACGTCCTGCGAGTTCGGCACCAATCCCTGAGTTCGGTAGTCCTGATCCAGGTCGAACAATCCGAAACGCATCCACGGCAGGTTCCCCCAGCTCTGCCGGGCCGCTGACAGAAAGAACGGCGTCAGGTCCGTAAACAGATACTCCACCTGGCAACCGTCCAGCATGGGCACCACCGCCGAAGTAGTGGCGCCGGTACCGGCCCCTATTTCCAGAACCCGCAGCGGGCTCGCGTCAGTGCGCTCCAGCGCCAGCCGGTTCAACAAGGCAGCCACGGCGTGATTGTTGTAGCGTGTAATCAGGTCATCCCGGTATAAGGCCAATGCGATGTCCTGCTCGCCTCGCGGGAACAACAGCTCAAACGGGTTTTGCTCCCCGCTCAACAGTTCCGGCAAACGCGCCACGTGTGCCTTGTGATAATCGATGAATTCCCGGGCACACCAGTGCCGCTCGACACCGGTCTCGGCACGCCGCCAGGCCTGCTCCACTTCGGCGCTGTCGATCTCGGCCGTTCTCCAGTACTGATCTTCGTTGTCCGCCTTACTCAACCAGCCGTGCCGCACCAACAACGCCAGCCAGCGGCGAATCAGCCAATGATGTCGCGGTTCGGCGGCCAGGGCCTGGATCACCTGATCCGAGGAGCAACGGGATTCCCTATCGACAAACAGGCGATGTTCCACCATGACGTTCAGCAGCGACGCCAAAGCGGCATGATGGAGCGCATTGACCTGCGTGCCCACGCCCTCGTATTCCAGACCTCGGAGCTGATACTCCGCCATCCGCCGCGCCGCTTCACCAAACTCCGCCGAAACCGGGTACGCCTCCACGCCGCGACGCGGTTCGACAAAACCCAGCAGCATCCGATCACCGCTGTCGTTGTCCTCGGTAATGGCGACGGCAGCGGCTACATTCGGGTGAGCAAGCATCGCGGCTTCCACCTCGCCCAGTTCAACACGGTGTCCGCGGACTTTGACTTGGCCATCATCACGGCCGAGAAACTCCAATTCACCGGATGGCAAATAGCGCGCCAGATCGCCGGTACGATAAAGCCTCTGTCCGTCCAGCGGATGGGAGAAAAATCGCGCTTCGGTCAAGACCGGATCACCCAGGTATCCGGTGGAGAGTCCGAGGCCGGTGATATAGAGCTCACCGGGAACCCACACCGGCCGATCTCGGAATTCGGCGTCGAGGACACGAAATCCCTGATTCGCCAACGGACGTCCGTAGGGGATACTGGTCCATTCCGGATCCAGCTTTTCAACACGGTGATAGTTGGACCAAATCGAAGCCTCGGTGGCCCCCCCGAGAGCCACCAGAGACAGGCAAGGCGCATACCGACGAATATGATCGTGCAACGTCAGCGGAACCCAATCCCCGGAGACCAGCGCCAAACGCAGCGTTGTCAGCGTAGCCGGTTCTCCATCGAGGTAATTGGCCAGCATTTGCAATTGCGCCGGCACCGAGTTCCAGACGGTGACGTCATGCTCGATGACGCATTGCGCCCAGTGCGAAGGGTCGGCTCCTCGTTCCGCGTCCGGCAGCACCAGCGCGCCGCCCTGGGAAAGAGGACCGAAGATATCGTAAACGGAAAGGTCGAAACCCAGTTGCGCCAGCCCCAGCACACGGTCACCGGCATCGACCTCGAAACGACGATTAATGTCGTCGATGGTATTGAGCGCGGCCTGGTGGGTGATCATCACTCCTTTCGGGTCACCGGTTGAACCCGAGGTATAGATCACGTACGCCAGTGTGTCGGGAGCTCCTTGCGGTATCTGTGGTATCCGTTGCGCTTCGCCGAGCGTATCCGTTTCGATCGTACGGACCGTATCGGGCAGATCCGATGGCCGATGGCAGGACTGAGTCAGCGCCACCGCTACCGACGCGTCGGCGAGCACCTTGTCCCTGCGCCGCACCGGTTGGGTCGTCTCTAACGGCAGATAAACCGCGCCGGCCAGCAGAATTCCAAGAACCGCGACTACCTGCTCCACCCCTTTGCGCATCAAAATGGCGACACGCTCACCGGGTTGGCAGCCACCGTCCCGCAATGCCTCGGCCACGGCCGCCGCACGCAGTGCCAAAGTGCGGTAACACAGTGTGTCTTCCGGCCCTACAATGGCGATGGCTTCCGGCGTGCGCGCGGCTTGTTCCAACACGGTTTGGTGCAAGAGCCGGTTCGACACCGGCGCTTCGGTATCATTAACCTGCGCCCTGATCGAGGTTTGCCATGCGGGAAGAGGAAGCGAATTGGCAGCGGACCAACTTCGACCGCCGGAGGCCAGATCCAGGATCAACGTCTGAAATGCATCCCACATATCGTCGATCAAACCTTCGGGAAACACGCCCTGACGGACATCCCAGTTCAGTTCCAATCCGTCCGCGTCATCGCGGACCTGGCAATCCAGGAACACTTGCGGAGTCTGGGTGACACCGTTCTCCAGCCGGCAACCGATATCCATTTCACCGGTTCCATCCAGACCTATGGCACTGGTGAACACCACCGGCATGAAGGCGGCTTCGTGGCCACGCCGCCGGCTGATTTCGCGAATGACTTCCACGCCAGAGAACAGACGATGATCCAGGTCCGCAAACAGTTGCTCGCCCAGAACAGCCGCCTGCTCATGAAACGGGCGCCCGCCGAAAGCAGGCACTTCCAGCAGACTGACCGAGGTGAAATCCCCTACCAGACGGTTGACCTGAGGATGCAGCGGTTGACGATTCAGCAGGGTCAAATTCAGCGAGAAGTGAGGAGATCGGCTCCAGCGCTGTAGTACCGCAACATAAGCGGCCAGCACCACATTGGAGGCGGTCAGGCTGAACATGGAGGCTTGTCGCCGCAGCGCCTCCCAATGACCGCGTGGCAGACGCCAATGATGGCGCCGAAAGCGCGCGCGGTTCTCCGCCGCAGCCCGAGACAAGATCGGTAATTCCGGCGCACTGGGCAAAGCCTCCACCCGATCCATCCAGTAATCCCGGGCTCTGCGATAGGCAACACCGTCGCGCAACCGCCGTTCGGCCAGCAGGTAGTCGCGGAACCTGATGTCCAGAGCGGGCAAGGTGTCACCGTGCCCCCGAAGTATCTGGTTCAACTCGGAGAATAGAATGCCGGCGCTGGCCCAGTCCGCGATCAGCGCGTCCAGAGAGAAATGAAGAATGTCGCCACCACGGGTCCGCGTCAGGCGCAACTCAAACAGCGGCCACTTGTCGGTGTCGTAAAGGCGATGGTCCATCTCCGCGCGGGACGCACGTAGATGCCGCTCCAACTCGGAGGGCGCCCAGTCCCGGCCGTCCTGCACCGCGATCCGATAGCGTGGCACTTCCGGCAGCACGCGCTGGTAGCCGTCCGCGCTGATCACCGCGCGCAGCATATCGTGGCGGTGGATCAGATCGTTCCAGGCATCTTGCAACGCGGCCGGATCAAGTTCCGGATAGATCGCCTCCAGATAGCCGTGGCAGGCCACGCCCCCAAAACCAAAGGATTCGCTGCGTCCGAGCAGGTAGGCCTCCTGCACTTCGGTCAATGGAAAAGGCTCATGGCGGGCCTGGGCGTCCGCCGCCACCGCTCCTGCTTTATCCGTGCGCAACAGATCGATGATCTGCGTTTTGTGAGTACGCAACACCGCGATTTTTTCCTCGGTTAGTACTCCTCTGGGGGCACGGAAACGCAGTTGCTCCTCCTCTGCCCAGAGTTCCACTCCGAGTCCTTGCAGTTCCTCAATCAAGGCATTGGCGTTCATAATGTAAGACTCCCTGTGTGTCCTGGGTGAGAAATCGGGGCGGTCAGATGCTCACAGGGCGCCTTCTTCTGTATCCACGGCGCGCGCCGCTTCGACTTCGATGGCCGCCGCCACATCCGCTAACATAGGCTGGGTAAAAAGGTAACGAAGGGGTAAAGTCACACCATAGCGGCGGCACAGGGTTTCGGTAAAACGGGTTGCCAAAAGGCTGTCGCCCCCCAGTTCGAAAAAACTGTGCTGTCGTTGCGGAAAAGGCACCTCTAGCAGTGCTTCCCAGATCTCAGAAACGCGCTGTTCCCACTCGCCCCGCGGCGCCCCGGATTGACTCTCGTCCTTCGAAGCGGGGCTTTTGAAGCATTCCGCCAGCGCGGCACGATCCACCTTGCCATTGGCGGTCAGCGGCAAGGCATCCACCACCTCGATGTGTTCGGGAACCATCGGCGGCGGCAACATTCCGATCAGGTGCGAATGCAGAAGGTCGCCGTCGGGGACCCGGTCCCCGGGCCGCGCCACCACGGCAGCTACCAATCGCGCCGTTGAAGCCGGCCCACGCAGTACCAGCGCCACGGCATGGTCAACGCGGGGGCATTCCAGAAGCGCGGCTTCGATCTCTCCAAGTTCGATACGATGGCCGCGAATTTTGACCTGACCGTCGATGCGACCGAGAAACTCCAACATACCGTCCGGCCAGTAGCGGGCCCGGTCACCGGTCCGGTACCATCGGCCCGTGGTATCGTCGCGGTCTGTTTTAACGGTAACGAAGCGCGCGCCGCTGCGCTCAGGATCGGCACGGTAGCCGAGCGCCAGACCGTCCCCACCGATCCACAGTTCACCGCTGACCCAGTCCGGACAATCCCGCCCTTGCTCGTCGACCACACGGAAACGCTGATTGGACAGAGGTCGCCCGTAGGGAATGGAACGCCAGTCGGCATCCACCGTCTCGACCTCATAGAAATTGGACCAGATCGACGCTTCGGTGGCACCGCCCAAAGCGATGAAACGGCATTCGGGAAAGCGGGCGGTGAGACGCCTGGGCAGATCCAAGCCGATCCAGTCGCCGGAAGCCAGAGCCAGACGCAACGGCGCCGGTGGCGAGGACTGATCGCTGACCGTCAACAACATCTCCAACAAAGCCGGAGCACTGTTCCAAATGGTCGCACCATGTCGTCGCGCCAGTTCGTGCCAGTCGCGGGCCTCGCGTCTCGCCTGTTCGTCGATGAGAATCAGCGAACCGCCGGTGGAGAGAAGACCGAAGATGTCGTAGACCGACAGATCGAAATCCAGGGCTGATACCGCCAACACACGGTCCTGCGCGTCGACACCGAAGCGGCGGTTAATATCGAGTATCGTATTCAGGGCAGCGCGGTGAGTAATCTCCACGCCTTTGGGTTCACCGGTGGACCCGGAAGTAAAAATCACATACGCCAGTTGATCCGTCGCCACCGGCACAGGTTCAGGCAAAGGCTCGACGGCCGGTATGCGGGAAAACAAACAGGGTGATACCTGGTCCGGCCAGGATTGATTCGAGTCGGTCACCACCCGGCGAACACCGGCCCGCCGCAACACCCGATCACGACGGGCAACCGGCTGATCCATGCCCAGGGGCAGATAGGCGGCACCGGCGGCCAGCACCCCCAATACAGCGGCGATCTGATCCGGGCTCTTGGGCAGGTGCACTGCCACCACCTCCCCCGGAGAGACGCCGCCGCGTATCAATTCCGCGGCCACCCGCAGCGCGCTATCAGCCAGCTCGCCATAGCTCCGCGTCCCGGTACGCCCCCATCGCAGGGCAATCCAGTCGGTGTTTTCCCGGGCGTTCTGAAAGAAGCGGTCGTGTAAGGCGTGCTGAGGAAGCGGCGCGGTAGTGGCATTGACCTGTCGGCGCACTTCGCGTTGGCCCAACGGCATCAGGTCCGGCGGCGGCATTCGCCAGTCCATATCGCCCAACAGATGCAACAAACGGAGATAGGCATCGAACATATCGGCGATCAATCCACCGGGGAAGAGGTCCTCCACCACGTCCCAGTTCAATGCGATGCCGCCATCCGCTTCTACCACCTGGTGATCGATCCACACCTGTGGTGTCTGCGTAACGCCCCAGACCTGCCGGCTGAAAGGACCGCGCTCCGGAACAGCGGTGCCACCGGGGACACCCAAAGCGCTGGTGAACACCACCGGCATGGACACCATGGCATCCCCAGTATCCCGGGCCAACTCGCGCAACAGCGTGACACTCGAGCATGCGCGATGATCGAGCGCCTCCCCCAGTTCTTTCTGTGTTCGCCGAAGGCGATCAAGCCAGCTATCGGTGTTCCGTACCCGGTAACCAAGTAGCGTCAAGGACGTGAAGTCACCCATCACCCGGTGAATGTCGGGGTGGCATTCCTGGCGATCAAAGAGAGTCAGGTTCAGCGTCAAGTCCGGACCAGAACTCCACCGGCCCAACACCTCGGCGAAGGCGGTCAGCAGAATAGCCGACGCGGTGACACCCTCGAGCTGGGCCCAGTTCGTCAGACGGGACCAGGTTGTGGCGTCCAGGTTTCCCTGGTAACGAACAAAGCGCGGCACGCCGATTTCTTCCGGGTTACGGGCCAGCGGCAGCTCCGGTGCCGGCGGCAGTTCCGGCAATTTGCACAGCCAGAATTCCCGTGCTGTCTGCAGCGCCTGTGGCGAAGGCGCACTGTTTAGCCGGTAATCGCGAAACGACAAAGATATCGGTGGCAGAGAGGCATCGGGTTGCTGATAAAGCTGACTCAATTCCGCGTAAAACATTAAAATGCTGAGTGCATCGACGATCAGATTATCCAGACTGATCGCCAGACGCGTGCCCTGTCGCGAACGTATCGCGCGGATGTCGAACAACGGCCAGCGTGTGGGGTCGAACACTCGATGCGAGGCTTCCGCACGCACCGCGTCGCAGACCTCGTCCCAACGGCCCTCCGCATCATCGATTTTGATGGAAAAACGCGGCACATCGGGCAAAATCCGCTGGCGACCTTCTTCGTCGAACACCGCACGCAACATTTCATGCCGGCCGATGAGGGTATTCACCGCAGCTTCCAGCCGTGCGATATCCAGATCCCCGGCATCGTACTCGCGGTAAAAATGGCAACCGACACCACCCAACACCAGCCCCGGATCCCGGCCGATCCAATAGGCGCGCTGCACCTCCGTGGGCGGGAACGGCTGATAGCGGTTTTCGACATCCGCGTGCCACTCCCGCATCAGCGCCGGAGCACCGCCGAGGTGCAGAGTGGCGGCGAACTCCGATAGGGTCGGCTTCTCGAACAACGCCGCCAGACGCACACCCTCGACACCGACCTCACCAAGTTGGCGTGCCATCCGGGTGGCAAGCAACGAATCGCCACCGAGAGAAAAGAAGTTATGATCGCGCCCTACTTCGGACACCTTGAGCAGCCTGGACCAGATTTCGGCCACACGACGTTCCAGTTCGCCTTCGGGGGGAACGACGAGCGTCGGGTTCACCGACTGTGTACTTTGCTCAACGAGGTGGGCCAACGACTTGCGATCAATCTTGCCGTTGGCGGTAAGCGGCAATTCGGAGCAGCAGTAAAGACTCACCGGCACCATCGCCGGTGGCAGCGTCGCACGCAGATGCTCCCGAAGCGGCTGAAACTCCACCGGGGGCGCCTGCAGATCCAGCCACTGGGTCGCGCCTTTCATACTCGGATTCTGGCCGGACAACGTAACAACGCCCACCAGGCCCTGTTTGCCCGCTAACGCCACTGCCTGGCCGACCCCCGGACCGGAAACCAGCGCCGCCTCCACTTCACCAAGCTCGATGCGGTGGCCGCGCAATTTGATTTGCTGGTCGAGGCGTCCGAGGAATTCGACGTTACCGTCCGAGCGATAGCGCGCCTGATCCCCGGTGCGATACCAGCGCAGTCCGTCATGCACGACGAACTGACAAGCGGTTCTTTCCGGGTCCCCGCGATAGCCCCGAGCCACCCCTTCCCCGCCAATCCAGAGTTCGCCCGGAACGAAGTCCGGGCAGTCCCGCCCCAAAGCGTCCACCACTCGCAGGCGGACGTTGCCCAGAGGCTTGCCGTAGGGAGCGGAATGCCAGGAGGGCTGGGTTTCCGTGACCTCGAAGAAAGTGGAATGAATGGCCGTTTCGGTGGTGCCTCCCAATGCAATGAAACGACACCCCGGCGCCCAGTCCGCCAGTCTGCCGGGGAGATCCGGAGGAATCTTGTCGCCCCCAAGCAACACGGCCCGCAGCATCACCGCCCCGCTCTGATCGTTCGGTGCGCTCAGCACCATATCCAGCAACGCGGGCACGCAATTCAGCAGGGTCACCCCATGGCGCCGTATCAATCGATTCCAGGCCGCCGCATCCCGGCGCTCACCCTCGTCCACGCAAACCACGGCGGCTCCCACGGAAAGAGCGGCGAAAATGTCGAAAACCGAGAGATCGAACTCGAGAGCGGACAACGCCAGAATTCGATCGTCGCCGGATAGCTCCAGGCGGCGATTCAAATCCTCGATGGTATTCATGGCGGCTCGATGCGGCACTTCCACGCCCTTGGGCTCTCCGGTAGAACCAGAGGTGTAGAGGATGTAGGCGAGATCTTGATCTGAGCCGGGCACGGGTGCCGCCAGCAGCTCAGCGTCCTCCGGCAAAGCATCGAGCACCAGGCGCACTGCGGCGGCGCGCTGGATACGTTCGCGACGCGCCGCCGGCTGATCCACGCCGACTGGCAGATACACCGCTCCCGCCGCCAGCGTGCCGAGCACGGCGATAATCTGTTCCGGACCCTTTGGCAGCGACACCGCCACCACGTCCCCCGGCCGCACGCCTTCCGCCACCAGATAGCCGGCGACGTCCATCGCCCGGCGCCGTAGCTCGCCGTAGGACAACACCCCGCTCTCACCCCAAAGCAGCGCCAGCGCTTGCGGCTCGGCTTCGGCGAAGGACAGAAAACCGTCATGCAGACGGCGACCAGATACTGGCCTCCCTGTCGCGTTGATTGCCTCCCGCCGTTGACGCGCGGCATCGGGCAACAACGGCGGAACCGGTTGGTTCCAAACCTCAGGCCGGTCGATCAAATCCGCCAGCAACCGGCCGTGGGCATCGAACAAAGCGTCCAGCACATCCGGCTCGAAGGCATCCTCCCGCGCATCCAGATTCACCAGCAAGCCGCCATTGAGTTCCGTGACCTGAGCATCCAGCCAGACCTGCGGGTTCTGGGAAATAATCCAGGAAGGACGGCCAAGACACGCCTGGACAATGTCGGGGAAAAGCTCCCCCAGCCCCAAGGCACTGGTGTAAACCACCGGAGCCAGCCACCGTTCGCCATGACGACGGGAAAGCTCCCTCAATACCTCGACGCCGGAAAAACCGCTGTGTTGCACGTCCGAATGAAAGCGCGCCTGCAGCGCGGTGGCCCGCTCGACGAAGGTCCCCCCAGCACCGCCCTGCCACTCCAACAACACTGAGGAAGTGAAATCGCCGACAAGGAGATCGGCCTCAGGATGGAGCGGCTCACGATTAAACAGAGGGAGATTGAGCAGAAAGGCGGGTTCGGCGCTCCAGGCGGTCAGGACTTCGGCGAACAGAGCCGCCAGCGCCATAGCGGGCGTCAAACCATGCTGCCGGGCCGCCGCCTCGAAGGCTCGAACTGAATCCGGCGCCAACCATCTGTGTCGGCGCACCACTCGCGTTGCGTTCCACTCCTCACCCGCACCGACCACCGGCAGGCGCGGTGCCGCCGGCATCTGATCGAGCCGTTGCCACCAGTAAGCCCGGTCGTTCCGCAATGCGCTTGCCCGATCCGGCTGACACAACGCGGCTTCGCGGTCAGCCAGATACTGTGGATAACTGTACTGGATGGGAGGCAGTTCCCGACCCGCATACAGATAAGCCAGATCCTTCAACAAGATACGCAGACTCAAGGCATCGGCGGCGACCATGTCCAGATTGAAATGAATACGGGTGCCGTTGGAGCGAAGGGAATCGGGCAACAAGGAAAGCTGAACATCGAACACCTCTCCTGCGACCAGATTCATTTGCCGGTGAGAAAGGCGTTGGCGTAACGCTTCAAGCGTTTTTTCTGCATCCCCGACTTCCAACGTACGAAAGTCATGAACGGTCAAACCCGGCCAGTGGCTGTCGGCGGAAATCCGCTGCCGACCATCGTCGGTGATGCGCACCCGCAGCATACCGTGACGTTCGATCAGCGCGCGAACCGCGGATTCAAGACGCACGGCTTCCACGCCGACACCATCGAATTCGTTGTAGAAATGGGCGGCGACACCGCCGAGATACTGATCACCTGTACGCCCGACCCAGTAGGCGTGCTGCATTAGGGCGAGTTCGAACGGCGCTTGCCCATCAACGGCCATGCCGCTATCCGTCCTCGGTACTTCCCTCTCACCTCCCGCAATGATCATTCGCCAGGCCGACACTCTCGGATCCGACACCATCCCGGCGAAGGTGATTCCATAACCTTGGCGATACCATTCACTGGCCAGCCGCATCATGGTGATCGAATCGATCCCCATTTCGATCAGGTTGCCGTCCTCGCTGACGGCTTCAACGGGAAGGTCAAGAACCGCCGCTACACGAGCGCGCAGGTCCAGCGCATCAGTGACGTTATTCATGGTTCACCGTCAGCAAAGGATCATTCGGAGTGAATGATATCCACTTGCTATCACGGCTCTACCCGAATCAAGTTGATTTAGACCCGGGTCAGTTCACTGTATCCGACCGCTTTTGACGACATTGCCGACGCTTAAATGTGGACGGTTTAACGCCAAATTCCTTATAAAAAGCAGCAGCGAAATGACTGGCATTCGTGTAACCCAACTCGACGGCCACCCGCAGAACCGGCTGGCCCTCGGAGTCGAGACGGCGGCGCGCCTCATGCATGCGTTCGCGCTGAAATAGACCATAGACGCTATTGTTGAAAAGCTTTCGAAAACCCCGCTTCAATTTTATCGCACTCAGATTCGAAGCCCTGGCCAGCTCATCGATGGTGGGCGCCTGACTGAGGTTTCCCAGCAACAATCCCCGAGCCCGAATCAGTTTTTCCCGATCCGTAATCGACAGGTTGCAGGCGCATTGGGAATCGGATTCAAGTGTTTCCAGCAATAGACTGACGAACAGCAGACTGTTGCCGAAAAGCCACAATCGTTTCCGGTTGCTGGCATCCTCTGGGCACAAGTCAGAAACCCGCAATGCCTTGCTGAGCGCGTGAGCGGTGGCTCTCAACTCCGCGCTGGCGCACAGACAATGGGCAAAACAACGCCCCGAATTCAACGACCGTTGCAACGGAGCACTCAGTTCCCCGGCCCACTGAGAGAGCACATCCGGACGCATCATCACGGTGACGCTTTCGAACTCCCCATGCTGGCGGAACCCGCCGGACCGGCCCGGATTGTAATTGATACACCCATCCCCCTCGTGAACCGTATGGACGTGCCCAGGATCACTATCATCGAACCAACTCTGGAACCCCCCCCGCAAAGAATAGGAGAAATGGATTCTTCTACTATCGTCACAAACATTCATGGTCACCGGATTCTCGAACCGGCCCTGCCAGACCAGCAGTTCCACGCCGTCCTGCAACGATACCCGCAACAACCGGCATTTTGACAACGGCTCCAGCTCGATACACGAGGTATTGGAAAGCAATGCGATCGCGGAAAATTCCCTCCGCGCCAAGATGGATTGATGTATGGACATGCAAGAAATCTCCACTTCAAGAAACCTCCGCTCCATGGATACAAGAATGAGCCGATTCGGGCATAAAAAAAGCCGATTCGGGCGGAACAATAAATGAAAAAATTTACCTTTTATAAAGCGTTTCCTAACTCCTGTCGACTTCGAAGTCTTGCTATTTATTAAGGCTTCTTTTTGGGAATCCACTTCATGGCGAATCCAACCGGCTTGGTCATCGAGGACCTGGCGAAGACCTATGATAACGGCGTGCGCGCCCTGGATGGCATTACGCTACATGTGGCACCCGGAATGTACGGCCTGCTGGGCCCCAATGGGGCTGGCAAAAGCACTTTAATGCGGACTCTGGCCACGTTACAGACCCCGGACCGCGGACGCCTCTCTCTCGATGGCGAGAACGTCCTCGCACACCCCGACCATCTGCGCCAGCGGCTTGGCTATTTGCCACAACAAATCGGCGCCTATCCGGGAATCCCGGCCCGGAACCTGCTGGAACGATTTGCCTGGCTGAAGGGCCGACACCGACGCTCGGAACGTCGCAACGAGGTGGAGGTGCTACTTGACAAGGTCAATTTGAGGGAAGCAGCCCATCAAGCCGTCTCTACCTTTTCCGGTGGCATGCTGCGCCGCTTCGGTATCGCCCTGGCACTGATCGGGTCACCGCGCCTGTTGATCGTGGACGAACCCACCGCCGGCCTGGACCCTGCCGAGCGCAACCAATTCCATCGTGTTCTGGCCGAAACCGCCACGAACACCATCGTGCTGCTTTCCACCCATATCGTCGAGGACGTGGAAAATCTTTGCGACCGCCTAGCAATACTTGCCGTCGGCAAACTGCTTGTCGAAGGCACACCGACGGCGTTGACCGCCCTCTATCAAGGACGTCTTTGGGAAGCCACGTTCAAACGGGGTGAACCGATTCCAAGCTCTGCCCTTCGCGTCCTGCCCCACCCCCGCGGTACTCGCGTGATATACCACAGCGAGAAGGCGCCGGATGACCGCTTCGTTCCCCGCCCCCCCCGACTCGAGGATGTCTATTACCTGGCACTGGAGCGTACGGGAGCGACAGCGTGAAAGCACTGCGTTTGATCCTTCACGAAGCCGGCCATGAACTGCGCGCGGGACTGCAAAGCGGGATCGTCACCTTGATTTTCTTCGGCCTGCCGCTCTACCTGCTGATGTCCCTCAGCAACGCTGAATACATGGAAAAAATGGCGGCCACCGACATTCCCCGCAACGCCCCGAGCCTGATCTATCTGATGTCCACCGGCTGCATGTTCTTTTTGTTTTTTGCCTGGGCCTGGGTGTTCGCGCAACCGCTGATTCGGGACCGCCAGGCCAGTCTGCATGAAGTCGTGCTGTCCGCGCCAATCTCTCTGCCTTCACTGCTGTTCGGACGTTTCCTCGGTGCCGCGGTGATCGGCATGCTGCTGGGCGGTTCGGTGATGGTCGGCTTCCTGTGCGCTCCGCTGCTGTCCTGGCTGGGTCTGGTACCGACCGGCACCATCGCCGCCCCCGCTTGGCAAGCGTTGTGGTTCAGTTGGTTGTGGCTGGTCGTACCGCTCGCTTTCGGCGTCGGCGCGTTGTACTTCATGATCACTCTGCGCACGCGCAGCATGGCCGGCGCATTCGGGTTGTCCGCGTTTCTGATGCTGTTGTGGATGATCGCTGTGGTGGTGCTGGAGGGGGGGCACATTCATCCCTTCCTGGCGGCTGTGCTGGACCCGTCCCTGTTCACCTTCGCTCATGCCCAAGTGGAAAGTTGGACACCCGAACAGAAAAGTCAGGCTCTGCTGCCGATAAGCCCCGAATTTTTGCTCAATCGGGGGCTCTGGTGCGCCCTCCCGATCACAGGGTTGGCATGGATGGTAACCCGGATACGCCGGGAGACCCTGATATTCGAACGCACTGAGCGTCCCACCCGGCAAGCCGCCAAGATGCCGGAGCCGGCGCGCCAGGAAACCCTTCCCAGGCCGGCGCAGGCTTTCCGATGGTGGAACGCGACCGCCACCGAAACCCGCTGGCGGCTGCGGCAAACACTACGGACACGCGCCGCCCTGATCGGCTCTGTCCTGCTGGTCGGTGTAGGCATGATGGCCTCGTTCGTTCATGTGATCTGGCACGCGGAAGGGCCATTTCAACCCCACCCAGATCGGTTATTGCCGCTGCTGATGACTACCATCTACATGGTCACCGCCTTCCTGGTGGCGGCCAGCGCCGGTCTGATGTCGCGACAAGACGATGTGGAAGGCTTTAAGGACATCCTCGACGCCGCTCCCGCTCCCGCTTTCGTGCGCCTGTTCGCCCTCGCCCTGACCATGGTGGTGATCACTCTAATACTGGCCCTGCTGCCGGGCGTGGCCGGGCTGATCGTGACGGCTCTGGTCACTCCCGAAAGCCTGGCCCTGGGTATCACTCTCATCTACCAAACCCTGGTGATGGCTCCGGCCCTACTGGAACTCGCCATGTTGGCGCTGCTGGTTCATGCCCTGATACGGCGCCCCGGCCTCGCCTATGCCGCCTCCATGTTGTTGACCTTTATCCTGGTTCTCAACAACGAGCTGGAATTAGTGCGCTACCCGCCGCACAAACTAGGGATTCCCGTGCAAATTCACTTTTCCGCACTGACCGGATGGGAGCCGTGGCGGGCCTACTTGCTAGCCATAGACGGCTACAAACTGGGGGTGGCCGCGCTGTCTGTGGCCGTTGCCGGCCTGGTGCTGCCGCGCGGAAAACTCGGCCGACTGCGGGAAGCCATGATGCGAGCCCCCGGCCCGATCGGCGGCTTGGGATTGATCGCCCTTCTCGGGGTCATAGCCACCGGCGTTCTGCTGCATCAAAAATTAGTGACCGAGGGAGACTACCGCTCCGCCGAACAGGAACAGCGGGATCAAGCC
Source organism: Gammaproteobacteria bacterium (assembly GCA_030433275.1). GTDB lineage: Bacteria > Pseudomonadota > Gammaproteobacteria > Nitrococcales > Nitrococcaceae > Nitrococcus. The sequence goes on from JAUILK010000001.1 coordinate 91,032, forward strand.
GGCTGGGAGCGGAGCACAGCGGGCACCAGCGGTGATTTCACGGCGGGCGGCGGCGAACTGATCCTGGACCTCGACACCCTGACTCGGGAGGTGCGGGGCCATTGGCGAATCAAGAATGTCCATGCTGCCACAGGTGTATTACACGCCGAATTGCCACCGGGCTTCTCTCTCACCTCGGTGCAGGTGAGCGATCTGCCAGCCAACGCCACCGTGGCCCATGATCATCTGATCCTGCCCCTAGGCAGCTGCGCCGAGCGCGGCTGCCAAGTCGAGCTGCACTGGACGCTGTCTCTCTCCGGCTGGTCCACAAACGACCATCTCCCGGTGCTGGCCGGCGATCAGGTGTGGCTGCGCGCCGACTGGGTGGTCCCCCGGCTAGGCATCGACCCCGACCGCGCCTTGCGTGCTTCTGCGGAGAGGGCACGCTATGACTTGACCTCTGAATTCATCCCGCCGCCGGCCGCCGCCGCCGTCCCCGCCCAAGGCATCGCGCCTTCCGGACAATGGCAATGGCAGTTGAATGTCCGGCGCGCGGACCAGACATGGTCCGACCAGGGCGAGACCCGGGGGGCTATGGGTTTCAGCCTATTCCTGACCGACAGCGCCTATACACTGGAACGCGATGACCTGCATGTGACCAGCGACCCGACTCGGGCCGGCATGGCCAAAAGCGTGGCCGACGACGTCCGTTTGATGCAAGCCTGCGTTTCTCGGCGCCTGGGTACCAGCATCGAAATCAATGCTGTAGTGCAGTGGCCCCGGGGGCTGGGCGGCACTCGCCTTGATCAGGACGTACTGCAACTGAGCGAGGCCCCGGATTGGGATGTAGCCGACAACGGCGCCGGACGCTGGCTGCGTCAGACTCATATCGCCGAGGCCATGGCGCGCCATTACCTGACGAGGACCAGCGATCTACGCCGCGGCCCCGGCTCCGCGTGGCTCAGCCGGGGTGTTGCCGGGGCTGTCGGGCTATTGTGCGTGGGCGATGAAAACGGCATCACAGCCCTGCGAACCGTTATTGAACGGCGTGCGGAAATCGCTACCCAGAGCCTCGCCAACAGCAACATCCCGGTGTCTTCCCTGAAGAACGCGTCGACCACCGGCTGGGTACCCCAATACGCTCCTCTGGCGGCCTTGAGCTGGACCGTTCGCCAAACCCCTTCAGATTTGAACAGCCTGCTTGCCGACATTCGACACCGGCAAGATCTGGCGGCGGCCCTGACCGCCCGCCTAGGCGAGGAACCGGCAAACCGACTGCTCGGCCCACCCCTCAGCTTTAGTTCCGAGGGAGAGCGCTGGCGCTGGCGGGACGGCGGCTGGCAACCGCTGAGTTCACCAGCGGACTATCACCGCCTGGTGCGACGGGAGGGCCGGATCATTTCCGTGCCCGGAGGTACTGAAAAAGGCCCCGGCGTTTTACTCGACAACTGGCCGGCCTATCCCCGATTTGTGCAACACAGCGAATCCCAAGCCGAGCCATGGGCCGGAGACACAAATGTCGAGTGAAAAATACCCAAACCATGAAGCGTTTTGATCGGGCCAGGACAGCTGCGATGTTTTCCCTCTGATTCGCCGTGTCGCCGTGCTCGCTCCGACTCACGCCGAGCCAGAGCAAGCCGGACTCCCGACCACGAGGTCCCACATGGACTGGGAGGCGCCACCGTTACCACTCGTAAGAGAGAGGAACGAGCCAAGGACGTGCCTTTCGAAATCAGCGTGGTTGACGGCAGCAAAATCACCGATCAACGGCTTTCCGATGTGGAGGAAATTCTGCGGTCCGGTGCCCGAAATCAATATCAACTCCTCGGCCGACAGTAACACGCCAAGGTAGGGGAAACACCGTGGGCGCCGGGCTGAGTTACCACTTCTGAACATTCCGGCCTTGCCGCTCCCCAACCGGAGCGGCAAGGCCCTATAACCCAGTCCCGATGATGTTTCGGCGACGATTACCCAACTCAAAAGAAACTTATAGCTTCAAAATTGGAGCCCTTCGATGACGACGTCATTCCGACCTTCCCGATCAACCATGATCCTGGTTCTTACTCTGCTGCTGCCGCCTCTGTCGTATGCCGATACCGAAGGCGAGCCCGATGAAGCGGCACTTCCGGTCCAATTGGAGGTCATCAAGGTCACCTCTCGTCGCGGGGAGGAGCGGGCGAAGGACGTGCCATTTGGTATCAGCGTGATCGACGGTGATACCTTGGACGCCAAGGGAGATCCGGACCTGGAAAGCACTCTGCGTGACACCACGGGTGTGAACATCAGCTCCTCAGGGCCCTACGACGCCAATGTGTTGATTCGGGGAATAGGATCGCTCAATCAGATCAGCCAGGAAGACGGCTCCGTAGCCCTAAACCTTGACGGTGCGGCAATGTCCGCCCGCCAACTCTCATTGGCCACTCTGGATATGGAGCGCGTGGAGGTTCTTAAAGGCCCCCAGGGCACCCAGTTTGGCCGCAACAGCGAAGCCGGTGCCATTAACGTGATCAGCCGTAAGCCCACCTCCTATCTTGAAGGCTATCTTCGAGGGCGGTACGGGCGGTACGGGCAGTTCCAGCAATATCGTCTTGAGGGCGCCTTGAGCGGCCCGATCACCGAAACGCTCAGCGGTCGCTTCGCCCTTCGGCAAAGCCGTCAGGATCATTGGGTCGAAAACGTAGATGACGGCGAACCGATTTCCGAACCCCGTTTGCTCTCCTACCGCGGCAGCCTGCTCTGGAACGTCGGCGAAGAAACCAGCGCCCTGTTCATCGCCGAACGACAGCGCATCCGGCGCGGGGTCAGCGTGCAAGCGCTCCATCCCTTCGGAGACCCGCCCGAGATCGACATCACTCCGGGTCGCTTCGACGATAATCGCAATACCGTGGAACGTTACTCTGCGAAAATTGACCATGATTTCGAATCAAGCCGTCTCACCTCCATCACCGCTTTAACCAAGACGGATGCGCTTCTGGTCACAGGCTATGGACGCCGAATCACCGAAGCGCTGTTCGGCATGCCAATGGAGTTCATGAAGGAAGACGACTACGGTCAACGGGTAATCAGCCAGGAGCTGCGTTGGTCTTCCCTACCCAGCTCACCGAACTTCTGGGTGCTCGGTCTGTATACGTCCCACTCCAAACGCGACTTCGATTCCGCATTCGAAACCACCGGGAACCAACAGAACCGGAACTATAAAACCCACAGCTCCGCACTCTACGGAGAAACTGCCTACCCGCTCACCGATGCCCTTGACTGGAGCTTCGGGCTGCGCCACACATGGGATCGGAAAACCTATGATGCGGACTATTTCAGCGGCGCCTGGCAGCACGATGACCGCCGTCTCAACGACAACTACACTACTGGGCGCACCGGTCTGTCTTTCGCTCTCACGCCGGTTCTGAACCTCTACAGTACGCTGGCACGAGGTTATAAGTCCGGCCTGTTCAGTGACTACACTACCCAAGTCGCGGACAGCAAGCCGACCAAAGCTGCCACCGTGAACAGCGTGGAAGTCGGCTTCAAGCTGGAAACCCCCCAGCGAAAATACTCCCTTAACGGCGCCGCCTTCTTCAGCCACGTCAAGGATGACCACCTACTGGGCTATGACGCCGCCACCCAGGCTACCAGCGCCATCAACGCCGACACCCGAAGCTGGGGCATGGAACTGGAAGGGACAGCGAACCTGAGCCGGAGTCTGGCATTATCCGGGTCGGTAAACTACATCAACGCGAAGATCACCAGCGATGCCATCGGCGTGCAGGGCGGCGATGTCCGCTCCGGAAACCAGGTTCCCAATGCAGCTCACTGGAGCGGCGATCTGGCTCTCACTTACCAGCGCAACCTCCCCGAGATAATGGGGCTGGAATTACCGATGCTAAAAGCCCGCTTTGGCTACCACTACGTCGGCGCCCGCCCCGCTGATCCACAGAATCATTTCAACCTGGATCATTACAACCTGGTGGATCTCAGGGTGGCGTTGCTGGCCGGCAGCACCGAACTCTACCTCTATGGCGACAATCTGCTCAACGAACGCTATGACCTGTCCGGCTATCAGCTCGCCCCCGGAGTGAGAACCGGAGCACCACATCGCGGACGCGCCTTCGGTGTGGGAGCGAGTTACTTTTTCTAAAGCGTTTTATGAACTTCTGATCCGGGGGGCCACCGTGCCTAAATTCCAGGAACGCGGCCGCTCCACAACACCGGTACGACCTGCGCGACATTTTCAATGCCCTACGTTGGCTCGTGCGGGCGGATGCGCCGCAGCGACTGTTGCCCAACGGTTTTCCGCCCTGGGAGGTTGTCTAACAACAAAGCCGGTCTTGGATGGATTCGGGCTGCTTCGAGCCTATGTTTTCGAAGCTGCGTGCGAGCATCCGCGTGGCACAAGGACGCCAAAGCCAGCCCAGCACCGTAGTGGTGAATGGTCGCACGCTGCAATTCAGCGGACCGCATGACGGCTACGATGGCTATAAGCGTCGACGCGGCCGCAAGGCGCGTATTGCGATATTAACCCGGCAATAAATTCAGTGCATTCGATTACAGATGGCGTTAATTTTGGTGGATGGTTGCTGATAAAAACGATGCTCGCCGTTTTGCCGATACCACGCTGGAACGAGTGCGCCGTTGCCTGCCGGAGAAGACACCGAAGCAGTTTCTCTTTGAGTTTGTGCTGTGGACACGACCGGCAATCCAGGAGTTAATCGAGTATCTGTGTGGGATGTGCATGCCGATTCGCACCATCGGGGAATATCCCAAGCGCTGGAGCTATAACGTGCAATGCCCGCTCATCGGCGCCTATGAGCCGTATCCGCAGGCGGTACAATGCTGGCTCGATTAAAACGATCCGACGAGAGCGGGCCAATGAGACCGGCGTGCGCAACCACTGCCAACATGAGCGAGCGCGGCAAAGCGCTTTGGGACCGACCTCATCTCCAGCATAGCCAACCGCAGCAAGCTGTGCTTTATGGGCTATGAGGCGAACTTCACCGTCAAAGTGTTCGTTCGCTTTTTGCGCCGGCTCATTGAAAACAGCGGCGCCAAGGCCTATCTCATCGTCGATAACCTGCGTGTGCATCAAGCCCACTAAAGTCAGTGAATGGGTGGCTAGCCATTGTGATCGAATCAAGCTCTTCTACCTGCCGGCCGACTCCCCGAAACTCAATCCCGATGAGTATCCCAACAACGACCTCAAGGACGGCGCTCGTCGAATACCGGCGCCGCCGGGACAGCGGCGAGCTTAAAACCCAGGTCTATTCACACATGCGAATGCTGCAAAGACGCCCGACCCGCGTGCAGGCGTATTCCAAGCACCCTAAGATCCGCTGCGCGGATTGGCCAAAGGACCCATATTTATTTGTCGGGTTAATATTTAAAAGAGGGAAGATAATGAAGAAAATACAAGTAGCAATGGACAAATTAGCTATTGGTTTCTCAATTATTTGTGCAGTTCATTGCGTTTTGGTTCCAATAGCAATGGTGCTTTTGCCTGCATTAGCCGCAACACCACTTAGAGATGAAGCATTCCATAAATTAATGTTAATAGCAGTTTTGCCGGCAAGCATTATTGCGCTAGCAATAGGGTGTCGAAAACATAAAAATTGGCGAGTGGGTGCAGCCGGGGTTATAGGTTTAGCTATTCTTATAGCCACAGCATTTTTAGGGCATGATTTACTAGGTGAAAATGGCGAAAAAATAGCGACGTTAATTGGTGCGACAATTATCTCTTTTGGTCATATTCAAAATCATAGATTGTGTTGCAAATACAACTGTCATAGCTAATAAATCGCTGCACCGGACGGTAAAAACACAATGCGGGTTCACGTTGGTGAGTTTGTCATTCCTGAATAATCCGTTACACGGCTGCCCGAAAAGCGAATTCAGCTTCCTGCTCACGAACGCCGAACCTCGATTCCGCCAATAGGCATCATAACGCTTGGCCACCACACCGTTTAGGATTTCCGCCTGCTTCAAGTGTTTCAGACAAAGTCTGGCCGTCGCAAGGATTGCCGGGCAGGCTGCGGCAGTCGACGACAAAGGTTTCGCGGTTGGCCACCGAGAGCGCGACTTTCACACCGAACTCCCAGGGCTTGGCCACCTTGCCCTTGCCGATGACCCCCACCTCAGGGGACTGCCAGAAAAGAAGCTTATTCTTACCCTTAGTACTACACGTCTAACCTGCGTGGTACAAACCTGAGAAGACTGTCATGCAAGCAAGAGTCCGGGAATAGAATGGAGCGTTGGGGGCGCCCCATGAACGGATCGTCCCCCGCCTTCGGCGGGCTGAGCTGCGCAAACGGGTTCTGGGCGATCTGCGCGGACTGCTCAGTCCGGTGCTCGGAAGAATGATTGGCACCTGACCGAATATCTAGGGGGAAGACTGTCCCGACGGTGTACAACGCCTGCTCAACGCGGCGCACTGAGATGCCGAGACGGTGCGTGAGGATTTGCACCGATACGGTGCCGAGCAGTTGGGCGACCCGCAAGCCTTGCTGATTCGTTGACGAGACCGGCTTTCTGAAGAAGAGCACGCACTAGGCCAGGGTCAAGCGTCAGTACAGCGACACAGCGGGACGGGTCGAGGATTGCCAGGTGGGTGTATTCTTGTGTTACGCGAGCCGACACGGTGCGGGCTGGGCGTACGTTGCAATGAAACACAGCACTGCCGACGCGCGCCGGTCGAGCGCCCGATTTGAGAAACAACCACCCTGGTTAGCTCGACGTGCTGCAATCTCCGGCCTACAATCAAATTGTCTACCCCCAGCGACGCCAAGGAAACAATCAACCATGCCATTCTCTTCTAGAATATCCAAAAAACTTCGTATTCTGATTCTGGCGATTGCCGCGGCCGCACTTCCGCTCAGTTTCTCCACCCTGAGCATCGCCGCCGACGATGGGCACGCCTCGGAACACGAGCATCATCATGGCAATGACGGCCACGCCAACGAGCATGAACACCATCACGGTAATGACGGCCACGCCAGCGAGCATGAACACCATCACGGTAATGACGGCCACGCCAGCGAGCATGAACACCATCATGGCGATGACGGCCACGCCAACGAGCATGAACACCATCATGCTGGAGATGGAGATCATCACCACCACCACGAATAGCCCCTGCCATTGAGCGACGCACAGGCTGCAATTACTATTTGATCCCCTGGTAACGTATTGCCGGGGTATCGAACCGTGGCTACGGGGTAGAACCCCTCTCTCTTACAGGGTATGCTGTGATCACGGACAGGCAGAACGACTGCTACACCATAGAGATATTCGAACGGTAGATCTTCCTCCCAAATACGGACTCGAGCTTGCCCTCGTCTACACCGACATCCAAGATCTTCCGGCTGTTGAAGCGCCTCCAGAAAATGCCCTGGCCTTGTTGTTCTCGACAGCAGCTTGACGACTGGACATTCGCTATTGGCTCCAGCAGTTGGTGATGCCGAAAGCTGCCTGCCAGGCAAAGGCCCTGAAGACGAACACGGGCATGGCACATTGATCGCGGGGCTCACCCTTTATGGGGACCTTGAATCGACGCTACGAGATGGAAATCTTACCTCACGACTTCGTCTTTTCAGCGGCCGAATCCTGGACGAGAACAATCAGAACGAAACTGGCTTCGTAGAGAACCAGATCAGCGAGGCGGTTCGCTATTTCAACGGCGAATACGGTTGCCGCATTTTCAAACTATCGTTCGGCGACAAAAATAAGCCTTACTTGGGTAAACACGTCAAAGGTCTCTCGTATACCCTCGATGTGCTATCTCGCAAGCTGAATGTCATTTTCATCGTATCGGCAGGCAACATCACAGCTTAAAAAGACCATCGCCCCATTCAAAACGCTGTTCTAAGAACCTGTTCACAATCTCCGGAGCAAACAGTGTCAAGAACGCCACATGGACGAACTGTCGGCTGGTATTGATCTTACGCTCGCAGTTCTTCCATAAGCGGCGGCATTTTTCCAGCCAACCGAAGGAGCGTTCCACGGCCCAACGTTGGGGTAACACAGCAAAGGTGTGCGCACCGTTACGTTTGACCACCTGTGCCGTGGCCTGGAGCTTCTCCTGCACGGCTTGCGCAAAAGAGCGTCCCCGTTGTAGCCCCGCCATCCACCAACACGCTCTTAGAGAGGCTTGAGCCGTGTGACGGTAAACTGTCATGCACGGTTCTTAGGGGAGGGGGTGACCGTAAGGTCGCTCCCTTACCCGACATCCGCAGAGGCCGCGCTTCAGGGCGCGTCTTCGTCCGGCACTTCGAGCAGGCGCTCGCTGCGCCATACTCGAACGATGCGCACGTGCTTCGAGTCACGCCGGTACACGATGCGGAACGGCGGCCGGATCAGCTCGCGCAGAAAGGGCTGGTCGAACTCCGGGACGATCCGGCCCATGTCGGGATGATCGGCCAGCGCCTCGATGCTCGCGACGATCTCACCGAGCAGACGCTCGCCCACGTCGGGCACGCCCTGTTCGGTGTACCAGGCACGCAATGCCTCCAGATCGGCGAGTGCGGATTCGGCGAACCGGATAGCGACCTTCGACATGCGGCTACTTCAAGCCGAGCCGAGCCTTGACATCCGAAAGGGACAGCTCGCGTCCGGCCTCGAGATCCGCCAGACCGATGACCACAGCCCGCATGAACGCCCGTTCCTCTTCGGCCGCCTCGTAATCGGTGACCGACTGCACCACGGCGACCCCGCGCCCGCGGCTGGTGAGCAGCACAGGCCGGTGAGCGTCGGTCGCGTGCTTGACGACACGGCCGGGGTTGACCTTCAGGTCGGTCAGCGGAATCACGTCCTCGGAGAACTTGGCGCTCATGCTCGGATCCTAAAGCCCTGTGAACAGGGCCAATAATAGCACCTGTTAAAAGATCTCTCCAGGTTCGTGCCGACAGCTGAGCAAGACCGCCTCGTCGATCGAGCGCAAGGCACCACTTTTACCCAAGTGGCCAGGGAGAAGATGCCAGCCTCGGCCGGCGTGCTCAGTCCTCGTTCGGCAGCAGAATGGTCATGACCGGCTCGCCCCCGTCGCCGGCACCCACCGCCCGCGAATTGAGCGGTCAAAGACAATGCCGCGTGCCGGTGCGTGCCTCTCCATCTGTCAGCACGATGCCCCGTATCGCGTCGTCGCATTGAAACAAACCAAGCGACCGATTAGGACCACATGCTGGCCCGGTGGAGTTTCGAGTCACAGGACAAAGCGGCGCAGTTTAGAAAGCCGGTCTGCCAATGGCTACGGGGCGGGATTTCGGGCGCCTCTGGGGCAGCCCTGTCCAGCGAAAATCGTGTCCGAAATCGTGTCTAACTGGAGCCCAAGCTGCCCCAAAACACCCCTAAAATTAGACACGAATGACATATAAGCTATTGATTTATTGGCGGAGAGGGAGTCCGCTAACTTAGGGGCTCATAAGGCCCCATAAGATACATAGTCCCTTTCTAATCTAACTACTTATATTCCTATACAGTCCCAAAGCCGTTATTATAATCCATGTCAAAAGGGGGACTTATTCGGGGACCGCTCTTGGTCCCCTGAGGAACAGGATTACGCGATGGCCATTCACAAGCTCACGCCACGCAAGGTGGCAACCGCTCGCCCTGGAAAATACGTCGACGGCGGTGGGCTCCGGCTGGTGGTCTCAAATTCGGGCGCGAAGAAGTGGGTATTTCGCTTCACCTTTGAGGGCAAGTGTCGGGAGATGGGCCTGGGCAGCTTCCCTGACGTCGGATTGGCCGCGGCACGCGAGAAGGCCACCGAGCACCGCAAAGAGGTCAAGGCGGGCATTGATCCCATTGAGGCGCGCCGTTCCCAGCCGCAGAAAACCCCGACCTTCACCACCTGCGCGGCCCGCTACCTCCGCGCGCACCGGCGCGGCTGGAGGAACGCTAAACACGCGCGACAGTGGGCGAGCACCTTAAAGACCTATGCGCGGCCCGTGATCGGATCCATGCGGGTGGACGCCATCGCGACCGAAGACATCTTGGGGATCCTCTCCCCCGTCTGGACTAGCAAGACCGAAACCGCCAAACGGGTGCAAGGGCGTGTAGAGAACATCCTGGATTACGCCGCGGCGCATAAGTACCGCGATCCCTTGAACCCCGCCCGCTGGCGCGGCCACTTGGACAAGCTGCTGCCGAAGCCCTCACGGGTGAAGAAGGTCACACATCATCCCGCCATGCCGCATATGGAGGTCCCGGCCTTCATGGCGGAGCTCTGGGGCAACGACAGCATCTCGGCGCTCGCGCTGCGCTTCCTCATCCTGACGGCTACGCGTACCAATGAGGTCCTGAGAGCGCAGTGGCCGGAGATCGACTTGGAGAGTGCCATCTGGATCGTCCCGGCGCAGCGGATGAAGGCTCGGCGTGATCACCGGGTGCCGCTGTCCGATGCCACCATGGCCGTACTAGACGCCCTACCCCGCGTTGCCGGCAATCCCTACCTTTTTCCCGGTGTCCGCCGCGGCCGGCCACTATCGAACATGGCGCTGCTGCAGCTGATGCGAGGTATGGGCTACGGAGTGGCGGGCGACCGGGGCAGCTACGTGCCCCATGGCTTTCGCTCGAGCTTTCGAGACTGGTCCGGCGAGGTATCAAGCTTCCCGCGCGATGTGGCGGAGATGGCGCTCGCGCACGTCATAGAGAACAAGGTCGAGGCCGCTTACCGGCGCGGGGACCTCTTCACCAAGCGTCGCAAGATGATGCAGGAATGGGCGGACTATCTTGGTAAGTTGAAAGCCGGCGCCGAGGTTACGCCGATTAACCAGAGCGCCTGAACGCAGCCACCAGGGAACGCATTGTGGGCGGCCGGGGAATCAAAAACAGGCGGCCCCAACGTTGGCACGGGGCCGTTGGCACGGGGCGACCCGGCGCGGCACTTGCCTTTGAGCCTGCAAGCGGCGTGACGGGCGGTCCGAAGCCTCAAGCTTGATAAGCATCGCACGCGACAACAGAATAATCGGCAAATGGATTGGGAGTTCCCGATCGGCGTAGCGGTGCGGTGGAAGTCGCGCCCCTTCTGCTTTCTCCTGCCGCCCCCGGTTTAGAGCATCTATTGCTGCGACAGTTCGATATTCCCGGGAGCCCAGCCCATAGTAGCGACCTCATCGATGGCCGATCCCAGCTTCTGCGGATCGTCGACCACCACGTAACTCCACCGTCCATATTCTCCTAATTGATTCACGGCCCGCACCCAGCGCTCCGCGGCCTTGGCCTTTACATCGGCGTCATCGCCATACTGCCCCTTTACCTCGACGATGAGCTGTAGGCGGTTGTCCAGTACGACGATGAAATCCGGGAAATACCGGGCCTGAATATTGCGCTTACGGTAGGGAATAACGAAGCCGAGATGGTCGTTCTTGACCCATCGAGCCACACCGGGATGTGAATCCAACGCAAACGCCGCGCTTTGTTCCCACTTGCCAGTGTCGGCAACCATCGCATTTAGGTGGCATTTCTCCACCGAATAGATCGGCTTGGTGGAATAGAAGTCCACGTACAGCGTGCTGCCGCGGCCGCTTGCGCCCTGCGGGATGACCGGCAACTCTTGCACTGAGTCATCTCCACCCTTACGAATCGCATCGAGCAGCGCCGATACCGCCGCCTGCATGTAATGGCGGACAGCGAGCAGGTCGCAAGCCTGGCTGTCTCCCTTGCGCACGAGCTTGTCGGGGTCGGCCAGGAATCGCCGGGCGACGAACAGTACCTTCTGAAACAATTGCGTCACAGGCACCGCGTCCGCGCCGTTTTCCACCTGCCAGCGACGACAGACTTCCCTGGCCAGCCGGAAGGCCACCTCCTGATCCCGAAACTGGGCTCGCCATGCATCGAGCGAGAGCTTGGGACGCTCGCCGGGGCCATAGGCAGATAAGGCACCTTCCGGCGCAGTCAGTGCGACCAACTCAACAGTCTGCGGAATCTGCATCGGGTCCAGGGTCACCTGCGATACGCGCTCCCACTCCACCGTGACGTCGACACCACCGCTTTGGTGGTATCCGGTCACGATGGGAAACGTAATCTCGTATTCCGCCTTCTCCGGCACGGAATAGATATGGTTCGGCTCGGGCTGATCCACCGGATCACGTGACTCGCGCACCTTGAAAGGCACCAGCTCGAAAGGCACGCCGAATACCTTGGCGGTCTCCTCGGCGAACTGCTCTGAGCCGTCATCCTTCAGGGCATAGCTCCGCCGCCGCAGCGCACGTCCGACCACCTGCTCGCAGAGCAACTGCGAGCCAAAGGGACGAAGTCCCACAATGTGGGTTACCGTGTTCGCATCCCAGCCCTCCGTGAGCATGGAAACCGAAACGATGCAGCGCACATCGCGTCCCGGCGGAATACGCTCGTCCATCCACCGTAGCGTCCCGTCGTCGTCATCGTTGGCGACCTTTTCGTTGTGCTTGTGCACCAGCTCGGACCACTCCTCCGGCACCTTGCCACCCGGCCATTCCGCCTTGCCGATGGTGTCCATGGTGAAGCGCAGGCGCCGCGTCTCGTCCTTGGTGCCACCTTCCTCGATGTCTTCCACCACGCGGGAATCGATGCGTACGGTCACTTCCTGATCCGGCTCGTTACGGAACCATGGCGGCGCCTCGCCGTGTCCCCCTTCGCCTTCCCCCAGCCATTCGTACACGGCCTTGGCCACCCGGGTATCGCGACAGACAATAATGAATACCGGCGGCACCGGGTGTTTGTGTTGCCGCTTGGCAAAGCCTTCCCACTGCTGGAAGCGGTGATGCCATTCCTGCGCCAGCAGGTTGATGGGGGCACTGGCGTAGGTCATCACGATCTCGGGGGTAATATTGGTGCCGTAGCCGTCCTGCTGGGCCTTCTCCTGCACCCAGCGCCAGACATTGAAATAGGCGGCTTCCTCCGCGCCTGTCGCGTCTCGGGACGGCAACTGCGGGATCTTCACCAGGCCGGATTCGATCGCATCCAGCAGCCCAAAATCTGACACCACCCAGGGGAACGGCTTACCCACCTCATTGCCGGAACCCTGGATGTAGAACGGCGTAGCGGAGAGGTCGACGCAGAGGCGAATGCCCTTCTTCCTGCCGCCAGCCAGCTTGTTGATACGGTCGAGCCCCTCGATCCAGATGGTGGCCTCGCGCGCATTCTTCTTGGCCAGGTTCCTGTCCTCCTCCAGGTCGGCCTCGTCGCTGATGCGATCCCCTCGCCGATAGGCATGATGCGCCTCGTCATTGAACACCAGCCAGTGCGGCGCACGGCCGCGGCCCGATCCCAACTCCTGGCGGATGCGCTTGAACCAGGCCTGGTCCGATTCGAAATACTTGATCTCCCGGGTCTCGTTGGCCTTGCCCTCGTTCTTGACGATCTCCACCGGCTCGCCGGTCTTTACCACCCTGGCGGATTGGCCATTGACGGTGTTGGTCTCCCGCTTGGCCAGCCGGTGCCAGTTAGCGATCATCACCTCGCCCCGCCTCAGCTCCTCCATCCGCTGAGGCGGCACCAGTTGCCGTGTGCGGTACAGGCTCAGGTCGCCGTGCGCCGGATTCAGCTCCTGAAGGCGTTCGCGGATGGTCACGTTCGGACACACGATCAGCACCGTGTCGGTGAAGCGGTTGTCGGTGGGTGCGGCCATCCGGTTCAGGATCGACCAGGCCGCCAGCATCCCCATTACCGTGGTCTTGCCTGTCCCCGTGGCCATCTTGCAGGCATAGCGAGTAAAGGCACGAAAGCCCTGCGCCTTCGCCTCGGCGCCGGGGTTGTCAGTGGGGATCGCCGGTATGTCCTTGCGGTAGAGTTCCGCCGCCTCGGTGAGAAATATAACGGTCTCGGCCGCCTCGATTTGCGCAAAGAACAGCCGTTGCATCCGGTCTTCGGATCGCCACAGGCCCAGCAGCTCCCGCGTCACCGGCGAGACACCGTCGTAGGCGCGCCTGGTCAACTCGCCCGCGCGCCAGACCGCCACCCGCTGACGCAGCAGATTGACCAGCGCCAGCTCCTCCTCTTGCCCGACCTCGGCATCGCCGAACAGGCCTTCCTGACCCTTCGCCGGCTTGCGCCCGCGCTGGGCATGCTCCGGGACTCGGAAGTAGTAGCTGGCCGGTCGTCGACCCTCAGCCTTCTCCGGTAGCTCGCCCCTTTTGACCTGCCAGTGAAAGCGAGGCTTGTAGAAGGGCGGGTTGATGATCGGGGAATCGACCTCGAGCGGGCCGCCCGGCGTCTGGTGATCTTGCCCTTCTTCGTCCGGCATCACTGTGCCTCATCCACGCTGCGAACTTTCATCAGCTCATTGCCCCGCTCGTCGATGACCTTCACCGCGATCCGGCGATTTTCCCCGAGCGGGAACGGCTCCGACTCCGTGCCCGCCAGATGCTCCCACACGCTGTCGTCGAAATCGGCCTTGAGCGATTTCTTCAGGTTGTCCCAGGCGCCGGTGCGCGGGAAGAACACCTGCGAGGCGCAGAACACCAGGCTGTTGTAGTCGGTATCCAGCATCCAGCAGGGCAGATTCTCGGCTGCCACAGACTCCGTCTCCAGATTGTCCGGGCGGAAAATGTCCAACCCGCGCACCTCGGCCTGGTACAGCGGCTCGCCACCGTCGTGTTGGCCGGCGGGCTTGAGTTGGACGTCCGGCAACCCGGTCACCGAGAAGATCTGGTCGGTATGGCTCGTCTTGAGCAAATCCGCCATCACCACGTCCGGGGTGACGTTCACGTAAATGCACGGGATGCGCAGCTTGGCACGATCTTCCACCAGCTCCCGGGCCTTCGCCTGGATGGCGAAGCCGAACAGATAGAGCCGGTCATATTTCAGGAAGTAGGCTTCCCGCGCTGCCTCGTAGACCTGCTGCGAATGAATGGCGCCGTCTTCCGGCCCAAAAACCACGGCAATGCGCTGCTCGGCCTCACCATTGCCCTCCATCTTCGCCTCGGCATGCAGCCATTCGCAGTCCGCCAGCGGCCGCACATTGTCCAGGGCTAGGGACTGATTGCCGGGCAACTGCAGATTGTGCGCCTGACGCAGCACCTCGATCATCCGATCCAAGTAGGCGCGCGGGTTCTCGTAGCCAGCCGCCGATTCCGCGGTTTCCTCGGCTGCTGTCTCGTCCAGGGTCGCCGCCGCCTGGATGGTCGCCTCAACGGTGAAGGGGCCGCATACGCGCGTCGTCTTTTTGTTCTCTTCCGGCCGGTCCACCAGCGTGACCATTTCCGGCTCTTCGTTATTGGCGATGCTCGCGGCCGTCGTACGGGGCACTAGCCCGCCAATTTCCTCGCCCTTGCGGTTCTGCTTGCGTTTATAGACGAAGCCGCCGGCCGGGCCACGCTGTGGTTCCTTCAGTTCGTACCAGGGGAAGGTGGCGGTAAGAAGACGCTGCCGGGCCAGCGCTAGCGGCACGCGGGAAGTATCGCAGGTAATCCAGCGGCGGCCCCATTGTTCGGCAACGTAGGCCGTAGTACCGGAGCCACAGGTTGGATCCAGCACAACATCACCAGGCTCCGTAGCCAGTAGAATACATCGCTCAATCACCCTGTTATTCGTCTGAACAGCATATATCGGATCACTCGGTCCACCGATGCCATCCCACCAGTTTGTCAGGGATCTATAACCGAAGTCATTGTGATACCGCTTGAAAGCAAGCTGATCCCGCCCGACGTATAGCCGTCCCGCTTTCGCAAGCCGGTCCATGCCACTTGGCCCATTGACGGCAACCGCTGAATGTTTCCAACCCAGCCCTCGTGACACCCCGGGATCAAAGGTTCTTCCCATGTACTCATAAAGCTGAGCTTGCGACTTACCGGGATTACCGCTTGTGCTTGGATCAGCCTTGAACAGGCTAGCACCCGGAAAATCGTCTAGAGCCCGCGCGGGCTCATTCCTATAAAATCCACTTCCCTTGCCTTCCTTCTTCTCTAACTCAGCAAGGGACATTGTGTTCCCATCGGAGAATTCTATTTTGGAGAAACCATCTTCAACGAGCTCCCTAGTCACCGGTGACTTTTCATAAAGATTGTTGCAATAGCTAGCAGCCTTATCCCGGTCATTGGCATACCAAAGAAGATAGTCATTTACCGATTGCAACAATTTCCCTTTCTGACTTCCTGTTTTCTTTACTGGAATCGTAATTACAAAATTCTCATACCCGAATACTTCATCCATCACCTCCCGCATATGATGTAGATTGTCATCTGAAATCTGTACAAACACGCTGCCGCTCTCGCTCAGCAACTCCCGCGCCAGCAGCAGCCGGTCGCGCAGGTAGCTGAGATAGGAATGGAGGCCCAGCTCCCAGGTATCCCGGTAAGCCTTGACCATCTCCGGCTCGCGGATCATCTCCGCGTCCCTGCCGTGCTTGACATCCCGCTTGCGCACGAAAGGCTGGAAGTTGGAGCCGAACTTCACGCCGTAGGGCGGATCGATGTAGATCATCTGCACTTGGCCGCCCAGGCCCTCGTACTCCAGCAGGGAGTTCATCACCTGTAGTGAGTCGCCCAGGATCATGCGGTTGGTCCAAGGGCCGGTATGCTCGTAGGCATCCAGCTTGTCCGCGATGTCCGCCTGCGGGTCACCGAACAGCTCCAAGTTCTGCCCGGCGGCCTTATAGCTCTGCAGCTTCTCCAGAATCGCGCGCGTGGAATGGCGCTCGTGCACAAACAGCGGCACCGTGGGCACGCTAATCTGCTGACGCTCGGCCTTACCGGCCCAATTGAGGAAGGGCTGGGTGAGACTTTTCAGCCGCGCTGCGCACTCGCGGCTGGAACGGAAGGTCTCGCCGGTGCCCTGCCAGCGCTGCGGCTCGGCAAAGACGACTTCCTCACCCTTCTCCCCCGCCTCGGCCACCAGATTCAGCAGCCACTCAGCAAACTCCCGCTCGGCGTTCTCGTCCCATACCAGCTCCGGCGCCAGGCTGGAGTCATAGCGATAGGTCTTCGGCTCCCTGACCTGGTGGAACTGATCCTGCAAGCCCACGTCTGGGCGTAGCGTCGCCTCATCCGGGTGCTGGTAGTTGCCGTACTGGGCATTCCCGAAGGCGGATTTCTCAGCCGCGTCAGCCGGCGTCTCGGTATTGCGGGGCGCCCTTGATGTGCCGGCCGAATTCGCGGCTGGCTCCACCACCAACGCCTTACGATACACGGCACCACCTCGGCCCCGGCCCTTGCCCAACACGCCTTCCCCAATCAATCGCTCGCGTACGACGTTCACCGCGTCTTCGCCGTATTCTTGCCCCTCGGCTTCCAGTGCCTGTTGTACCTCGCGGAACAGACTGACGTTGCCGATTGTGCTGCCGTCATCGGGCACTACGGAGAGAATCAGCTTGCGGATACGGGCATCCGTCGTTTCATCCATAGTTCTTGTTCTCTTATCGGTCTATGCTCAGGCACACCTTCAGTCGGCAAAGGGCTCCGCTTCTGTCACCTCGTATTCCTCGACCTCTCCGGCCAGATTCACCTGCTTGCCCATGGCGCGCTCGATCAGTGCGACCAGGCGATGGCGGCGATCTTCGACGAAGCGGCCAAAGGCGTTGCTCCGCAGACGTGTCGGCTCCAGCGCATGGCTGGCCAGCAGGGCGTCCATCGCTTCATCGCCCAGTCCCACCTGCTTCTCGTTCTGGATGCGCGGGATGTAGACCGAAGGCGCATCGCCGCCGATCTTGCGGTTCGCCTTATAGGAAATCGGAGTCTTGTTTAGGATGCTGTCGTAGCGCTCACGCGCTATGCCCTGCTTTTCGCACCAGTCGCGGGGAAAGATGTGGTGAATATCCAGGGCGATCTCGTTGACGTCCAACTCCTGGATGGTGGCTTTCCAGAACCAGTCCTTCGAGCCTTCGCGCAGGACCAGCACATTGATGCCCTTGTAGGCGGCGCTCAGACGGGTGCGCAGCGTATCGAAGCGTTCGGGCTGGAAGTTGGCGTCGCGCACCGTGCGCGGAACGGCCTGGTCATCCTCGAACCAGCGCAGCAGCTCATCGTAGTCATTGGCGATGCGGGTTTCGACCGCGCCGCCGTAGAGCTCGCCCAATACGCCACACCAATACCAGCGCGCCAGTTTGTCGTGGATGCGCGGCTCAAGCCAGCGGTCTCCCAACCGCGCCAACACGGTGGCCAGCGGCACCAGTTGCGTGCTGTAGGGCAGCTCCCGACGGCTGTAGAAGCACTCCTTGCGCAGAAACTTCCCCGCCCGACGAAAGCCGGCTTCCAGGTCGTCGGCCCACTGTTGCCAGGCGAACAAGGGGAGCTGCAGCACGTCGGCGCGCTTAGCGCTGACCGGCCGGACCTGCTTGCCAGTCTTGCCGGCAGCCAGATCCGCTTGGCGCTGTTTGTGGGTGTGCAGCAGGCTGATTGCCTGGAGGAATTCCGTGGCTTCCGTACCCTTGAGCAGATTATCCTCTTCGATGCGCGCCTTGCGGGACTCCACGTTGCGCACCTTTGAGCCGAACCAGTCATCACGCAGGTTGTAGCCTTCCGCGGCGTAGCTGGCAGTGATCAGCTCGAACACGGATAGCTGCACGCCGCCGGTGTTGACCTTCTCAAAAACCAGGCAGACTGCCTCTTTGCTGGTCTCTTTCTTGAGCTGGATCACCGGGAGCTGATAGTTGCGAAACGGCGCCAGAACCTGGCTGCGGAAGGTCATGTAGGTGCCGAACTGCTCCGGGGCGACCTGATGAAGGGTGGCCTCCCAGTCATCCGAACTCATAATCTGGCTGCAAGGGAAATATAGTTGCTGGCATTCCAGCTCACGGGTGGACAGGTCCAGCTCGACATCACGGCCAAAGTTGCTGCGCAGTTGGCGATGCTCGTCCACGGCAATGACGGCTTCATCCAGGGCGTGGGGCATCTCCACCGCCTTGCGAATATCGAAGTAATAGTGCCGCTTGATCTTCTTTCCCTTGGCGGTTCGCGTGTTGACGGGCGCCTCCAGTGAGAGCGCCTGGGTCAAGGTGGTCAGCCGCTGCTGGCCGTCGAGGATCAGCTTTTCCGGCTCGCGGTCTGTGGGAATGAGCCCTTCCAGTCCCTCGACCGGCCGAGTTTGAAAGCGAACCTCGCCGCCGGCTTCCAGCAGCATTACAGCCCCGATGGGGAACGACCGGGCGATGCTCACCAGCAGATCGCTAATGTGGTCATCGTCCCAGACCCAGCCGCGCTGAAAGTCCGGAAGCTGGATCTTGCCCTCGCGTATTTCCCGCAGCAGATCGTTCAGTGAGGCTTTGGTGCTGTCAAACGTCGTCATGGGCATCCGTTCTTAATTGTTGTCGGTCGTCATTTCAGCCTTGCGTCTCACCACAAAGCAGGGCGCCCTGCTCGGGGATGCTGATGCTGTCACGCCCACCATAATCACGACCCGAGTACCACCTTAACCATGTTGGCGTATCGATCGATGATCCTGCTGAGCAGTTGCGCACATACCACCCGTTTCCGCCTGAATCGATAGGATCAGGGTAAGCCACGGTCTTGGTGACACTCCCCCACGGCTCGCTGCAAACGTACGGTAACGTACAATACAATCCGATGCTTATGAACAGTACGGCGTGGGGACGCATTGGCCCGGATTACCGGCGGTTGCCAAATAGCTGCTGGCCCGGCACTTCCACTAGCGATTGGTCGCGGAAAAGGAGGTGTGATGAATAAGCCTTGGGAAATTGACGATTGTGCGGCAATAAAGGCGTATTACGCGATCTACTCAATTCCGCACGCTGCAGCGCTCTGGTGCGGTGTGCCAGACGATCAGATGTCCCAAATCCTGCAAGAAGCCAGGCAGTTATCACCTACAGGGCTGGGGAGAAGCATCTGGACACACCCCGGTGTTCCGTGCCTCGAAGCTAGGGGCCGAGCCATCGCAGAGGCAATAGAAGACGGCGAACTGCAGTGCGTGCGAGAAGATGGCAAGCCAGTGCCGGCCGGCGAGTACGTAGCCCATGAACGCAGGCACGTCTTCGGACGCGCTCTCAGGGAATGGTTGAAGAAGGCGTTTCCTAATGAGAAGCCGGCTTTCCTGTTCGATGATATCGAGCAGAGCACGCACCCTGCCATCAGCACGGATGCTTATTGGGCGTTAAAAGCAGAGCATGAAAAACTGAAGGTACGGCTGGAGAACGCTAAAAGCGAATACAAGAAGCTGCGAGAAGAAAAGGAGGCGCTTGACGCTGAACGCAATTCCTTCAAGGACATAGTAGACAAGCTTAACGCAAAGGTGGATAAGCTTGGCGTACCAGGCGAGCGCGCAGAGTCAACTTACCAAAATATCATCGCCGCACTGCTCGACTGTATTGGCGGCAATCTCCCCGGCGTCCAAAAGCACCCATCCTTCGCGAGTGAAGCAAGGCTGATTGAAGTCATAGAAGATTACTTCCGCGGCTATGGCGGCTTAACCAAGAGCACCCTGTCCCGAAAATTCCCCGAAGCCAAGCGAGCACTGAAATCCCGCTAGCGCCGCAATTGCGGTTTCGGTCACCGCAATTGCGGTGCTGTGCTGAAGCCGTGAGCTAACAATTGCTAGCCATGTTCAGCAATGCCCCACGAGGCGCAAACATGGCTATCCACATCCTCAGAGGTCCCGAGACCACGGCCCGCACGGGCGAATCCAGAAGTACGAGGTATCAGCGCATTAGGGAGGGTCTCTTTCCCCGCCCGGTGCGTATCGGCCCGCGCGCCGTTGGCTGGCCTGATTACGAGATCGACGCCCTCATCGCCTCGCGCATTGCTGGCGCCACGGACGACGAGCTCCGCGAGCTGGTCGTCCAGCTCGAGGGCGCCCGCAAGACAGCATTCAGCGGTGGGGCGGCGCGATGACGAGGAACACACGACGACACTCGGCCGTAGCTGGACCAAACGCCGGGGGTGAGCTATACGCCGAGGCTCAGGCGCCGTATACCGCGCCTGACACACCGCGGATACCCTCCCACCCCGGACAGCATCGCGCCCCATGCCTGCGCTGTGACCGTGGCCCCCGCGATACGGCGCTGAGCATCCGCGTGGACACTGACGGCTCGGCCGTTTGGTACTGCTGGCGCTGCCAGTGGTCCGGCCACACTCGTCACGGCAGCCGGCCGCCGCGGTACGCGGGCCGCATCCCGGAGCACGACAAGCGCCGAGCCGAGCACGACCGCGAGAGACTGCGCCGGCTGTGCCGGGAGTCTGTGCCACTGGACCTGGCCTGGCATAATGTTGTCGCCCGGTACTTCGACCGCCGTGGCCTGGCTGACATCCTAGCCGACTCGCCCGCCGATCTGCGCTATCACCCCGCCCTCGATTATTGGGCACCCGCCACCAACGGCCCCGAGCGCACCGGGAGCTACCCTGCCATCCTGGCCGTAATCCGCGATCCGGCCGGCAATCCGGTGGCGCTCCATCGCACCTACCTGCGCGCGGACGGCTCCGGCAAGGCCGACGTGCCAAGCTCCCGCAAGCTGTGTCCGCCCTCTCGGCCCAACGGGCTTCGTGGGGCAGCGATCCGGCTGTATTCGGCAGGCGAACGGCTGGCGTTAACGGAGGGCTTAGAGACCGGGTTGGCAGTGCGCATCGCCACCGGCTGGCCCGCATGGAGCTGTATCTCCGCTCACGGCCTCCAGACGGTGGAGTTGCCGGCTGGCGTCGTTGACGTGCTGATAGCTGCCGACCACGACGAGGCCGGTGAGCGTGCGGCCTACGCCCTGGCGCGGCGGTTGATCCGGGAGGGACGCACGCCACGGGTGGCGATACCCGAGACCGAGGGCGCCGACTGGGCGGACGTGCTCCGGGAGGTGGCGCATGAGTGAGTTAGATCGACTGCGCAAGGCGCCCACCTTCGAGTTTGGCGAAAGCGGCGAAAACGCCCGTATAGCGCGGTCCGACACGAATGGCGAACTTGGCGAATCGTGGCGAAAGGAAACCCCAAAGAGAGTGATTGCGGAGGCTCAAAAAATACTGGGTGCTCGTAAGCACGTGGAGGTTGCTTATCCGCTCATGGCACTTGGTCCGCTCGCGCCCGCATGTGAGGCAGTCGCTGAGGGCGGGCAAATGGCGCCGGCGATGGCTGGTCAGAGTCTGCTGATCGCTGCGGCGCTTCTCGCGCAATCGCTGGCCGATGTACGGACGCTCGCCGGCACCAAGCCGCTATCTTTGTATGCCTTCACTATCGCTGACAGCGGCGACGGCAAGAGCACCGCCGAGGCCGTTGCGCTGCACGCAATCCAAGAGCACCAGCGTCAGGAGTCCGAGGCATACCGGGCTCGCCTCGCGGAGTGCGAGACGTCCAAGCAAGCTGCAGGCGACCCACCGCGCCCGCCGTACCGAATCATGCGTGATGGCACCGTGGAGGGTATCCGCCAGTCGTTCAAGCATGGCGTTCCGAGCCAGGGGGTGTTTACGTCCGAAGCGGCAATCGTGGTAACCGGGTACGGGATGACGCCAGATAACAAAGCCAAGACCTGCGGCGCGTTCAACGGGCTTTGGGACGACGGCGAGGTATCGGTGGGCCGATCCACGTCTGGCCGTGTCCAGCTCTACGATCGGCGCCTATCCATGCATTGGCTGATACAGCCCGAAGCGGCACTCGGCCCGGTGATGGATCCGCTCATGTCGAGGATAGGCTTCTGGCCGCGCTTTTTGCTGGCATGGCCGAAGCCGGCGGCGCCGCGCAAGGCGATACCGTTTCACCCGGAGAGGGACAGACGGATCGCCGCGTATTGGCGGGAGTGTCAGCGGTTACTGGAGCGCGAGTTGCCGAAGGATCGCAGCAATGTTTCCGTCATCGAGCCTACGCCCGAAGCCGAGAGCCTGGCAGGCCGGTTCTTCGAGCTGATGGAGGTGGCCGCCAGAGATCGCAATGGTGAGCTCTCGGTCATCAAGCCGTTCGCGCTGCGGGCAACTGAGCAGGCGTTCCGGGTCGCTGGCGTGCTTGCCGTTATGGGCCGCCACGACGTGATCGACGCCGCCGCTATGCGCAACGCGATTGAGCTTGTCGGCTACAGCCTCGAATCCTGGCGAGTGCTGCTCGGCAACCCGAAAGAAATCGATATCAAGTGCCATGCCATGGAGCTAATCGATTGGCTGGTGAAGCAGCCGGACATGGCCGCCACCGAGACGGCAATCATCCGGATCGGCCCGAGGGTAACGCGTTCGAGATCCAGACGAGACTCTGCATTGGCAACACTGGAACAAGCCGGGCTAATCCGACGCGTGGGCCGTCGGTGGGAGGCGTCGGCATGAGCGTGCAAGACCTGATTGCCGACTTGGTGGGCGATGAAATTCGCCACGATTCACCCAGGTCGCCAAAGCCGGAATCCGTTGCGACACAAGGCTTTTCGCCGCATTCGCCACCGCCAACTTCGCCAGAGCCTGGCAAAGCGGGGTATGACGAGCTCAAGCAGATGGACGAGGACGCCCGCGAGTACTTCACCGAGCGTGCGGCCATTGGCGAGTACGACGGCGGTCTATCCCGCGAAGAAGCCGAGCAGCAAGCGGCTGAGCGCGTGTTCGAGTATCGCCTCACTGGCTGGTCCCAGTGGGGTGTTCTGCTAGGCCAGCCGGGTGACGGTATTGTCGAGGCTGAGCAGTGGTGCCGGGAGCGCTTCGGGGACCGGGTAGTGGACGTGCGGCCCTATCGGCCAAAGAGGTGACGAGATGACTATCAGAGACGAGCAAGGCAATCGGCCGTAGCTGATCCCGGTGGCGACGGTGCGGGGGTACGCCAGGGAGATAGTTAAGCAGGGCCCGCGGGAGCTGGGCACGACAGTGCATGGCGTAAGGGTTACGACTTACAAACGGGGAGGCCACAAATGAGTCTGCGTGAGTGGATCACATCGGGTGGCCCGGAGCGCGCCGAGCGCGAGCGCTGCAAGCTCGTCTATCTACCGGTGCCGCATTGGCGTTTCGACAGTTGGCGTGTGCGCCTCGGCTCAAGAGGCAAGGCCCATCGAGTGCTGCGTGTGCCGGACGGGGCGGGCGGCTGGAAGCTATGCCTCGGCTGCCGGTACGCGCGCCGGGGGAACTATGTTGTGGTGTCGCAGGCTCACCCGCGCTGTGTCGCGTGCCAGCGCGAGCTTACCGCATGAGCGCCGACATGCGCCGCAAGGCCTGCAGCACCGAGCGCGGCGCGTGGCCGACGGCGAGCGCGCCAGGTGGTTGCTGCCCGGTTCGCCACGGCCGTCGAAGGCCTGCCGATCACCGCACGCGAGCTTCTCGAGCGCCTCGGCAAGGAAGACGTAGCGGATCTGCGCCGGGGGCGTATTCCGCTCAACACGCTGCGCGGCTACGCGGAGCATTTCAGCCGATTAAAAGGAGGTATCAATGGCTAACGCCACAGCAGGACTGCCTCAAAAAGGGGTAGTCCCAGTGGACGGGATTCGCCTGGACGGTGGAACACAGCCACGCGACGCAATCCACTATGAGTGGGCGCGCGAGTACGCCGAGGAGATGCAGGCGGGCGCCGTTTTCCCGCCGGTGACGGTGTATTTCGATGGGACTGATTACTGGCTCGCCGACGGCTTTCATCGTGTCGAGGCTGCCCGGATGGCCGGGCTTGAGCGCATTGCCGCCGACGTGCGCGAGGGCACTCGTCGCGATGCAATCCTGCGTAGCGTGCACGCCAACGCTGACCACGGCCACCGGCGCACCAATGCCGATAAGCGCCGAGCCGCTCTAAAGCTGCTTGAGGATGAGGAATGGAGCCAGTGGAGCGATCGGGAGATCGCGCGGCAGTGCGGAGTGAGCCACGACTTCGTAAACCGGCTTCGTCAAAGTTCACTGTCATCGAATGACAGTGACACCACCACCCGCACCTACACAGACAAGCACGGCAACATCTCCACGATGAATATCGCCCAAATCGGGCACAGCGACTATGAACATGCCGCGGCCGAGGACTGCATGGACTGCCCGGTGGGTAAGCCCATTGAATCGCCCGAGATAGTTCATTTTCGCGCGCGCGGAACCGGCGAAAACGAATGGCACACGCCGCCGGATGTGCTTGATCTTGTTCGCTCGGCGCTCGGCACGATCGACCTCGATCCCGCCTCCTCGGAGGTCGCGCAAAGAGTTGTTCAGGCCAGCGAATTCTTCCGTAAAGGCGATGGCGCACTCAACCGTCATTGGCACGGCCGGGTGTGGCTCAATCCACCCTACTCGCAACCGGATATCCAGCGGTTCATCGAGAAGCTCATCGTCGAATACCGGCTCGGGCGCGTAAGTGAAGCGATCCTGCTTACACATAATTACACCGACACCGCTTGGTTCCACCTCGCCGCGCCAGCTGCCGAGGCGATCTGCTTCACTCGCGGGCGCATTCGCTTTGTCTCTCGTGACGGCGAGCTCGCCGCGCCGACTCAAGGGCAGTTGTTTTTCTATTTTGGGGCGGACCTCGGAGCATTTCGCCGTGCGTTCTCTGAAGTGGGGCTCGTTGTCACGGAGACAAGAAACGTGCGCAGTAATACGTGTTCCGTAGCCGGAGGGATTCCATGAACGACAACGTTTTACCCCGAAGGGGCTATGATTGCGCAAAGCACGGCTGCTTCAACCAGAAGCCCTACTTAAAAAGCGCAGTGTTTGCGCTGTGCCAGCCCAGGCAAAATCCGCTCCTTCAAAATGGCTTGTTCCACCTACAACCGGTGCCGGTAGTCGCAACGGCCTTGTTCTACAAGGGCTTCAATTTGCAGCGCCTTGCTACTGGCTGTCTTTTCCCCGCCGGCTGTCTTTCGCTGGTGGCATTGCCGAGTGCATGGAGCCTCGGCGGATGCTCCGCCCCGGCGATTAGTTCTGCCGTGCGATAGAGCACGCTGCGCGTGCCTTCCGTAGTCGGGACGCTGCCTTGAGAGTGTGCCCGGCAGCGCGACAACCACAGAACCAGGAGATAGAACCATGAGGGATCATAAACCCGTAATCAAATATTTCACTTTGGGCGAGTGTCGCATTGCGCTGCGTTATGTGCCGGATGCTTGGCCCCCGCCCGAAGGCGCACAATGTGGCGAATCCCGTGATGAAGATCATCGCCGCCAACCGGGCGCCGATATCCCAAACGGGCCAAAAAGAGTGCTCGCTTCGATAGTGGCAGGGCTAATAGGGGGCTCGGGGGCGCGCTGTTCCCCTGGGCCTATCTCAAGCGAGGACGTGGATGGGTGGCTCGATGAGCTACACGAGCAAAGCAATGTCGAAGACTTTCCGGTGCCAACGCCGTTTCGTGCCGATGAGTCCAGCCATGACACAGACAGCATGGCTTCATACGCCGAAGTGGTTGATATCAATGGCCTAATTACATGCAACCACTGCGATCACCACATAGAAGCGGTCGACGTATGGCGGAATATGCCTTGCGAAAAGGCTCGCATCCAGAGTCTGCGGCAGTTCCTTGTCGAAGGAGAGGCTTGGATGCAGCTTAAATGTAGCCGTTGCGGAACCCCAAAAGCTATACGTTTATCAAAGGAGTGGTACGAATTGGACAATTGTAGTTGTCTTTCTACTGTCGGAGGAAAGCAAAGTAATTACCCCCCTGAATAGCCTCTGCTCAATTCCTAGGCGGCCTTTAACGAGGGCCATCGCACCTGAGGCGGGTTGAACGGATGAAGTGGACTCTCTTTTTGCCTCAAGCGCTTTGCTGCCAAAAGGCGCAGCATAAGCCAAGAGAATTCG
Organism: Gammaproteobacteria bacterium; assembly: GCA_030433275.1. Lineage (GTDB taxonomy): Bacteria > Pseudomonadota > Gammaproteobacteria > Nitrococcales > Nitrococcaceae > Nitrococcus. Next base: position 117,563 of record JAUILK010000001.1, read on the forward strand.
CGAGTCGGCATGGAGTCAATCGCGCTTTGGGCGATAGTAGCGCCTTATTGAGGGCTGAACATTGAACGGCGGGGGCGTGCCAATGCCGCTGGAGTCGATGCTCCCTATCTGCATGCCGCGGCACTGGTGCGTGCCCCGCCCCAATGGTTAGTGGTAAGGCCCACCGTTTAGCCGTGCCCTGATCCGACCGGCCGGCGTGCTCGTGGCGCTCTGCGCCAGCGATCGCAAGAACTCGTCCAACCCCGAGTGCTGGACACTTACCTTATCGTTGAAAAGCCCCTGGTGCCGTCCGAGTAGCTCCAAGGCCTTGACGGCCGCCGCTGGCTGGAACTTCCGGCGCTCGACGTGGATCACCTCACCTTCCGTCAACACCGAGTCGATATAAGCCTTGCGGCCCAGAGCGATATCGGCTAGCTCACGCAGATCGGCAATCGTCTGGTCGGCGCTGATCCGCGTGCGGGCCTCGCGTCCGGCCTGGAGTTCGGCAATACGGGCTGCAATTTCAGGTTTCCTCAAGAGATCGTGCGCTTGTGAATAAGCCGTGCGCTCGCTGTACCCCGCCCGAGTCGCAGCCTGCGTCGCGCACAGATCAACGATGTACTCCTGGCAGAACCTTGCCTGTCTGGCATTGAGCTTCCCGGCCATGATCCCCTCCAGGGTTCCAGCGCTTCCGACAGTCTACAGGCGTTCGTGAGCCATGCATGCGTGACCAAGCGGCTCACATAAGCTCTTGAAGTTTGTCCCATCTCCCGCCGAAGACTTCCATACAGCGGCCCTCTGCGGTACTTCGGCACAAACACGACGTAGTATTTGCAATACCATCTCAGGTAAGACTGGCTCGACCAGTCTCGCATGATAACCTCCCTCCGTTTCTCTGGCTTGGAAGGAGGTCATCTACATCAAAGCACGCCGGAACGGCAGAGCCTTTGTTAGTCACACCGCCACATGCGGTGGCTTACGCTGTTCGATTTAGGCCAGACAAATATCTCGACGACGACCGGCTGCGAGGCAACAAAATTGCCAATTAATCAATCGCTTCAGATCGATTGGTGGCGCAGTGCTGCACGAACGTAGCGAGAACCGTTAGCGGCGACTGGGGTCGCCCGAAATGCTGAGAAATCGGACAAATGGCTCAAGAACCAAAGCCTGCTCCCTAGCGGACAGGTAACTGCGACCCGAAAACTGGTCTTCACGGAACCCTGGAGTGCGCATGGACCAACCTGCCGAACCTCAAGAGAGTGGCTCATACACCGCAAACCTCCTCGGCAATATCCGAAGCCACCTTGCCGGGCTTCAGGGCTACGACGTGATGGGCCTGGAGTTGATCCAGAACGCCGATGATGCCCACGGTGAAGAGATCGTTTTCGACATCACCGATGACGGCCTCCTGGTGCGCAACAGTGGTAAGTTCACCTACTGTGGTGACTTAAAGTCTCGACCGTGCAGATTCGTCGCCTCAAATCAATACAGCTGCGATTACCACCGCATCGCGGACGTTGGGAGCGGCGGCAAACTTTCACGGGGCGAGAACATCGGGCGCTTCGGCATCGGTTTCGTATCAACCTATCAGGTAACTGACCACCCAGAGATCCGATCCTCAGGGATCAGGCTGACTCTCCATCCGGAGTCCGGGCAATGGTTCACTGAGCCATATGAAGAGCCCTTCGGGACGTCGTTCTTCCTGCCATGGGCCCAAGACCCCAACACGGAGACGCGCTTAGCGCTGGGCGTTTCCCAGGTGAGCGCGTCACATATCGAGCAGCTCGTCGATGACTTCAAGCGGATTCTGGAACAGAGCTTGCTGTTCCTCCGCCATATCCGAACGGCGGAGGTGCGACGAAATGGCGCGCTCCTACTAGCTTGTGACCTAGAGAGGGGCGAGGGATCCGACCTTATTGTTAGCTTCCGCCCAAGCGGCACAGTCGAGTATTGGCAAATCCTTCGCGCTGATGCGAAAGACGCCGCGACGCAGCTTTATGCATCACACCCCAGACTGGAGTCTCTTGGACGAAGCACCAAAATAAGCGTCGGACTGCGAATTGATCCTGAACCACTGGCTGAGGGCCTAATCTATGCGTTCTTGCCAACAGAACAGTTGACCGGGCTTCCTCTGCACATAAATGCTGATTTCTTCCCTGAACCTGATCGTAAGGCGGTGATATTCGCCGGGCACCAACATGAGCAGGCATGGAACGAGATGCTCATCGACACCGCAGCCGTTGAGCTGGCCCGCGACCCAGAAGGGCTGCTGCAAATGCTCGGCCCCGTTCAGTTGTGGCAGATCCTCAGCCGGGCATACGACCTATTCTCTAAGCCATCAGGGCATCCGCCTTGCTTCAAAGGTTTTTGGGAGCGCGCAAAGGTTACGGCGCCACAAGCACATATCGCTTGCGCACAAGATGACAGCTTCCAGCTCCCCAACGGCGTATTCATCCCGCGCAGCCCACTGGATGAGGACCAAGCAAAGGCTTTACAAGAAATAGGTGGCAGGCTCGTCGACGAGGACCTGCGACCATTCCATGTGGCGATAAACCAACTGGGCGCCCCAATCCTGACACTGGAACGCCTGGTTACGCTGTTGGAAACAGGGATAGCACATAAGGTGGTGGGCGCAACAGAAGTCGACCAAGAAAAGCTGGAGCACTTCTATCGCCCTCTCTGGAGCATTATCAACGACCTACTTCCGGAGGGCGGAACGGCCAACTTGAGTACGAATCCATCCGTGCAACGCCTCCTAGCGCTTCCATTCATTGTCACTCAGGATCTGGTCGCGGTAACCGTCGAACAGTCCTACGCCGCATCGGTTGAGTTGGATGCTGATCGGCTTGCAGCATTGCTGCCCAGGCTGGCGATTGCATCGAGACTTCTCGCCACGTTCCCCAAGATCATCCGGCTGATAAAGCTGCTCGATCTCGGCGCGGTGGTATCGCACATCAGTTCGATGCTTTCCTCCGAATCGATCGAAGACGTGATCTGTGTCGATCAGGAGGCGCTGCGCAACCTGTACTCGATGTTCGCTAGCCTGGACCACCAAAGCACCACCGAGACGACGGTTTATCAGCAACTGCGCAGTCTGCCTATATGGCAATCAAGCCGTGGGCTGGTCAAAGCCACTCAAGCGCTGCTACCAGGAAACTTCGCGGATCCAACCGGTCAGGCCGATTTGCTGGATACGTGTGTTCTCACCGAATCAGCGAGAGATTTCCTATCGATAAAGCTGGGGGTACAGACTCAGACAATCGAAGCGTTTGTGCACACTGTGCTGCCGATGTTTTTCGACGAAGACGGCCCGTTAGATCCAAGCAAGTACACCCGGCTTATCAGCGAGCTCGCCAATCACCCAACACTTGTAAACGACGATGACACCCGTGGGCTGCTGGGATCACTTCCTATCGTCCCCACGCAAGATGGAGGCTGGTCGCGTCCGGTCATCACCTATCGCCGCGCTGACGATCTTGTGAAAGTGCTTGGCGACGCGCTCCACCTTTGGTTGGACACCAGCCGTATTCCCAATAACCGATCGGTACATACCTTCATCGACAGCCTGGGAATCCGACGCTCGCCGGTCGCCAGACATCTTGTTGACCGAATGCTATACATCGCCCAGGCATACCTGCCGACAGAGGATGCTAAGGGCGCAAGCAGCGAAGCCTTTTACGTCCTATGCGACAAATACGAAGAGTGGAAAGAAAGGAGGTCATTTCAGGAAGCCATCGATGATCTTCGACAAGCCATCTGTTTCCCCGCTGACGAGGATGCGGAAGAATGGCACACCGCCAACTCTCTCTATGCACCTTACCGTGCCGACGCGTTTCGTTCTCAAGCCAATATTCTTGGCTTCAGGAACACAGCACGCCTAAAAACGGAGTTGCTGGAAGAACTCGATGTTTCCATAAATCCAGAAACACGGCTGGTCATCAACCATCTGCAGCATTGCGTCACAACGGAAACGCAACCGCACGTCTCGACATATCAGGTGTTGAATGAGCGCGCTCAGCGATCAGACCAACTCATTGCGACACTCTCTGGCTCACGGTGCATCTACGTCGAAAGCCAGAGAAAGTTCGTGCGTCCTAATCAGCTGTACTGGGTACCGCAACAACTTGGACGCTACGCCTACACCATTCCGGGCAATTACGAGTCATTCAAGCCACTCTTCGACGCAATTGGAGTGAAGAATGCTCCGGAAGGCGGCGATTTCGTCGACATACTGCGCGACATCGTTGAAGAGTATTATGAACAGTCCAAACCCCTGACAGGACCAGACCGTGCTGTATACGAAGGCTGCCTGATGGGTGCAGCTTCCGCCTTTGAGCAGGAAGAGTTGTCCACAACCGACCTGCGGCGTCTGCAGCAAGCGCCGACCATTTTGAACTTACAAGGCCGATTAACTCACCCGGACGAAGTCTTGCTCCGGGATAGCGAGTGGCATGCTGGATTCTTCGGTGGAGAACTTGATCAAGCCTTGTGCAAACACGCGCCGGAGCTTTGGCCATTCGTTGAAGAGCTCGGTGTCAAACGGCTGAGCGAGAACGCGCAAGTTGCACTCGAGTTCGTGGATGGACCGCAAGTCGACGAAGACGCGATCGCCGAAAGGCTTATGGACAGGATAGACATCCTCGCCCGACTGCTTCATGACAAGCCAACAACCGTCAGGAAGAAGATCCGAAATGCTCTCTCCGGTCTGACAGCAGTCAGCCATGACATAGTCCGCATCCAAGCCACGGTTCATGTTGGAGGAGATCAGGCGTTTGCTCCTCCTGCCCCGGCTCAGGCCTTTTACGACCTTGAGAGCAAGTGCCTGATCCTCGCGCGCCCAGTCGGCGATCGGAGCTGGGCCCACATCCTCAATGCGTTATTTCACCAGCTGATGCCTGAAGAGTCAGGGAGCGAAATCTCGAAACTAACGCTAAGTGTCCGTCCGTTGATTGGGGTGACTGTCGGAGACGCCCATCGTGAGTTGAGTGATGCTGGCATCCCCTATCTGGACGGGGACGTCGACAACGCGGAGGATCTAACGTCGCCTGACCTCGATGAAATGAGCGACACAACGGAGCCCGCTGGCCACAAGCAAAGTGATGCAGAATCTGCATCTGATGAGAGTTCTGTCGAGCACGAGGCCGCCGGCGGCGGCCGAAGGAACCAACAACCCGAAAATTCGGAATCCCAGCCAGCAGCAGAGCCGTCAGTTGGAGGCCGTGGTGGGAAAGACGCGCGGGGCTCACGCCCGGACGCTACCGAGCGGAATGGCCCCGCTTCTCGGGGGGACAATAATAGCGGCACAGTGCAAAGCGAGCGGCGCAAGAAGAAGTCACGCCCCGAGCACAAGGAACAGTGGGATCGGCGTCTGCTCTCCTACGTTCGACGGAAACAAGAGAAGACCTCAGAAGCTGAAGAACAGGACGCGCTGTCGGAATACAACCTAGCCATCGAAATCATTGCCCGTGACGCAGTATGCGCTTATGAGAAGGAACGCGGTCGTGTGCCGGAGCAGATGGCTCAAACGCATCCCGGATACGACATCATTAGCCGCAATCCCGTAACTGGCGAGGACCGGTTCATCGAAGTGAAGGGCGTGAATGGAGAATGGAACCAGACCGGTGTTGGCCTCTCACGGCTCCAGTTTAGCAACGCCCAAGACTACAGTGACCGCTACTGGCTCTATGTGGTTGAGTTCGTCTCTGACCCTGAGCACATACGCGTCCACCCCATCCGGAATCCTGCAACCCAAGTTACCGCTTTCATGTTCGACGGCAACTGGCGAGATGCAGTGACGGAGGAGCGAGCCGATCCTTCCGCGCTCTTTATCCCTGGAGTACGGATTCGCCACCAAGACATGGGTTGCGGAGAAATTCGGGATGTCGTCACTCGCGGGAATACTAAGCTACTGACAATCCTATTTGATGGAAAGTCCCAGGCTACGCCTAACGTGACACTGAACTTGCGCCGCATGCGCGTTCTGGAAGAATCCAATGGCGACATTGATTCCTGAGCTCTCAGAGGCACAACTTAAAGGCCTCCCATCGCAAGCAGAGGCAAAGGTATACCGAGCCTTAAGAGACAACGTTCCGCAAGATTATGCTGTTTTTTCAGGTCGGATGGATACTGCTCCGGGAAGAGGAGCAAGCGAAGGATGGCGAAACCAACTTCTTGGTTTAGCATCCCAACCATGGCCACCTCTGTATAGAGGTAAAAGGCAGCGGCATAGGATGGGCAGTTCACGAGCCAAGCTTTAATAGACTGTGTGTTGAGAAGCGAATCGGGATCAACATGCGTTACGGCCAGTCGGTCTTATCGTCCCATAGTGCAACGCCGTGCGGGGGACCGGGCGCTGCCATCATCGATGTGTGGCTTGAGGACGCTTGAGGAACGAAGGTTGGCAAAGCATTGACGGCGGAGCATTAAGCCTTTTTGGTGCAAGCGCTGGCCCAGTTTGAAACACCTCAGCAAGCGGCTGTGGCTCTCAAGGCAGAGCACGGTGTGGCGATCTCTCCACAGCGTGCGGAAATCTACGATCCAACGAAGCGCGCCGGGGAGCGGTTGAGCCAACGCTGGCGCGAGTTCTTCTACAAGACTCGCCGACATTTCCTGGAGCGCCTGGAGGATGTGCCGGAAGCACACAAGGCCGTGCGGGTACGCCAGCTCGCGCATGCCGCGCGCGCTTACAAGGCCCGCGGCAACTACCGCGACATGGCCAACATGCTCGAGCGAATCGCCAAGGAGGTCGGTGATGTGTACTCAAACCGTCGCGAGGTAACCGGCCAAGGCGGCGGTCCGCTGCGCCTGGAGTACAGCGACCTTACCGATGAGGAGCTTGATGCGCGGATCGCGCAGCTGATCGGGATCACCGGGTTGACCGTGCTCGACGAGGAAGACGGGCGCAGCACTGGCCGCGCCCTCAATTGACGAGTCGCGGAGTACGAGCCTCTTCGCAGTGGGGTGCGACCATACCGCCAAGCATGCAAGCATGCAGCCAGCAGCGCGATCGCTTGCGGCACCAACCGTGGCGAAGCCGCCGGGTACAGTCAGAACCGCATGGAGCACACGTGGCATTGCCCAGCGGGCCATGCTGGGGCGGCTGCTCGCGGAGACCGGGTGGGATGTGGTGAACGGGATCGAGCATCAAGCTGGGTGCTATGACCGAGGCAATGGGATAACTTTCGCCGACTTTCGCCATCAATCGCCAGAGGTTCGCCACGCCGAAAGCCAAGCGTCGCAACCGTTTTCGCCGGATTCGCCGCTTTCGCCAAGCTACGGCGCTCATAACACTTACCCGGAGTGTCTGCACGGGGTAAAGCGGGTACGAGGTAACTGACACACGACCGGACCACTTAACACCCTTGAGCGAGCCAACTGCCGTCCGGGGCACTCCCACCACATACGATCCGCCTGGTGCCAACGTTGGAGAATGATCAAAAAAATCCCGGAATCGTATGATCGCTAGCGGAAGCCTACTCGTTGGTAAGCAATTGGCCGTCATTCAACAGGCGTGCTTCGGCTAGCACGAGACAATCAGGCGAACGCCCATCCAGGGGACCAATTAGGGGACCGCATCGTTTAAATAACAAATAATATAGATTTAATTCAGTTATTTAATTTAAATGATTGGCGGAGAGGGAGGGATTCGAACTTTCGGTGTTTCTTTGTATTTCAATAGGCTACGAAGGCACCGTGTCCAGATCGTGTCTAACGTTCCCCGGTCTTTGGCGGCGGCCATCCATCATCACCGCCGTGCCTCCAGACTCAGCCCTCGCGGTACTTGCGTGGCTTCGACCCGCCCTCGAGGCGAAATCCACGACGGCTTGCGGACCTGGCGCTTCCTGGTGTATCGTTGGTGTATGTCACGCACAAATGTAGATATTGACGACAAAGCATGCGCGACCGTGATGCGCCGATACCGGTTGGCCACAAAGCGCGACGCCATCAACTTTGCGTTACGAACGCTGGCCGCGGAGCCGCTCGGACTCGACGAGGCTCGAAAGCTCAGAGGCTCCGGCTGGATTGGCGACCTTGACGAGATGCGCGTCCATCGAAAGTCGTGATCCTGATCGACACTTCGGCTTGGATCGAGTTTCTGCGCGACACCGGTTCCCCGATCTGCCAGCGCGTCGATGATCTGCTGGCCGTGGAGATCGCCACCTGTGATGTCGTTCGCATGGAAGTGCTCGCTGGTGCCCGCAACGAGGAACACCTTCAGCAGCTTCGTCGACTTCTCGCCCGAGCGTCCACCCTTCCTATGGAATCGGTCGACTATGACGCAGCAGCGGCACTCTACCGAACCTGTCGTCAGCGGGGGCACACCGTGCGCAAGCTGCTTGATTGCCTGATCGCCGCGGTTGCCATCCGCGGTGACGTACCAATCATCCACAGAGACGCGGATTTCGACATCCTGGCCCAACACACAGACCTACAAGTCGACGCAGTATAGGAGTCCTCGCCGACGAACGCACAAATCTAACTCGTTGACGACTCAGCACCGCCGGCCGCGGATCTGCTGCGCTGAGTTCGACACCACGATACACGACGCCGTGATCAACCTCCTCGACCGCGAGCTGACTTGCGACGGTGGCGCGAATCGCAACGACGCCAGACGTGCAGAGGAAGGCGGATGACCCGAAAGCGACGCTCTCAGCGCGACCTCATCGAGCAGGAAATCGAGCTGGTGCCCAATCCGGGCGCCTTCATTCCGGACCGCGCCTGCTTCTCGTTCGTGAGCGATCTCGATGAGATCACCGCCAAGGTCGCCAAGCGGGTCAGCAGCGACCCTCATCCCGATCTCGGAGCTCGGCTCTGGCGGGCCCAGGGGCTCCGCACCGTCAACGCCAAGAAGAGCAAGTATTACGACGCCGCGCTCTCCAACTTCGAACGCGCCAAGCGCTGTTTCGAGCAGGCCGGGCTCGACGATGAATGGAACAAGACCGTGCGCCACAGTTCGCGCCGACCACCAGCGCAAGAACAGCTTCATGCCGGGATTCGAACGTCTGGTCGCAGGAATGGGGCCAAGCGACGATCCCTCGATCGCGCCGAGGCGCGCTGGAGCGCGAAAGAGCGAAATACCCGATGAAGAAGCGAAGCGATGCATTGACAGCGAAAAATCTCGACGCAGTGATCGAGGAGATCATCACCGATGCCTACGGAGATGACGAGCAGCTCTGGGCTTTTCACTGCGCGTTCGAGGACGGCATCGAGTTGCCCTGCGACGCGTTCGTCATCGGTGAGTCGGTCTCGGTGGTCGAGTTTGACTACGACGGTAACCTGCGGCGAGGTCTCGTGGCCCGATGCAGACGGGAGGACGGCTCGGAGCACAGGGTCTCTGCGTCCGAGGTCGTGCTCGCGGTGCAATCCGATGGCGGCCATCTGATCGCGGCCTACCGCAAATGGTCGGGACTAGAGCCCTGGCCAGAGCAAGCCGCCCCTCCCCCTCGACGAAAACGCCAGCACAAGGTTGCTGCCACAGACCTCGATTTGAACGGCCCGATCGAGCTGGTCGTTCTGTCGGTGAAGGAGAAGGCCGCCCGATGCCGCCCCGTGGGGAGCGACCGAGCCATCACGCTGCGCGCAAACAGGGTGCGGGACATCGTGCCGGGCGAGATCGTGATGGTAAACCCGCGCAAGCAGTGGATCTACGCAGGCCACCCCTATCTCTCCGGCGAGATCGGATTGTCGCGCCTCGACATCGACGCCTTGGGGCTGGTTCCGTAACTTCTCATTAAGTCCGGGCAAGAAGACATTGAAGAGAGTGGTTCGTTGCTTACCATCAACAATAAGCGCTTGATAATTTTGCATTTAATGCACGACCGTAATCTTACCTCCGCCACCCCGCACACATTACGCCCGGACTTAATGAGAAGTTACCTGGTTCCACTGAAACTCGAGGACCAGGGCCTCTGGAGACCCGAGGAGCAATACTGGGGAGAGGGCGACGAGCAGATCGAGGAGTGGGCCAGGCCGATCATCGCCCGAGGTCCGAGGCAGTCGTTCGAGATGGAGCAGGTCGTGCCGGGCCAAGACCCGGAGGTTTTCGACTCCGATCCGATCTGCGAATCCAATCACCTGAAGGACGCCGGCGATTTCTTAGCCGCGACGCAGATCCTAATGGAGCTATGCCAGGCCGATCTTCGCTGCCTCGACGCCCACGCTCATCTCGGCAACCTCGTCTTTGATTGCTCGCCCGAAGAAGCGATACGCCACTACCAGGCCGGCGTGCGTATCGGCGAACTCTCCCTCGGGCCGGATTTCGACGGCCTCCTGCCCTGGGGGCACATCGACAACCGGCCATTCTTGCGCTGTATGCACGGGTTCGGTTTGTGCCTGTGGCGGCTCGAGCGGTTCGAGGAAGCGGAACGCGTCCTCGAACGAATGCTCTGGCTCAACCCGTCGGACAATCAGGGGATGCGTTTTCTGGTCGATGACGTGCGTGCCAGGACCCTGTGGGCGGACCGCGAAGCAGAATGAGTTTGGCAAAAAGCAAACAAGAGCGAAACGAGAATATCCGCCGCCAAGATTAGCCTGCGAGGGCGAGGGCGATGGAGACGAAATGAAACGATATTACTCCGACGGGCGGATCCCAACGCTCGAGGTCGCACTCACCGAGCACATGAATGTCGGCGACCTCAAGAAACTGGCAAAATACACTAACCAGAACATTCCGACGAGAAAGGCCGACATCGCCGCCGTGATCAAGCGGTTCCTGGACGGCGAGAGGCTGAAATCAGTCTGGCAAGGCCTCGATGACCTGCAACGCGCGGCAGTGGCCGAGGTGGTTCATTCAAGCTCGACGCATTTCCTCGCTGATCGATTTGTCGCCAAGTACGGCCGCAGCCCCAACTGGGGCAGCACCGACAAGTATGGCTACCCCCGAATGCCATCTCCCCTGGCATTCTTCTTCTACGGCGGGGTGATGCCCGACGACCTCAAGGCGCGGCTCAAGACCTTCGTGCCGGAACCTGCGCAAGCCAAGGTCAATACCATGCCGGGGCTTCCCGCCGCCTGCGAGCTGCCCTGGTCCAGGTGGAATTCAAAGACGAGGACAGAAGAAAAAGGCACAGAGGAGGTTCCACTGGTGGTTCACCAGACCGAATTGACCGCTCAGCGAGAGCTGCCCTCGGTGCTGCGCCTCATCGATTCGGGCAAGGTCTCTGTCAGCGACAAGACGCGACGCCCCTCGGCCGCGACCATCAAGGCCATCACCAACGTCCTGGAGGGCGGCGACTACTACCCGGTCCTCCCGGTCAAAAGCAAGTGGCGCGATGAGAACGCAGGCCCGATTCGCGCCTTTGCCTGGCCGCTCATCCTGCAAGCCGGAGGGATAGCGCAGCTCTCGGGCTCGAAGTTACAGCTCACCAAGGCGGGCCGCAAAGCACTCTCGGAGCCCACCGCCGAGACCCTTCACAAGCTCTGGTCCAAGTGGATCGATACGACCTTACTCGACGAGCTATCGCGCATCGAGTGCGTCAAGGGACAGACCGGCCAGGGCAAGCGCGGGCTCACCGCTCTATCGCCCCGCCGAAACGCCATCGCCGACACCCTGGCCAAGTGCCCTGCGGGCCGCTGGATCTCCACCGACGAGTTCCGCCGCTTCGTGTGCGCCTCTGGCAATGACTTTACAGTCTGCCACAATGCATGGAACCTCTACATCGTTGAAAAACATTACGGATCGCTAGGGTACGAAGGCGGTGCTCGGATTCTCGATGAGCGTTACCTTCTCGCATTCCTGCTCGAATACGCGGCAACCCTCGGAGTAATCGATGTCGCGCTCATCCCGCCGGCCGGAGCGCGGTCCGACTACGGTGGCCTCTGGGGCACGGACGAACTCGTCTACTTCAGCCGCTACGACGGGCTGGTGTACTTCCGCATCACGGCGCTTGGTACCTACTTCCTCGGTGCCGAGACTGAGTACCAACCCGTTCCCATGGCAACGAAGCCGGCGCTCAGCGTGCTCCCCAACCTCGAGATCACCGCCATCGGTGCCGAACTGGGCCAGGGCGACCGCATCGCTCTCGACACCTACGCAATCCAAGTCTCGGATCTCGTCTGGCGATTGGATCAGGCGAAACTGCTTGCTACAGTCGAGGAAGGTCGCCCCATCGACGAGGTCCGAGAGTTCCTCACCGCGCGCAGTAGTGTCGCGATCCCAGATGTGGTCGCACGCCTGCTGGATGATGTGGCGGCGCGCAGCACCAAAATCCGGGATCTGGGCCTGGCGCGGATTGTCGAGTGCGCCGATCCGGCCTTGGCGGCACTCATCGCCAACGACTCGCGAACACGCAGGTATTGCATGCTCGCCGGTAAGCGACATCTCGTCGTACCAGCATCATCGGAGGCCGCATTCAAGCGTGCTCTGCGCGATGTCGGCTATCTGGTGGCCACGGGCGAGGTCAAAGTTGCAAAGCCTCGCCGAAAGGCGCCAGGCGAGAAGTCGGCTGCGCATTCGGTTGGAGACTGACCCCATGAGCGTCTGTCCAGACAACGCTCTGGTGGTGCAGAGCGACTGCAGCGTCTTGCTTGATCTTCACTCTCCGCGTGCAGCAAAGGCTCGGAAGGCGATCGCGCCGTTCGCCGAACTGGTGAAGCGCCCCGAGCATATCCACACCTACCGGTTGACGCCGCTTTCCATCTGGAATGCCAGAGCGGTTGGGCTAACAGCCGATGAGATGGTGGCGGCCCTCCACGAACACTCGCGGTACCCGGTACCCGAGAACGTGGATCGGACGGTCCTTGACCTAGCGCGGCGCTATGGATGCGTCGTCATCACCCGGGAACAGGGGATATTGCGATGCACTTGTGGAGAAGAGGCCATTGCCGAGCTCCTGAGCCGCGATCGCAAAGCTGGGAAGTACCTCGCGGACCGCATCGACGACACCAGCTTTCGGGTGGATCCCAGATACCGGGGTATGCTCAAGCAAGCCTTGGTGTCCGCCGGGTATCCAGCCGAAGACCTGGCCGGCTACGTAAACGGCGAGGCTCTTGACGTGTCACTTCGCGATCGGACGATTTCGGGTACACCTTTCAGCGTTCGCGAGTACCAGAGGCAGGCAGCCGAGTCCTTCTATGCCTCCGGCTCGGCTCGCGGCGGCAGCGGCGTGGTCGTCCTGCCGTGTGGCGCGGGCAAAACCATCGTCGGTCTCGCGGCCATGGAGATGGTCGGTCAGACGACGCTCGTGCTCACCACGAGCCTGACTTCGGTCACGCAATGGCGCCGAGAGATCTGCGACAAGACCAGCCTGCTACCGGGCGAGATCGCGCAGTACACCGGAGAGCAGAAGAGCACCGGTCCGGTGACACTCACCACCTATCAAATCCTGACGTGGCGATCGGATCGCGAGAGCGATTTTCCACACCTCGAGCTGTTTCGGGCGCGATCCTGGGGCCTGATCATCTACGACGAGGTCCATCTGCTGCCCGCACCGGTGTTTCGCGCGACCGCCGACCTGCAGGCACGACGGCGACTGGGCCTTACCGCCACACTGGTCCGAGAAGACAACCGCGAAGGAGATGTGTTCGCACTCATCGGGCCAAAACGGTTCGATGTGCCCTGGCGAGACCTCGAACGCCAAAACTGGATCGCCAGCGCCAGGTGCGTGGAAGAGCGCATTCCCATGAGCCAGGAACGGCGCATGGAGTATGCCCTCGCAAACAGGAGGGCTCAGTTTCGGATTGCCGCCGAGAACCCGGCCAAGATGGACCGACTGCGCCAACTGCTCGAACAACACGAAGAAGGCCGCGTGCTTATCATCGGGGAATACATCGCCCAGGTCGAGGTTATTGCCAAACAGATCGGCGCACCCCTGGTCACCGGGAAGACCCCGCAGGCTGCGCGCGAGCAGATCTATGATCGCTTTCACCGTGGCGAACTGCGCTCGATCGTGCTTTCCAAGGTCGGCAACTTCGCCATCGACCTCCCCGACGCGGACGTACTCATTCAGGTGTCCGGGATGTTTGGCTCAAGACAGGAAGAGGCCCAACGCCTCGGTCGCATATTGCGTCCCAAGGCGGATGGGCGCACAGCTCATTTCTTCACTCTGGTTTCGTGCGACACCCGCGAGGAGGAGTTCGCCCACCACCGCAAACTCTTCCTCACCGAGCAGGGGTATTCCTACCAGGTCGTCATCGCCGGCGAACCGTGATCACCGGATTTTGCGAGTGATAGGAAAGCATTCGTTTGTTGTCGCTCATCATCAAGACCAAGCGCAGCGAGCGCCATCGCCGAAAAGTCGCCATCAACGACCTTCCGGCGTCACGCGAAGACTTGCCGCGGCAGGCGTGGCGAAAATCGTGTCTAACTCGGAAGAAAAAGCGCGACTAGACAGCAAATCACCGAGGCCAAGACATTGATTTTGCTGCTGTTCCCATGGCTCGACAGATACCGTATCGAGGGTTTTACTCAATCGGCAACTTTTTGTTTTTATTGCATAATTAGCGGAGAGAAAGGGATTCAAACTTTCGGTGTTTCCCTGTATTTCAATGTGTTACCAATGTGCCGTGTCCAGATACGTGTCTATCGTCAGCCTTCACTGCGTTCAGTAGCCGCCGAGCGGCCAATTCGAGCCTGAAGTCGGCCGCTCTTGCGCCCTGCCGAGCGTCTTGCTAGCTTTTCTTTGGTATGACATGTTTTTCCATGGAAAGTTGGAGGTAAAGATGAGCTCGGACCCTTCACAGATCTCAGCGACCATCTCTGCAGCAACCAAAGAGAAGCTGGACCGATTCACCGAGAGTCACGGCCTGAAAAAGAACTTCGTGGTCGAACAGGCGCTTCTGTTCTTCATGGAAGCGCGCCGCGAGTTGCCGGACGAAGCGCTCGTCCCGGCCAGGATTGTCCTGCAGGACGAGGATTTTGACCGCGTCGTCGCGATGCTTGCTGAACCCCCGGCACCGACCAAGGCCCTTCGGGAACTGATGAGTGTCCGCGGCGATTGAGATCCACCCCCTGCGCACGGACGACGACCGAAGCACCTTCTCCTGCGGACAGCCCGATCTCGACCGCTTCTTCCAGCACTACGCCGGACAGAACCAGTTCAAGCTGCACTTGGCGGTCACGTATGTCGCGGCAGCCGAAAGCCACATTCTTGGCTTCGCGACCGTGGCTGCGTCGAGTCTGGAGCGTAACCGTCTTCCGTCTGCACGATTGCAACGCCGACTTCCCGGCTATCCGCTGCCGGTGCTCCGGCTCGCCCGGCTCGGTGTCGACACTCGAGCACAGGGCAGCAGAGTTGGACGTGCGCTGCTGCGGCATGTCCTTGGGTTAGCCCTCGATCAACGTGACCACCTTGGGTGCGTTGGCGTTGTGACCGATGCGAAACCGGACGCAATCGCCTTCTATGAACCTTTCGGCTTCGTGCCCCTCAAGGGTGTTCGCGAAGGCGCTCTCCACGGCGATCCCACGCCAATGTTCCTTACCATTTCAACCATCTCAGAAGCCGTCGCGAAGTAGGCTGCGGCGGTCAACGTCGCAAGGAATTGAGCGAAATGACTCCGTAAGCGAAGGTGCGTTTACATGCCGAGTAGATTCATCGACACCGTCTTGCGCAAGCTGTCCTTCGATCTTGCTCGGCAAGCTGCTGCTGCGTGACGCAGAAGCTCCATATTCGCCGTGTAGCTCGCGGGCAGTGGATAAACGAGAGAGAAGGGCGGCGTCGGTATGGGGACAGAATCACACGGAACTTGACAGGTATACGGGCCACCCTCGGCTCGATTCCCACGCAAACTAAGCCAGACCGCGTCCCGCTGGGAAGCCAAGCGACTCACCCAGCAGCGCGGGCACTTGCTATAAGCCACTGCTGTTCCAGTACTTTACCTGATTAGCCGCATTTTTTTGTATTTTTCCTTCAGAAATAGTTGCATTTATTGGACTATTTTTTGGACAATTAGCCAGAATAATTGCACTGGCGGGCAAAAATGGAACAGCCACTAATAATCACCGCTTGCACCAATAGAAAAAGCGCGCCCCTCGAGGAACGACTTCAGGCATCGGATCTACCGCTTGGATCCCTTGAAGAGATTGCAGGAACCTGGAATGCGTGGGTCAAACAGCATCACTTTCGCCTTCCCGCATCAGAATTGTATGCCGGGCGGGGAGTTGCAGAAGCCAAAATAGCGGCGGACTTCTGCGATGGACAGCAATGGTTCGTTTCGGCGGGCCTAGGACTCGTTAGCGCTATGGAAGATGTCGCTGCTTACGATCTCACGGTCGCCGGCGCTGGATCGAATTGCGTCGCATCCAAAGTGCTCCGACCTCCTTTCCGCAGCAAAGACTGGTGGTCCGCGGTTTCGAGGAAGCGACGGCCTGCGCGCAAACTTTCTCGGCTGATAGCAGCTAACCCCAACTCACTGATCATCCTCGCATTACCAAGCAGTTATCTCGCGATGGTTGCAGATGACCTAAAAGAACTTTCAAGCGCTGGGTTCCAGCGCCTCAGATTGATCGGCCCTCCAGAAGCCAATATCCCCGCCTTCCTACGCCCCTATTGGATGCCCTATGACGACCGCCTCGACGGTCCACGGAGTTCATGCCGCGGCACGCGCAGTGATTTCCCACAACGTGCAGCACGACACTTCCTTGAGGAGATTTGGGCGAGATCAAATACCGCCGGGTCAACGCGCCATGCCAAAGCCGTCGCAGACTTGCTCGCCAGTTTTCCTTATCCGGCGATCCCGAAACGCCGTCAACTTGATGATTCGGAGTTGCTTGTTGTCATAAAGAAGATATGGGACCGGGCGGAAGGGCAATCCAGCCGCATGTTAAGAATATTGCGTGACGAAGAACGTATCGCCTGCGAACAAGGCCGCTTCAAGATCCTTTTTTATCGAGCGAAAAAGCAACTTGGTACCATTTGATGCCCGAAAAAACACTGCAACTGCGAGCTCTTAGAACCATTCAGAAGAGGGATACGGAGGTATTCGCTTTCTTTATCCCGGGCGAACTGATTACTTCAATCGCCGATATCAGTCGGATTCACCGCGATGACAACGATACACTTGAGGGTTTTCAGCGAAAAGCAATCAAGCAACATGTGAGGAATATCGTCGAATACCTTAATCAGGGTGATGTTCTTTTCCCAAATTCCATCACCTTTGCACTTTCGCCGGAAGTCGAATTCAAACAGTCACGGGGTCGTGAACCAAAAGGTTCCGTGAAGGCCGGTCAGATTGGAACGTTGAGTATCCCCATACGAGAAGAAGGGCAACGAGTCGCCTGGATCGTAGACGGCCAACAACGCTCGCTGGCTCTGGCACAAACCAAGAACGGCAGGTTACAGGTTCCCGTGGTTGCCTTTGTTGCACCGAGCTTGGATACCCAGCGAGAGCAGTTCATTTTAGTCAATAAAGCGAAACCTTTACCCGCTCGTCTAATTAACGAACTACTTCCCGCGGTAGACACGCACCTTCCTCGTGATCTATCCATACGGAAGTTGCCGAGTGAACTCTGCGACCTCCTAAACCGAGACCCCAAATCGCCGTTTTATAAGATGATCAAGCGTGTGTCCCAGGATAAAGCAAATACTGCGGTTATCACCGATAGCGCGGTCATCGATATGATTCGCAACAGCATTCGAAACCCTTTAGGCGTCCTTGCGCAATATAAGAGTCTTGGCTCAGAATCCTCTGATACTGAGGCAATGTACGACACCCTCCTTACTTACTGGTCTGCAGTAAAGGAGACTTTTCCAGAAGCCTGGGGTAAACCACCAACAAAAAGCAGACTTATGCACTCGGCGGGAATTCATGCCATGGGCGTGCTAATGGATAAGATCATGAACCGTGCGACCAGCCAGAGAAACTCTCAAAAACACGTAAAGGACTCACTCAAACGTATTGCGCCACATTGCCACTGGACCTCTGGCACATGGGAACATTTGGGCTTGCGGTGGGACGAGATCCAAAAAGTTGCGAAGCACCTCAGGCTGTTGTCAGATCTTTTGGCGCATCTCGATTACGAAACGGCCCAGTAGGTTACTCAGTGAAGTTCATTTTTGCCGACGCCCAAGATTACGTCGATCCACACTACGATTTCTTGAATGACGTTAACGGTGAAGGACGCCAACCGTATTGGGACGACCAGTACCCCCATGAAATCCTTTATCATGCGCCTTACGATGGTATTTTGGTCTCTCGTGCAATCGTCGGCAGCCCCGGTATCAATGGAAAATACTCCGAATCACAGTCAATGCGCCTACGTCGTGTCGGGGCAAGAGAGTATCTGCGCTTTAACAGGCCCGAGCATTTAGACAAGCCCATCTTTGGTGACTGCGGAGCATTCTCTTATTCGAACTTGGATGTGCCGCCTTATACCGCCGTAGACACAGTGGAGTTCTACGGAGACGGCCAATTCACGCATGGCTTTTCCATCGACCATATCGTGTTTGAGTTTGACTCTAATGCGAAGGATCTTTCCGGTGGCTCTACACAGTCCAAGGAGCGCTTCGATATCACGCTTGAGTTGGCGTCGGAATTTATCAAAGAGTCGTCAAAACAATTAGGCCAGAACTTCACGCCAATTGGCGTAGTTCAAGGCTGGTCGCCTGATAGTCTTGCCGAAGCTGCGCGACGCCTCATCAAGATGGGCTATCGCTATTTAGCAATCGGCGGATTGGTCCCTCTAAAGGTGTACGAAATCCATCAGGCCGTTGCCGTGGTTCACGATGTGATTCAACAATGGCCTGACGTAAAACTTCATTTATTGGGCTTTGCGAAAGCCGATCACATCCATGAATTTACTCGTTATTCTCAGATTGCGAGTTTTGACACGACTTCGCCTTTGATTAGAGCCTTCAAAGACAATAAGCAGAATTACTATTTGCCTAGCAAAAATGGCAGCCTGCAATACTTCACTGCGATCAGGGTCCCCCAAGCACTGGACAACAACAAGTTGAAGAATCACGCAAAAACCGGCCGATATGCTCAAGAAGATCTGGTTCGACTGGAGCAAGAAGCTCTTGGTCGACTGCGTAGTTTTGACAAAGGAGAAGCAGCGTTAAACGAGACGCTCGACGCGATCATCGCGTATTCCAAGCCCCTCTATTGGTCTCCAACCTCTTCCGAAGAATCAATGAAACGTAAACTGCATACGTTACGTTTGCAGTATCAACATACGCTCGAAGCGAGTCCTTGGAAGAGTTGTAACTGCCCCATCTGTCGCACAGCATCTATCGAAACGATCATCTTTCGAGCATCAAACCGTAACAAACGCCGAGGGATACACAACCTCAGAGTTTTTTACGAGCATCTCAACAAAACGCGTGTTGTATGAAAACCTATACTTATAAGGCAATTCTTCCCAAACAGTCCGACCAGTTGACTATCTTCGCATTTTCTGCCAAAGCATCAGACGTACTGAGTTTTGCGAAAATTGATCGCATCGGACGGGAAAGTGATGGTTCCCTAAAAGGCTTTCAACGCCCTCAGGTAGCCAACCACATTAAAGAGATACGCACCTATCTCTCCAAGGAAGACGCAGTGCTTCCGAACTCTGTCGTCATTGCGTTTACCTCTGGGATTCGAATCGGCAAACGGCAGCAAGATGGCACTGCTAAGGTGGAAATCTCGGTCGATGATTCGTCTCTCGGGTTCGTAGTGGATGGGCAACAACGCTTGAGCGCGCTTCAGGGAATTCTCGACAAGGATTTTGAGGTATTGGTTTCAGGCATTGCGTGCTCAAACGAGGAGGAACTAAGAAAGCAGTTCATCCTTATCAACAACACACGGCCTCTACCAAAAACACTGATCTACGAACTGCTTCCGACTGTTGGAGGATTACCTCATAGATTGTCGTCCCGTGCTGCCGCTGCCGCTCTCGTGGAGCGATTAAACTACGATGAGAGTTCTTCGCTGCATGGTCAAATTAAGCAACACACAAACCCGACTGGTGTAATCCAGGACACCGTAATGCAAAAGGTGATCATGAATTCTTTGAACGATGGTGTACTGCGCGGGTTGAGTAGTGAAGACCAATTCAAGTACTTGTCTGCTTTCTATGGTGCCGTTCAGAGTGTGTTCGATGAAGACTGGCATGATCACAAGCCGAGGACATCACGGCTTGTGCATAGCGCGGGGATTCTTGCGATGGGATTTGTGATGGAGTACGTCTACGCGGTTTGCCAAACTGCGGATCAAAAAAAGATCTCCACCCTCCTCAAGCCCCTGGTTGGGCGATGCGCATGGACGAAGGGCAATTGGGCATTTGGCGATGATTACATCCGTCCATGGAATAGCTTGCAGTTTGTACCCCGTGATTATCTGGAACTGAGTCAATATTTGTTGCGGGAACTCAAGCGGTCGTCGCAACCGACTTCATCTTCTAATTGACTCGCCCGCAGAAGCCGAAGCGACAAGCGACCTGGCGATAGCAATCGAACTATGGTCGAAATTGGTGCCAGGCGACTTCGATTTGGCGTCGTTTTCTTACGGGCAACTTGCTTTCCGGTTCCGTGGTGCGCAACGGCTATTTGCCTGAGCGCACAGTGCAGACCGGAGTCGGTGATGTGGCCGTGCAGGTGCCCAAGGTCCGGGGTCGCCGTGGCACCGGAGTGCGGTTTCACAGCACATTGCTGCCGCCGTACTTGAGACGCGCGCGCAGTCTCGAGGAGCTCATCCCGTGGCTCTATCTCATGGGAGTGTCTACCGGCGACTACCAGCAGGCGTTCTCGGCGCTGCTCGGCGAACACGGCCTCGCGGCTCAAGCATCAGTGGCAGGAGGAGCATCGTCGGTGGTCTCGGCGCGACTCAGTGACAAGCGTCACGTTTACTGGTGGGCCGATGGTGTCTACTCCCAGGTACGTTTAGACGGTCGGTTCTGTCTGCTGGTGATCATCGGCATAACCGAGCATGGGCGCAAGGAGTTCGTTGCCGTCGAGGACAGCTACCGCGAGTCCGAGGCCAGTTGGAAGGAGCTACTCACGGCGCTGCGCGAGCGCGGCCTTGAGCAGGCGCCGAAGCTAGCCACTGGGGACGGGGCACTGGGTTTTTGGAAGGCGCTGACCAAAGTCTTCCCCGCAACGCACCCATCAGCGCTGCTGGGTGCACAAAACGGCCAACGTGCTCAACAAGCTGCCCAAGTCAGTGCAGCCTAAGGTCAAGGCGGGCTTGCACGAGATCTGGATGGCCGAGACCCGCGAGGGTGCGCAGAGCGCCTGCGATCAGGTGCTCAAGCGCTTCGAGGCCAAGTATCCCAAGGCGATGGAGTGCCTGGCCAAGGATCACGATGAACTGCTGGCGTTCTATGACTTCCCGGCCGAGCACTGGGCGCATCTGCGCACCACCAACCCAATCGAGTCCACCTTCGCCACGGTGCGGTTCAGGACTCAGCGCACCCGCAACTGCGGTTCGCGGGAAACGACTCTGGCAATGGTATTCAAGCTCCTCGAGTCTACCCAAATGAACTGGCGAAGGATTCAGGGGTTCCGCAAACTCGAGTTCGTCATCAACAACGTCGAGATCCGTAACGGCGAGCAACTCACGGAGCAAGCAGACAGGAATACCGCCTGACGGCCATACACGAGAATTGACAATAACTCTATATTCCTGGGCAGATGCGCAATTGAAATAATGTAATATGCTAATATTTATGGAAAAAACAGCACACTCCTCTCTCCTCCTCTCTCCTCCTCTCTCCCAACGTGATCGCAGTGCGGGACGGCCAACTTTGCCGGTAGCGGTCACCGTTCAGCACCCATTTCGAAGGCGACTAACCAACGCCCTCTCTTTCTCGGGGCATCGAAAACTAACTTTCCAGGGCCTCTCGAAGCCGCAACAGGCTCCCACGGCCTCATTGTTGGAGCGGTGCGGCTTATCGGTGATTGAACCCTTTCCTGACAGGAATAGTCACTCCGCACCGACTGGGCGGAAGTTCGCTGTTCCTTTGCTAGGAATGCTGGAGGAGGTTCTTCGTTGAAAGGGTTTGTACGCGCGAAAGACCATCCTTGTTCGGCGTGGGGTGTAGGCAAAGTCATCGATACTCATAACACAGAGGCAAGCGTTTCGTGGTTCGACTCTCCCCTTACTGAACCAGTAGTCGAACAAATTGCTATCAACAAATTGGTGCCAGTAACCCTTGAACGGCAGACTCGTGTTTACTGGCTAGACCGCAATGCAGATACTTGGCGGGTGGGGCGCGTCCTCGACGCCGATGACCTAAGGACGGAGGTGCGTTTCGCTAACCGACAAGATCTCTTCCTACCCGTTGCGGACCTTGAGGTGCGCTGGGACCACCCCGTCGACGAACCCAGCGCGTTTCTTGCTGCGCAAATCAACGAGTCACCCCAGTTTGCCCAAGCGCGGACACGCTTCGCCCGCTCATTGATTGCTCAGCGAGGTGCGTGCTCCGGCATTTCGGCACTGATCTCGTCGATCATTGATTTGGAGCAGCATCAGTATGAGGTCGTGAGAAGGGTCCTCCAAGATCCGTTCCAACGCTACCTACTAGCGGATGAGGTCGGGCTTGGCAAGACGATTGAAGCGGGAGTGCTAATTCGTCAGTACGTGCTGGACAATCCCGACAAGCACCGAGCTTTGGTCATAGTGCCCCCGACCTTAGTCGTGCAATGGCGACGCGAGTTGCGCAAGCGCTTCCTACTTGGCGATCTACTAGACGAAAGCCTCTATGTCATCGCGATGGATGCCGAACCGGAGCAACTAGTCAACGCTCTACGCGGCGCCGGCATGGTAATTATTGACGAAGCGCACCACCTCAGTAAAGACCGGGATCTGTACGAAACGCTTTGTGAGTGGATAATCGCAGTGCCACGTCTGCTATTGCTATCCGCGACACCGGTCTTGCACAACGAACGCGGCTTTCTGGAGATGCTGCACTTATTGGACCCAGGGGTCTACCGGTTAGATCGAGCGGCGGAATTCAAGCAACGAATCGAGCATCGGCAAGCCCTTGCTGAATCGGTAGCAGGGCTAATTCCCGACAACCTGCTGCTGATCGAAACTTTCATCGACGACCTGACCGAACGCTTCCCTGATGACGATTTACTGAGCCAACATGCCGACTCGCTGCGCAATGTTGTCCTGGAATTTCCGGACGAATCTGACCCTCAGTTCATTGAGGCCATAACGAGACTCCGTGCCCATCTCACCGAAACCTATAGGCTAGATCGTCGGATTCTCCGCAATCGGCGGCGAGATCTCCCTTTCTTGACACCGGATCGCGCGGGAGTTGAACGCGTCGATTACTCATCCCCAGAGGCCGCGCGCTTAGTTCAGGCAGTTGAAGCCTGGCGCAGTCGCGCTGCCGGGGAAGTTTATGCAAGCGAAAACAGTCAGCACGCTCACTCACTAGCACGGTGGTTCGCTCTATTGCTGGAAACGGTCCTCGTGGACCCACAACGGATCGCCAGGTTAGCGCGAGATCGCCTTAAAGACCTCGCGAGCGATCCAACTGGCGTTCGATGGGAGCACGAACCCCTTGTCGAACTTGAGAACATTGCGAAGCAATTGTCATTCGACAACGATCGTCTAAACGCGCTGACAACGCTCCTTGGTAGACAACTACAAGGCGGCAAGAAGGTCGTCGTCTTTTGCACAAACGCCAGCGTTGCAGATGTCGTCAGCGAGATCTTGCAGCGGACTTTGTCAGAGCCTGTCGACCGTCATGCACCAAGTGACGACTCAGAAGACGATTGCACCGAACAGGAGTGGGAGCGTTTCTTATCCGCGCCCAGTCCACGCGTCTTGGTTTGTGACGCGGAGGCAGAAGAAGGGCTCAATCTCCAAGGAGGCGCCAAGGTTGTCGTTCATTTCGACCTGCCTTTGGCGCCGAATCGCATCGAGCAACGCCTAGGACGTGCAGACAGATACGGTAGTGGCGACTCAATCCGGTCTTTCGCCTTGTGCTGCACTGACGACCCATACGCTCGCGCATGGCTAACGTACCTTGACCAAGGATTGCGACTATTCAACCGCTCAGTGGCCAGCCTTCAATACCTCATAGAAGAAGAGATGCAAGGTTTGGCTCCGGCTTTGTTAATAGAAGGGGTGGACGCACTGAACGCACTCAGTGACCGCACCGGTGGTGAGCATGGCACTGCCGAGCGCGAACTTCGTCGTATCGATGACCAGGATGCGCTGGACGCGTTGACCTTGCCGGATGAAGAATCCCAATTCGATTCCTTGACCGATGTAGATAGCGACTGGCGCGACATCACCGAAAGCGTTCAGCAATGGATGATTGATATTCTCCAAATCGAGGAGGAGGCTGCAGCAACTGCTCATCCTGCTCCCTTTGGCTTTGGCACGTTTCGATTCTGTTTCTCGTACCAAGATCGTGGCTCCAACACTCTCATTCCTCTCAAGCGGATACTGACTGCGTTAATGCAGTTGCTTGACCTCGATGCACGAGGGGCCCACTCAAAGTTACTCAAAACAGGTTGGTATACCTGTCGTCGTGATACAGCCATAGGCGCATCCGCGCCAGCAGAGGGCATTCGGCTTGTGCGCTGGGGCGATACGTTGGTGGAGCGCATTCAGCAAATTACCGACCTTGATGACCGAGGCCGGACAGCAGCAATGTGGCGGCAACACCGCGACTACTATCTACGCTCGGACGGTCCGGCTGACCTATTTCTGCGCTTCGACTTCAATGTTGAGGTGGATATTGCCAAAGCGCTTCGCGAAATCGGCGACCATGCTGATTCAGTGAGAAAGGCAATTGGTCGCCGAGGAGATATGGCGCTCGCCCCATTTTACAAGACGATATGGGTTGACGAGGAATTGTCCGTGGTGACAAACGCCGACGTCTTGGAAGTGCTGGAGGCTCCTTATCAGAGAGCACCGAACGACGGTAGCCATCAGGACTGGAATATCAATTCGGACCGATGGCCCTCCGTGAACGGACTGGATATGCCGGTTGTAAAAGCGTGGCGGCAATGGATCCCGGAAGCCCGCGATATGGCTGAGCAGTTACTACGCAAGGAAACTGCTCTTGAGCAACTATGCCAAGAGGCGATTGAACGGCTCCGGGAGTCAGACGAGGGACGTTTTGCGCAGTTGCAGGTTCGCATTCAGCATGCAGATCCGGATACCGCGAAAGAAACCTCAGCCCTTTTGGCTAGAGAAGAGCGAATAGCTAAGTCCCTCTACGCTGCGATCCGAGAGCCTCGCATTACCCTCGGCACGGTGCTTGCCGTTTTCGTGTCACCGCATGCACTACCGGGACTGGGCTCGGCCCATGGATAATTTCGACTTCACCACCCTTAGGCAGGCATTGCTGAACTGGCCCTCGCGGGCGCTGCCCGAGTCCGACGCAGCAGCGTCTCCCCTGCTTGGACGCCTACGGCAGATCCTCGAAGCCGCGTGCTCCAGCGACTCCTTTGCGAGCCAACCGGACCTTATGGTGCTGATCCGTCAACTCCTGATCTCGAGATCCAAGGAGGGCCCAAGCGACAACACCCTCGCGGTACCGCAGGACCGGCGTTGGCCCGATGCGGCTACCTGGGAGACCTATGGATTCCACCTGACGAAGACAGGAACACGATTCCTGCTGGAGGCCAAGCCATGGCGTCCTGATTGGCTCGGCGCGACAGCCAATCAGCCGGGCGATCTCTTCGAGCAAGAGCACCAGGCAAACATGGTCCGGTGCGACGCACGATTGCCGATGGACCCCTTCCTACGTGAGGTCACGGGATTCGAGCACTATGTCTGCCCCGGCCAAAAAGAGGCGATATTGAGCGCGTTGCTGATGCCCGCGGGCACATCACTGATCGTCAATCTTCCAACGGGCTCCGGTAAGAGCCTCGTAGCTCAAGCGCCAATGCTGGTGCACGGGTTGGATTCCGGCCTGACCCTGTTCATCGTCCCCACGAACGCCTTGGCCCTGGACCTCGAGCGGCGAACTCACGAGTTGCTGAAGAAGCGGGATTCCGCGCGCGAGTCGCACCCACTGGCCTGGATCGGGGGCCGCGGCGACGGCAACCGCGAGGCCATCAAGCAGCGCATCTGCTCTGCCAACCAAGGCATTTTGTTCGCATCTCCCGAGGCCGTCTGCGGCCCCCTTTTGCACTCATTGTACGCAGCCGCAGAGCATGGCCTGATCTCCTATCTGGTTGTCGACGAGGCCCACCTGATCGCCCAATGGGGTGACGCCTTCAGGCCCGCATTCCAGCAACTTTCCGGGGTGAGGCGGGGACTGCTCAAGGCTTCCCCAGGTCAAGGCTTCCGCACCCTACTACTCTCCGCCACCTTTAGCCCGCAGGTCATCGAGACGCTCGAGTCCCTATTCGGACCGAAGGACAGGCTGCAAACAGTCTCCGCCGTCCATTTGCGACCAGAGCCACGCTATCTCAGCTACAGGGCCAACTCGCCGAATGACAAAGAGGCACGGGTGGTCGAACTCCTGCGTCATGTCCCGCGGCCCTTCATTCTCTACGCCACGAAGCGCCAAGACGCCAAGGCATGGTTCAATCGCCTTCGGCAGGCCGGCTATCGGCGCATCGCTTGCGTGCACGGCGAGACCCCGAACGACGCGCGCGAACGCGTCATCCAAGACTGGGTAGAGGACCGACTCGATGGGGTGGTCGCCACTTCGGCATTCGGAGTCGGCATGGACAAGTCAGACGTTCGCACCGTGATTCATGCGGCCCTGCCCGAGACACTGGACCGCTTTTACCAGGAGGTCGGTCGCGGAGGACGCGACGGACGGGCCAGCCTGTCGATTTGCCTATTCGACGATGATGACATCGGCGTCGCTCGCGGACTGAGCGCCCCAACGCTGATCGGAGATGACAAGGGATTCGAACGCTGGAGCACACTCTACCGAGAGGCCCAGCAAGACCCGGTGGATCCGGACGTACGTTTGGTCGACCTGCGAATGCGCCCAGTTCACCAGACTCAGGAGAACGACCGCAACCGAGACTGGAACATGCGCACCTTGATGCTGCTGGCGCGCGCGGGACTCATCCGCCTCGAATCGACCCGACCACGACGCGCCGAGCGTGCCGATGGAGAGGACGAGGCGAGTTTCGAGGCCCGGACCGAAGCAGAGCAAGAGGCCTACTTCGCCCAGGTCCCGATACGCACCCTCGATCCACGACTCATGGACCGCGCCCATTTCGAGCGGCAGGTCGGCGGTGAACGCAAGCGGGGCATGGAAGCGGCCAACAAGGCCTTCGAGCACATGCTCTCGGCACTGAACGGTGAGCGGGAGATGGCCGACGTGCTGGTTGAACTCTTCGCGAGCGAGAGCGTGGTCGTGTCACCCGCCTGCCGTGGATGTCCCGCCAGCGGCGGCGCCCAGCACGACGACGGAGGCTTGTACCAGATCCCGCCCGGCATCGGGATTTCCCGTCTAGTGCCTCACGACAACCAAGCCTGGCAAAGGCGCTTCGGCCACCTGGATTCATCGATGGTGGTGGTGCTCTGCCCGGGCGTTGAGCCAGACAAAACCCTATTTGAAGCGGTACGCGCCTCCGTGGCCTCTTTCGGTATTCGCGAATTAGCGCTGCAACCGACGCTCAGAGAGACACAGCCCTTGCTCTCGGAACTGCACCGCTCAGCGCCCGATCGGCTACTGGTGTTTCGCGATCTCTTCGACGCACCGGCGACGTCCGACACATTGCCCCTAGCGCGCGCGACGATACTGCTGCCCTGGGGTGACCGGCCATTCCCCGAGGATCTTCTACTGCTCGAACGCCCATTGCACCTCGTGTTCGCACCGGAGGACATTCGCGATGCCATCCACCCGCTGCGACAGTATCGGGACACGGCGACCAACTGTATCGAACTTCAGGAATTTCTACGCAGGGCCACGCAATGAGCATCCTAAACACCGCCAGCGACGGCTTTTTCAACGTACTGATCGTGCTGCATCGAACCCTCGCAACACATGGCCCCATGGACAAGGACCGACTCATCCGGCTCTGCGCGCCCGGACCTGGCGACGAGATCACCAAGATTCGCCAGACTCTGCTTCGCTGGACTCAGATCGGTTTGTTCAAGACAACAGAGAACGACAAGCTCATACTTGACAAGGCCGACAAGGACCCCGAGCGATTGCCGTCGATCTGCCGGCGACTACTGTTTACCGATGAAAATAATCAACGCTTTTGGGACAGCGAGAAATCAAAAGCGGCAGATTTCTCGCGTGCATTGGCGTTCATTCTGGCTCAAGACATCTACGTTAACGAGTTTGGTGCCCACCCTAGGGTACAAACATTGGAGCAGCGTCAAGTTCGAGATGAATCTCGCAGGCTTTTCCAGAACGATACGCGCTGGAATGGTCTGCGGCACTGGGGCGACTACCTCGGGTTCTTTTGGGAAGATCAGCGCCGCTGGCCAGACCCTACCGCAGCCATTCGAGAAGAACTTCCGGAGATCTTCGGCAAACAGAATGAACTCCCCGCCCAGGATTTCATCACGCGACTCGGAGAACGCCTCCCGGTTCTGGACGGAGGGCGTTACCGTTTGGAGGTCGAAGCCGCCTTGGAACCTGCTGAGTGGCAACCACCAACTCGTCCGGACCTGCTCTCGACCTCGCTGTCGCGTGCCCTGTGGCGGCTATCTCGGCCCGGCGGCCCGCTCCGGCTCGAGAGGCGCGCGGATGCCGGCGATGGTCGCACCCTCCAGCGCGCCGGTGGTCAAGACTGGCAGACCTTTACCCATGTCCTGCTCGCACAAGGAGTCTGAGCGTGTCCTTAAGTCGGTACTGGCCAACCCGCGACGAGATCAATCGGTGCATCAAGGCTGAGGCCGAATCGGCATCGGATGCGGTGTTATTGGCAGCGCATCAACCAATGCCACTGCTGCGGCGAGACGAGGGATCCGTTGTAGAGTCCCGCGTATCGGAGCACGAATTGCTAGAAGCATTCCTCTCCGACGATTTGCCCCAAGGTACGCTCCTGATGCCAATCACAGGTCCTTCAGGTGCGGGCAAGTCTCACTTGATCCGCTGGCTGGCAGCACAACTCGGGCGAGACCCAAGAGCGCGTCACATGAATGTGATCCGCATACCCAAGAGTGCGAGTCTGCGTGACGTTGTTGAACTTGTGCTTGAGCCACTTTCACAGGATGCTCGATTTTCAGAGATCCGCGAAAGCCTGGATCGAGCCATCGCTCAGGTCACCCCGTTTGAAGCTGCAGTCCGATTCTCCGGAGCACTAGAGATTGCACTTGGGAATCTCAAGGATCGTCTTCTTACAGAGTTGCGAAACAATCCTCATGAAGCCAGACGAAGCGAATTGAGAACCCTGGCCGACCATGCTGGAAAGCTTCCTGGCTTTCTCAACGACGCCGCGCTGCGCGATCACATGACCAAGAAGGTGCTCGCGCCAATCATCCAGCGTACCGTTAGCGGACGCGATGAGCCTACGCCAGGAGAAGAAGAATTACTGCCGCATTTTCGCTCCGAAGATTTGCGCATCCCTGACGAGCTTAGAGGTGCTCTCGGCGAGGCTGCTAAATCAGTCCGGACTTACTATCAAACGGTATTGAGCCGCGCCGATGGCCTTGGACGTATAGATGCCGCCAAGGTGCTCAATGAGGTCGTTGATGGGGCTATCCAACAGGTGTTCCAGCTCGATCAAGCCACAGGCGGTGTCACGCTCGACTCCATCATCCTGAAAGTCAGAGAACTATTGCTTGAGCAACGGCGCGAGTTGGTACTTCTCGTGGAGGACTTTGCGGCCCTCTCAGGAATTCAACAGGTACTCCTCAATGTTTGTATTCAAGAAGCTGAGCGCGATGGGCGTCAGGTGCGATCTCGCATGCGCACTGCTCTCGCACTAACCGACGGATACTTGGTTACCCGTGACACCATCGCCACCCGGGCCCGGCAAGAGTGGATCCTAACACCCAGTTTTGGAGCCAACGATGTTCTTGCTCGTACCATAGACCTCACTGGGGCGTATCTCAACGCGGCCCGCTGGGGGGAGCAAGCACTCGAGCGTCAATATCAGGGTAGCCCTCGTGAAAGTGAAGCTGACCTCACTATGTGGATTCAGACCTTCCAGGATGAAAATCTAACCCCTGAGGAGTCTGATCAATTAGTCGCATTCGGCACTAGTGATCGGGGTATTCCCCTGTTCCCATACAATGAGCTCGCGGTCAGGGAACTAGCCAAGCGTCACTTACGGACGGCTGGCGAGATGCGATTTAACCCGCGGCATATCATTAATTTCATACTGCGCCAAGTTTTGCTGTCTGGAAGAGAGAGCTTCCAAAACGGTGACTTTCCGCCAACTGGTTTTGAAGGCGCTCAAGCTTCGGCATCGCTTGCCGGTTGGCTCGCCGCGGAAACTTTGTCAGAAACAGAGCGCCAGCGCATAGAATCCTTCATGGTGTATTGGGGAGGCCATCCTAGTGATCCCCAGGAGGCCGCACAGATCCCCACCGAGTTATTTCACGCCTTCAGCCTCGAACGACCCAAGAGCCTCGGCGCACCAAAGAAGGCTGCTACTCCAAGCAGTACCCGGAAACCGTACGAAGCAAAACCGCCGGAACCGCCAACGCCTCCGAAGGCACCAACGCCGCCTTCGGAAATAGTTCGTTGGCGCGAGACTCTCGACAATTGGGCAGCCGGCACAGAACTCGGCCAGGGAGAAGCCCGAAAGCTGCGCAATGTCTTACTCAGATTCGTTGAGAAGGCAATCCCTTGGAATCGTTTGTGCCTGTTGAAGCAAAGCCTCCGCCTGCTTTTGACGATACCTAACGCACGCGGAAATGACGCGCCTGCGGCGATTCGCTTGGCCATTGCCGACTCGCACAAAGATCCCCAAGGGGAACTTCGTCAGACGCTGCTTGGGGCCGTCCGACTCGACGATTCGAAAGGCCGATTGGACTACCCGGAGGCAGACGAAGATAACGCGCGCGTGGCCACACTGGTTGAACGCATCGTCGGAGACCTCATTCAACATCTCGAGTGCCAGCGAAAGCAGGAGGTTTACGTGCTATCGTGGCTCCTGCGGAAGCAGGGACGGCTACTGGGGCTCTTTCGGCGTGAACGCCTGCCTGTCCTCGATCTGGAACTGAACGCGCTGCGGGCTCGAACCGGCGGGGAAGACCAAGCACCCCAGCAACAAGCCACCGAGCCATCCCACTGGCAGCAACTGCGACGCGAGGCCGCGGGGCTAAGGCCCGAACTCCAGCAGGCCCTGTGGGAACGAGTCGGTTGTTTTCAAGGAACCGGCAACACCCTCTTCGCCATCGATTCCACGTTAATCGCGCTCTCTGATAGCACGGATCATCTCGATACGAGCGTCCTAAGCAAGACCCAGAGCCAGCATCTCTCCCAATTCAAGCCTCTACGCCTGGCCGCGACGACACGGCCACTCGTCGAGAAGTTGCGGGCGCTAGCCAACGGACTCGATGAGTTGCTCGGCGAGGATCGAGACAAGCAGGGCCTGCTCTCTGGACTTGCTAAGCTATTTGATGTCTTGGAGCCGATCGGCGTCTGGCCGGATGGCTTCAATCGCACCGCGCTGCGGCGCGAGATCGAGACCTTCCGCAGCTTCGATCTGAAGGCCCAATTGCAGGAGGCCGGCCCTCTACTGGACGAGCAAGCACAGATTCATGCCGTCTCAGACGAGACCCTCGAACGACTTGGCCGTTTGAACCTATCCGTGATCGAGCAAGCCGGTGAACTTCTCAATCGTATTGAGGCCTTCATCGCGGCGGTAGAGCGAGCAATGGAGGCAAAGACTGGGGCCTTGGAGGGCATCGATCCCGAAGCCGATGCGAAAGCACTGGAACACCTCCTCGCGCAGATGGATCGGGATTTTTACACGATCATAGGGGGCAAGACCGAATGACACTGATCGATCGCATCGAAGCCCTGACCGAGCGTGCAAGTGGGCTTGACGCGCTCGACCGCCGGCGCGCCGAAAGCGCGAAACTACAGCAATTGCTCGCACAGGCCCGCCCGATGAACGACAAGCTCGGTACAGAGATCCAGCAGATGCGGCTGCTGCGTGATGAGGGCATCAATGCGGCTCCCGACAGTATCAGCGCAGAAGCGGCACGCAAGACACTCGCCAGACTCATCAAACGCTTCACGGAAAACCGCACTGCCGATAGCCTCACAAAAGGACGAGACTGGAAGCTCCTTGACGACCAAGCCCAGACGGCCTACCAAGAGCTGACCAAGGCTCTCAAAGCTGCATGGAGTCAGTTCATCGCGACGGCTTATACAGGCGAGAGCCCGAGTCACCTGGAGCGGTCCCTCGCCATCACCGATCGCAACCTCGGTCAGCTGAGGCTCTACAAGCAGACCTACACACAACTCAAAGGCCTCGCGCGCAGCCGCCCGCAGGAGCGCGGCGATTTCGCCCGGGCACGAGAACTGGCACGACAACTAGGCGAGATTTATCAACGCTTCGACTTCGATGTGCCAGAGGCCGCCAAACAGTTCCTTCAGGCCGTCGCCGATGGAGGGGCCGATCTCGACCTGCTGACCGAGGAGGTGCGCGGCTGGCTCCAGCAGAAGGGCTCCAGCGGCCACTACCGCATCGTCGCCAGGACAGACTCGAGATGACGACGACCCAAGCGATCGAGGGTTTTCTGCGCAGCGTGCTCGATGTCATCGAGCAGCGGGAGGCACGACTGCTGGTCTGGGGACTCGTCGACGGCAGAATCGGACGCGACGAACTCGGCGAACTGATCGAACCGCTGCTCGACCAGGCCTATGAGCAGGGTATCGAGTCGTTCTACAACGCTGACGACGTTATCCAAGCACTCGCCGAGCGAGGTTTGTTGTTCAACAGCGACGACAACCCGTACCCCGGCTACCGCTCGCGCATGGCCGAGACCGTCCGCTTGGCGTTCCAGCTCAGGCAATTGTTTCCCCAGCATCGCAGCATCGAAGGTTGGCAGCAGGGACGCACGCTGGTCGCAGACTTCCGTTTCACCCGCCGACGGCGTCGCTATCCGCGACGGGACCTTCAACCTTCGGATGTCGTCGACGAGTTGGGTCGCCGATTGGAAGATCCCACGGTCAGCAGCGTGCTTCAGGAGTTGCTGGCCGGGCGCGGCAAAACCTACCGGCTGGCCGAGTTCCAGGCACGGGCGACCCGCCGTATCCTCGAAGGCCTAGCGGCCCGGCGCTCCAACGGTACATTGGTCAGTGCCGGCACAGGCAGCGGCAAGACTCTGGCCTTCTATATGCCCGCCATGGCCCGTATCGGGGCCTTGCGGATTCGTCAGGGCACCGGTAGGAACTGGGTCAAACTCCTCTCGATCTACCCGAGGACCGAATTGCTGCGGGATCAGTTTGCGGAAGTCTATGCGGAAGCGCGCCGACTCGACGGACTGCTTCGAACGCGTGGCAGCGGCAAGATCCGAATCGGAGCACTATTCGGCGAAACGCCGGAGAAATCTGCCTGGCTGCAGCAGTACGGACACCAGGGCTGGCGGGAAACCTCTGACAGGCAAGGCCTGGTTTCCAGTTACATGACCTGCACGCAAAATGGTTGCGACGGTGAGCTTGTGTGGCGCAAGGAAGATATCAAAAGTGCCCGGGAACAACTGTCCTGCGTCCGCTGCAGCCATACGATCCCCCCTGACGAACTCGTACTCACGCGGGAAAGACTGCGGACAGATCCACCGGATATCTTGTTCACTACGACCGAAATGCTGAACCAGCGGTTGTCCGACACAGCCACCCGACAACTTTTCGGCCTGCGTCCCGGTGCCACTCGTCCACCTGAGATGGTGCTTCTGGACGAGATACACACCTACTCAGGCAATCACGGCGCCCAGGTCGGTTATCTCCTGCGCCGCTGGCGGCATCTAGTGCACGCCCCCATCACCTTCGTAGGGCTGTCGGCTACGCTCCAGGATGGTGTGCGCTTCTTCGCACGCCTCACTGGTCTCGGGGAACACCAGGTGGAAGAGGTTACCCCCCGCCCTCGGGACATGGTTGCCGAGGGTGCCGAGTATCTCCTAGCGCTGCGCGGCGACCCGGTATCGCGGGCGTCGCTTCTGTCATCGACCATACAGGGCGCCATGCTCATGATGCGCGTTATGGACCGCCCCAACAATCAACCCAGTCGCGGTCTGTACGGCCAAAGAGTATTCGCCTTTACCGACGACATCGACGTCACCAACCGCCTCTATTTCGGCATTCAGGATGCCGAGGGGCGCAACGATCGCGGCGAACCCGACATGGCGCGCCATCCGAACGGCCCCCTCGCGGTGCTGCGAAGAACCATCCCCTCCGCTAGCCGTGAACGCGCGGGCCAGAACTGGTCCATGCCGGAGGCGATAGGCCACCGCCTTGATGAGCGCAAGCGCATCGGACGCACGAGCTCCCAGGACCCCGGAGTAGCCCGAGGTCTCGACCTGATCGTCGCCACGGCATCGCTCGAGGTCGGATACAACGATCCTGGAGTCGGCTGCGTCATCCAGCACAAGGCCCCGCGGGAAGCCGCCCAGTTCCTGCAACGCAAGGGACGTGCCGGCCGCCCGCGCGGCATGCGGCCCTGGACCGTAGTCGTGCTATCGGACTACGGTCGCGATCGTCTCGCCTACCAAGGCTACGAGCACCTTTTCGACCCAGAACTGCGCCCACGCCACCTGCCGTTCGCGAGTCGTTACATCCAGCGCATGCAGGCCACCTACGCGCTGATCGACTTCCTCGCGCAGCAACTCGGGCCAACCTTGGGTAATGGCAGCGTCTGGTCGACTCTGAGCCGGCCGGTTGACATGGACGGTGCGAACGATCCAAGGAAACGCAAACGCATAGCCACCGAGCGAAATCGGCAAGGTGTGATCGTCGAACTACTCGCGCGACTTCTGGATGACCCCCAGGCTCTGATCGAGTTGACGGACGAGTTACAGCAGGCACTTCAACTCTCGGCCGAAGAAATTCAGGCTCTCCTGTGGGAATACCCGCGGCCAATCCTGGGCGCCGTCATCCCCACTGCTTTGCGACGACTCAGCAGCAACTGGCGCGTAGGGCGCCAACCAGTCGCTGATTTCGCCATCAACAACAATCCGCTACCTGAGTTCGTACCGTCCAACCTGTTTAGCGACCTCAATCTGCCCGAAGTCCAAATCATCCTGCCACCGGCATGGCAAGGTGACGAACCTGCGCCCGCATCTATGAGCATCGCACAAGGACTCCGCACCTTCGCACCCGGGCGCGTCTCGCGCCGTTTCGGCGTGAACTACTCCCGAATTCGCCACTGGGTTGCGACCGAAGATGCCGGGCGCACCCAGAGTCAACTGGAAATTGCGGATTTCTACTCCGCGGATCGGCTTGGAGACTGGGAAATCCGCGACGGCGAAGGATCTTACAGGATTCCCGTTTTCCGGCCATTCGAAGTCCGCCCCGTAAGTCCGGGGAATGAAATCGGCGACACATCCAACGCCTTTTTGATCTGGCACAGCCAAATTGTCGCCAGCGAACGGGGAATCCCATTGACGGTGCCGCCCGGCAATCCATGGCAGGATCTTTTCGATTCATTGATCTGCTTCCGACATGCCGAGCATGCGGCGGTCCAAGTGCGCCGTTTCGCGGTCGGCTCCAACGCCGACATCCGAGTTCGGCATGGCGAGGGATACCAGACACGTTTCGAGTTCGCGGACCAGGAGCAACCCGCGGCAATCGGCTACGCCTTGAGCGTAGATGCCATGCGAATCGGCGTGCACATCCCAGACGAACTCTGGCGCAAGGTCAGCGCACATCCCGAACTGGAACGTGCCATCCGCACGGAACGCTTCTTTGACGATGCAACTGCTGCCACCGTATTGCTCACCGTCGACAACCCCTTCATGCGCGGCTGGCTAATGAACGTCTACTTCGCTGCGCTGACCCAGCACGCACTGGCGCGCGGCGTCGGGCTAGCCGAGGCTGATGCCGCATTCGCCACCGGTCGCAGCGAGATCGCGTTGTCTGAGGTGCTCGAATCCCTGTTCCAATCGCCACCGATCGACGACAACGCCCCGGAGGCTGCTAACGAAGAGGGAGCAGATCATCTGAGGCGCGACCTGGCGGTTTTGCTGGCACGCGACGACGTACTCAGAGGTCTGCGCTCCCAGGCGCAATGCTTGTGGGAACCAATCGACGCATCCTGGGAGCCACTGCTCAGGCGCCAATTCGTCGCGACCGTTGGCGCCGCGGCGCTCGAGGCCATCTGCGACTTGTGCCCAGAGATCGACGCCTCGAGCTTGGTCGTTGACACCGACCCGGGCCCACGCGCTCCGGTCGATCTCTACGACGGCCACGACGGCGGCGCAGAGGTTTGGATCTCTGAGACATCCCCCGGTGGCAGCGGCGCCATGGAGGACTTCCTCGCCAGCTATAGCCAGGATCCCCGCCGTTTCTACTCGTTGCTCGGGGCGCAGTTAGAGCCCAACGAATACAGCCATACCGACTACCAACTGCGCCGCCTGCTCAGGACTGTCGCCGGAAGCGATCGCGATGAGGATATGTGTGACATCGTCAACGCGGTGCGCGGCGCCCAGAGCGCCGCTGCGACTGACCAAGCCATGAGCCGCCTGCGCATGGACTTAGTCGCCCGAGGCTTTGTGCTCTATCACGCCTTCATAACTGCCGTCGCGACACGACTCATCCGGCCAGGTTCCAACGCCGCCAGCGACGCTTTCCTGCACCGCGTGGCGCAAGAATGGGAGCAGGAGGAACAACGCCTTGGCGTCGAACTAGACGGCCGTTCGATTGCCTACCACTGGAGCCGGAAGGACGACATTGACCAGGTGCTGACGAGCGCGGGCATCCCCCTACCGGACTTGGCACAACGCCTCGCTTGGCGCTTCAACGCCATCTATGGGCTTCTCTGGCGGCGTGGTCGCGAGGTGCGCCGCATCGGCCTCGAGCCTTACAACCCCTTCACAGATCTGGCGGCGGCGGAACGGTTGTTGGTGTCTGCCTACCTACCTCCCACGTTGGACCCAGTCGCCGTTGATGACCCGAACTGGCGCGAAGTTGCACTAGCCCGGCTCGCGGCATCCGGTATCACAACACTGACGGCCCAATCCCATCAACGCTCGGCCTTAGCCGATGCGCTGCAATTTTTCGCGGTCAACCCGGTGGAGTCGGATTATCTGTCCGTCTACGCGCGTGTGGCGGCCTATCGACAAGTCCAAGACCATGTCGAAGTCGACCTCGAAGCCGAGGAGGTTCTCGCATGAGCACACCGCACTACCAGACTCGACGCATCTTCCGCAGCCACGTTACCAGCCAAGATGTCGTGCGCGAATTGCTGCAAATCATGTTTTTTGCCGAACTGCTGAACCCGAGTAGCGAGGTTTGGCTAGTCAGCCCCTGGGTCAGCGATTTTGTCCTGCTCGACAACCGCAGCGGCCGTTTCAATGCGATCAATCCTCATTGGCAGCGCCGGGAAATCCACCTCGTCGACTATGCACAACAAATAATGACCAATGGCACGCGGGTCATCGTTGTCACGCGACCGGATACACATAACCAAACGTTCCTGAACCGGCTTGAGGATCGCTCTCGGGAGTCCGGACTCGATGACCGCCTCGAACTGCTCAGCCGCGACGGTCTTCACACCAAAGGGATACTGACAAACAGCAGTCTCCTTTTGGGCTCGATGAATCTCACCTACAGTGGATTGGAACTGAACGAAGAGTCTGTCTACTACGAAACTTCTGCAGAAGCCATTGCCAAAGCGCGCATCGAATTCCAAATCTACCGATCGGAGCAGGCCAATGAGTACTGATGCCAGTCCCTGGTGGGAGCGTTTCTTCGACATCGGCAATGGTCTGCAATGGTCCTCTATCAGCAGCCAGACCAGCCCCTGGGCCGAGCACAGCCTTCCCTGGATCGAGCTTGCTCAGCACGACAATATTGACCTTCCCATTGTCCTTCCTCGTCTTGACGCGGATGGCATACCGAGTTGGTACTGCGCAGGCCGCAGCCCTCGCGGCACCCTCCGACTACAAGAAGCACTACAGTCGTTCATCGGCCCCTCCTACTCCGATTTCGATGGTCGACCCTACATGCTGAATGCAGACGACCCTGTCGAGGCCGCATTCGCCGCTGGAACCATCGCCCCCTCCTATCGCATTCGCGCGTCCACGGTGGAAGACGTGCCGAGAATCCTGCGCGCGCTCGAACTCTACCGCGGTCTTCTCGAGCGTATGCCCAAACGGTCGCAACGTGCTCAACGCCCGTTGGGAACATTACGTGCTGAACTCGATCGCGCCGTTGCTGCCGGCAACGAAGATGAGGCAAACCGCCTGCTCGACCGCATCCGCGCAATCGGTCGCCTCGATGCCGAGAACCTCCTGTACCTTCAGATCAGCGTGCTAGCTGGGCTGGGACGCTGGCGCGAAATAGTCGAGGACGGGGCACTATTAAACCAATTGACGGGGTTGCGGCTGCCGCCACGGGTTCTGGTCGACGTCCACGACGCTCTGTACCGTCAATACGTGGAGCCGAGCGAGGACCCCAACGCCCCGCAGGAAGCACTCGCGGCGTTCAAGGCTGCCGGTCTGCACAGACGTTCCACCTTGTTTGGAATGCGGCGCGGGATCCGCGCCCCGCGCCTGCTCAAGACATTCTTCCTCTATGAACTTGCACGCGAAGATGCGATCCACCCTCGCCTGTTAGATCTTGCAAGCGAACTCGAACAACTGGACGATGCCTTCGCGCACGCACTCCTCCGGCTGCAACCGACTAAGGAATCACCTCGCCCAACTGATCCGCTGAGCGAAGCCGATGCGGCTTTTGATAACTTCGAAATCGACCTTGCGCTTGAACTCTGCTTGGATGCCCCACCGTCTAAGAAGCGACTCACACGCCTAATTCGTTGCGCGGAAGACACTGACACAGTTGAAGTCGCTCGACGCGTGCTGGATGCGATCAAACCAGAGGATAACGCCGAGCGTCTCCCTGCCGCTTGGACGGGGCGTCTTGCTGCTTTGAAGAAACGTGTTGCAAAAACGGGTGCGCAGGCCCCTCAAGGGTGGCTCGATTGGGCGCGACAGGTAGATGCCGGCCTGGACGAGGAGCGGGCTATGGCAGCGCTACGGGAACACCTGGACACCTGGGACCCCGCCGAACTGCTCAAAGATAAGGTGCAAGCAAGCGAACTCGTGATCATCGTCAACAACTCGACCGAAACCGCCGAGTCGGTTTTCCGGGAGGCCGCGCCCCTCCTCTACGAGGCCCTGATACCCGAAGACGGCACTCCGCAGCGTCATCTAAAGCCTTTGTTACAGCTGCTAGTGACTAAGATCGCGCTTCTCGAGGATCCATCCCAAAACGAGCTTGAACTGGCCAGCGACATTGCCACCACACTTCTGACTATCGGGCTGAACAAGGCTGAGTATACCGACCTGATAACGGACCTCGAAGACCTCCTGGGCACACAGATGTCTGCCTTCAAGGTTGGCTGGGCTCTAGACCTGGCTGAGTTACTAGCCATTCACACATGCCCCGAATCCGAGCAACGCCTGCGCCTGGTTCTGGGCGTGATCGAAAAAGCACGGCCGCTTGCCCATAGGCTGACGCCCACGGATACACTCGTAGTCCAGAATCTGTGCCAGGACTACAGCATCGACTGCCCAACAGAATTCGTCAAGGAAGACGGCGATACAATCGCTGCCGAGACCGTTGATGTACTTGCCGGCAAAAAGGTTGGTATCTACACACTGGAGGAACCGGCAGGCCAGCGTGCCGCCTCGTTGCTTGAGAACCGCTGCCCCACGGTATGCGTGGAACTCAACCACGATCACGAGTGCACCAATCGCCTGAGCACCCTAGCACGCAGCGCGGACATCTTCGTCTTTGCTTGGAAGAGCAGTAAACACCAGGCGTTCTATTGCGTGAAAGACAACCGAAGCGGCACCAACCCCATGATCCAAGCTCAAGGGAAAGGCACCAGTAGCATCCTACGTGCGGTACTGTATGGCACCTAAGCTCCTATCATGTTTCTGTGCCGCCCCCTCAGGGAATCCCGAGAATCTTGTGCGTCTGCACGCTTAGCCGCCATTGCGGGTTCGCTTTGCAATAGGCAATGACCTGTTGCGTCAACACGTCTCTATCTGGCCCGTCCATGGGTTGAAGAAAGAAGTGCTCGAACGCCAGTTCCGCGAAGCGCTCCGGCGGGGCCTTTTCCTGCAGATAGACCAGCTTCAGCTCGTTGCCTTTCTTCACAACCAATTCGGCTTCCGCCTTCGGGCTGACGCAGATCCAATCCAATCCCTCTGGAGCGGGTTGGGTCCCATTCGTCTCAACTGCGATTTCAAAGCCCCGCACGTGAAGTTCATGGATGAGCGGCTCATCTAGCTGCAGCAGCGGTTCTCCACCGGTGCAAACGACCAACGGCTTTCCCGCTTTGCCAGCCGCCTTAGGCCAACAGGCCGCCACTTTGTCCGCCAACTCCGCAGCCGTGCGGAACTTGCCGCCCCCAATCCCATCGGTACCGACAAAATCGGTATCGCAGAACTGGCATACTGCCTCGTATCGGTCTTGTTCCCGACCTGTCCAGAGGTTACAGCCCGTAAAGCGGCAGAACACCGCCGGACGGCCGGTATGGGCGCCCTCACCTTGCAGCGTGTAAAGGATTTCTTTGACCGAGTACGTCATTCAGAAACTCACGTCGGCAATGCCGGGGCCTTGTTGCCCCAGCTCAAGACCGCACCACAACCAGGGGTCTGGTAGAGGTCGATGCGATCGAGTTCCGGCAGATCATTGGCAAACTCAGTTCGGACCCAACGACAAATGCTCGCAGGATCGGTCAGCGACAACCCATTCAGTTCATCGAGGCGATGATGATCCAGAGCCTTATAGATGGGCTTAAAGATTTCCTTCACGTCGTCATAATCGACAGTCCAGCCCATGACCGGATCCAGTGACGCCGTCAGGTGCAATCGGATCAGATAACTGTGTCCATGCAAACGCCGCCGTTTGTCACCTTCTGGCGCACTCGTTAGCTGCAGTGCGCTTTCAAAGCGTTGCTCTTTCCAGATACGGTAGTGCTCACCGTCGAAATGACAACCCGCAGTGACCGTTTCATAGACCGTGATCCAGGACAATTGGTGCAGTTTCGGCTTCAGCCTGCGCCAGATCCAGGCAGCAAGGGTTTCACTCGTCGGGTTTTCCAGCCCAGGAATATCATTGAGGCAGGCGTGATCCAACTCCGTGTGGATAGGCTCCCAACAGGCATCGAGATGGTCGTAATCCACACCCATGTCGCTAGTGCCTAAATTCTGATTGGCGTGGAGAATGACCTCGAAACCATGTCCGTGCATACGCCCGCATTGATGACCGTCGGGCACGTTGGGCAATCGGTGTGCTGACTCGAAACGATAGCGGCGCCAGATGTGGGCATTACCATGAACATCGAGATCCGCACCCTCGTGACGCGTGCTCTGAATACCGACCATCTCGATACCTGGCACTTCGACGCAATCGCGAACCCAACGGGCGAGATTCTCGTCGGTTGGGACCGCGACGTGATTATTCAGCAGATCATAATCAAGGGTGGCGACACAGCGACTGAGCTGTTCTGCCAGGCTGTCCGTTTCCGCGCCTTGGAACGGAGCCCATCCGTTCGGCAGTTCCGTCCGCAGTCGGGCCAGGAAGCTATGACCATGCAAACGGCGAGACCGGTGCTCCTCAGGGAGGATGTCCACATGGCGCGCCGACTCGAAGGGTATTGCAGCCGTATGAAGGAGGCGCTCTTTCACGCAGACAGCACCTCGAATCGCTGCACTAGAGGATCCGGCACACCCGCTTCTGCAAAACCTTTCGCACGCAACTGGCACGAGTCACACTGGCCGCAAGGCTCGCCTTCGGGGCTGGGGTCGTAGCAGTTCCTGGTCAGTGCATAGTCAACGCCTAAGGCAGTGCCCTTCTGAATGATCTCCGCTTTGGTGAGACTGATCAGCGGCGTGTGGATCTTAAGTTGCTGAGCACCTTCGACGCCCGCCTTGGTCGCCAGATTCGCCATCTGCTCATAAGCCGCGATGTATTCGGGCCGACAATCCGGGTAGCCGGAGTAATCCAGCGCATTTACGCCGATGAAGATGTCGCTTGCCTCGAGGACCTCCGCCCAGGCCAGCGCAAGCGAAAGGAAGATCGTGTTACGCGCGAGCACATAGGTCACCGGGATCCCCTCTCCCATCTCTGCATGGCTTCTGCCCTTGGGAACGTCAATCTCCGCCGTCAAGGCGGAACCGCCGAACAGTCGAAGGTCAATGTCCGCGATGACGTGCTGCGCCACACCCTGGGCTTCTGCCACGCGGGCGGCAGCATCGAGTTCGGCGCTGTGGCGCTGCCCATACCGGAAGGACAGTGCATAGGCTTCAAATCCCTCCGACGCCGCGATTGCCAGCGCGGTACTCGAGTCAAGTCCTCCGCTCAGCAGCACCACCGTTTTCTTACGTTCTGCCATCGCGCGCCTCCTAATCCTTGCGTCCCGATCCATTTCTGTTGAAAAGGCTCAACTGACCCGCTTCCGAGTTGTCGATCGGCTCGATGCGGTTTGCATACTCTTGAATTGATCAGACTTATTCGGGACTGAACACTACTTGCCGCCCTCTGAATCGGTGTCCTGCAGGGATCTTGCCCTCCTGCCGCCACCGCCAGAGGGTCTGCCGGGTCACAGCGACAGTCTCTAACAACTCGGTAGCACTTAAGTATTTGATACCGTTGACTTCAACAGGCATTGGAGGGCTTATATTATCTTATGTAACATATGTCTCACGATGTTGCCTAGCGTGGCGTTTATTCGCGTACTGTCAAACAGGCTCGCTGAACACGCTATTCGGAACGCTACCCACTGCAACAGCGGCCAGACGATCGCACTGCGGCAGGACGAGGCGGCACGCCTCCGGAGGTAAATTGAAAAAGGCAGGTGGCAATTTACGCGTCAGCTAACCTCTGCCGAGCAAACCGATGAACAACAACTGTACGCACAGGCCTGATATCTACAATCGCGACGCTGAAGCTTTAGCAGCTACATACGAATCCCGGTCCTTCGAGGAAATCCATAACGGCGTCCTGGAACTGCTGCCCGAGAACACTGGCCTGGTTTGCAGCCCAAGGCCACGAGGTGGTTGCGGTGGAACCCGCCGCACGCATGCGCGAGCTTGGCAGATCCCTCCATCCAGATTCCCGCATCCGCTGGCTCGACGACCAACTCCCCGCCCTCGCAAATGTTTTCCGAACCGGCCTGACCTTTGACCTCATCTGCCTGAGCGCGGTCTGGATGCACTTGCCACCGACATCTCGCCAGCACGCCTTCCGGAAATTGGCTGCCCTCCTGCGGCCTGGCGGACGGATCATGATTTCATTGCGTCAGGCCCCCGCCCGACGACCGTGAAATGTACGACACGAACGTGGACGAGGTGGAGAAGCTTTCACGCGGTCATGGGCTGGCCGTCATCCGAGTCACCAGTGCCGGCGACCGACTTGGGCGACAAGGGGTCACCTGGCAGACGGTTTTCCTCCAGGCCCCGGACGATGGGCTTGGGGCATTGCCGTTGCTCCGGCACATCATCGTCAATGACAGCAAGTCATCCACTTACAAGCTCGCGTTGCTCCGGGTGCTGGTACGCATCGCCGACAGCGCTACCGGCCTCGTTGAGGACGTCGACGACGACACCGTGAGCGATGCTCGCAATACCATTTCTCAGATGCCGGCTCACTACATCACCTACCCTAGCAAGCAGGAACAAGTCTTCGTTGCATTGTCAGCGCGAGCACCCCGGACCAGTGACTTTGCGTTGGATGGCCCGTTTCTCGGCTCGTTTGGTCGGCTGTTCGTGCCGAGGCACCTTTGGCAGGCAATGAGTCGCTATGCCGCATGGATTGAACCTGCCCTTCTCAGCGAGTGGACCGAGTTAATGCAGGGTTACGAGGGCGATGCCCGACGAACCCGCGACGAACACTTCGCCCTGCTACGCTGGCTCGATCCTGAGCACGACACGCGCCTGGTACGCGACTTCGCCACGAACGTCCGGGAACGTAATCAGAACCTCTACTGCCTGTGGCGTGGCTGCCGGCTCAGGGATCAATTCGCAATTGATCCCTGCCTCCCGTTTGCCGCCTGGCCCTGCAATGACCTCTGGAGTCTCTTCCCCTCACACCCGAGTGTGAATAAAAAGAAAGGTGACAGGCTCCCAAGCGCCGAATCCCTGGTCGATGCCAGAGATCGAATCCTCGAATGGTGGCAAACTGCCTACGGCCCGCACGATTCGATGTGGGAACGCTTTGTGGACGAAGCTCTCACCGCCCTTCCGGGAAGCGCCGTGTCTTCTGGTTCGCCCCAGCCGGAGGACGTCTTCGACGGACTGATGCTTCAACGTGTGACTCTCAAGCGCGATCAGC
This sequence comes from Gammaproteobacteria bacterium, assembly GCA_030433275.1. Taxonomy (GTDB): domain Bacteria; phylum Pseudomonadota; class Gammaproteobacteria; order Nitrococcales; family Nitrococcaceae; genus Nitrococcus. The sequence continues at coordinate 161,808 of JAUILK010000001.1, forward strand.
AACTTGCAGAATGGGTTTGTTGCTGACGCGGGCTTTCGCCTATGCTTGATGTGATGAACGGCAATCGAACAGCGATTATCAGACAGCTGCTGTTTAAAGTCGGCAGTGTTGCTTTCGGGTTGGTTTTTGCGCTAATCGGCGCCTTTCGCGAGCTTTTTGCATCGGTCGAGCCCGAACTGGATGACGACAGACAACTCCACGACTCAGACCTTTCGGGTGAGCTGAACCATCGGACTGGTCGACTCGATTCCGGAACCGATCCTTACGGTTGGTACGACCGCGCTTAGTTACCACGATCAACGCCGCGGACCTTTGCTTGCTGCAGTTCTTGCGATCGCCCCACCCTTCTGACCGGCGTCCTTTCCCGGTTGAGCGAGCGGCGCTGTCGCGTTAGTGATAGCCATCCCGACCTTTACGCCCGCCCAGGCCATCATCCCGCTCCAGAGCAACGGCAGCCCTAGGTAGAGGCTGGTCGTGATCATGTTGAGCAGCATGCGCTTGGCGTCGTGCTCGCCGGGGTTGGCGAAGATCTGCAGGAACACGTTCACGTCCGGGTACATGGACAGGATCAGGTTCTGATCCACCCACATGGCCAGGTACCAGAGCACGCTCCAGAACTTGACCGTGAAGATCGCCATGGCCCCGACCACCATCATCGACAGCGAATAGCGGGACAGAACGACGATCATCGGCAAGAGCGCGTAGATGCCGAGCAGCATCAGCGCCTGGACCATCGGCAGCGCCTGAAGTACGGCGGTCATGGTCACCGAGAACAGCGCCGAGGCGATGATCACGCCCCCGGTGGCGAGGCCGCCCTTGACGATGTTCTCGGCCATGGCGAACCAGCCGGTGTTGGCTGTGTTACCGGCGACGAGCTCGTTGCTGGACCAGGACGGTGGCGCGTTGTTGAGCACCGTCCGAACCACCGCATCTTCCTGCTGCTCGCTGGCCAAGATCGGCGCGACGGCGACAACCAGGCCGGAGAAGCCGGCCGAGGTCACGTCCGCCTCGTTGATCAGCTTCTCGCGCAGGCCCTGGGCGCCGTCCTCCCACCACTCCTTGCACGTGGGCTTGCCCCAAGTCGGCGGCGAGGCCGGGTCGTACTCGGTGTCGCGAGCCGGGTTGTAGGCCCAGCCCGGGATCTGCTTCGACGGGCGCAGCGTGTCGTAGTAGCCGGCTGTGTCCCGGTAGACGTGCGAGCCCATCCAATCTGGATCGTCTTCGCCGTAGGTCGCCAGTATCCCGGCCACCGCGGCGGTCGCCGGCCGTTCCGCTTGGTACTTGGAGCGCGCGGCCACGTAGCACTCGCTGAAGAAGTCGCTCGTCTCCTGGCGCAGCCGTGGATCGACGATCGTGGAGAGTCGTGCCTGTTGCTCGTAGGTCCGCAGGTCGCTGGCCGCGGGCAGTCCCTCGACCACCGCATGATTGAACCCGGAGCTCATCGCCAGCACGGCGTACCACCAAACCGGAATGTTCACGGTCGCCGGAGAGCCATTGAACCCGGCCGCGCCATAGGTGCTCTGCGGCGCCGCCACCGTGGCGGTCGCCGGCGTCGGGTCGCTGAGCGTGGGCTGAGGGTCGTAGCTCAAGGCACCGGCGTTCAGCGGAATGAGCGTCGCCGGCTGACCAGCCAGCACCACGACGAACAGCGCGAGGAACAGCTCGATCTCCATGCGCCGCAGCGAGAGCCCGGTGACCGTGCCGAACTCGCCGCCTTCGGCCGGTTCACGCCAGTTGTCGATCAGGATGCCGAGAAAGGGCAGGTAGACGATACCGGTGCCGACCAGAACGTTCCACAGCACGCCGTAAAATGTCCAGCCGAACAGGGTCGTGAAAAGTTCGAGGTGGCTGTCGACGCTCATGCGACAAGTCCTGTCGCGACGGTCAGGAAATACCCGATGACGTTCTGACCGAGCACCAGCTCGATGACGAGCAGCCAGCTGATGACCCGCCAGCGCAGCACCATCCAGCACGCTCGGGCGCGCGTGTCGTCATCGTCGCGCGGTAACCAGAGCGCTGGCAGTCGCGGCCAAACGATGGCGAGCAGACCGATCAGCGCCAAGCGCAACCCGCTCAAGATGGGCTTCAACCGCTCCACCCACTCCGAGACGGCGGAGAGCGAACTCAACTCCACCGCCTGCCAGAGCATTGAGCCGATTCCTATCACCCCGATCACCGCGACCAGCGACAGCGTGAGAAACCAGCGCCGGTGCAGCCGTGTGCACTTATTGGACACGGCCATGGTCGAGCGGCCGGGGATCAATGGGTCCGCCCTGTGGGACGTTGAGCGAGGCCTGGCGACGGGCCGCAGCGCGTTGCAGCAGCACGGTGATCGTGTCGGAGACGACCTCGCGGCGCACGCGGGTCTCGAAAAGCAGCCTCTCGATCTCTTTGTCGAACTCCGCGATCGCGGTGTCGGCATGCTGGCGTGCGACCTCGGTGGCGTAGACCTCCGGTACCTGGCGCCCGGAGAGCAACAGACGGCGCGCATAGAGCGCCTTCTCCACGGTGCGCGCCGTGCTGATCTCGGAGACCAGCCGGCCGATGATGAGCCCCTGCTCGGTGGCCGGCATCTCGCGGATGGCCTCGATGACCTGGCGCGTGACCGCGACGCCCGGCGCGGTGACGAGCTCGAGGTTGGCAAGCGTCGGCGGCATCGCGCCGCTCACGAGGTTCTGCAACTCGCCGGTGACCGCGGTGGACTCGGTGTAGAGCTTCGGCAGCAAACCCGTGCCCGGAATGCTGTCCTTGCGGCAGGTGTCGCAGGTGGTGACGATGTTCTCACCCACCACGTCGACCACCCAGTCACGCGCCGCCGCCGGTGTCGGCCAGACCTCGGAGAGCCGCGTGGCGGAAGCGGCCGGCACAGGGGCCGTCGAGGTGATTGGCCGATTCATGCTGATGTTGTAGCCCGCCTGAACGATGTCTCCGGTGAAGCGCAGCACGGGCTGCCCGATCCCGCCGGCCTGGCCACCGAGCCAGGGTACGCCGTTGTCACCGTTCGAGGCCTCCACCGAGTCTTTCGCGGTCACGGCATCGTTGCCGCCGATGCCCATCTGCAGCTTCCAGTCGTTGCCCTTGGACAGCGTGATGAGATCCGCGTACGGGTTCTTGCCCTGAGCGATCTCGGCCTCCATCCGCTCGCAGGACTTGGTGGCGAGCTGCATGGTCTCCTCCGCCTTGAGCAGTGCGTTTTGAAACAAATCGTAGAGGCCGGGGTTGGCGCGTTGCAGAATCAGCGCCGGCAGTGCGGCGATGGCCGAGGAGGCGGCCGCCGTCATGGCGTTCATCATGTTGTCCGCCCCGGACTTGATGTCGTTCAGGGTATTGGTCACCGCGACCACCGGATCGAACTTGCCGCAACTGTAGCCGAGTCCGAGCTGGGCGGAGCCACCCAGCGTTACCGGCACCACCGCGGGGTTCGCCGGCGCGGAGACCGGTTTCGCGCCACCGATCTCGTAGTACCAGAGACCGTCCTCGGTGGGGCCTTGCACGGCCTGGCCGGTCCCGGCGCAGAGCATCGAGACGAGCACGACGCGTGCCGTGTACCGTCGGAGATTGCCGATCGGATGGGTCATGGCGGGTAGGCGATCCAATTGATGTCGAACAAAAGCCACTGCCCGCGGCGGCTGCAGCACTGGTAGGGGCGCCAAAGGTTCCAGACATAGTCGCCCGCCGGATCGACCCGGCCGCCGCCCCAACCGGCGAGGGCTGTCAGGTCATTGGTGCCGAACACACCGCAGCTCGCCTCTGGGCGCGGCGCCAACATCTGCCAGATACCGGTGCGGGCGTCCTTCTCGACCAGCGGGCCCGGCGGCCAGACGCGCTGGCTTCCGGAACTCGGCCCGGTAAGCGGTACGTAGACGTGCGGCTGCCCGGTGCGGGTCACGATGTCGCCGGCGCGTTGGGCGTTCACGGCGGCGGCCTTGGGCTCCTCCGCTTGGGTCGTCCAGCCGGTACGCGGATGCACGTTGCCCCAGGTCTGCAGCGGCCAGGTGCCAATCTCGCGCAGCCCCGGCACCCAACTCGCGACATAGAAGATCTCCGGGATCTCCTCTCGCCACGCCAGCGCATCGAGCCCCGACTGGAAGTACGGCACGAAGCTCGTCGCCGGCGAGTTGCACAAAAGACCCACACCGGAGACGCTGCCGGTCAACGAGCTCAATGGGTGACCGATGGCATCCGTCTCCCGAAACACGAGGTTGCGGTGATCGCGCCGGTCGCCGGTGCCCTCGGTACGGTTGCCGGCACTGTCGATCGGTATGGGCAGCAGCGCACCAAGCAGCCCGGCTGCCGCAGCCCGTTGTGCCAGGCCGAGCGTCGCACGGATCTCGGCCCACGGGTTGCCGCCGAGCTCGTTGTAGACACTCACGACCAGATCCGGGTTGTAATGCCCGACCTTGAGCGAGGTGCGCACCCGGCAACCCGTCAAGGAGCAGCGCAGCCAGAAACACACCCCCACCGGCATCCAGCGCATGCAGGTGAAGGTGGCCGCCGCGGTCTGGACGACGATCTCAGGTGTCGTGATGGTTGCGGTGTGGCCCGCCTGCGGCACCTGAACCATCAGAGCCAGAACGAATAGTGTCAGACCACGCCGCTTCATCGCGGTTGGGCCGCACGCCAGGCCGCATAGCGTGCGACCGCGTCGCCGAGGTCCGTCACGCCGTATACGACAGCACGCCCGTCGAAGACGATGGCGGGATAACGATCGACACCGTACTGAACGGCCCTACCCAGACCGATCGCCGCGTTCCTGGCCGACGCCATGCCGGTGTCGTCGAGGTGCTGGATCCGGCGGAGCGCCTCCGTCTTCGCGGTTTCCGGGTCAGCCGGGAGACCTTCGGATAGCCCCGATTCGAATCGCTCTAGACCGTCAACGGCGTAGACCGTGACGGTCACGGTCCGGAGTCGCTCGTCGCTCGCACCGACGACCGGTCGCTCGCTTGTGGTGAAGACCTCGATGCTGAGCGCCTCCCCTGCCCAGACGGGCGCGCTGTAGACCAAGGGCCCGAAAAGCGTCAGTCCAACCAGGGCGTGGGAAAAAGCGAGCATGTCTCTGTCTTGGGTCGCGGGACGATGCCTGCCATCGTCCGCGCGGACAGAGAGTCGAGGAAGGGGAAACCCGTGCAGTTGAGGGCGTGGATTGCGCTCCGCGGTTTGAAGCGCCCATCAGCAGTTCCTGACTCGCGGTCGTATCTCGCGGCATTTCCCTCAGGAAACCATGAACGGCTTCCACTTTCGCCGGGCGGCAAAGCGAACCATGCCCGGAGTGGACATTCCCGGCACCGTATGTCGAGCAGCTAGCGGTGCCGCATTAGGCAAAGGATACTCGGGCAGCGGGCGACCCGTAAGGGGTTCGGTGGTTGTCGTTTCACCATGCCACTCCGAGCAGCGAGCCGTCTTCGATTCTCTACCCGAACAGGTCGCGCCTGCTACACATCCTAAGAAATCGGGACGTACTGCGTTATCCTATTGTCTGTAAAGGGGAACCGCGGTTTCGCCTGTTTATGGACAACTTACGACCAGAAAAGGCCAAACATGCACATCCACAAAGTCTCAGTCAGAAACTTCCGGCTCCTGGCCGACGTAGAGATGGTGCTTGAGGGCCAAACAACTCTCATCGTCGGCCGCAACAACAGCGGCAAGACGTCACTTTCTGAGGCGATTCGTCGGTTTCTCGTAGACCAGAACCCGAGATTTCAGATCGAAGACTTCTCGAACGCCTCATACGCCGCCTTTTGCGAGGCGCTCAAGGCCAAGAACACGGGCCAGCACGACGATCAGGTTCGCGCTCTGATCCCGAGCATCGAGCTGCGCCTTCTGCTTCGGTACGCCCCCCAACGGCCCGAGCTCGGCCCTCTCAGCGACTTCGTCATCGACCTCGACCCAGACAGCAACGAGGCCCTCGTCGTGGCGCGCTATGAGTTGCGCGATGGCGCTATCGAGGCTCTGTTCGCCGACCAGCCAGGTGGCGAGCTCACCGACGAAGATCGGATCGCCTTCTTCCAGGTACTTCGCGAGCGTGTTCCCGCTCTCTTCGGCGCCAGCATATGGGCTGAAGACCCAAACGATCCGACCAATCACAAGGAGATGACCGTGAGTGCACTGCGGTCACTCCTGAAGACGGGTTTTGTGAACGCCCAGCGCGGGCTAGACGACGATACATCGAGGGACACCGATGTTCTGGCGAAAATCGTGGAAGGGCTCTTCACCGCCGCGAAGTCGCCAACCGCCAATCAAGGGGAACAACTCGTCGCCCAAGCCCTGCAAGAGGCCGTGCGCGACATCCAGCAAAAGATCGATCACGGCTTCAAAGCAGAGTTGCGGAAACTGATGCCGACGTTGCACACGTTCGGTTACCCTGGCCTCGACGGTTCCGAACTGGAAACAGAAACAACACTCGACGTCGAACGCCTTCTTTCACGGCATACGAAGGTGAGGTACGCGGGACATCATGGAATCCTACTCCCGGAATCCTATACCGGCCTCGGGATACGCAATCTCATCTTCATTCTGCTCCAGATCGTCAGCTTCTATCGCACGTTTCGTGCAGAACCGGCAGCCCCCGGAGTTCATCTCGTGTTCATCGAGGAACCTGAGGCTCACCTACATCCCCAGATGCAAGAAGTGTTCATCCGCCAAGTGTCGAAGATTGCTCAGCAACTCAGCGCCGATGAGGACGCCCCCTTGCCCTGGCCAGTCCAGTTCATCGTATCTACGCATTCCTCACACGTCGCTAACGCGGCCGGCTTCGAGGCGATTCGGTACTTCCTCCCGATCTCTATTGACGGAGTTCGCCAGACCGAGATCAAGGATCTGCGCGAGGGGATGCGCGAAACGCCGGACGATCACAGAAGGTTTCTCCACCAGTATCTGACGCTGACGCGCTGTGACCTGTTCTTCGCCGACAAAGCCATACTGATCGAAGGCACCAGCGAGCGTCTGCTGTTGCCTGTCATCATCGAAAAGCTGGAGGAGGCCGAGCCCGACGCGTCCAAGCTGTCCAGCCAGTACATGACGACCATGGAAGTCGGTGGCGCCTACGCGCACATATTCTTCGACCTTCTCGACTTTCTGGAGCTGCGGACCCTAATCATCACGGACCTCGACTCCGTCGTCGCCGCCGGCGGGGCCGCCTGTCCGGTGCATGAGGGCACGGCCACGAGCAACGCCTGTCTCAACACTTGGTTCGGAGACGGCGGCTGCTCGCCCAAGGCCCTTCTGGCGAAAGACGACGCGGCCAAGGTCACGAAGCTCAGGCGCATTGCCTTTCAAAGGCCCGAGGCCGAAGGCGGTCCGTGCGGCCGCACCTTCGAAGACGCGTTCATGCTGGCGAATCCGGCGATGTTCGGCATCGAAGGCGCCACGCGCGAAGAGCAGGCCCAGTGCGCACGGGACAAGCTCAACAAGATCAAGAAGTCCGAGTTTGCCCTGAAATACGCTATCGACGAAACCGGCTGGACCGCGCCCGGCTACATCCTCGACGGGTTGAGATGGCTGGCGGCTGGTGGCATTCCTGACGCGGACGCGGCGATCGTCCAGGTGGCCGCCGCCGACGCCCCCAAAGCAGCGGCACCTCAAGATGGCTGAGGTCGCGAAACATTTGAACCCCGCAGAAGAGGCCAGCCAAAGGGCCCTGGCCGAAGTGTATGGCTGTCTGGAGCGCAGAGAGAGCTTTCTCGTGGAAGCCGGCGCCGGTGCCGGAAAGACCTACACGCTCGTCAAGGCGCTCCATTTCCTCGTGGAGCACTACCAGCATATTCTGCCGCAGAGGCATCAGAAGATCGCGTGCATTACCTTCACCAACGTGGCGAAGGACAAGATCGACGCCCGGACCGACCGGAGCCCGCTCATTTATTGCAATACGATCCACGCGTTCTGCTGGTCGCTCATCAGCGGATTCCAAAGACAGCTCCGAGGACTATTGCCGGACCTCCAGCACTGGCCCGACAGAATCGCCGAAATCGGGGACCTCGGTGAACGCGCCGTCGAATACGAACTTGGGCACCGGAGCATCAACGACCGTCGTGTCTCCATCCATCACGACGACGTTCTCATCCTGACCATCGCTCTCATGGAAAACGCCAAATTCAGGCGCATCCTAGCGGACAAGTACCCGATCATATTGATCGATGAGTACCAGGACACCAATACCGGCTGGATCGACGCCATCAAGACCCACTTCCTCGGGCAGGAGGGCTCCCCGCAATTCGGCTTCTTCGGCGACCACTGGCAGAAAATTTACGGCGACGGATGTGGAAAGATCGAGCACCCGAGCCTCACGGTCGTTGGAAAGAAGGCAAACTTCCGTTCGGTTTTGACGGTCGTCGAATGCCTGAACCGCATGAGGCCCGAACTGCCCCAATTTGTCGTCGATCCGAACGAAAAAGGTAGCATTCGTATCTTCTACACGAACACCTGGGCGGGGCCGCGTCAGGCCGGCGTTCATTGGGGTGGAGACCTTCCGACCGAAGCCGCCGACCGGACGCTTCAAACCGTCCTCGATCGCCTTGCCGAAGAAGGGTGGGATCTGTCCGCCGAGACCACCAAGATCTTGATGCTCACGCACCGCGTGCTTGCCGGCAAGCAGGGATATTCCAGCATTCCCGCAGTCTTCGCGTTCAACGCGTCCTTCACGAACAAGGAGCATCCGCATATCGCCTATTTCGCCGACGCTCTGGAACCGGCCTGTGAGGCTTACCTCGTCAAAAAGTACGGGGAGATGTTCCGTGCACTCGGTTCCAACGTGCCGGCGATCCGCGCTCAGGCCGACAAGAAGAAATGGTCCGAGGCCATGGACAAGCTCGTCGAGCTGAGAACCGGCGGGACGGTCGGTGACGTGGTGGACCATTTGCTCGCGGTACGCCGGCCGAGAGTCCCTGACGCCGTCGAGCGGCGCGAACGTAAATTGCGGGAATTCGACCGGGAGGCCGGCGAGGACATGCCGCGCGCGCTGAAGGAGCTCGTCGAGCTACGGGCCGTCGCGTACCGCGAAATCATTGCTCTTTGCCGCTATTTGTCAGGCCATTCTCCATTCGAAACCAAGCACGGCGTCAAGGGCGCCGAATTCGAAAACGTTCTTGTCGTCGTAGGCAGAGGCTGGAACAGGTATAACTTCAACGAGATGCTCGAACTGGCAGGGCAGGAAGGACACGTGCCCGCTAATAAGCAGGCCTCCTTTGAGCGCAATCGGAACCTCTTCTATGTCGCCTGTTCGAGGCCGAAGAAACGTTTGGCCCTTCTCTTCACCCAGCAACTTTCCGCCGCGGCCATGCAGACGGTCAGCAATTGGTTCGGTAACGACACCATAGAAGCTCTGAACCTATAGTTCGATAGTCGGCAGGACAGCGTTGGGCGAATAGTCGTCTTCGGGTCAAGAATTACGCGATCTCCAATCGATTCTCGGCGACCCGCAATCAGTCGTGGACTCAACCGGTTGTTTGCTCAGGTCGTCGGGAGTTGCCGGCAACGTCCAATTCCTGCCGCCGCTCGAACAATCTGGCGGCCCGGTTGCCCTGGCGCGGACTTTCCCCAGCCAGCTTACGCTTTGGATCACGGGCTAGCTTTGCCGCCCATGGGTGCAAGAGTTCGCGCGGCTCAATGTACGTAGTCACCAAACCCGCCCACGGGCGGGGTTCTTTCAGTCGCCCCGCTCCCGCGTAATCCGCTCCGCGACGATATGGACTGCCTCGAGCTCGCTGCAGCCGCGCTCGCGCATGATCTCAGCACGCTCCGCCTTCTCGTGCTTCTCGGTCATGGCGAGGGCCAGGGATAATGGCGGCGGCACGCTGCGGAACAACGCTTCGAGGTTGTCGGCCAGCACGACCCCCTCGACGTACTTTCCAGGTTCCTTGCGGGCCGAGAGCAGCAGACTGCGCTGCTCCTCCGACAGGTCCTTGAACCGCGCGATCTGCTCGACCTCCTCCTTCGGCATCACGAGACACAGCCACCACTCCATCATGTTGAGCATCCGGCGCGAGCCGTCCGGGAAGTCCTCGAGGTTCTGAGTCGCGATCCAGAACCAGGCGCCGAGCTTGCGCCACATCTTGGTGATCTTGACGACATAGCGCGCGAGCAGCGGATTGGTCGTGATGATGTGCCCCTCGTCGGTGACGACGAGTGTCGGTCGCGCGTCGCTCTGGTGGCGCTCCACCAGATCGTTGATATGGCTCATCATAGAGATGTAGGCGACGGTGAGCTGATCTTCGTAGCCCTCGCGGGCGAGCAGGCCCATCTCAAGGATGGTGACATCGGCTGCGGGCCAGGGCTTGCCGGGCCGGTCGAAGAACTGCCCCGCGAGGCCTGAACAGAAAAGCGCCATGCCGTCGCCCATCTCCAGCGCCCGGTTACGCCGGTGCTCAGGAAGACTCGTATCGCGACCGATACCGGTCAGCGCGGCGACGACATCGCGCGTGAGCACCTGGTCGCGCCCCTGCTCGGCCACGGTCCTCGCGGCGAGCAGGATGGCGTTGCGGATCAGCAACCGATCGGCGCGCGTCATGCGCGCATCCTCGCGCTCGTCGCCCCCGGTGATCATGATGCGTGCGGCGATCTCCATCTCGCCGAGGATGTCGCGACCGGGGCCTTCGGGGTCCTCGTCCTCTTCGTTGCCATCGCCGAGGGCGTCGGCATCGATGGCAAGCTTGGTACGCCGATCCTTGTCCCGCAGGCGCAGCGCGTCGGCGAACGGCGGCAGGCTCACGTCCGCGCCGGGATTGAGCGTGACCTGATTGACCTCGAGACCCTGGCTCGCGAAGTGCTGGCCCAGCAGCGCGAACGAACCGCCGGCCTCGATGATGAAAATCCGGGGGCAATGCACCGCCGCCATCTGCTGGAGCAGATACACCAGCAGCGCCGATTTGCCAGCGCCGGTCGGTCCGAGGATCAGCATGTGGGCGTTTTTCTTGCGGTCCGAGCGGTGCAGCGGGTCGAACACCAGCGGCTCCGCACCGCGGTTGAAGAACACGAGTCCCGGATGACCGGTGCCGCGTGAACGGCCATAGAGCGGCAGGAGGTTCGCGATGTGGCTCGAGAACACCAAGCGGGATCGCCGGCTCAACCGGTCGAGGCGCACATCGTAGGCCATGGGCAAGTTGCGGAGATAGCTGTCGAGGGTGAGCAGATCCGCCTCCTGCGTGATCGGCTGCAAGGCGTTCGGGAGCAGAACCGCGTTCAGTCGGTTGACGTTGGCGCGCAGCGAGGCGAGATCCTGGCCACGTACGTAGAATGCCATGCCGAGCGGATAGAGCTTGTTCCCCGCCGCCATCTCGCGCTCGACCGCGGCCGCATCTTCGCGGGTCAAGGCGGCCTCCGCGGAGTCCCCCACCGCCGCGCGTTTCACCAGGCCGATGTGGTTGCGGGTCAGATCCTGTGGCTTCATGGTGAGGGTGAGCACCATGACGGTGTGCTCGGGCAGCCGATCGAACAGCGAGAACACGTGGTCGCCCGACGGGCGCTCCGCCGTCATGTGGCCGATGTCCGGCGCTCGCCGCAAGCCCTGGACGGTAACCACCGTGTGCGGCAGCCCGTCGAACCACCAGGTGGATGATTCCTCGTCCGAGCGCGGCATGGCGAGCGTCAGCACCTGCGCGAAATCGTAGCCGAACGGCAGACCGGCATCGCCCGGATACGGTGCGACGGTCAGGAGCCGCTCCACATCGCCGCCCACGCAGGCCGCACGCGGGTTGAACCAAGGCAGCAGCCAGCGGTAGAGGTCGGCGCCGGTGCCGCGCCGGGCGCGAATGCCGGCCGCCGCGAGTGCCGCGGTCCACTTGGTGGCGATATCATCGAGCTCGGCCTCCACCTCGACCGGGCTCGGCAGGCGAGCGCGCGGGTTCAACCGACGGTAGAGTACCGCCCGGACCCGCCGCACCTGCCCGCGCCACACCGTCCCGGTCAGCGCGGAATCCTCGAACAACCCGCCAGGGCGGCTGACCCGCGCGCAGTGTTCCTCGAGCCGCGCGAGGTAGTAGCGCGAGTAGCCTTGCTCGGCCGCCCCCTCAGGCAAATACACCGCCACCTCCCGCATCAGCTCCGCGAGGCTGGGCTCATCCTGCACATAGAGCTGCAGGATCCATGGCGCCTCGTCAAGCTCCGGGATCGCCTCGGTGAGCGCCATTTGGATCGCGTCGCGCAGTTCGGTCATGAAGCCCGGTGTCCGGGCCTCGGTGCCGGCCGGTGTGAGCTCGAACAGGGCGCCGACGCTCACGCCGTCTTCAAGCAGGAAACAACGACTCTCCGGCAGGTACTCGACCCAGGGCAGGAAATCGGTAAACGACGGCGGTCGGGCGTAGAGTGCTCTCACCTCGGCCGTGGTGAGGGGTTTGCTTTTCGGCACGCCGGGCAGTGATGCCGAGCCTTCGGTCGCCTCTCGAGCCTTGCGAGAAAACCACGGCATGATCAACGCCGAGTACTCGGCACTTCGCCGGGTAGCGCGTATTCGACGCGCTCGTAGAGCGGAAAGGTCGTCGCGTAGCCCGGCACGGGCGAGCGCTCGGTACCGGCGAGATGCGGGAACACGTACATCACCAGGGTCGGGTTGGGCAGTCGCGGGAAGATCGTCTCGAGCTCGGTGTGCGCCGTGCGCGCGTAACCGGCCAAGTCCTCGTCCGCTTCGCCAAGCGGCCGACCGCCAAGCTCGCGGCGCACGGCGAGCGCATCATCGGCGCCCATGGCCTCGAAGTGGGCATCGTAGATCGCCTTCATGGACGGTCCGTCCTGCGGCAACACGGACTCTTTGGTGCTCGCGCAGCCGGCAAGCGCCACACTAATCCAGACGATGGTGGCGATCGCTCGCCGTCGCGTGCGCATGGTTCAATTTCCTGCCCTGGGGTTCGAAGTCGATCGCAAGCTCGCGGTCGACGTGAATGGCCACAGCCGTGCCGGCCGGCACGAACACGGCATCGAAGCTCTGGGACTGGCGCTCGAGCAGCCACTTGGCGATCTCTTCGCTGCCGCCGGCCACCGTCTTGCCCAATACGTAGGTGCCGACATCGCCGGTGAGGCGGCCGGTCACGTTGCCGAAATCGCTCACCACCGAAGTGGTCTCGGCCGCGGCCGCCGCATCGGCCGCAGCCTGGATGGCCTGCACACCGATGCGCTGGCTCAGAAACGACGCCGCGTTGGTCTTGCGATCACCGCCGATGCACGGAACGCCCTGGGCATCCGAGATCCAACCGAGCGGTTCATCTTTGCCACCCTGACGGCCGCCTTGCCCGCGCCGATCGTCACTCGAAATGGTGCGGATGGTGCCGTCGTCGAACACGAAGGTGACCGACTCGAGCCGGCCGGTGACACAAGAGAGCGTCCAGTCGCCCACCGCCGTGCCGCTCCAGACCATCCCCTGTACACCCGGCACGGTCAGTCCGTTGGCGGCCAGATTATCCGCGCCGGTGATCACCTTGAACGGCATCGGATCGCGCACCTGACCCTGGATCGGGACCCGGCCGACCAGAGCGGTCATGGCCGTCGAGCCGATGAGCGTGGCATTGCGCGGAACCGTGTAGACCGGGCGGTCCTGCAGAGCCTCGGCCTGGTCTTGCGCACTGGCCAGCAGCCGGTTCGTGCGCGTGCGGGCGCCATCGAGGTAGCCACCGGCGGTTTGCCCGGCCCGATCCAGTAGGCCGCTCTCGGACTGGGCCGCGGCCGGGACGTCGAGCGGCTCCACCCAGATCAGAGGGGGTGTCGCGCCTGCGGGGCCGTCGACGCCGTCCAAACCGAGCCCCACCGGGATGTCGCTTCCCGAACCACCGGTTTGCGTCCGGGCCAGAGACTCAGCCAGTCTGTCGACGCGGTTGGTGAGCGAGGCCAACACACCGGAGTCGATCCGAGACTGGCTCTCCTCGTCACTTCGACGGGACAGCAACTCCCGGCGCAGCCGGTTGGTGACGTTCTCCTCGATCCGGGTGCGGTTGGCAACGAGCGTCCGGTTCTCTTTGCGCAGCGCCGCATTGTCTCGGCGCAGCGCCTCGACCTCCGAGGTCATGGCCGCGACGTTCGCGGTGAGCGTTTTGATGGTATCCGCCGGGGTGTCGGCATCCGGGGCCGGGGCGGTGGGGACGCTGTCCAGAACCACCTCGCCACCCTCTTCCCCCGTGCAAGATTTGAGTAGGACGAACGCCAGCATCAACAGGACGATTCCGCCGAGGATCGGCAACAGACGATTGGAGGTCGCGGCGGGCATGGCGGACTACCGCAGCGAGGCCGCGAAAGGCCGGGCCGAGACGAGATAGGCTACGGTGCGATCGGCCTCGCGGCCCGCCTCGAATAGCCGGTTGTGCTGGAACGTCGCCGCGAGCCAGCGACCACGCAGCGTGCGCGGATCCAGGGTCTGGGGCCGATCGGTCTTGTTGGTGAGCTTGACGGCCGTGAGATAGAGATCGCCGGCGCGCCAGGCGATCAGCGGAAACGCCTCGACGGCGGCACCGCGCACCAGAGGGACCGGCGCGCGCTTGACCGGCATGCGCACGACGCCCGGGAGCGCCTTTAGCAGACGCGCCGGCGCGTAGAGTTGCTGCGCGGCGAAGCGCGTCAGCCTCACGTAGCCGTATCGCGGCGGACCCGATGCGTTCGCGTCGGACACTTCGTCATCCGTACTGGTCTCGTCCGGCAGGAAGATCTCGATCGGGCCGCTGCCACGGCCTTCGGCCGTGGCGGAGAGGTCCAGCAGATAGACTCGGCCATCGTCCACGCCGCGCACGATCACCCGCGTACTCACGAAGGACCGGTGGGCAAACAAGTACAGTGTGCCGGCGATGCTCTGCACCCGGAGCACGCCCTGGAGCGGCGGGGGCACACCGACCTTCACCGCGCCCGGGAAATGAACGAGCCGTTCGGTGCCGACGGACAGCTCGACGGCGATCGGCGTCTTGCGCCAGGCGATACGCTCGGGCCCATCCGACGCTGCTTGGGCTGCCCCGGCCTGAAGGAGCACCACGAGAGCACCGAGGAAGACGAACAGAAAGCCACGCGAGCGCTCCGCGCCGGTGTGAAACGGGCTACCCGCCGCCATCGGTCCCTCCATTGTCCTCGAGCTCCACGTCGGTCAGCCGCCGCGGGCCATCGGCCCCGAAACCGTCCAGGGCCAGCCCCCAGGGATTAGCCTCAAGATCGACGGCGTAGCGCACCACACGCAGCGGATAGCGGATCGCGGTGCGCTTGACGGTCATGCCCTTCACCGATTCCAGGAGGTCGAGGTCCAGCCAGACAATCCAGGCCTGCGGGCTCTGCACGTCGACCCGTCGCTCCTCGTAGCCGTGCCCCGAGATCTCCTGCATGCCGCGCACACGGTAGGCGAGCTCGCCCCGGCGGCCCTTCTGCTCGAGTTCGGCGATCAGATCGGCCCGATAGCGCGGCGTCAGGTAGGAAGACACCCGGAAGATGGCACGGCCGTAGTCCTTGGCACCGTCCTCCGGCCAGCGGTTGAGCTGCTGGAAAATGTAGAAGGCGAAGGCGTACACGTTGGCTGGCGGCACCTCGTCGACGGCCAGCACCGCACCGGAGCGCAGATCCGGCGGGATGTGCACCGTGAGCCGCTCGGGTGCCTCGCTCCAGCCGAACCAGAGCGCGGCGATGATCACCGTCTGAATGCCGATCACGGCCCACAGCGAGCGCAGATGCGCGCGGACGTTATCGATCTCGTAGCGGTAACGTCCCATGGTTCGTCCTGCCGATATCCCACGCGCCGCTTCGCCGAACGAAGGGCGATCGCTTCAAGCCTCGCCCGTCGAGCCAGAGCACGATGCGCTGCTGGTAGTAGCCATCCGGGCGGTTCCTCTTCAGCCGCTGAAACAGACTCGCCATGGCCAGTACGGTGGCGACGATGCCGATACCGGCGATACCGAAGCCCATGGTGAGCGCACCGGCGAGCCCCGCCAGGATCAGACTGACGGGTAACCAAACGAGTGCGGCCACGCCGACGATGGCACCCAGCTCGCTCGACGAGCAGCCCTTGAAGATCGCGGGCTCGGCGTTGAGCCGGTCGGCCAGAATGTCGTGACGGTTCGCCATGCCGGATCAGATGACGCCGGCCGCTTCGGTGAGCAGGTAGCTCGCGAAGATCAGCACCACCGCACCGACGATGCCGAGTACACCGACTTCGGCCCACTCCGCCTTGCCCTGGCGCGCCTCGTTGAACTTCGCAAACGCCAAATACGCGACCCAGAGGAAGCCCAGCACCGCGATCGCAAGCCCCAGCACCAGACCGCCGTCCTTGATGTAGCCCTGGATCAGCCCGATCCAGTCGCCGGCCGCCGGCGCCGTACTCGGCGCGACCGGGGTCGGGAGCGCGGCCCACGCCGACGGATAGACCACAAAGCCCAAAAGCCCCATCGGGCCCATCGTTCGATTCTTGAGTCGGTTGAGCATCAACATTTCTCCGAAGTAACTGGGCATTTTCCGGCTTACGGCCCGCCGGCGCCTTTACCCGGCCCAGCACGGTTCCGGTCACCCCGTCACCGCAGATAGAAACCGAGCACGAGCAACACGATGCTTGCCCGCAGCGTCGCCCAGACGAGGTCGAACAGCGCGACCTGCCCGTCCTGCCAGGCTCGAAACGACCCGACCGTCACCCACATCACCCAAACGAACGTCAGCACCAGGACCATACTCGCGATGGTCGTGAGCAGCGTCCCCGGGCTGACGCCGGAACCGGACTGGAAGGCGGCACTCTGGGCAGCGGTCATGGGCGGTTCTCACTGCCGGTAGTCGCCGCGCAGCGGCGGGAACGTCCGCGGCTCGGTGCGAGGCGCATCGATGTGTTCCTGAATGCCGGCTCGGATCCGCTCGAGGTCCTGCCGAAGCCAGTCATAGCGGAAGCGAATGCGGGCGTCGGGGCTGGCCTGGGATCCAGCGGTCGCAATCAGCGGAGCGAATGCTTCGATCTCGTGGATCAGACGCGCGAGGGCTTCGCGTTCGGCGGCGGGATCGGCGAAGGCCGCTCCACACAGGACGAAAAACCCTGCAATCAAGGTCAGCAATCTGGCCTGCCGGAGGTGAGTTTTGCACTGCGCGCGTTCCATACTGCGCATAGTCCATACGCCGCGCGTTCCGCCATAGTGGAAACGCCATCGATGCGCGTCGCAGTTTACTGTCTACGATCAGTGTGCTGTGAAGCGGGACGGTCGGGAGTCGGTCGGAGGGTGCTCAGTCCGCGGGCGAATCCCGAGGAGATCGGTAAAGGCGCGTGCCGTGATGATCTGCACGACGTCGACTTTGCCGAGGGACAGCAGATCACGTTTGTCGCCTGTCACCAGATAGTCGGCCATACCACCCAGTGACCACGCCCGCCCTGCGGGACGGGCCCGCACCGAGCTTAGCCGACGGGCTGTTCGAGGGTGTGTTCGATGCGCAGGTCGGCGACCTCGACCAGCACCGGCGCCCGCTTCACGTCAGGACGCGAGAGCCAGTACTTCGCGATGTCCTCGCGCTTGATCGAACAGTCGCACACGCCGGGCACTTCGCGCAGGTACTGCGTGACCACGGTTTCTAACTCCTCAATCGCCTTGCTGGTACCCTGGATGGTGAGAATCTCGCAAAGCCCGTAGGGCTTGTCCATGAAGGCCGAGAAGAAGCCCAGCTTCATCAGACTGTCGCGGAACGAACGGTCCGACTTGTCGTGGTTATAGGCGATGTGGAGTTCCGTCTTCCGGAAGCCGCCGTCATCTAGGCCCTCGAATCGGGTCCGCCCGGTCAGGCGCACGTGCGCACCGGCGGGTGCCCGGTACGGAATAGCGGTGTCGACCGACACGCATTCGCCCTCAACATAGCCCTCGAAGGTCGTCGTCTTGAGGACGTCCACGACGTCTCCGTACAGCGCCTTGAAATATCTTGAGTCTTTCATCTTCACGGTGAAGTGGTATGGCGCTTCGAAACCGGCGCCGCCGAGATCGAGCCGGAACGGCGTCTTGACAAAGCCGAACCGTTCGACCGCCTTGATCTGCGAATCGTTCATGCAGTGTCCGTCGACGTGCAGGTGAAAGAGGGTCATAAGTCTCTGCTTCTGTAGTGTTGCGACTTCAGCCATCCATACAGATGTAGGCATATCAAGGAAAAACGTGAAGAGCGTGTGTACACACCGATCGCGTCGCTCGGCCGTTCGTACAGATAGTCCGCATCCCTCGCATCCCCTGGCAGATCGCTGCGGTCGTTGAACAGCGTTTCGCTACCGACATAAAAGACGAGGCTTAGCCAGCGATCCCTGCCGTCCCCGCCATCGAGTCTTGACGGGAAATGCTCATTGTCGTTTTCCAGCTTGCCGCAGATGAACTGGATGGGTATGTACGGGACTTCGAAGATGTGCGACTCGGCGAAATTGGTAGTAGCCTCCGCTGCTCTTTTCCTGGCTGTCATTTCATCGGCCATGATCGCTCTGCGCATGGCCTCAGCGTTCAGGCCCGAATAGCCGACATATTTGTCGTTCCGCTCTTGTCCCAGGGGCTTGAGAAACCCTTCATTAAACTTGCTCTCGCACAGCAAGGCGGCGCCAAAATGCGGACGCCTTGCCCTCGCGTTCAGGTTGTCCTCAATCCGATCGATCGCGTTTGCAAAAAGGCGTTCGGGATCTCCTTGCATATCACGATACATCTCCTCAACACGCGAATGTTTAAACTCAGGCCGCGTACTCAACTTGCCCAGTGCATCACAGAACGCCTTCTTGGTTTCTGTACTTACAGAGTGAGCATGGCCGAATTTGAAAGCAAAGTTCACAAGATAAAGGCACTCAGCCGTGAGCAACACATGCGACACTGCAAACATGTAGGCGATCAGTTCGCCGAGGGATTCCAATGGCTTGTGGCGCCCATGGACAGTCTCCTGGATCTCTTCATTAATCAAGACCATGTTATTGACCATACTGGACTGGAGATCCTTGGCTTCCTTGGTCAGACTGGCGATCTCGTCGGTACGTTGCTTGACCACTTCGGTAGCAGTCGAAAGTGTATTGGTACTCTCTTTCACCGTCTCCGTCAGGCCGCGGAGCTCGGTGGTGCGTTCCGCGATCCCCCGAAGAGAGGTTTCTGCTAATTCGGCCTGCTTATACGCAATTCTCGCGGCCCCAATCGTCACGCCCACGCCAAGAACGATCCCCAGTATGCTGAGAAAGATCTCCATATTATCCATCGCCCCGATCAGCTGTTGTTCTTGGGCCGGCGTCTTCCGTTCGAGTACTACGACCGCATGCGGTTGCGCACGATCCGCTCTAACCCAACCACGCAGCCGAATAATCCTAGGCTGCCGGCCACAAGATAGGCAAGCGCTGCGAAAACGATTTCTGTTCGCAGGTAATATGATGCGCTCTTGATCGCGAACCCGAGCCCCGCCGAGGCGCCAGTGAACTCCGCGATAACGGTACCGACCACGGCCAGCGTCGCGCCGATCTTCAGGCCGGAGAAGAGGTCTGGTATGGCCGAAGGCATTCGCAACAGCATGAATTCCTGCGCCCGATTGGCGCCGAGCAGCCTGAACGTGTCTCGGAGGTCCTGCGGCGTGCGTTCGATACCGTCCCAGAAGGACACGAGGATCGGGAAGAAGGCCACGATGGCCGACATCGCGAATTTCGATTCCATGCCGCTGCCGAATAGGAACACGATGAAGGGCGCGATGGCGACCAGCGGGGTGGCCTTCAGCGCGATGGCGTAGGGGTAACTCGCACTTTTGAAGGACGGCCAGAAAAAGAAGCCGGACACTAGGCACAGCGATGCGGCGAGCGCAATCAGCAGGCCGGCGACCGAACTGCCAAGCGTCACCAGGGAATGTCTAAACATGATCGGGGCCTGGGACACCATCGTTCCGAACACCATCTTCGGCGATGGCAGGATAATCGGGTTCACTGCCCCTGTGGCGTGCAACAACGTCCACCCGCCAAACAGAATGGTCGTCAGCACAATGAAGGGGAGGAATGGCAGAAACCGCTTCATCGCATCATGTCCACCAGTCTCTTCCGCAGAGTCTGGCGATCCCCACCGTCGGTATTCTCGATGAAGGCGACCGACCCCTTGTCCGGCCGCACAACGCCAATATCGTCGCCCACCAGCAGGGCATCTGACAGATTGTGCGTGACCAGCAGGATCGAGCAGTCCCGACCCGAGACGATGCGCTGCACCAGCGCGAGCATGTCTTCCCGCGTCAGCTCGTCAAGGGCCGAGAACGGCTCGTCGAGCAGCAGCAGCCGCGGCTTCATGGCGAGCGCAAAGCCCAGCATCGCCCGCTGCAGCATGCCGCCCGACAATTGCCCGGCCTTGCGCGTCCGCGCCCTGGAAAGCCCAAGATTGTTCAGGATGGGCGTGACATCCGCTGGCGTCTCGTTCCCCCGGATGACGGACGGTAGCCGCAGGTTCTGTTCCAACGTCTTCCAGGGCAGCAGGATCGGCTTCTGGGTCAGGAAGGCGATCTCCTGCCGGCGCCACAATGCGCTCGGCAGTTCACCATCGATCAGTATGCGTCCGGATGTCGGTGCGAGCAGGCCGGCGACCATCCGCAACAGGGAAGTCTTGCCGCAGCCGCTGCGCCCCACGAGCACAACCGTCCGTTCCCTGTCAATCCGGAAGCTCAGATTCTGAAAGACAGGGACCAGACCGTCCCGGCTATCGAAGATTAGGCTTACGCCGTCGAACTCAATTGCGGGACGCGTCATTGATGAACATGTCGAGTTCGTCGACCAGCGAGCGGTCAAACTGACTGTCGATGGCAAGACCGGGCTTTACCACGCCTTCCTCCAGCAGGCGTTGGTACGTGCCGTCGAACATGTCATGGTCCATATGGCCGATCGGCAACTCGCCGGAGCCGGTGGTCACTTCATTGTAGAGCTTCTGGCGCTCAAGCGAGACGACCGGGTCGGCATTAGGGTTCCGCAACGTAATCGTGTCGGACCCGAGCTGCGGATCGTTCACCACCAGTTGGATTCCTTTGAACGTCGCGCGCAGAAATTTCAGCAGCGTCTCGCGGTTCTTTGCGAGGTAATCCCGGCGCACGAATAGCGTGTAGCCATGCGAGGTCACTCCAGCATCGGCCGGATTGATCATGTTGACCTCCACGCCGCGCGCCGGCAGGTCGAGGCCCGCGGTCACACGGAAGCCCCACTCGGCGTCAACTGCCCCGGAGATCAGCGGCCCGTAATCGAAGCCAGTGTCGACTTCGGTGACGGTTACGCCGGTCTTGCGCAGGAAATTCCTCAGCACGTCCGTCGAAATATGCCCGTAAAAGAAGCCCATCTTGCGCCCTTCCAGGTCTTGGACGCTCGTCAAATGGGAACTGGCGAGCGTCAGGATAACCGGGAAATTCGAATTACGGTGGAGCACGGCGATGGCGATGAGGTCAGCCCCGCTGCTATTCACGGCGAGCAGCGTATCGGGCCCGCCGAGCACGCCGATCTCGTCGGCGCCGGACTGAACCATGGCGGCTGGACTGAACTCCGGCGAGCCCATTTCGAAGGTGACCGAGAGTCCTTCGCCTTCATAATAGCCTGCATCCTGCGCGGCATAGAACGGGCTCTGCCCATTCTCCACAACTGGAATGGGAAACCTGACCGATAGTTCCTCCAAGTCCACCGGGCCTGACGGACCCGGGCGCATGAGGACGACAACAGCCGCGATCACAACTAGAGCTGCTGCGATGATCCACCAACGTTTCACAATCATTTCCAATCTACTCGCGATTACTCCGATTACTCAATATGATCCGGATACGACCGGCTGATAGCGCCAGACCGGATCGCACGGTCGAACACCAAATCAACAGCTTGGGCGCGCAACGCACAGGCAGTATAAACCACCTTTTCTGTGGCTCGCAGCGGGTACTCTTGCCTGATCGGCGTCGGTACCTGCCGTCGGCAGGCCGCTCCGGCTCGCCCATCAGCGTGCAACTCGGCGTCTCGCGCCCCGAAGCCGCCCAACGACGGCCTCGCCGGCGCACTTTCCCCCTCCCCGCCTGTTTCCCGACCAGCCGCCGCCATGGCCGCGCCGCTGACATCACAGCCCAAACGAAGTCATCGTGGGGTTACCCCGTCTCGTCGAACAGCCCCTGCTGCGGCGGCGCTCGGCAAGACGGCCGCAGCGGGCTTCGGGCTCAGCCCCTTGCGCATCCAGGTGGGCGAGAATTTTCTTGATGACCGCCGGATCCTCGATGCACGCGATGATCCGCATCGCCCCGCCGCAGGCCGGACAGGTCTCAATATCGATCCCGAAGACCCGCTTGAGGCGTTGCGCCCAGGTCATCGCGGCGTGGCGTTCGGCCGGTCTTCGCTCCTCCGGGTCCGCGGTCGTGGCATGCCGACCGCCCCTGCCCCGCTTGGCTGGTGTCACCCACGCGCGGTACTTGCTGTTCGGCGCGAACACGCCGTGGAAACGGATCAGGTTCACTCGCGGTTTCGGCACCAGGGCTGCCAGAAAAAAAAAAAGCGCATAGGCAGGGGACAAAAGCCGCGCTTCTTGCAGCTGAAAGTAACCAGGTGCTCGGCATGACAGGTGTCGCAGCGCACGCGCAAAAACCCGTGCTCAAGGCGCCCGCACTTGAGGTAGTCCTCGAACTCTTGATCAACATACCCGGGGAGATACGTGCCCTGTGCAGCCAGATGCGCCTTGAACACCGGGTAATGCTCCTCGACAAGTTGATAAAGGAGGGTCCGCTCGGGGCGGTGGCGCACATACGGCGGCGCGCTGCCACCCGAACTGGCTTCCCGGCCAGCCGTCGGAGGCAACATGATCGCATCCCTTGCGAAATCGCCCTGCGGCTCAGGTTATCGGGCTGAGGAACGCCAAGACTGTATGACCGCCGCAATCATCAGGTCTCTCTCGATGAGGTCGAACACATAGGGGATTTGAGAAAAGACAACGCCTTTCTGGAAACATTTGCTAGGATTATTCTTTTGAAGTTTTTTCGAACTCTGTGGTGGCGACATTATGAAAAGCATGGACATTGTAAAAGTTCGTTTTTTCGGCGCTGTGCTGATTGCTTGCATTGCGGGGAGTGCACAGGCTGTTCCGGTAGCTTTTAACTTCGAGACGACAATCGGCTTCGATTCGTCGCAGGGCCTCGGTTTGGGGGGCGCGACAGCGGGCGACTTGTTCAACGCGCTATTCGGCGACAATATCGCACCATCTGGCGAGGCCGCGCTGTCCGGATCAATTGTATTTGAAAGCACGACTCCGGCCACCGAATCGAACGCCACGACATCAAGTTACAATCTGCCGATCACGTCAGCCTCTGTCACTGGTGGCGCGACGACCGCGGTCGCTAATATGGGGGTAGTCAACGCGAATTCTGATTCCGGCATCTTTAACTTTGCATCTTCGCCCAACGGATTTTTCTGCCTAGGCGGAACAGACGCAATCTGTCCGGGTCTTTCGAAGACCGCGAATTTCGTTGGCGTCGCCGACAGCACCAGCGCGTTTGTCGAGGGCACCCAGGGTAATGTTCTCGTGAACGACGTCGACGCCATCACTTTACGGATCGGCGGCACGCCAGCTACTGGAGAGTTTTCACCCACTTTCTTTATCTCCGGCCTTGGAGATGTAGCTGTCGAATACATCTCAATCGACCTGATCACGACAGAGGGCGCTAGCATTGTCCTGGGCGACACGGCTTTGCCTACCTCTTCGGATGTATTCACCAGCGATCTCCTCACGAATTCGATTTTCCGGGTTGGCTTTTCTGCGTCCGAGACAAGTGAGTCGTTTGAGTTCTCCGGCGCGTTTACATCCGTCGGCCCTGATGATGAACCTACATCGGCGATTCCTGTTCCGCCGACGGTTCTCCTATTCGCCACGGCCGGCGCCCTGGCGATGCGCCGGCGGCCGCACTTGAGATAGTCCTCGAACTCCTGTTCGACATACCCCGGCAAGTCCGCGCCCTGTGACGCCAGGTGCGCCTTGAACGCCGGGTAGTATTCCTCGACAAGTTGATAAAGGAGGGTGCGCTCCGGGCGGTGGCGCACATACGGCGACGCGCTGACACTCGAACCGGCTTCCCTTGCCAGCCGCCAACGGCAACACGATCGCATCCTTGCGATATCGTCCTGTGGCTCAGGTTACCAGGCTGAGCAGGTATACTTACAAGTACTTCTTGAACGTGCTCGCGGTGACCGCCACGCTCAGCGCGAACAGCGTCGCGAAGGGCAGCACGACGAAGCTCGGGTGCAGACTGAACGGCAGGGCCAGATAGACCACCCAGGTGAGAACGAGCAGTGGAAGCGCCGAC
>JAUILK010000087.1 GCA_030433275.1 Gammaproteobacteria bacterium
AACCCTGGAGATCAGGCAGAAGGGGATGAACAGGCTGGTAACGATCAGTATGCCGCCGCCTGGCTATCCCGATGGCGTCATCGGGATAGGGGAAGCCGTGGACGAAAGGTAGCGGTGATCGCGCCGATGCGCCGATTTAGCGCTGTGGCGGAGCAGGACCAGAAAACGACAAGGGGCGGCCGCATCGCGCAGCGATACCCGGGTGCGAGCGCACTGGGGTCGAACAGGCAGTCCGGTCCCGGCGAAGAGACCCCGCCAGCCCGGCAACTCGGTGTCAGGGCAGATCACGGAGGAAGCGAGGTGAAAGTCAGCGACGTGCTGGTGAAGGTCTGCGAACCGGGACGCCTGTAGGCGGCAGGGCAACAGGTCAGAGCAAATGCCGGAGCAGCGGGTTTCGACCCGAAAGAGGCGAACCGTGTCTGGATCAAGATGAACCGATGGCAATCGGTAATGCGACCGCCGGTGCGGTTTGTGCTGGACCTGGGCTGGTTTAGGCAGCGGGGATTAGTTTTCCTGCACGACTTTACAATAGCTTTCTCCCGAGCCTGATGGGCTCGGTTGCTGATCGAAGAGCGGTATAACTGGCCGTTCCGTAGGTAGGAGGTAGCCCACGGGCTACCTCCTACCAGATTGCTACGATGAAAAGTATAAGGGTCTAGCGCAATATGTAATGCTGCTGCGTTAATGCGTTGCCGCAGCGCCCCTTTGATTCTCATTTTCGGTGTTGCCGGGGATGAAAGGAAAGTTTTTCCGCGAGTTTTGAGCGCATGAAGTCAACGCCCCAAGAGTTCCCCTATTGGTTGTAGCCGCTCGATTCGGTCGCATACGATTTTTACGCTTGCTGCTAGAGGTACCGCGATCAAGATACCGACGATGCCCCACATCCAACCCCAGAGAGTGATAGACAAAAATATCACCACGGGGCTTAGATTCAAGCGGTGCCCAGCCAAAATGGGCGTTATCAGTTGCCCTTCCAGAGCGTTGAGTGCAAGCACCAACGCGGGAGCTAGCAGCATTTGAGAAATATCATCGAGACTGAGTAGAGCGACGATGAGCAATATCATGCTGCTGATGAGCGGCCCGATATAAGGTGCGAAATTGAGCAATCCGACCATGACGCCGAATAGCAAAGGGTTGGGCATGCCGAGCGCGTAAAGTGCCGCAGCGGCAGCCGCACCGAGGCAGACGTTGATCAGCGTGATTGTGCCCAGGAAAATGGCGATACTGCGCTGGATGTGCTGAATGGTCTCCACAGCGGTGCGTTTGTCCTCGAACCGCGGCAAGACACGCACGAGTTTTCTGAGGAAGCTGTCCCCAGAGGCGAGCAGGAAGTACAGTAAGATGACGCTCACGCCTAAGCCGTAGACGACGGCCCACGTGCCGGTCAGCAGCCACTGAATGGGGTTCCATCGAATCGATGCCATACTATCGGCTTCATCGTCGCTGTTCCCCGGTACCGCCTCCTCGATCTCTTGTTTGGCTCGCTTGAGCTTATCCATCGGCCCCATCAAACCATACAATTTGTGGTCGATCTCACGCAGCGCCTGCGGCGCCTTCTGGATCCACTGGGAGGCCGGCACGGACAGCCCGTATACGGCCCCGAATCCAAGTGCGAGAAGGCTCATCAGCACGACGGCGGCGCTGATCGGTGGCGGGATCTTGATTTTCTTTAGCCCGCGGATAAGCGGTGCGAACATCATGCTGACCAAAAAAGCCACCGTGAGTGGCATGAACAGTGGCGCGGCCAAATACAGGGTATACATGACCATCAGCAGGAAGATGCCGGTCAGTGTCACCGAGCGGATGTTGATGGGCCCGCTGATCCACGACTGCTCGACTGAGTCCGTCGGCTTTAGTGGATCGGGCTGAGGTGTCGATGCCATCGTCAGCAAACTCCTTTAGCCGTGACAACAATAGTTGTGTGACCCTTGTGAGACGGTCAGAGTAGGGCGACTGTTCAGCCGCCCCCGTTGTCGACGGCGCACGAAGCCTCACTGCTGCCTGGCAAGGGCGGACAACCGTAGTTGTTTTACCCAAGCGAGTCTATACTTGCCAGATACAACCAGGTTTCGACCACGGAGTCCGGGTTGAGCGAGACGCTATCGATGCCTTCTTCCATGAGCCAGCGCGCTAAATCCGGGTGGTCCGAGGGGCCCTGACCGCAGATGCCGATGTATTTCCCGGCGTCCCGCGCGGCCCGGATAGCGAGATGCAGCAGGGCTTTAACCGCCGGGTCGCGCTCATCGAAAAGGTGAGCCACCAGCCCGGAGTCGCGGTCAAGCCCCAGAGTGAGCTGGGTGAGATCGTTGGAGCCGATGGAAAAACCGTCGAAGATCTGCAGGAACTCCTCGGCCAATAATGCATTGGACGGCAGTTCGCACATCATGATGAGTTTGAGCCCGTGTTCGCCTTGCTTGAGACCGTTCGCAGCGAGCAATTCGATGACTGCGCGGGCTTCATCCAAGGTGCGTACGAAGGGGATCATGATCCAGACGTTGGTCAGTCCCATCGTGTCGCGCACTTTGCTAAGCGCACGGCATTCGAGTCTGAAGCATTCAGCGAACTCGCCTGAGAGGTAGCGTGCGGCCCCACGTAGCCCGAGCATCGGGTTTTCTTCGTCGGGTTCATATTGTGTGCCACCGATCAGGTTCGCATATTCATTGCTTTTGAAATCCGAGGTGCGAACGATCACCGGTTTGGGTGCAAAGGCGGCTGCGAGCATCGAGATGCCTTCGGCCAGTCTGTCCACATAGAAGGCGACCGGGTCGGCGTAACCGGCGATCTGGCCGCGAATGGTGGTTTTCAGGTCGTCGGGCTGACGATCGAACTCGAGTAGGGCTCGTGGGTGGATGCCGATCATCCGGTTGATGATGAACTCCAGCCGAGCCAATCCAACGCCGGAATTCGGTAGCTGAGCGAAATCGAACGCTCGGTCCGGGTTACCTACATTGAGCATGATCTTGAAGGGCAGTTCGGGCATGTGATCGAGGCTGATTTCGCGCACCTCGAAATCCTGCCGCCCTTCATAGACGTTGCCGATGTCGCCCTCGGCGCAGGAGACGGTGACCTCGAGTCCGTCGCCGATGGCCTCGGTCGCATCGCCGGTGCCTACCACCGCCGGAATGCCGAGTTCACGGGCGATAATTGCCGCATGGCAGGTGCGTCCGCCACGGTTGGTGACGATGGCGGCGGCCCGCTTCATGATGGGTTCCCAGTCGGGGTCGGTCATATCGGTTATGAGCACATCGCCCGGTTGGACCCGATGCATGTTTTTTATGTCGTCGATGATTCGAGACCGACCCGCGCCGATACGCTGGCCGATGGCGCGTCCGGTGCTCAGGATCGGGCCGCGTTGTTTGAGGTGGTAGCGCTCCAGTACCTGCGCGTTACCTCGGCTCTTCACCGTTTCGGGGCGGGCTTGGAGGATGTAGAGCGTCCCCGATTCGCCGTCCTTGCCCCACTCGATGTCCATCGGCTGGCCGTAATGGCGTTCGATGATGAGCGCCTGCTGCGCCAAGCGTTCGATCTCGGCATCGGTGAGGGAAAACTGCAGCCGCTCGGTCGGTGCGACCTCGACGGTCTGCACTGTTTTCCCGGACGCGCCGGCGGAATCATAGACCATCTTGATTGCTTTTTCGCCCAGATTGCGCCGTAGAATCGCTGTCCGTCCGGCTTCCAAAGCCGGTTTGTATACGTAGAACTCGTCTGGATTGACCGCACCCTGGACGACCGTCTCGCCCAGGCCATAAGCGGAGGTGATGAATACCACGTCGCGGAAGCCTGACTCCGTATCCATCGTGAACATAACGCCCGCCGCACCCTGATCGCTGCGCACCATCTGCTGCACGCCCGCTGACAAAGCCACCTGAGCATGCTCGAAACCGTGATGGACGCGGTAGGCAATCGCTCGGTCGTTGTACAGTGAGGCGAAAACGGCTTTGATTGATCGCAGCACGTTGTCCAGTCCGCGAACATTGAGAATGGTCTCCTGCTGTCCCGCGAAGGAGGCGTTGGGTAAGTCTTCGGCGGTGGCGGAGGATCGCACGGCGAAAGAAGGTTCGGCGCCAGCGTGCTGTTCGAACTCATGGTACGCTTTGGTGATCGCTTCGGAGAGGGTTTTCGGAAAAGGGGCCTCCACGATCATTTGGCGTATCTTCGCGCCGCTGTGCCTAAGCGCTGCCACGTCATCGACATCAAGGCCGGCGAGTTCGCCGTTGATCCGCTCGCGCAAATCTGCTGCGTCCAGGAAGTCCCAGTATGCGGTGGCAGTTGTTGCGAAACCACCCGGTACCTGCACGCCGGCCTGGCTGAGTTCGCGGATCATCTCACCGAGGGAGGCGTTTTTGCCGCCGACCTGAGGGATATCCTTTTTACCTATGGACTGAAACCAAACCACATAGTCTCGCAATGTTTTTGCCTCCCTAGCCTGGGCCGAGCGATCGTTTGGTACCAGAGAATCCGCGCTTGGATCCGTAGCGCGTCGTGCGCATGGTCGGTTCCAAGTCTGCTACGATGCAACTCGTTTTTACCAACGTCCATGCCCCCATTCCAACCGACATGGTATGTACTTGCATGGTAGGGAAACGAGCTGTTTTCTTCATCTCTGACCGCACCGGTATCACGGTTGAGACTTTAGGGCATAGCCTTTTGACTCAATTCGATCTCGACTTCGAGCAGCACACGTTACCTTTTACCGACAGCATCGCGCGCGGCCACGCTGCAGTCCAGCAAATCAACGACATTAATCAGGCCAATAGTGCACGCTCGATTGTTTTCAGCACAATTATCGACGACGAGGTCCGCGCGGTGGTGCATACGGCCGATGCCGTCGTGTTCGATTTTTTCGAAACGTTCATCGGTCCACTGGAGCAGGAGCTCATGGTGCGCTCCTCCCATGCCATTGGCCGCTCTCACGGGATGGGTAATAGCAAATTATACGACGTGCGAATCGACGCCATGAATTACGCACTACGCCATGACGATGGCGGCAACACCCATCGCTACGACCAGGCTGATATCGTATTGATCGGTGTGTCACGTTGCGGTAAGACGCCGACTTGTATCTATCTGGCACTGCAGTACGGTATTTACGCAGCGAACTATCCACTCACGGAGGAGGATTTGCTCGGCGGACGTCTTCCCGAGCCACTACGTGCGCATCGGGATAAGCTCTATGCATTGACCATTCAAGCGGAGCGGCTGGCTCGAATCCGCGCCGAACGGCGGCCCAACACCCGCTATGCGTCGTTGCGACAGTGTCAATATGAAGTAAGCCGGGCCAGAGGTCTTATGGAGCGGGCAAGGGTGCCGATGAGCGATACTACTACTATGTCGATCGAGGAGATTGCGAGCAGGCTTGTGCATGAGCGCAAGCTGCAGCGGCGGCTCTATTAGAGCCTGTTCACAATTTCCGGAGCAACAGTGTCAAGAACGCCAGATGGACGAACTGCAGACTGGTATTAATCTTACGCTCGCAGTTCTTCCATAAGCGGCG
>JAUILK010000038.1 GCA_030433275.1 Gammaproteobacteria bacterium
TTCGCAAACTCGAACTCGTCATCAACAACGTCGAGTTCCATAACGGCGAGCAACTCACGGAGCAGTCAGACAGGAATGCCGCCTGACGGCCATACACGAGAATTGACAATAACTCATTCTTTCCATCGGCCAGGGTTTTCTGCTTTGCTTAAATAAGTTGCGGAATCTTTCCCGGATCGCTCGATAGGTTGGGTTCAATGGTGAGTCTGTTATCGGCTCGGGTTCAGGAGGTGTGTACCCTGTCTGAGCCGAGTGAGTCATAGGCCTCCCGCCGGAAGGAGATTTCCGGTTGGTTCGCGCTCACGTCTCTCGGGCGCGAATGCGTTAATGGGATTGGTTACGAGCGTTTAAGTCATGGAGCGTTCTCTGGGGCCAGTTGCTGCGCTCCCCCAGCAATAATGCATATCATCGCCGCTCCACTGCAGCGCTTCGGTTTGTTTGGGGAAGGACCTGTTCCGCAGACGGTATTGCTCGGCGGGCGCGGCTGAAAATTAGTTGCGATTAGGGTAGAGTACCCTACCCTTAGGGAGCAGCGAGTTTGGGGTGAATACGCTATGCGGGATTTTAAGGTGGCACCATCCATCCTTTCCGCCAACTTCGCTCGTTTAGGCGAGGAGGTTCAGCGAGTTTTGGATGCAGGTGCGGACATGGTGCATTTTGATGTAATGGATAATCATTACGTCCCCAACCTCACCATTGGCCCGGTTGTCTGCAAGGCCTTGCGGGATGAGGGCATTACTGCTGACATCGATGTCCACCTTATGGTGAAGCCCGTGGACAGTATCGTGCCGGCCTTTGCTAAGGCCGGTGCCAGCTGGATTACTTTTCACCCCGAGGCGAGTGAGCATATCGACCGTACGCTACAGCTCATCCGCGACAATGGTTGCCGCGCCGGTTTGGTGTTCAATCCCGCAACGCCATTAGATTATTTGCGCTACGTTTTGGATAAGGTGGACATGGTATTGATCATGTCGGTGAATCCGGGTTTTGGCGGGCAAGCGTTCATTCCTTCGGCTCTGGATAAGCTGCGTGAGGCTCGTTCGCTCATCGATGCAAGCCAGCGCCCGATACGACTGGAAATTGACGGCGGCATCAAAACCGATAATATCCGCGCCGCAGCCGAGGCGGGCGCGGACACTTTCGTGGCGGGTTCGGCGATCTTTGGGGTGGAGGATTATCGGCAGGTGATCGCCGAAATGCGCGCTGAATTGGCAAAGGTGGCGGTTTGAGTGCAACCAACTTGAATAAAACAATGTTTTCAGACGTCCGTGTCGTATTGTTCGATCTCGACGGCACGCTGGTGGATACTGCCCCTGACTTGGCGGCGGCTACGGATTATATGCTCGAGAGCCTCAGCCTCCCGCCGGTCGGCGAGGCGCGAGTGCGGACTTGGATCGGCCACGGGGTGAGCCATCTCATCAAGTGTGCGCTCGCTGCTACCAGCGGCAGTGAGCAGGATCTGTTCGAGTCGGGTTCACGGTTGTTTCTAGATTATTACGCCGGCCACCTTGCTGATCGCACTTTGCCTTACCCCGGTGTCGTCGAGGCGCTCGACGAGCTGGTTGGGCGTGGCTTACGTTTGGGGGTGGTGACCAATAAACCGGCGCGGTTCACAGAGCCGCTTCTGGAGTCACTTGGCCTGCGCGATGCATTCCAGGCCGTGGTAACGGGAGATGCTGTCAAGGAGCAGAAGCCGGCCCCGGAGCCGTTGCTGCAGGCTGTCCGTTTGTGTGGGGGGATTCCCCGGCAAGCGATTATGGTGGGTGATTCGATGACCGACGTTGAAGCCGCGCGGCGGGCGGAATTGGGCGTAATCGGTGTGCCGTACGGGTACAACCACGGTGATGAACTCTTTTGGACGGCACCGGATTTGATGATTCAATCGCTGATCGAGCTTCCGGCCTTACTCGAAAGCAACAAAACAGACGAATGCGGCTGACGGTCACCACGTACGATAACGGCGCACAGCAGGCGCTGCGCAAGCGATGGCGTCCTTATAGGTAGGTAGCTACGCTTTTCGCAAAACCAGCCCTGTTGGTGGTGGCAATGGAGCAGAGACAATTCGATCGCCTTAAAGAGGCTGGATACAATCGTATCCCGCTTGTTCGCCAAATTTTGGCCGACCTTGACACTCCCCTGTCAACCTATATGAAGCTTGCCGAAGGGGCGTATAGCTTTCTGCTGGAATCGGTTCAGGGCGGCGAAAAATGGGGACGCTACTCGATCATTGGCGGGCCCTGCCGCACTTTTCTCCGGGTGTTCGGCCAACGGGCGGAAATCGTTCGAGATGGCGAGGTCGTCGAGAGTCATATCGTCAGCGATCCGTTAGCATGGATTGAGCGTTTCCAGCACGGGGTCAAGGCGGCGCCGTCTCCGGATTTCCCGCACATGCCGCGTTTTCTGGGTGGGTTGGTCGGTTATTTTGGTTACGATACGGTTCGCTACATTGAGCCCCGTCTTGGGCCTTGTCCGAATCCCGATCCTTTGGGTGTTCCGGATATTTTGCTCATGGTTTCAGAGGAGGTTCTGGTATTCGATAATTTGGCCGGCAAGCTCTACCTGGTAGTTCATGTCGACCCTGCGCAACGCAATGCCTTTAGTCGCGGCCAATCGAGGCTTTCCGAACTGGCCAAGCGTCTGCGTGGCGGGGTAAACCGTTACCGCCTCGGCGAATCGCGGTACGAGGTTGCCGAGGAGGATTTCACCTCGAATTTCACGCAGCAGCAGTACGAATCGGTCGTGAAACGCATTAAGCGTTACATTGTCAACGGCGATTGCATGCAAGTCGTGCCGTCGCAGCGTATGACCGCTGCTTACCGTGGGCGGCCACTCGACCTTTACCGAGCGCTGCGCAGCACTAACCCCTCACCTTATATGTTCTTTCTCGATTTTGATAACTTCCAAATTGCTGGGTCCTCTCCGGAGATACTTTGCCGTCTCGATGAGGGCGAGATCACGGTGCGGCCGATTGCCGGTACGCGGCGGCGGGGGGGCACGGAGGTGGAAGATCTGGCGCTGGAGCAGGAGTTGCTGGCCGATCCGAAAGAGCTCGCCGAGCATTTGATGTTGATCGATCTCGGGCGTAACGATGTGGGTCGGGTCAGCGCGGTCGGTAGCGTGAGGGTTACGGATCGGATGGCCATCGAGCGTTACTCTCATGTCATGCACATCGTCTCGCATGTGACCGGGCGGCTGCGTGCGGCCCTGGGGCCCATGGATGTGCTGCGGGCGACGTTCCCCGCAGGGACCCTGTCCGGGGCACCTAAAATCCGGGCAATGGAAATCATCGATGAGGTCGAGACGGTCAAGCGCGGCATCTACGCCGGCGCCGTGGGCTACCTATCATGGTCGGGCAACATGGATGTGGCGATCGCTATTCGCACCGCCGTGGTAAAAGACGGCCGTGTCCACATCCAGGCCGGCGGTGGGGTGGTGCACGACTCGGTGCCGCGTTTGGAATGGGAAGAAACCCTGAACAAGGGGCGCGCTCTGTTCCGTGCCGTTGCTATGGCAGAGGCTGGGTTGGATAGTTGAAGGTGGCGCGATGCTGCTGATGATCGATAATTATGACTCCTTTACCTACAACCTCGTGCAGTATTTGGGCGAGCTTGGCGCCGATGTGAGGGTCTACCGCAACGATGCAATCACGCTCGACGAGATTGAACGGCTGACGCCCCAGCGTATTGTCATCTCGCCCGGGCCTTGTACTCCTAACGAGGCGGGTATCTCGTTGGAGGCAGCTCGTTATTTCTCGGGGCGTATCCCTTTGCTCGGCGTTTGCCTGGGTCACCAAGCCATTGGCCAGGCCTTCGGCGCTCGAGTGGTGCGCGCTGCCCATGTGCTGCATGGCAAGGTCTCGGATGTCTACCATAATGGGTGCGGTGTTTTCACCGGGTTGCCGAATCCATTGCAGGCGACTCGCTATCACTCGTTGGTGCTTGACCGCGATACTCTGCCGGATTGTCTGGAGGTGACGGCCTGGACGCAGAATGCCGATGGCACGCTGGAGGAGGTTATGGGGGTTCGGCATCGATCGCTGGAGGTGGAGGGGGTGCAGTTTCACCCTGAGTCGATCCTGACCCTGGCAGGGCACGATCTGCTGCGCAATTTCCTTGTGCGGCCTCGTCAGGCCGCTTGATACCATGAGAATCGTATGCGGGCGCGGGGGACGGGGTTGCTGAATGGATATTCAGACAGCGATCCGCACCGTGATGCGCCACCAGCATCTCAGTCGCCGCGAGATGGAAGCGGTGATGCGCACGATTATGGTCGGAGATGCTACGCCGGCGCAGATCGGTGGGTTTCTGGTCGGGCTGCACATGAAGGGCGAGACAGTGGAGGAGATTGCCGCAGCGGCTGGGGTCATGCGCGAGCTTGCCGCCCGTGTCGTGGTCGATCCGACTCACCTCATCGATACTTGTGGTACCGGCGGGGACGCCAAGGGGACGTTCAATGTATCCACGGCCACCGCCTTCGTGGTGGCCGCCGCCGGAGGCAAGGTGGCCAAACACGGTAACCGCTCGGTCTCCAGCGCTTGTGGAAGCGCGGACGTGCTCGAGGCGGCCGGGGCCAACCTGAATCTCGATCCCAAGCAGGTTGCCGATTGCATCGACCGTATCGGGGTCGGCTTCCTGTTCGCGCCCAGGCACCATTCGGCCATGCGACACGCCATCGGCCCGCGGCGTGAAATGGGTGTGCGCACGTTGTTCAATCTGCTCGGACCCTTGACCAACCCGGCTGGGGCGCCGCACCAGTTGCTCGGTGTATTCAGCGAACATTGGGTGCGTCCAGTCGCTGAGGCGTTGCGTGCATTGGGTAGCCGGCGAGTCATGGTCGTGCATGCGGCTGACGGTCTCGACGAAATCAGTATCAGCACTACTACGCACGTTGCGGAGCTCGACGGCGGTGAAGTGCGGGAATATACCCTTGAGCCAGAGCAGTACGGTATCGGGCGAGCGTCTTCTCTCGAGGCCATTCGGGTCGACACCGCAGCGGAGAGTTTGGCCATCATCCGTCGGGTTTATGCGGGGCATTCCGGGCCTGCAGCCGATATCCTTACCCTCAACGCCGGGGCGGCGATCTATGTGGCTCGGCTGACGCAGAGCCTTGCAAGCGGGATCGAGCGGGCCCGAGAAATCCTGGCGAGTGGAGCCGCCTGGGATAAGCTGAGTGAGTTCATTAAGTATACTGCTCAGTTTAAAGGATCGGTACACGGCTGAGCATTCGGCTGTTCAGTCGAGCGCTTGGAGGGTATCACAGCGTATTTTCGTATGGGGAATCGGGTCACCGGCCCGGAAGCGGTACTGTGCAGCATAGGTTGCTGTGCTATGACAGAATTGTGGGGAGAGGATCGGTTATATGGGAATTCCGAGCGATACCCCGGATGTGCTCAGAAAAATTTTGCGGCGCAAAGCCGAGATCATAGCCGAGCGCAGTGAGCAGCTTGCTCTCAAAGCATTCAGCGAGCGGGTGGAGCACGCACCTGCACCACGGGGTTTTCTATCCGCCTTACGTCGTGAGGTCGATGCCGGGCGACCGGGAGTAATAGCCGAGCTTAAAAAGGCCTCACCCAGCAAAGGCGTGTTGCGGGCGCAGTTCGATGTGGCAGGCATTGCCCGCAGTTATCACCGGGCCGGTGCGACCTGCTTGTCGGTGCTTACCGACGAGGATTTTTTCCAGGGTTGCGATGCTGATCTGCAGATCGCCCGTTCTGCTGCCCCGTTGCCTATATTGCGCAAGGATTTCATGGTTGATGCCTACCAGATCTATGAATCGCGCGCGCTGGGTGCGGACTGTATCCTGCTGATTGTGGCGGCGCTGGGGGATGCCGTTTTGCTGGAACTCTATATTCTAGCTCGGGAATTGGGAATGGATGTGCTGGTGGAAGTTCATTCGGAGCAAGAATTGGAACGAGCGCTTGCGCTCCATCCCCGGATGATCGGGATCAATAATCGAGATTTGCATAGCTTTGAGACGGATATCGAGACCACGCTCAGGCTGCGCGAGAAGGTGCCATCCGATGTGCTGCTCGTTACCGAGAGCGGTATTCTCACTGTCGAGGAAGTTGAACACATGCGCGCACACGGCGTGCATTGCTTTCTCATCGGTGAGGCCTGTATGCGGATGCCCGACCCGGGAGAGAAACTGCAAGCGCTTTTTGGTGGCGGATAACCTTGGCCGGATGGTGGCGGGCGTAAAAAACGTATTGTGAAAAGATGCTTATGATTGAACGGATAAACAAGGCGGTAAAACTTAAGGGGGGGATCGTGAGCTTGCCGAAGGCCGTGACTGATCGGTCAGTACCCATATACTTGGAAGCTGTGCCACCGCTGGTTCGGGAAGGTGCGGCTGGCATCGATGCAGTCCTAGAGAAGATCGATGCGATCCATGGGGGTGTGGAGCTCGATGGGGTGAATATCCCCGAGATTCGACCGGAGAGTTCCAAGAGCAAGAAAGGCGAACGGCTCAAGCCCTTTGAGCCGCGTCTTGAGCCGCGCGAACTCGCGAAGCGTATTCAGGAGGATTTTGGCCTCAAATGTATTATCAACCGTGTTGTTGTTGATTTGACGTGGGAGCGCCAAGCTGAATGGTTCCGGCAGACGTGGGAAGAATACGGCATACGCCAATTCGTGTTGGTCGGTGGCGAGAAGTCGAGTGAATGTTATCCCGGCCCGTCGGTTCCCGAGACCAATGAGCTGGTGCATCGCGTGATAGACGATTGTGATCTGCGGGTTGGGAATATCTGTATTCCCACCCGTGTGCAAGAAGCCCAGCGTATGGCGCGGAAGCTTTCTACGGGTGCGGATTTTTTCACTACACAAATCGTCTACCATGCCCGGGAGTTCACGGGCTTGCTCGATGATCTCCAGGCCTCCACTTTGCCAAGTGGGGCTCTTCCCACTTTATTGCTCACTGTGTGTCCGGTCCAGTCGCAGCGGAATATCCGTTTTCTCCATTGGTTGGGCGTGAGCCTCTCCGCGGAGCTGGAGGCGTGGCTGGCGCATGATCCGGAGCGGGTCGTGGATCGCTCATTGCAGCACCTTGAGTGGATGTGGATGGAAATCCATCGGCACTGGCACGGCCAGCAAGAGCGTTTCCCGATAGGCATTAGTCTTGCTCCGATCGGCCGGATTCCGCCCATGACAACCGTGCAACTCGCACGTAACTTGGTATCGATGACCGATCGGGCAATGACTTATAGGGCGAACACGGAGGGTACGCTTTAGGCGTTCCCGCTGGGGCTCTTTCCCTATGCGCACTTGTTAAGCCAGCGGCCTACCCGGCGGCTGTTTTGCGTCTTTTCGGATGAGCATTGTCGGAGTCATCAGTGACGGTGGCGTTGATCAAGCTCAGCGTCCAAACTTGTTTTTCAAAATTTCTGTTCCTTGCCACAGAATACCCGCTGCCGTGACGCGTTGGAGGTGCGCTACATTAATGGCGCTCATGGGCTTATGCGCCTGACAATCAGGGCAGGGTATCGAGTCAGTGTGGTCTTGGCCGATGAGTCGCATAAGTGGTTCATGTATAAAGGGGGATGGTATGACCAATCGCGGTTTAGCGGTGTTGGGTATAAGGCTGTTTGCGCTTTTTATCGCCCTACAAGCACTGCTCTCGCCCCTGAAACCCTATTCCAAAGGGCCGCATGTATTCGCTACAGAGCCAGTAAATGGCACAAATCCTCTGCTAGGGTCGTTGCTGTGTCTTATGGTGGCGGGCTTGCTATGGGTTTGTGTGGGGCGCATTGCCGATTGGGTGTTGCCCGCGCGGCGTGGCCATTCGCTCGCTCATGGCAATGCCGTTACAGTGAGTGATGCACAGATAATCGGTTATTCGGCCGTAGGATTGTATCTGATGGCTGATTCGCTACCTGATATTCTGCTTACTTTTTGGCCGTTGTTGTCGAATTATGCACAGTTGGAGGGATCGCCCGAGCAGCTGAGCTTAGTGGCTGCCGGCATCCGTTTTACGTTGGGCATTACCCTTTTTTTGGGCGGCCGCGGGCTGGCGGGTTTCGTACGCCAACTGCGCCGTGCCCCGATGCGTTGATGAATGACTGGACCGGTTGCTGCCGCACGGTGTTGGTGTGTGCGATTGTCGAGGCACGCGCTATTTGTCGGGTGTTTTGATTCACGAAGGAGGGATGAGGACTCCGGGGTTGAGAATGCCCGTAGGATCCAAAGCCGTTTTTAGCCGACGCATCAGATCGATTTCGACAGGCGATTTATAGCGTGCGACTTCAGGCGGCTTGAGGCGGCCTACGCCATGTTCGGCGGCAAACGAACCGCCCATATCGACGACGATATCGTGCACAATGCGATTGAACTCATCCCAGTGGGCAAGAAATACCTCGGGGTTCATGGCGGGGGGCTGTGACAGGTTGAAGTGAATGTTGCCATCACCGATATGGCCGAACAGACAGGGCCGAGTGTTGGGAAGGCGCTTGATGAGCGTCGTGCTCGCGCGCTCTATGAACTCGGCGATACGAGAGAGGGGCACTGATATATCGTGCTTGATGCTGCCCCCCTCATATTTCTGCGCGGTTGGGATGCCTTTGCGAATTCGCCATAACGCTTCGGCTTCAGAGTGGCCTTCGGCTACTCGCCACTCCGTGACGAGATGGTTTTCGGTAGCCTGCTGCAACGTCTCGCGTAATAGGCCAGTGAGCTCATCTGTGCGGCGCGAGCTGGTGAGCTCAATCAATAGGTACCAAGGGTAAGGTGTCGCAAAGGGTTCCCGGCAGCCCTGTATGTGCCGCAGCGCGAACTCTACTGGGACACGGCCCATGATTTCACAGGCGACCAAAGTTTCCCCGACCACGGTTTGCAGCCTGTCGAGCAGTGCGATCGCCTGTTCGATCTGGAGAAGCCCGATTATGGCTGAGCTGCGCTGTCGAGGCTGGGGATAAAGCTTTAGCACAGCGGCCGTAATAATGCCTAGCGTGCCTTCCGATCCGATGAACAGATCCTTGAGGTCATAGCCGCTGTTATCCTTGCGCAATGGCGTCAGCCCATTCCAGATGCGACCGTCTGCCAGCACGACTTCGACACCCAGTACAAGCTCGCGGGCGTTGCCGTAGCGCAGTACGTTCATACCACCGGCGTTAGTGCCTAGGTTGCCGCCGATATGACAACGGTCCTCTGCCGCATAGCTCAGCGGGAATAGGCGGTGAGCGGCCGCCGCAGCGGCCTGCACGTCAGCCAATACGCAGCCTGCCTCCGCTGTTAGGGTGAAGTTGCTGCGATCTACTGCACGTATGCGGTTCATGCGCTCCAGATTGAGCAGGATTTGTCGATGGGCATCCTGCGGGGCTGCGCCACCGCACAAGCCGGTATTGCCAGCCTGAGGGACGATTGTCGCACCGATTTCAGCGCAGGTTTGTACTACGGCCGCCACTTCTGTGGTTTGCGCCGGTAGAACCACGGCTGCTGCGTATGGTTTGAAGCGTCCGCGGCGCTCTTCGAGATAGGGCTTCATGCGAGCCGAATCGCAGATGACTCCTTCGGGGCCTACGGCTTGCTGCAACTTCTGGATCAGGTGTTCGTGTGCTTGATGCTGAGGCTTCATAGGGGCGTTGCTTATATGTCAAACAAACGGGTATGGGAAGAGCCGGGCCATGTCTCGCGTATTGCAGGCTCTGTTTACACATTGTAAATCCTATTCCAAGGGTTTTGTGGGCAAAGCGTGCTCTGGTGGCGAGGGGTGTGTGAATGAATCGGGAATTTTGGTTACAGCGGTGGGCTCAGGGTGAAATCGGCTTCCACCAACCCGAGGTGAATTTTTACCTGCAGCGCTATTGGCGCATGCTCCAGGTGGCGTCCGGTGCGACCGTATTGGTCCCACTCTGCGGTAAGAGCCGGGATATGATGTGGCTGTGCGCGCAAGGCCATCATGTGGTCGGTGTGGAAATCAGTCGCCACGCGGTCGAGCAGTTCTTCGAGGAAAATGCTCTGCGTGCCCACTGTGAGTATCGCCCACCGTTCCGGCATTGCTCGGCTGGTGGTGTGAGCTTGCTATTAGGGGACATCTTCGATCTGCAACCAAGTGCGGTAGGGGTGATCGACGCTGTTTACGATCGGGCCTCCTTGGTTGCTCTGCCACCGGCCATGCGGCTTCATTATGTAGAGCATTTAACCGTTTTGTTGCGCCCTGGCGGATCGATGCTATTAATTACGTTCGAATATGATCAGCAACAGATGTCAGGACCTCCTTTCGCCGTGCTTGAATCCGAAATAAACACGCTTTTCCGTGCGGCCTTTCAGCTTGAAATCCTGTGCACGACCGATGCGCTCGAATTCTACCCGCGCTTTCGTGCGCGAGGCTTAACCGGTCTTCAGGAGAGGGTCTATCGCCTAGTTCGGCGTGGTTAGACCCTCTCGGATGTGTGCTCGTAAAGGAAATCGTTATGGAAAATTCGGTATGTTGGGTTCGACGCCTTCGATATCGACATCGTCGTGATGGTTGCGGATCAATTGCTCGATCTCATCGACGCGTCGCTTGGGTACGTCCACCAACATCAGGACCTCGCCTGCATCGACAGCCCCCTGAAATTTCTCCAGGCGGGAGTTGGGAAGACCGCTACCGACCATGCTGGACATCCAGGCACCAAAGCCCGCTCCAGCGATCGTTAAGGCCAAGACCGCGCCACCGCCGATAACTAAGCCCGCGGGCGGAACTGTCACTGCCACCAAGCCGGCCAACGCACCGGTGATCCCGCCTGCCGTCAAGCCCTTCTCTGCTGCGGGGATGAGGTCGGTTGTCTGCCACTCTGTTGCTTTTGGCAGATCTTCTAGCGGTGTCCCTTCGCGGGCCACAATGTGTATGTGTTTCTCCTCCACATGATTGAGCAAGAGCTCGTGGACAACGTTGCGGGTCGTCTCCACGTTGGGGAGCAAGAAATATAACCTACGCATAGTTTGCCTCCAGGATGCCCAGCGGGTGGCTATTATTGCAGCTGACTTTTCCGAAACCCTCTAATGCTTACTGTCCACACTACAGAGAGTAGGGTGCAGTGGCGGGCCTTTCAAGCGCATACCATAGCAATATTTCCTACTGGTCGCTGGTATGGCGCTTAGTGGGCGCGCGGGTCGACGCGGTTTGCTAACCAAACCGCAAGAGCTGCGTCGACTTTAAGTCATAATGCCATCGCCGGGTTTGCTCCAAGGCGGCTGATTCGGTCCAGAATGAGTCTTTGCTCGGTTGTCTGGAAAACCGGTGCGTCCTTGCGCTGGGCATTGCAGGAACCGGCGCTAAAGCTTATGCGCCATCTACAGCAAAGAAGGCCCGGGTAAAAAAGGAGTGATTAAATGTGGTTTCGCCTCATGGGCTTGTCGCTATTGCTAATGTTGTTTGCCACGCGCGTTGCGGCGACCTCTTTGGACGTGAATCTTAGCCGCCATGCTGTGCGTGCTGGACTGGTGCAGCGGCTGTCCAGCTCTGGTCTGGAGGTGGGTGGTAGCTGGTTGCATCACATCGACGATGGGGATGTTCTCGACGCGGCCTTACATTTGGTCGATGTTCCGGAGCCCGCTCGTGGCGCATTGGAGCTTGGTGTGGGTGGCAAGCTGCTGTTCATCAACATGGATGGCCCTAGCGTCGAGGGGGCGGCTTTGGCATTGGGTGGCAAAGTCAGGTACACATGGCCGACCTTCAACCGCTTCGGGATTGGTGCCCATATCTACTATGCTCCAGCGGTGAGTTCGGTTGGAGAGGTAAAACGCTACTTCGAAGGGGCACTACGAGCGGAGTACCTGATATTGCGGCATGCCAATGTCTATTTGGGGGTGCGCACCGTTCGCATCGGTGATGATCAGCGCAACGAGACGCATACTTTCGATGCCGGCGCGTTGCTTGGATTGCGGCTTGACTTTTGATCGGAATCAGGCCTGCTCACTGGCAGGTCACCTGGTGTGGGTGGAGTTGGCGGCTCGGATGGGTCGCTCTCTCAGCCAGAGCCGCGTCGATACTTGAATGTGCAATGCGCCGCGTGGCCTTTGAAGTAAGTGCTTAGGTGGAGCGTCGTTTATGGGCCAGGGTGACGCCATCGGCGATCGGGATCAAGCACAGCTCAATCCGCCCGTCAGCGTGCAAAACGCGATTGAGTTCTTTAATTGCCAACGTATCCGGGTCCGTTTCTCCAGGCTCCGCGACTCGGCCGGCCCAGAGCGTATTGTCGATGATCAGTAACCCACCGGGGCGCACCAACTCCAAGGCATGCTCGTAGTAATCTCGATAGTTTTGTTTGTCGGCATCGATGAATGCCATATCAAACTGATTTGCCATGGATTCCAGCCGCAGGGAGCGCAGAGTATCGACGGCATGGCCGAGCCGAAGCTCGATCCGTTCATCTACGCCGGCCTCACGCCAGTAGCGCCGGGCAATATCGGTCCATTCGCGGTTGAGATCGCAGGTGAGCAGACGGCCACCCCCTGATGGCAGCGCCAACGCCATTGTCAAGGCGCTGTAGCCGGTAAAAGTGCCGATCTCAAGGACATTGTGCGCGTCGAGCATACGCACTAATAGTGCCAATAGAGCGCCCTCTTCCGGGGCGATCTGCATGTTGGCTGCGTGCAGCCGTGCCGTTTCCTCCCGAAGGCGCCGCTGAATGGGGACTTCTCGCACCCCCACCGACAATAGGTAGGTATGAAGCTCGCTGGAAAGTTGTAGAGTGCGATTGCTCATGGTCGGGGTGTGCTGCAGAGGTTGTGACAATCCTGGCATTTTGCCATTCAGACGGTTTCTATACTAACGGTTATCTATCCACAACGACAGGATACAAGCAGAGGCATACGATGGCCGTGATCGAGGCTACCACAGCAGAGCGGCGCGCTGACGGCGAGGGTGGCATAGGGAGCCTAAGGGTACTGCAGATAACCGATACGCACCTGTTTGCTGATCTTACGGGTCAATTGGTCGGGGTCGATACAGAGCGCAGCTTTGCTGAGGTTATGGAAAAGGTTTTGGGTGAATTTTGGCCTGTGGACCTGATTTTGGCAACAGGTGATTTGGTCCATGATGGCTCGGAGAGCGGCTACCGCCGCTTCAAGAGTCAGTTCGAGGACCTGGCGGTTCGCACGTTGGTGATACCGGGCAACCACGACGATGCAGTCATTATGCGCCGTATTTTCAGCACCGGACGTGTGACCTGGTCGGGCAGCGCTTTGCTGGGGCCCTGGCAGTTCGTCATGTTGGACTCATCCCAAGCCGGAAGCGCAGCCGGGCATTTGCCTAGATCGCAGCTGCAGATGCTTGAACAGTGCCTGGCTTCGTATCCTGAGCACCATGCTCTGGTCTGTTTGCACCATCATCCTGTTGCGATTGGTTGCGGCTGGATCGATCAAATAGCGGTGGACAACGGCCATGAGTTGTTCGAGATTCTAGATCGCCATAAGCA
This sequence comes from Gammaproteobacteria bacterium, assembly GCA_030433275.1. Taxonomy (GTDB): domain Bacteria; phylum Pseudomonadota; class Gammaproteobacteria; order Nitrococcales; family Nitrococcaceae; genus Nitrococcus. Next base: position 13,391 of record JAUILK010000038.1, read on the forward strand.
GGTTCGTGGCATCGTTTGGGGGCACGTACATCAGGAGTTTGAGACCGCCCGTCACGGTGTCCGCTTGCTTGCGAGTCCGTCGACGTGCGTACAGTTCAGGCCCGCTCAGCAGGAATTCACCATTGATGATGCGCCACCTGGGTTTCGCTGGTTACAGCTTTATGCCGATGGGCGCATTAATACATCAGTCATTCGCGTGGATACCGCCCAAGAGGGGGTCGATCTTGACTGCGAGGGTTATCGATAACGGCTCGGTTGCAGCGAAAGGGCGGTGATACGAGAGCAAATGGGGTTGGCTACGGGGCACGGCACAGAGGGGAGCGATGCACTCAAAGCCGAGCGAGAGGCTCGGGAGGAAGCGTTTGCGCGTCTCTATAAAGAGCTTGAAAAGGCCCGGCTTCGTGCCGAAGAGGTGGCTAATTACTATCGCGGTGAATTCGAGGCGGTGCGTCGGCGGGCTGAAGAAGAGACGATTCGTGTTCAGGCGGCGGAGGTCAACCGACGCAAACGGGCAGAAGATCAAGTTGTTTATCTAAAAGCCGAGTACACGGCGGCTCGGGCCGAAGCAGATCATGCATTGCGGCGCTATCGCGAGTTGCAGCAGAGCTTGCATGAGTTGGAGCGGCAGAGCGCGGAGCAGGCCCGCACCGAAGTTGGCCGCCATCGCGACGCTACCGATATTGCCTGGAAAACCGCAGAAGAGGAGGCCGATCGTCTTGAGCAGGAGCTCCATGATGTGCGCCGGCAACTCGAGCGTGAGCGCGAGGAGCATCGCCGGCGCGAGTACAATTGGCGCCAACAAGAGGAAAGTAACGGCCGGCTTGCGCAGGAACACCGCCAACTGATTAGTCGGCTCAAACGAGCCCTCAAACTCTCGGAGGATCGGCGACGAGCGGAGACGGCGGGGCAATCCAGTCTGAGTTCCGGGCGCTTGGGCAACCCGAGTCCGTTTGCTTCGCCGACGAATACCACCCATGAGGTGGATCCGGCTGCAGGCTGGGGTAACGTGTCACTCGCGGCCTCTGTGGATATGGCTGACGAGTTTCTCAGCGTTGCGGAGGATTGCTCATTAACCACCTCTGACCCTGAGCGCAGTCTGCTGGGATTGGCCGCGGAACCGGACTCGATTAGCGATGGCGAGGCCGAAGTATTGATGATGGAACTTGATGTGGCTGAGCAGGTGGATCGGCGTCACGCGGCGTCTGTAGCTCGGCAGTATGTCTCTAGCGAACACTCGGCTGTGGGGCGAGTGTCTTCATCCGCTTCGTCAGCCTCCTGGCTGACATGGAAATGGCTTGCAGTTATTGGGATCGTGGCCGCATTTGCGGTGGCCACGATCATCCTCCAATTTTAGTGGGAGCTAAAAAGGCATAGCAACGCTGGCGGTGGCTCAGGGCGCGCAATGGCAACTGAGTTGCCGGGCTGTCAAGGCGTATCTCATGTCAATCGAATCGACTGATACTGCGGGTTTGGGGAGAGATCGTCGATTCTTGCGGAGGTTGCCAACGACTGGTGACTGTGGCGTCGGTCTGCCGTGCCATACTGGATGCATTTCAAACCTCGATCATCTCGAAGTCTTCTTTAGTGGCGCCACATTCTGGGCAGACAAAATCCTCTGGAATGTCATCCCAGCGGGTTCCAGGCTCGATCCCGGCCTCGGGTAAACCTTTTTCTTCCTCGTAAATCCAGCCACAAATAACACACATGTAGGCTTTGTACTCTATCGCTTGTACCATCGCTTTTTCGTTCCTAGTCGTGGAAGCGTCGATACTCTACGCCATGACTGCTGTAGCGAAAACCCTGTCCGTGCGCGATAGGGCGCAAAACCCTTGCACTGAGCTCATGCCGACGGGTGGCCGATGAGCGCTGATCGCCGCCGGGCGTTACATGGGCTATACGCCCTGACTGATTCGCAATTGCAGCGACCGCAGGATTTGCCCGCACGGGTTGAGGCTGTCCTGAGCGGCGGTGCTCGTCTGTTGCAGTATCGGGACAAATCCGACCGCCCGCAGCGCCGGCAAGAGGCACTGCGGCTCGCTGCCCTGTGTCGAGCGTATGGTGCCGTGTTCATCGTCAACGACGACGTCGATCTGGCGTTGGCCGTTGCGGCTGACGGGGTCCATCTTGGCTGCCATGATCTCTCCTTGAGCGCTGCTCGAGCCCGGTTGGGAGCTGCGGCGATCATCGGTATCTCCTGCTACGATGATCTTGCCCGAGCCCGCGCAGCAATGGCCGCCGGAGCCGATTACGTTGCCTTCGGCAGCGTATTCCCCTCGTCCACCAAGCCCCGTGCCGTACACGCGCCGCTGGAGCTGTTGGCGGCGGCGCGGGAAGCCCTGAACTTACCGATCGTGGCCATCGGGGGTATAACGCCAGACAATGCGCGGCAGGTGATTGCTACGGGTGTCGATGCGGTGGCAGCTATCAGGGGGGTATTTGATGCGCCGGATCCGGCCGCGGCCGCCCGGCGGATGGCATGCTTGTTTGATGATTGAGCCTTACGAGTTAAAGTGACCGCGTTCAAAGCGGTTCGAGCGCCCGCGTGGGTGCTGCGATTCGCATCTCGGGGCGGGCAACGCTTAAATCAGGAAGGGGTTTGCCTATGAATCGTTCGCACGAACTTTTTGTTGAAGCGCAGAATCACCTTGTCGGTGGGGTCAACTCTGCTGTACGGGCTTTTCGCGCGGTCGGTGGCGAGCCTGTGTTCATCCGGCGTGGCGAAGGGGCATGGATCGAGGATGTCGATGGTCGGCGCTACGTGGATTATGTGTTGTCATACGGCCCGTTGGCGGTCGGTCACGCTCACCCAGCGGTGGTGGCGGCTGTCTGCGATGCCGTAGCTTGCGGTTTGAGCTTCGGTGCGCCCTGCGAGCTCGAAACGCGCCTTGCCCAGCGAATCAAAACATTGTTTCCCTCGATCGATCGGCTGCGGATGGTCAGCTCTGGTACCGAAGCTACGATGAGCGCGTTGCGGCTGGCCCGAGGTTTTACGGAGCGAGAGCGCATCGTCAAGTTCCAGGGGTGCTACCATGGTCATGTGGATAGTTTGCTGGTCCAAGCCGGCTCGGGGGTTCTGACGCTTGGTATCCCCGGTTCGCCGGGTGTACCCTCTGCCGTAGCCCAACAGACCATTACCGTGCCATACAATGATCTGGCTGCGACGAGTGAGGTTTTCGGCCAGTACGGCTCAGAGATCGCTGCGGTGATCGTCGAGCCAGTGGCGGGTAATATGAACTGTGTGCTTCCAGCCGAGGGTTTTCTTTCCGGCTTGCGCAAGCTCTGCGACCAAAGCGGTGCGCTACTGATCTTCGACGAGGTGATGACCGGCTTTCGGGTTTCATTAGGCGGCGCTCAAGCGCGCTATTCGGTAATTCCGGATTTGACTTGCCTAGGAAAGGTGATCGGAGGAGGGATGCCGGTCGGTGCTCTTGGTGGGCGGAGTGAAATCATGGAATGCCTAGCCCCGCTCGGACCGGTATATCAGGCTGGCACTCTATCGGGCAACCCGGTAGCAATGGCGGCGGGCCTTGCCACTTTGGACGTGCTGACTCGTGCTCAGGCATTCGATTCCGCTGTGACCGCGACGCGCACGCTCGTCGCCGGTTTGCAAGAACGAGCCCGTAGCGCTGGTGTTCCTTTCGTTACCAACCAGGTCGGTACGATGTTTGGGCTTTTCTTCACCGAGGCGGACGCGATCACCGACTTTCAACGGGTTTCGGGGTGTGACGTGGAGCGTTTCAGCCGATTTTTCCATAGCTTGCTTGAACAAGGCGTATACTTGGCGCCCTCCGCGTTCGAGGCCGGTTTTCTCTCTACTGCGCACGATGAGCAGGCGCTCGACCATACTTTGGCTGCCGCCGAGCGAGCCTTTGCCAGCCTGTGATTTCGCTCGCCATGGACTGTGTTTAGGTTGATTCCGCTTGAATCGGTACGCGGATTGGATCTCTCTTAGCAGTTGCCCATCCGGGGGTTGTTCAAAGCGACGAGCAGGCGCTCATGGATATTCTCGAAAGCACCGTTGCTCATTACCAGCACGGCATCCCCTACTTGCGCCGTTGCTGTGATGTGATCGATCAAACGATCCATATCCTCGGTGATGAAGACGCGCTCGCCGAGCAGAGGCACAAGCGCATCTTCCAGGCTCCATTCCAGCGTGCGTGGCTGGTACACGAAGATTTGATCGGCCTGTTGCAGTGAGGTGGAGAGCGTGTCGCGGTGCACCCCGAGCCGCATGGTATTGGAGCGTGGTTCGAGTACCGCCAGGATGCGGCCTTGGTGGTGTCCGCGCAGAGCGGAGATTGTGGCGGCGATCGCGGTCGGGTGATGGGCGAAGTCATCGTATAATTGTATCCCACCCACAATTCCGCGCAGCTCGAGTCGGCGGCGTACCCCGCGAAAGTATTGCAGTGCCTCGATGCCCTGGTCGAGCGCAACCCCAGCATGGCGGGCGGCGAGAAGGGCGGCGAGGACGTTGCGGGCATTGTGCTCGCCCGGCAGCGGTAGGGTGATTGCTCGATTTTGCCCCTTGCCGGTCAGGGTCACCCTGGCGCGTGTATCATCGATCGCCTTTAGCCGCCAGTCGTTGTCGACTCCGGTGCCGAAGCGCACGATCGGTGTCCAGCAGCCGAGTCCGAGTGTATCCGTGACGGTCTGATCATCGCCGTTGGCGATGATCAGACCGGTGCTGGGTACGGTTCGTACCAAATTGTGAAATTGCCTCTGAATAGCCGCCAAGTCGGGGAAGATATCGGCGTGGTCGAATTCGAGGTTGTTGATCACTACGGTGCGTGGTCGGAAGTGGATGAATTTAGAACGCTTATCGAAGAAGGCCGTATCGTATTCATCGCCTTCGATAACGAAGAGATCACCGCTGCCGAGCCGGGCGGAGTACCCGAAGTTGCCGGGTACTCCGCCGATGAGAAAGCCTGGTGAGAGGCCGGCATACTCCAGTATCCAGGTGAGCAGACTGCTGGTAGTCGTTTTGCCGTGGGTGCCAGTGACCGTTAATACCCAGCGCTCGCGCATAATTTCCTCGGCGAGCCATTGTGGTCCCGATGTGTAGCGCAGTCGCTGATCGAGCACCTGCTCCAGTGCGGGATTACCCCGACTCAGCGCATTGCCTACCAGGACACAGTCCGGGATGAGGCTCGGTGGCCGAGGGGCATATCCCTCCCGGATGGCGATCCCTCGTTCGGTGAGCAAGGTGCTCATGGGCGGATATATGGCCGCATCAACGCCGCTCACAGTGTGCCCGGTTTCGTGGGCGAGCAGCGCGATCCCGCCCATGAAGGTTCCGCCAATCCCGAGTATATCCAGGTGCATTACTCGCTCTTCCCCTATGGGGCTGCCCAGGCGCTAGTACGCATGGCAGTTAGTTGTGGATGAGCTGAGATACGAACAGGGAGGCAAAAATATAGCCGAGTGCGACCAGGATACCCCCGAGCAGCGGCAATGACAGGGCATGGCGGAGGATGTGCCCCATGACGAGGAGATTCCATGTTCCAAGACCTGCCATGGCGAGTAGGAGATAAGCATCCTGGGCATTACCCGTAGCGGCGGCGCTGAGCACCGGTAAGCTGATCAGTGTGATGATGGCGTCCGTGCCGAAGATTGCGCTTGCTGTCTGGACAAAGCGGATCTGAAGTCCTCGAAAAGCGAGGATGCCGTAGATGAAACCGAGCGTGAACAGCAACCCGATGAGCAGCGTCGGAACGGCATTGGGCGCTGGCCCATACGCCCACATCGCAGCATAGCCCAAGCCCAGGCCGACGGTTAATGTCAATCCCAATAATTCCCAAGAGTGGGGTAGTTCCTGGGGTGCAGTTCGCAGCAGGCAGATGTCGAATAGTTGACGTGCTGTGGTTGTAATTGGCGGCATATGTTTGCTCATGATTGCATGGGAGGAAACAGTGATTTGAAAAAAACGTTCACAGCATCCAAAACTTAACGAAGGGCTTCAGGCGCCGGGTTGGTCAGCATGGTACTCGTTCCCGGCATAGGGATCACCCGTCGCTGCGGTATATGTAGGGTGTCCGTAGAAAAATAATTCCGGCAACGAGTTGCTTGGAGGTAGAGACAATGATTCTGGACAGGATGCTGGAAGATCGGATCCGCAAAGGTTCTCTCGTTGTTGATCTGCCCGACGGGTCCGTGCGGCATTATGGCAATGGTAGCCCTCAGGCCCATTGGTGTATCCATGACGCTTCTGCTCTCAGCAAGGTGGCGGCTGATCCCGAGTTCATGCTCGGTCAAACCTACATGGATGGGGCTTGGAGTACTCCCTCGTTGATTACCTTGCTCGAGGTGTTGATGCGGAATTTTCCCCGCGAACCAATAAGCTGGTTGCGACGAATCATGGTCAATCTGATCAAGCCGATTCAGCAATGGAATCGGGTCACCGCCAGCCGGCGTAACGCGGCTCATCACTATGATCTGGACGTGTCGTTATTCCGTCGATTTTTGGATGAGGACTTGCAGTATTCATGCGCTTATTGGCCGGACAGTCACATGACGCTCGAGCAGGCCCAGCAAGCGAAAAAGGAGCATATTCGTCGTAAGCTGTTGTTAAGTCCGGGGCAGCGGGTAATCGATATCGGTTGTGGGTGGGCTGGATTGGCTATCTTTCTTGCCGAGCGCTGCGAGGTTTTGGTTACGGGATTGACACTTTCTCATGAGCAATACCGGGTGGCCCGGGAACGAGTCAAGCAGCGGGGTTTGGAGAAACGGATAGATATTCGCCTCGAGGATTATCGCGAGAACACCGACACCTATGATCGTGTGGTCAGCGTCGGTATGTTCGAGCATGTGGGGGCGCGAAACTACGATGCCTATTTTCGGGCAGTGCGTGAGCGGCTTACTGAGGACGGTGTAGCGCTTATTCATACTATTGGATCGATTGGCCCGCCGGGCCTGACGAATCCTTGGATTCGGCACTACATTTTTCCGGGTGGCTATATCCCTATCATGTCAGAGGTGATGGCTGCAGTGGAGCGGCAATGTTTGGTGAGCGCGGATGTGGAAGTGCTGCGGCTGCACTACGCTTTTACTCTGGCTCAATGGCAGCGGCGTTTTCAGTGGGCGCGTGCCGAGGTGGCGGCTGAAAAGGGCGAGCGTTTTTGTCGCATGTGGGAGTTCTATCTTGCGCTCAGCGAGGCAGCCTTCCGCTGGCGTGATTTGGTGGTGTTTCAGTTCCAGTTGGCTCGGAATAACCGAACCGTACCGTTAACACGGGGCTATTTACATAGGGCGCCCGATGGCGAGGTGGTGCAGAGTCGTACGATGCTTGATCGGACCGCGACAGAGCGGCGCGCCTGAGCGGCTGCGCTAGGGGTGCACTGCGCGCCTCGGCAACGACTCTATTGTTTCTATGAGCAAGGGATAAACAGGGGAAGTCTCCATGACCAAGCGCAACGCCTTCTACGCCCAGTCTGGGGGAGTTACTGCGGTTATCAATGCGACAGCCTGTGGTTTGATCGAGACTGCACGGCACAACGCAGACCGGATCAATACAGTTTTTGCGGGCAATAACGGCATCCTCGGTGCATTACATGAGGAGTTGATCGACACCTCCCAGGAGAGCGCTCGAACGATTGCCGCTCTGCGCTATACGCCGGCGGGCGCTTTTGGCTCCGCTCGCTATAAGCTCAAGGGGCTGGAGGAGAATCGCGCCGAATATGAGCGCTTGTTCGAGGTCTTCGACGCCCATGATATCGGCTATTTTTTTTACAATGGCGGTGGTGATTCTCAGGACACGACGCATAAGGTTGCGCAACTTGGCGCGCAGCTCGGTTATCCGATAACCTGTATCGGCATTCCCAAGACCGTAGACAACGACCTGCCGGGCACAGATAACTGTCCGGGATTCGGTTCGGTCGCCAAGTACGTCGCTGTCTCTACCCGCGAGGCGGGGCTCGATGTCGCCTCCATGGCCAAGACTTCGACGAAAGTGTTCGTCCTTGAGACCATGGGGCGCCACGCGGGCTGGATCGCGGCGGCGGCCGGATTGGCGCAAGAGTTGCATGGCGAGCCGCCGCATCTCATCCTGCTGCCTGAAATCCCGTTTGACCGGGAGCGGTTTCTTTCCCGCGTCGAGCAAACGGTGCAGGAGTTTGGCTATTGCGTGGTGGTGGCTTCGGAGGGTGTTCGGAATGCTGATGGTGCATTTCTCTCTGACCAAGGTGGTAAGGATGCCTTCGGTCACACTCAGCTCGGCGGCGTGGCCACCTTGGTTGCGCGTCTGATCAACGATGCCTTAGGCTACAAGTACCATTATGCCATCGCCGATTATCTCCAACGCGCCGCACGCCATATTGCCTCCCGCACGGACGTCGAGCAAGCCTACGCTGTTGGGCAAGCTGCAGTCGAGTTTGCCTTGACCGGAAAGAACGCCATTATGCCGACCATCGTACGGCTAAGCGACGATCCCTATCGGTGGCAAGTGGGCGAGGCGCGGCTCGCCGAGGTCGCCAACGTAGAGCGCAAATTGCCTGCCGAGTATATTAGTCAGGACGGCCTGCACATCACTTCGCAGTGCCGACGTTATCTGCGCCCGCTCATTGTCGGCGAAGATTATCCGCCTTACGAAAATGGCCTACCGAGCTACGCTCGGTTGCGCCGATGTATGGCGAGCCAAAAACTTCCTCAATTTAACGGCCGTTGAGCGATGCGGTTTTGTTTAACCATGGCTGGTTGGCTCAAAAAAAAGCCGGCATGTGCCGGCCGGAATTGCAGGGGGTGTTCATATTGTTGTTAGTTGGTAGCGGTTTGTATATTACCGCTCCCAGCCTGGGAATGGAGGCCACGAGCTTGGTACACGGGCCCACGGTAGAAAGGACGACTTGACAGGTGTCATAGCAACCCTCCAAAACCCAAGCGTAATGGGTCCAGGACCCACAGTATATGTTGCAAAATATATGCAAAAATCACGAAACTCCATGAAAAACAAATTGATAATTGTTTTTTGGTTGATTCCGTGAAAATTGTTCCTGCATAAACGTCAAATAATTTAACAGTCGGTATTTGGTTCGGCATCGTCGTACCCGATAGATCACTCGAACCGACAGCTGTGTAATGCAGCCGAATCGAGGCTGAAGCGACCCAAGCGTGGTCAAGCCAGTAAGGGTGCGATCACCAGACTGATAATGGCCATGACGTTGATCAGGATGTTCATGGATGGGCCCGAAGTATCCTTGAACGGGTCGCCCACGGTGTCACCCACAACAGTGGCTCGATGTATCTCGGAGCCTTTGCCGCCATAGTTGCCTTTTTCCACGTATTTTTTGGCGTTGTCCCAGGCGCCCCCAGCGTTGGCCATGGTAAGTGCCAAGAGCACTGCTCCGAGCAAGGCCCCGCCCAGCATGCCGCCGAGCGCCTCCGGTCCAATAAGGAAGCCGACCGCAGGCGGTGCGATTATAGCGAGCCCCCCGGGTAAGATCATTTTTTTTAAGGCCGCGGTCGTAGCGATGTCGACGCAGCGCGCCGTATCGGGTTCGGCCTTGCCTTCCAGCAGACCCTGTATCTCGCGAAACTGGCGGCGGATCTCATGAATCATGGCAAAAGCGGCATCGCCCACCGCAGTCATCGTGATGGCAGCCACCAGAAACGGGAAGATGCCACCAAGGAACAGACCTACTAGCGTTTCAGGGTCTCCTAGGAAAATGGTAAATTCCGGCATATGGTGCCGGATGGTTTGTACGTAGGCCGTGATGATCGCCAAGGCGGCTAAGGCTGCGGCACTGATGGCGAATCCCTTGCCGATGGCGGCAGTCGTGTTGCCGAGTTCATCAAGCGAGTCGGTAATGCGACGCGTTGCTGTTCCAAGTTCGGCCATTTCCGCAATACCGCCAGCGTTGTCGGCGACCGGGCCATAGGCGTCAATGGCCATGGTGATGCCCACCGTCGCCAGCATTCCTACTGCGGCGATGCCGACACCATAAAGGCCGATTAAAGCGCTGGAAACGCCGATGATGGCACAAATAGTGAGCAACGGTATCGCCACCGACTCCATACCTATTGCCAGCCCCTTGATCATGACGGTCGCCGCGCCGGTCTCCCCGGCCCGGGCGATACTCAGCATCGGCCGCCCCGCCGTGTAGTACTCGGTGACCAGTCCGACGATGATACCCCCGGCTGCGCCGAACAATACGGCCCACCAGGCATGATCAGTAATACCCAAGGCGGTCACGATGAAATAAGCCACGCCAATGAATAACACCGACGCGCTGATGGTCCCGGTTCGCAACGCTCGCTCCGGCGTCTGAGTGGAAAACAGGCGCACCAGGATGATTCCGAGCAGAGAACAGATCAGACCCGCCGAAGCCAGCGCTAGAGGCAGGAACATGAGTGTCTCGCGGGCACCCAGTCCCGAAACAACTGTAGCCGGCAAGGTGGCGGCCATGGCGATGGTGGCGATCATCGCCCCGCAATAAGACTCGAAGATGTCTGATCCCATGCCGGCTACATCGCCCACGTTGTCACCCACATTATCGGCGATCACGCCTGGGTTGCGGGGGTCATCTTCAGGGATGCCGGCCTCAAGTTTACCCACCAGATCCGCGCCGACGTCTGCGCTTTTAGTAAAGATGCCACCGCCGACACGTGAGAACAGAGCGACTGTTGACGCGCCCATCCCGAAGCCATGGATATTGTGTGCCGTAGCGGGATCGCCGCCGTAGAAGAGGAACAATAGGCCTAGGCCGATGAGGCCCAATGAGGCCACCGCCAGTCCCATGATGGAACCACCGAAAAATGCAATGGTGAGAGCCGCAGCTGCGCCTTGAGTATGCGCGGCCGTGGTTGTGCGGAAATTAGCTTTGGTTGCCGTGTACATGCCGATCAGTCCGGCTCCTGCAGACGCTAACGCGCCGATGAGATACGCGGTGGCGGTCTGCCAGCCGAGAAAAATCCAGAGCAACACAGTTAGGGCTGCGGCAACGTATGCAAGAATGCTGTATTCGCGTCGCATGAAAACCATCGCACCGAGATGGATCTTCTCGCCGATAGCAACGACGCGCTCTGAACCCGCTGGATAGCGTAGAATTGCGCGGTAAATCAGCAGTGCCGCCACAAGGCCCAATAGGCCTAATGCGGGCGGCAAATAAATGATCGACATAGTAATACGCCTCCCATTCTTTGGCCAATCGCGCTATGCGATGGCAGTGTTATTCTGCGCTGCGGCGCAACATGCCGCCTGCTTTTGCTTTATAATCGCGGCGACTTTGCCAGAAAACATGGGGCCATTGCACGCCTCGGTTAGGATGCGCCTCGCCAGGGCTGCCTGCCGCGGGGGCAGGGCGTCGGTGGCAATTGTTGCCCGCCTCTGCGGTGCACACTTTCTTACTCCGATCTATAGCTTTTTGGGAGGTAGTGAAAACCATGATCTCCAATACGATCACCTCGGGTCGTAACGTGCCGGAGGAGATCAACGTTGCGATCGAGATCCCCTACCACGGGGATCCGGTAAAGTACGAAGTCGATAAAGAAACCGGTATGATGACGGTGGATCGGTTCATGGCCACCGCTATGCATTATCCTTGTAATTATGGCTATATTCCGCATACCTTGTGCGATGACGGTGACCCGGCCGATGTGTTGGTGGTGACTCCGGTCCCGCTGATAAGCGGTGTCGTGGTGCGTTGCCGGCCGGTCGGGGTGTTGGCGATGACCGATGAGGCAGGGCCCGACAGCAAATTGCTGGCCGTTCCGGCTCAAAAGCTGACCACGATGTATGATCGGGTGCAAGAGCCCTCGGATTTACCGATCGAGTTACTCGATCAGATCAGTCATTTCTTTGAGCACTATAAGGACCTCGAGGCCGGCAAGTGGGTGAGAGTAGAGGGCTGGTATGGTGCAGAGGCCGCTCGCAAGGAAATCTTGGAGGCCGTTGCGCGCTATAAGGATGCCCGCGTCAAGCCCAATTTCTGAGTGTTCCAAATTTTGTGCCGCGCTGCCGCTGGTGTTGAGGTGCAGGACTATTGTCGGTCCTGCACTGTCGTACTCGGCGTATTGGTGATTGGGTGCTACGAGCGTTTACTTGATCAGGCTAGTATTGGCGTGGGCCTAAATTAGGGCGCGTTTAGCTAGCCGTTGTTTCGGAGCAGATGACGCTAGTGGTCAAATTGACGAAAATCTACACCTGTACCGGGGATCGTGGTGAGACGGCGTTGGGTAATGGTCAGCGCGTGGCCAAGCACCAGCCTCGGGTGGCTGCTTACGGCAGTGTGGATGAGACCAATGCGGTTGTTGGAGTTGCTCGGCTCCATGTCGCTGGTGAGTTGGAATCCAGCTTGCTAAGGATACAAAACGACCTGTTTGATGTAGGGGCGGATCTGTGTATGCCGGAGGTGAGGCCTTCGAAGCGGCAAGAACTTAGGGTGCGCGTGGAGCAGGTTGTTTGGTTGGAAAACGAGATCGATCGACTGAATGCGTCGCTGGAGGTTCTACGCTCGTTCATCCTTCCCGGAGGCACAGTGGCTAGCGCCCACCTTCACCATGCGCGCACAGTGGCCCGGCGCGCCGAGCGGGATGTTGTAGCTTTAATGGACGAGGAGGTAATCAACCCGGTGGTGTTGCGCTACCTCAACCGGCTCTCCGATTTCCTGTTTGTAGCGGGGCGTTCGGTGAATGCGGCTGCGGATGGCGATGTATTGTGGGTTCCCGGTAAGTACCATGATGATGTAAGGTGATTCAAGTCGCCTTGGCTGCCGATAGGCTCGGTGCGTGGAGGACACTCCTTTGTCGTTGACAATGAGTGTGAAATTTATATTGTGGTAAAGTTTTGTGGCAGGAATCTCCAAATTTCTGACGCCCAAGCGGGCCGAGTCAGCTTAAGAGGCTTTCCGTGGTACGCGCTGTCACCATAGAAGAGTTTGCTGAGGATAGCCAGGCTTTTCAGGGCACCGCAGGAGTGAGTACGAACAACCGCTCGCTCGGCTTCGTCCCAGCCTTTCTAGATACCGGTACGGGCATTGTATATATTTCTAGGAACGCGAATGGAACGCTCTCGCCTTGTCATTGCCTGGATGGTCTGCCGGATGCCCTCGTTACGCGCCGTGACAGCGCCGGTCGTGCGCTGGCAATAAAAGTATCCGTAATCGCAGGTTTCGAGCGCGGCGGTTGCTTTTTCACGCGTGAACAAGCGGCTGTTTTCGCCGCGACCGATGAGGCCTGAAACGCCAGTTTTATAATCCTCCCAGCTTGCCTCGCATGCGGTATGCTTGTGGTATGGATTGGACACAGATCGCCTTCGATTTGGAAGCCGACGCTTGCCCTCGGGTCGAGGACATACTTGAGCGTTCGGGAGTGTTGGCTATCACTTATTTGGACCCGGGGGGGCGGCCGGTGCTGGAGCCAGAGGCCGGAGACCCCGTTTTATGGCCACGCGTCCGTATGGTGGCTTTGTTGGAAGAATCGGCGGCTATCGGCTCCATTTGGGCTCAGCTCTGTGCTCATCTGGGCTTTGCCCCATCGGGGTGGTCCGTAGAAACCGTTCAAGATCGGCCCTGGGAGCGCGTGTGGTTGGATGAGTGTGTGCCGCTGCGCTTTGGTAACCGGCTTTGGGTGATCCCGGCGGGATTGGAAGCCCCCGTTTCTGAAGCAGTGAACGTTAGGCTCGATCCAGGACTGGCATTCGGCAGCGGTACTCATCCGAGTACCGCGTTATGTCTGGAATGGTTGGCCGAATTTCAGCCATGCGGTTGCTCGGTTGTAGATTACGGTTGTGGCTCCGGTATCCTGGCGGTGGCCGCCTTGTGTTTGGGTGCTTGCATCGCCTACGGCGTGGACAACGATGCTCAGGCATTGGTGGCGAGCCGTGACAATGCCGGGCGCAACGGTGTCTCTAGCCGGCTGCGGCTATTTGCTGCGGCCGGTCCGGCGCCGCCGGCTGCGGATTTGGTGATGGCCAATATACTGGCGCGGTTACTTTGTAGCCTTGCCCCTGAACTAACTCGGCTCACGCGCCCCGGTGGTACATTGGTCCTTGCCGGAATATTGCAGGATCAGATCGATACGGTAGCGGATGCCTTCGCCGGTGCTTTCAAGTTTGAACTCCCTAGAATGCGGGATGGTTGGGCTTGTCTAATCGGGCGGCGCCAAGACGCGCTCGACAGTGAATCAATCGTCTAATGTCGGGTTTGATGCGCTTTAACCTTAAAGGAATTGTGTTTATTATCGGCAATCCTTAGCGGGGAGTATAAACCGCCTGCGGTACGGATGGTCGGGTGTTGGCCGGGCTTCATTTTTTCGCCTTGGCCCGTAAACTTTTTAATAATAAACCGGTTGTAGTTTGCAGGATGGTGAAGCAAGCCACAGTTGCTGACGCCCGCGATGAGCGTCAACCAGGGGGGGGCATTGGGCTCGGTGGGGCGTGGCCTATCCGGGCCTGCGTTCGTGAGGCGCTGGATGGTTATTTTCGCCGACTCGCGGATTGCGAGTGCAGCGGCCTCTATAAGATGGTGCTTACCGAGGTCGAGATCCCGCTGCTTGAAGCAGTGATGCGGGTTTGCTCAGGCAATCAGACGAAAGCTGCGCAGATGTTGGGCATCAATCGCAGCACATTGCGTAAAAAGCTCCAATACTATGGTTTCGAGTAGTAACCCTATTCAGTCAAGGCGCGATGTTCTGTCACCGCATGGTCTGGTGACTATCAAGGTTTATCTAGTAAAATCAGATAGATAGCAGTTAGTCAGGAATTCGCGAACATGTCAGAAGCTCCTCCGCTTCATTCGGTGCGACGAGCGCTTATCAGTGTTTCCGACAAAACCGGCGTGGTCGATTTCGCGATCGCGTTGGCCGCGCGTGGGGTGGAGATACTCTCCACCGGCGGTACGGCTCGGTTGTTGAGTGAGTCGCAGGTGCCGGTTGTAGAGGTTTCCGCCTATACCGGGTTTCCCGAAATCATGGACGGGCGAGTGAAGACGCTGCATCCGAAGGTGCATGCGGCTTTGCTTGGGCGCCCTGGGGTGGATGATGCGCTCATGCAGGCGCATGGAATCCGGCCGATCGATCTGTTGGTGGTTAATTTATACCCGTTTGAGACGGTGGTAGCCCAATCCGATTGCTCTATGGAAGAGGCTCTTGCCAACATCGATATCGGTGGGGTTGCAATGCTGCGTGCCGCAGCGAAGAATTACGCCGCTGTGGCTGTAGTGACGGCTGCCGTCGATTATCCGGAATTGCTTAAAGAATTGGACGAGCAGGGTGGGTTAACTCAAGCAACCCGGACGCGATTGGCGGCATCGGCATTTGCACAGACTGCGCATTACGATACCGCCATCGCTCAGTATTTCATGGCCCGTATTGCGGATGCCGGGTCAGGCGAGGAGCTTCCGCAGACGCTTAGCCTACAGCTCAATAGAACTCATACCTTGCGCTATGGGGAGAATCCTCATCAGAGGGCCGCCTTTTTCCAGACGCCGGGTACGCGTGAGCGCTCGGTGGCAAGTGCTGACCAGCTGCAGGGTAAGAGTCTTTCCTTCAATAATATCGTGGATACGGATACTGCGCTGACCTGCGTTCGTGAGTTCGATCAGCCGGCCTGTGTCATCGTCAAGCACGCCAATCCCTGCGGGGTGGCTATGGCAGACTCCCTGCTCGAGGCGTATGGTCAAGCTTATCAGACGGACCCTACCTCGGCGTTTGGCGGGATCATTGCTGTCAACCGTCCGTTGGATGCCGCGACTGCTGCTGCGATCGTCGGACGTCAGTTTGTAGAAGTAATTATTGCGCCGAGCGTTGCAGACGAGGTTTTGCTGCACACCGCGGTTCGAAAAAACATACGCGTGTTGGCTTATGGATCGTGGGATGACGAATCGGAGCTTGGCTATGATTTCAAGCGTGTACAGGGCGGATTTCTGGTTCAGGAGTGCGATAGCGTACTCCTTCCGCCTGGTGACGAACTGCGTCCGGTCGGTCGGCGCCGCCCCAACACGAGCGAGCTCGGGGATTTATTGTTTGCCTGGAAGGTCGCCAAATTCGTTAAATCAAACGCCATCGTCTATGTTCGAAATGGCCGAACTCTGGGTATCGGCGCTGGGCAGATGAGCCGCGTTGACAGCGCCCGAATCGGCGCTCGCAAGGCCGCGGATGCTGGTCTTGGCCTTGATGGTAGTGTCCTTGCCTCCGATGCGTTTTTCCCCTTTCGAGATGCCGTTGACCACGCGGCAGCCGCCGGGGTCAAGGCAATCATCCAGCCTGGCGGTTCGGTGCGTGACGAGGAAGTCATCGCCGCGGCGGACGAGCATGGAATGGCTATGGTATTTGTCGGCATGCGGCATTTTCGGCACTGATCATTCAAAGCCCCTGACCTAGGATGCGGCGCTCCTGGTAGGCGTTTCCGTATTCCACCCGTACAGCGAGAGCACAGTCATGAAGGCTCTGATCATAGGCAGTGGTGGGCGTGAGCATGCGCTTGCGTGGGCGGCGTCGCGCTCGGCCAGTGTCGATATCGTCTATGTCGCTCCAGGTAACGCCGGGACTCAGGGTGAGCCGAAAGTCCAAAATGTCAGTCTCGGGGCCGACGACGTGCCCGCTTTAGTGGATTTTGCGCGCCAATATGAAATCGATCTGACTATAGTCGGCCCCGAAGTACCGTTGATGATGGGGGTGGTCGATGCCTTCCAGGAGGCGGGTTTGCGCTGTTTCGGCCCCAGCCGTCGCGCCGCCGAGCTCGAGGGTTCGAAAGCCTTCTGTAAGGATTTTTTGATCCGCCATGGCATACCGACCGCCGAACACCGGAGTTTCACAGATCCGGATGCGGCTCGCGATTACATATGCGAAAGGGGCGCGCCGATCGTGGTGAAGGTGGATGGTTTGGCCGCTGGCAAGGGCGTGACGGTTGCCATGAATTTGGATGAGGCCTTGCGGGCCGTGGAAGCAGCGCTCGTCAATAGGGCTTTCGGTGCCGCCGGTGAGCGCATCGTAGTGGAAGAGTACCTGGAGGGTGAGGAGGTAAGTTTCATAGTGCTGCTCGACGGTGAGCAGGCATTGCCGTTGGCTTCGAGCCAAGACCATAAAGCCCGTGACGATGGGGAAAAGGGTCCCAATACCGGCGGCATGGGCGCCTATTCCCCGGCTTCGGTGGTGACTGCACAGCGCTACGAGCAGATCATGCATGAAATCATTCGCCCTACTATCGCCGGTTTGGCCAAGGAGGGACGGCAGTATGTCGGTTTTCTTTATGCGGGTCTTATAATCGCACCGGGTGGGGCACTCAAAGTGCTCGAATTCAATGTGCGCTTGGGTGACCCTGAGACTCAATCTGTTCTGATGCGGCTTAAATCTGACTTGATCCTGCTATGTGATGCCGCGCTTGCCGGTCGGTTGAGCGCATTAACGGCCGATTGGGACGCCCGCGCCTGCCTTGCTGTGGTGATGGCATCCGGCGGTTATCCAGATGGTTACAGTAAAGGACACATTCTCACCGGGTTACCCGCTATCGAGCCGGCGAACTGCAAGGTCTTCCATGCCGGGACGGCCTTTGATGAATACGGTCACATCATCAATGTGGGTGGTCGGGTGTTGACGGTATGCGCGCTTGGGGAGACGGTGGCGCTAGCCCAGGCCAAGGCTTACGGATTAGTACAACACATCCATTGGGATGGTGTTTATTATCGCAACGATATCGGCTATCGAGCGGTGGCGCGGGAACGGGGAGAAATACCTTAGGCGAGGTGTTGAGCCCGAGGCGATGGGTATGGGTAATAGAGTGCGGTGACAGTCGGGTAGAACGGTCCGGCGGAACCGGACGTGCGGGATTACCGCATCCGGCTCCTCGGTGCAGAACGTTCACTGCGTGATCGATGCCTGCTATGGTCGTGGGGCCGGAAGTGGGTGAGCTTGAAGTATCTTCGCGGCCTTGGCCCAGATAAGCGGGCGCTGTGAGCGCCGGCCCAACCATTTCACCCAGGCTCGGACCGCTTCCTCGCGGAATCGGAACAAAGTCGGCGGTTCCCAATAATGCCATAGTAGGCGTAGTGCCCCATCAGCTTACGACTCAATGCTTCGTGTTGCTCTTTCAGCCGATCATGCCGATGCGCTCGGCACCACAATGTTTGATCCGCTGCAACGACCGGCTTAGACGATCCTTTGAATCGCGCCGGCTTTCCCGGAGGCTGTTTTGTTTGAGTCAGGCCGCCCGGGCCGACTCGGTGGCTTGATGGTAGTAGGCTCGTTCTTTTTCTGCCGGCGGGATGTCTCCGATCGATGCCAGCAAGCGCCGATGGTTGAACCAATCAACCCATTCGAGCGTGGCGAACTCCACCGCCTCAAAATGCCGCCAGGGACTGCGGTGGCGGATGACTTCAGTTTTGCACAGGCCGATCACTGTCTCGGCCAAGGCGTTGTCGTATGAGTCGCCGACGGTCCCGACAGAAGGCTCGATGCCGACCTCTGC
>JAUILK010000039.1 GCA_030433275.1 Gammaproteobacteria bacterium
CCGACCAGTCGATGCTGCGTTTAACCTCAGCGCCGGTGACACAGCCGGTTACCACCATGCAGCCTCCTGCCAGCAGGGCGGCATTGAGCATGCTCAGTACCCCTGAAGCAGCCAAGCCGACCATGCCCACGAGGATCGCCACGGCAATTCCGGCTTTCTCGTGCCGCCTCGGCGTGCTGTTCTCCACTCGCGAGACCAAGAAAAAATCACGCGCATTGCGCTGCCGTTGCACGAAACTCGGATGCGTTTCCAACAACAGGGTATCGCCGGCCAACAGCACGATCTCGCCGATCTTCCCCTTGAGGTGCCGGCCGCCACGCGCGACTGCGATGACCGCAGCGTCGTACTCGGCCCGAAAACGCCCTTCGCGGATGCTTTTGCCGACGATGGGACATTCGTTGGAAACTACGGCTTCCACCATGACTCGCTCGGAGCGTGGCTCTCGGAGACGGAACACTTGATTGGTGGCCGGCTGAATCCCGCGTATGCGGTGCAGATCGACCACCGACTCCACGACACCGACGAAGACCAGACGATCGTCGTCTTGAAGCGTTTCCGTGGGGCCGACTGCAGGCAGCACCTGTCCGTCGCGCTCAATTTCGACCAGGAACAGCCCCGGAAGATGACGCAACCCGGCCTGTTCAACACTCTTGCCGACCAGCGGCCCGCCAGGCTCAACGATGACCTCGGCCGTATAACGACGCGGATCGTCATCCATGCTGAGTGCAGGTTGATGTGCGGGCAGCAATTTGGTGCTGAATACAAAAATATAGGCCAAGCCTAGGGCGGCCGCCGGTATGCCGATCCAGGCAAGGTCGAACAGCGCCAGCCCCGGGATGTGCGCCCGACTTTGCAGCAGGCCGTTTACCACCAGATTGGTGCTGGTGCCGATCAACGTGCAGGTGCCGCCGAAAATGGCGGCGTAGCTCAATGGTAAAAACAGCCGTGAAGGCGGCAGGCGGCTGCGTTTGCACAGATCATCCACCACGGGTAGGAACATGGCGACAATGGGTGTGTTGTTGAGAAACGCGCTCAAGGCGGCGACAGGTATCAGCAAGCGGAGTTGGGCGCTGAACAGCGATTTGGGGCGGCCCAGCAGGGGTTCGGTGAGCAGCGTGACGGCGCCGGTATGGACCAGGCCTGCCACGACGCCGAACAGCAACCCGACGGTCACTAAGCCGCTGTTACCGAAACCGGCTACGGCCTCGTTGGCAGTCACTAGGCGCTCGCTGCCCGTCAAGGCCTGGACCGTCATCAAAACGGCCAGTCCGCCGAAGAGCAGAAAGACCGGAGAGGCCAGGTTGCGGAGCAGACCGTAGAG
Organism: Gammaproteobacteria bacterium; assembly: GCA_030433275.1. Classification (GTDB taxonomy): domain Bacteria; phylum Pseudomonadota; class Gammaproteobacteria; order Nitrococcales; family Nitrococcaceae; genus Nitrococcus. The sequence continues at coordinate 1,322 of JAUILK010000039.1, forward strand.
GATACCAACGGCGACACCGATGGTCAGCCATGCTTCCCAGCTCACGTTCCCTTCCTGTCAGCCCGCTCACGGCGCAAGTGCGATGGGCAGCCGGATATTTTGATTGATTAAGCTGTTGGCTGCTGGAAGTCGCGACCGGCGAGCATCGGCTTGACGGCACCCACACGGATGACGAAGTCGCCGAAGCGCTCACCCTCTTGGCGCTGTTGGGCGTAATCTCGAATCAGGGGCGCCAGCGAATCGATGATCTCCGCCTCGCCGATGTTCTCGCGGAACAGCCGGTTCATCCGTTCCCCACCGAAGCTCGCTCCGAGATAAACGTTGTATTTACCGATCGCTTTGCCGACGAAGCCGATCTCAGCCAGATAGGGGCGGGCGCAACCGTTGGGGCAGCCTGTCATTCGTACCACGATCGGATCATTTTCTAGCCCGGCTTCGTGCATGATCACATCCAACTTATCGATCAGTGATGGTAGGTAGCGTTCGCTCTCGGCCATGGCCAACCCGCAGGTGGGCAAGGCGACACAGGCCATGGAGTACTGACGCAAGGCGGATTTCCGGCGGCTGCCGACCATGCCGTGCTGCTCCAGTAGCGACTGAATGGTGGGTTTTTGCGTTTTGCTGACCCCGGCGATGATGAGGTTTTGATTGGTTGTGAGCGCATAGTCGCCTTTGTGCACCTTGGCAATCTCGTGCAGCCCGCTCATCAATGGATAGTCCGGATGGTCCACGACTCGGCCGTTTTCAATGAATAAAGTGAAATGCCAAGTGCCATCGGTGCCTTTTTGCCAGCCATAGGGATCGCCCGTGGTCTCGAAGCGGAACGCGCGGGGCGCTTCCAAGGCGTAGCCGAGCCGCCGCTCGAGCTCCTTACGGAACCACTCTAGCCCACGATCTTCGATTGTATACTTGAACCGCGCGTGTCCTCGGTCCTTGCGGTCACCGAAATCGCGCTGCACGCACATCACCTGCTCGGCCACATCGAGTACCTGTTCGACCCGGCAAAAGCCGATGACATCGGCAAGTCTGGGAAAGGTTTTTGGTTCGCCGTGGGTCATTCCCATACCACCACCGACGCTGATATTGAAACCCAACAACTCGTCTTTCTCGGTGATGGCGATGAAACCCAGGTCATGTGCAAACACATCGATGTCGTTGTCGGGCGGCACCGCCAAGGCGATCTTGAACTTGCGCGGCAGGTACGTGCGCCCGTAATTCGGCTCTTCAGGTTCACTGCGAGCGACTGGCTTTTCATCGAGAAAAATTTCGAAGTAAGCGCGTGAACGGGGTCGTAGATGCTGACTGATGCGGTTCGCGAAGTCATAGACTTGCCGGTGCAACGGCGAGCGCCACGGGTTGGCGGTGGCAATGACATTGCGGTTGACATCGCCGCAAGCGGCCATCGTGTCCAACAAGGTGGCGTTGATACCCTGAATGTGCGCCTTGAGGTTGCGCTTTAACACACCGTGGAACTGAAATGTTTGCCGGGTGGTTAAGCGCAGAGTGCCGTTGGCATATTGGCGCGCCAGCGCGTCGAGAGCCAGCCACTGCTTGGTAGTGCACACGCCGCCCGGCAAGCGCAGGCGAACCATGAACTGATAGAATGGCTCCAGTTTTTGCTTGCGCCGCTCGCTGCGCAGGTCACGATCATCCTGCTGATAAATGCCGTGGAACTTGGTCAGCTGAGTATCATCATCGGTCACGGCTCCGGTAACCGGATCGGCCAGACTCTCGCGCAGCGTACCCCGAAGCTGTTCACTGTCGTGCTTCAGCCGTTCGTTAGGATGAAGTTCCTCGAGCGGTCGGCTGATGTCGTTCATACTCAATATACGTCCTTTTGGTAACGCTTCTCCTTCTGCAGGCGACGCACGTATTCGATCGCCTGATCCTCGCTCAAACCACCCTGTTCGCGCACGATATCGAGCAGTGCTTGATGGACGTCATGCGCCATGCCCTCGCCATCGCCGCAGACATAGAAGCTGGCGCCCTCCTCAAGCCAGGCATAGAGATCGCGGGCATTTTCGCGCATGCGGTGCTGAACATAGACTTTCTCCGCCTGATCACGGGAGAAAGCAACATCGATCCGGGTCAACAGGCCACGCTTGCGCCAGTTGAGCCATTCTGTTTGATAGAGGAAATCGCTTAAAAAGTTGCGATCGCCGAAAAATAACCAATTGCGTCCGGTGGCCTCTAGTTCCTCGCGTTCGGCGAGGAAGGCGCGGAAGGGTGCAACGCCGGTACCGGGCCCGACCATGATGATCGGTGTTTGCGGATCCGTGGGCAGTCGAAAGTTGGGGTTGCAATCCACATAGACGGGGACGGTTTCTCCTTCGGCAATCCGGTCTGCCAAAAAGGTCGAAGCAACGCCTTCGCGGTCTAGGCCATGGCTGTGATAGCGCACCGCAGCGACTGTGAGATGCACTTCATCTGGAGCGACCCGGTGGCTCGAGGCGATCGAATAAAGCCGTGGCGGCAATTTGCGCAATGTGCCGACGAAATTCTCTGTAGTTAGTCCCTTGATGGGATAGTCCCGAATGACATCCAGAATGTGCCGTCCTCGAATGTATTGGCGTAAATCAGCCTTGGCATCCTCACGCAACAGTGTCTGTAGGGCGCTGGATTCGGCCAACGCCGCGTAACGCTCAAGGAACGGTCGGGTTATCGTCGTGATCTCATAGCGTTGCATGAGCGCGTCATGCAGTGAGGCCTGGTCGTCACCGTCGACGACGGCGGCGTCGGCCTGTAGTCCCAGTGTCTCGACCAAACGCTCGACATAAACCGGGTTGTTCTTAGGTACCACCCCCAGGGAGTCGCCTGGCTCGAACGTGAGGCCCGAATCTTCGATGGAGAACTCGAGGTGCCGTGTCTCCTTGCTTGAGCCACGCCCATTAAGGACGATGTTCTCGATGACCGTGGCGGGGTAGGGGTTTTTGCGTGACCAAGAGGTCTTCTCTGCATTGCGACTCGAGAATGCAACCACGTTGGAGGGCCGCGGCTGAGCTCCGGTGAGCTTGCCGAAGCACTCCAGCACGGCGTCGATCCATTCTGAGGCGAGGTCGTCGAAGTCGATGTCGCAATCGACGCGCGGATGAATGCGTTCGGCACCGAGCGCTTCCAGCCGCGCGTCGAAATCACGACCGGTTTGGCAAAAATTTTCGTAGCTGGAATCGCCCAGTGCCAGCACTGTGAAACGCTTCCCTTTCAGGGCGGGCGCTTTGCGGCCATGCATCAATGCATAAAATTCCTCGGCGGGATCGGGCGGATCCCCTTCGCCGTGCGTGCTGACCACAACCATCAGATTGTCGATTTTTTTCAGATCGGACTTGCGGAAATCAGCCATATTGGCCACATTGGCTTGGAACCCGAGGCGTTGGGCACGCTCGGCAGCCAACTGGGCGAGACCTTGGGCATTTCCCGTCTCGGATCCGAACAGTATCGTGATCTCTGGCAGCGACTCTGCGGTGATCGCTTCGGATACCACGGCATTGGCGGCGCCGCTGCCGGCTGCAAGCCCGGCCAGATAGCCACTGATCCAGGTCATTTGGTCGTTATGCAGCGTCGCCAACAGCTCATTGAGCCGGGCGGCCTGTTCGGCATTCAGCGGGCTATTGGTGTCCAGCAGGGGCCCTTGGGCCATGGTGCGCTCCTCCGCATCCCAAATCGATCGAGCATCCGAGGATAGCGCCGGCGAGCTATTCATAACAATCATAAATATGCATTTGAATATTCTTTATCGTAGTAAAAGACGTTGTAAATTTGCGTAAAGGTGAGCTTGTGGCGCGCATTGTCACGCCTGCGGTTGCCACGGATATCATTATTCGTTTGCAAGAGTGGCCTGAGCGGATTGTGCTCGTGCAACGCCGTAACCCGCCGCGCGGTTTGGCTTTGCCGGGCGGGTTTGTCGATGTTGGTGAGTGTGTCGAACAGGCGGCTGTGCGAGAGGCTTTGGAGGAAACCGGGTTGCAGGTGCAACTGCAGGCGTTGTTGGGTGTCTATTCTGATCCGAGTCGGGATCCGCGTGGACACACTATCAGCGTCGTGTTCGTTGCCGATGGCCGTGGCGAGCTCGGGACGGGTGACGACGCGGCGGGAGTTCGCTTGGTGGATCCGGGCGATTCTGCTTTGGATCTGGTGTTCGATCATGCCCTGATTCTTGCCGACTACCGGCGCTTCGTGCGCACTGGCTATCTGCCTCGGCCGCGGCGCTAACGATCCATGCACCGTTCGCTGATCCGGCTGTGCTGTCAGCAGTCTATGTTTCGGTGCAATACTCGATAGTGTTGCGAACAGCATGATGCTCGCTTGAGCCCGGCCGGGGTATCTAAATGCAGTAGCCTGTTTTGCCCTCAACCCGGATGCGAGTATGTTTTACTGATGTACGCTTTAGCCCATATGCGATTGCGCCGTTAATTCGCTTCGAAACAAGCAGGCCGTGATTGTTTCGATGCACCAGCGGACGGTTTCGTTACCAACCGCGCGTGGCCGAGTGCGCTGGGCTGAACTGAGCCGGCTCGGCTGGGAGAGTTTGAGATCAGCACAGCGGGGCGGAATCTCGGGTTGAGTAGGCAATCTTGTTATGCGCTGGCCTAAATGCAGGCCTAATCCCATCGATATGGTTCGGTTGCGCGACGACCGGCCCAGTGCGATATTCCCACTAGCTAATGCGGGGCTGATCGCCGTCTGCTTCGCCGTATTTATTTGGCAGATGACGCTGGACCCGCTGGCGCGATTGCAGGCCGTTTATGCGCTGGGTACGATACCAGCGACATTGATTGGTGGTGCACATTTATCGGTCGCAGTTGCCGTTATTCCGGCGGTCCTGACCCCATTGACGTCCATGTTTTTGCACAAAAGTTGGATGCATCTGCTCGGCAATCTTTTTTATCTATGGTTGTTTGGCAACAGCGTCGAAGACAGTATGGGACATCGACGCTATTTGTTGTTCTATCTGATCGTGGGGGTCGTGGCGGTTATTGTTCAGGCGTATCCCGAGCCGTATTCGACTGTGCCTATAATTGGGGCCAGTGGCGCGATATCGGGCATTTTGGGGGCCTATATGCTGCTGTTCCCTCGCGCCAATGTCTTAGCGCTCATACCGCTGGGGCGGTTGATGCAGCTGATACGCGTGCCTGCCGCATTTGTGCTTGGCTTTTGGTTTGTGCTCCAGTTGCTGCTCTCCGCGGTGGGGGCTGATCCGGGAACTGGGTTCCGTGCCCATATCGGCGGTTTCATTGCGGGCATGATTCTAGCGCCTTTTTTCCGGCGCCAAGGGATACCATTGTGGCAATGAAACCCCGCGTCTTGTCAGTAGCGTGGTCGGCCGCCACCGCCATTGCCACGATGAGGCCAGTTTTGCTTGCGTAAATGATATTCTACTTCGCGCCGTAGATTATTCTCGAAAGCACGGGCCTCGAGTTCCCCGTCAACTCGAGCGAGTAATGCTTTGAGTTCTTCCAGGCTCATGGACGTGAGATCGAAATCCGCTGCGATGCGATTAGGACGCGTTGTCTTCTCCATTCCTCAATCCAAACGGTTCAGTGAGAGCTTTTCTCGCAGGAGCGATCGGGCCTTGCCGTAGCTTTCTTTCATTGCGTTTTGTTTGCTTCGATGCCAGGCTAGCCATCGTCTATTGAGCAGATCATACACAATGTTCGGGGTCGCTAATTTAGCTAGGTCACAAAATGACGCATTGCCTGCAAGGACTTATAAGTTTTTTTAAATGATTGCCGCTGTGCGATAGCGTAACGAAAATCCATCTGCCACCGGACTGCTTAAAGCCTCGAAGCAGGTGTGCTATGTTTGCTCAGCGCCGATGTTGCATTCTGGCTTTGTACAGGTGGCTGCGGGATTGAATTATCCAGAAACCAATCCCTCCGGGCACGGCAAACGAACGCGTGATCCCGTGCGCTCGCCTGCGGCTTTACCCATCCTAGCGCAGTTGCCTCGTTAAGCATACCGCATCGATTCGAACGGAGTGACAATACTCTTGTCGTGAACGCGGCGGACGCATAGTATCGAAGGTGCCTCTTTTGCTGGGGATCTTGCCGGTGCGATCAGGGTGAGGGCATGAAACAGGTCCATCGAATCGAAAAAGGAAAGCTGCTGCGGCTACTGGATGAGGTACCGTTCGGCCATGTAACGAGTAGCGTCCATGTCATCGACACGGCGACTGCCAAGCGACATGAGCTTGCGGGCGTGTCACTTTACTCCAATTCCCGTGGTTGGACGGCGCAGGTTAACTGGTGGGCTGTGGTGGAAACCGATGAGATCACCCTGCGGGTGGGGGATATAGCAAGTGGTGAGCGCGCCTACGAGTTGCGTGACGAGTACCGTGATCCCGTCCACGTAGTCGACGAGGAACAGGGATCGCCAATGACCGACGAAGAGGTATCCGCCATTGTCGCGCAATCCAAGCTTGCGAAGGCCTGGGAGCAGGATGTGGTGACTGTGCTGAAGGATACTCGTGTGCGGCGCGCCACGCTGCACTAAGACATGCTTGCGGTGGCCATTTCGGTTCGGCTGAACGATGCGGTCTTGATCTCAAGGGTACCCGAGACTATACCGTCAAACAGCTTGGCCAATCCAAGGGTAAGGCGCTCCACTGCGTCACAGAATCCTGCCGTGATTGCACCGTCAATCAATCGAATCATAGGAAATTGAATAGACTGAGCTCTTGGATCTGGGCATAGCTTTGCTGCGCCGCCTGCAGACCGAGCATACGTTGCGAGAGTTCGGTTATCGCCTTGGCATAGTCGAGGTCGTCTAGAGCGCTTTTGGTGGTTTGGAAATTGAGCAAAGCGGCCTCATTCGCCTCTTGGCTGCTGTCTAGTGCATTCAATCGGCTGCCGACCTCGGCGCGCATGGTGAGGATATGGTCGAGCGCTTGGTCCAGGTTCTGCAGCGTCTGATTGCCGACGTTTTGGTAGGCGGTTCTGCCGGTTGGGCCGTCCTGGGCGGTTTCCAGTGCCGTCGCGAAACGGTCCACGGTATCGAATAGCGACGCAAAGCCGCTGGATTGTATCGTGAATTGATCACCTTTAGCCGGCGTTCCGTCGAGCGTTACGCTCAGGCCATCGAAGCGGATAGGTGCGCTGGACTCGTAAGGTTGCGTGGCCGTAGGCGTTCCATCCTTGGAGAGTGTGTAGGTGAGCGCTCCGGCGCCGTCGATATCAAAGGTCACCGTATAGGATGAGCCCGTTAGTGCACCGGGATCGGTTACGGTTACTGGAGAGATGATGCCATTGCCGGTATTGATATTTGCCGCCTCGGCGGTGAATTGGCCGTCACCGGTGCGAATCTTCATGAACGCATCGTAGCCGGAATGCGTGCTCGCCAGCTGTTGGTGCGAGCTCGTTTGGGCTAGGCGCTGGCCTTGATCACCTTGATAGGTGATGGTGTTGCCGACCCGAAGGAACGGCTGTGTGCGGCTTTGCAGACCAGCGAATAGATACTCACCGTTGCCATCCGTGCTGTTGGCCAGTTGCACCAGTTGTATGAAGGTTTGGCGTACCTCGGTGCCGATTTGGTGGCGATCATCCGCTGTTTGCGTAGCGTTATTGGCCTGCACGGCGAGTTCGCGCAGCCGCTGGACTAGGTTTTGAACCTGCCCCAGGGTCGAATCCTCCAACTGCATCCGTGGCTCGATTTGATCCGCGCCGCGGCTGTAGCTCTCGATGGCGCCGATGGAGTGGGCCAGTGCCAGCGAGCGTGCCGCCGCGCTCGGGTCGTCCGCTGGAGTGAGGATGCGTCGTGCGCTCGCGATTTGCTGCTGAACCTTGGCGAGTCGGCCCTGCTGATTGAGTAACGCATTGAGACCAAGTTGTTGAATTTGGTTAGTTGAAATCCGCATCATGGTTACCTGTTGACGGCCGCGAGCAGGGAGTCGAACAAAGTGCGGGCAATGGCGATGGCTTGGGCCGAGGCTTGATAGGCTTGTTGATACTTAAGCAAATTGGCAGCTTCCTCATCCAAGTTCACGCCAGAGAGCTCCTCTCGTGCGGCTTTGGCCTGATCGAGCACGCTTTGTTGGGCATCACGGTGGGTGGTGGCGCGCAAGGTGGACGTCCCGGCCTCATTGACAAGGTTGCTGTAGGCTTGCTGGAAACTGGTTTCGCCACTCTCTAGGGTGCCGATTTCGCTAAGCTTGCCGAGTTGGAGGAGATTGCGGTTGTCGCCCAGGGCGCCGCTGTTGTTCTCGACCACGAATTGGTCTCCGTCGGAGGGGTTGCCCGAGAGCGTGACTTGCACCCCGCCGAGGCCGGGAACGGAGCGTGTGACGCCGCTGCTGTCCTGGCTGGGGTCGTAGGCAATGGTGGTGCTCGTGCTGCCGTTGACCAAGAAACGATTGTTGGCCGTATCGAAGGTTAAAGTGTACGCTGAACTCAGCGGCAGCGAGACGGCGCTGGATATTTGCACTTCGCCGATTTGCCCGGTGCCTTGGTTCTGTGGCGTGCCCGAGGTATCGCTCGCCTGCGCAACCCGTACGGGAGCAGCTGCGGCAATCTCGCTGGCGTGGGTAATGGCTACGTCAATGTCAGCGGCGCCGTTGCGCGTGGGGCGAATCAGGAAGGAATCGCCGCTTACCGCGCCCGAGATTTTAGAGACGTCGATGGACAGGCCGTCGATGTACTGCGGTATGTTGCTGATCGGCGTGTTGGTCGTCGTACTCAGATTAGACAATACCCAGTTGCTGCCATCGTAGCTCAGTCGGTAGTTCGCGCCGGTCAGATTCCCAACCTGACTTGGATCGAGCCGGGCGAGTCCCGCTGCGGCTGTGCCGAGCGTATCCTGGCTCGGTACGACTTGCGGTGTGGCGACCTGGAAAATGGCGCCACCCAGTTGACCCGCCGGTCCGTTTGCGTAGTGCATTCCGAGTCGGTTTTGGTTATTCGCCGCCTCGGCGATGCTGCTTGCTATCAAGCCGAGTCGGTCGCGGGTAGGGTCGAGATTTTCCCGTCGGAAATCCAATAGGCCCCCCAGCGAGCCGCCCTGGAGACTCGTGGTTATATTGACCGGTGCTCCATTGTGGCGGGCTAGGCCAATATCGGGGATCGTCCCATCGGTGTGCGCCGGGGTAATTTGCAGCTTATTGGCCGTAAACCCGCCGATCAGCGTCTGGCCGTTGCCCACAAAAACGTTGATGCTGCCGTCTCCTTGTGGCACGGCTTCGGTCGCTACCAGCGCGGAGAGTTCCAACATCAGCTGGTCGCGCTGATCCAGCAGATCATTGGGTGGCTGGCCACCCGAGCTCGCCTGCATGGCGACGATGGTTTGGTTGAGTTCGACGATGCCGTCGGCGAGGCCATTGATCTGCTCCACCTGGGCTAGGAGTTGCTGTTCGATATCCGTCCCGAGTTGGGTGAGTTGGCCATCGAGAAAGTGCAGCCGCGCGACCAGGTTCTCACTTGCCGAAAGCAGCGTCTGCCGTGCCGGGCTGGACGAGGGGGCGTTAGCGAGTTCTTGGACGCCGTCGAAGAAGGACTGCAGGGCCGGTGTGAGCCCGGCGGTTTGATCGGCTAGTAGGCTGTCTATTCGGCTAGAATATTCCGCCAGGGTCTCGAGCCGTTGATATTCCGCTGAGCTTATTTGCACTGCCGCTTGCCGGGTTTGATTGAACAGCCGGTTGGTGCCGGTGGCTTGGACGCCGCTGCCTACGAATCCGTTGCCGAAATCGGTTGGCGCGCGGGCCGTGAGCTCCGTACGCTGCCGGTTGTAGCCGGCGGTATTGACGTTGGCGATGTTGTGCGCCGTCGTGCTGATCGCCCGCTGAAAGGCGAGCAGGCCGGAGATGCTATTGTCGAACACATCACCCATGAGATGAGCTCTCCCATCGTGCGGCCCACTTATGTGCCGGCACAGTCTTCAGTTAGGTTTTCGTCCCGTCCGCCATTTTCTTGAATTCGTTTCGACCCAGACGCAGCGCTGGGCTGTCCATAACGCGCCGGATCTTGTCGGCGTAGGCGGGATCCGTCGCATAACCCGCGCGTTGCAAGCCTTGGAGAAAGGTCAAGACGTCGCCGCTGCTGTCCAGCGTTTCCGCGTAGCGCGGCTGGCGGCGCAGGAAATCGGCGTAGTCGGCGAAGGCCTCCGCGACCGAGCCGTAGGCTCGAAAAGCGGCGTTCTCGCGTCGCGCAACGCCATCTCTGTATTCCAGCGTGGCGATTCGGACCGTATCGCCGGTCCAGTCGCCATAGGCTTTGATATTGAATAAGTTGAAGCTCGAGCGGCCGTCGGCACGCTGCAGGACATGCTCTCCCCAGCCGGTTTCGAGTGCCGCTTGGGCGACCAGAGCTTCGGGCGGTACGCCAAGGGTGTGAGCGGTGCGTTGCGCCGCCGGCCAGATCGAGCGGACGAACGACTCGGGTGATTCCCATGGCGCCGCCTGGCTGGTCGTGCCGGGCTTTGCCGCCGCCGGCCATTCGATCGGCGCCGCTGCTACGGGCGGCCGGTTTCGGCAGTCTGCCAGCGAGTGCTTGGTCGGTTCCGCTGCAGCGGCTTTGCTCGGCGCGTTTTGGGAAAGAAGTTGACGCTCCAGCAGCGCGGCCAGCCCAATGCCTCGTCCTTGTGCGATGTTGCTCGCCAGTTGCTGATCGAGCAGGGATCGATATTGCTTGACCCCATGCCCGCCAAACAGCGAATCCCCCGGCGTGGCGGCCCGCATGCTCTTGAGTAAGCTCTGCACAAACAGTGATTCGAACTGCTTAGCTACGGTACGCAACGACTCGGGGGTAGAATTGCGCAGTTGGTAGCGCAGCCTTTCCAGGCGCCGGCCATCGAGTGCATTGTCGTATGAAGTGATTTTTTGAACGGTCATGGTGGCTGATACTCGTATTGGCACCGGGGCGATTAAATGATAATGAGCTCGGCCCGCAACGCGCCGGCTTGCTTCAGCGCCTGCAGAATTGCCACCAGGTCGCTCGGCGAGGCGCCGACCCGGTTCACGGCTTCGATGATGGCTGAGAGTTCAGTGCCGGGCGCGAACAAAAACATCGGTCTTTTTTCTTCGGTGATTTGTATGTCGGATTGCGGATTGACTACGGTCTGTCCACGTCGCGCGAACGGCGCAGGCTGACTCACCTGGGTATTCTCGCTGATGGTCACCGTGAGGCTGCCATGGGTGATGGCCGCCGGCTGCACCCGCACATGGCTACCGATGACGATGGTGCCGGTGCGGGCGTTGACGATCACGCGCGCCGGGGCTTCGCCCGGGGCTACCTCAAGGTTCTCCAGGAAGGCGACGAAGCTCACTCGTTGGTTTGCATCGCGGGGTGCTCTGACTTTGACGGATACGGCATCCAAGGCCGTTGCGCTCGCTGCCCCGAGCGTATCGTTGATTTGTTTGGCAACGCGTTTGGCGGTGGTGAAATCAGGCGTGTGCAGATTGAGTACAACCGACTCGCCCAGTGCAAAAGGTGAGGCAACGCCGCGCTCCACGGTGGCTCCGTCCGGGATTCGTCCGGTGCTCAGTACGTTGACGACGATTTTCGAGCCGTCTCGGCCCGAGGCGCCGAAGCCGCTGACGAGCAGGTTGCCCTGTGCCATGGCATAGACGCTGCCGTCGACGCCTTTGAGCGGCGTCATTAGTAGATTGCCGCCACGCAGGCTTTTGGCATTGCCGAGAGAGGAGACGGTCACATCGATTTGCTGCCCCGGTTTGGCGAAAGCGGGCAGCTCTGCGGTAACCATGACGGCGGCTACGTTCTTGAGTTGCATACTGCGCAGCTGGTCGATCGGCAGTTGGATACCCTGCGAAGCCAGCATCGCCCGGATACTTTGCACAGTAAACGGCGTTTGGGTGGTTCGATCGCCGGTGCCGTCCAAACCCGCTACCAGGCCGTAGCCGACGAGCTGATTGGGCCGTACACCGGCTACCGTGGCGAGATCTTTGATGCGCTCGGCATGGGCCACGGCCGCGATCAAGAGCAACCCGAAGGCTATTGCGCGGTTGATTCGATGTGCCATCCCTCGACTCTCCGAGCCGCCGCGAGGCGACCCTAAAATGGCCATATGATGCTCATGAACAGTCGCGACAGCCAGCCCATGCGGCTGCTGTCCGCCAATGCGCCGTCACCGGTGTAGCTGATCCGGGCGTTTGCGACCCGGCTCGATGAGACGGTGTTGCCGGGGCCGATATCGTAGGGGCGAACCTCTCCGGTGAGGGTGACGTATTCGTCGCCGCGGTTGAGGGTGAGCCTTTTTTGGCCCTGGATGACCATGTTCCCGTTCGGTTTGACCCGCACGACCGTGGCAGTAAGAATGCCGGAGAGTGCATTGCTTTGGGTCGCGCTGCCGCCGCCCTGGAAATCCTGGTCGCTGTCGATATCGAAAGAAACGGGGGTGCCGTTATAGACTAACTGCTTGCCCATCAGCGTTGGAGTCGGCAAGGCGTAGCTGTATTGGCGCCCGATTTGTGCATTGGCATCTTTGCTAGCGTCTGTCTGTTCGTCGAGAGCGACGGTGACGGTATCCCCCACCCGACGGGCAGTGCGGTCCTCATAGAGACGAACGTCATAGCCGGACTGGTAGATCGCTCCGTTGACCGTTTTGGGCGGCTGTTCGAGCGCCGGCTCCGGAAGTGCTTGTGGCGGTCGCGAGAGGGTGCTAGCGCAGCCGCCGAGCAACAAACCGGCGAGACCGACGATGAGGATTCGCGTGGGCATGGTCCGTCTCTCGCCGGTTAGGGCCTGTTGACGATCACCCGCGACGCCGCGCCGGCGGCCATTTTCTCGCAAGACAAGGCGTCGCGAGCGCCGTGTAGCCCGGCTACATAAGCGAGCGATAACGCAGGATTGCGGGAAAATGGCCCCGGCCCCTTGGGTGGCGCCCAAAATGCGGCCATCCGGCGTTGTTCGTCGTTCATTTGGAACAACCAAACTTCTCTCCTCGCGCCTTGGCTGACCGCATTTTGGGCAGCCACGCGACGCCGTGGGTGATCGTCAACAGGCCCCTAGCCTGAAGCGTCAGAGATTGTTGGTAATGAACTGCAGCATTTGGTCCGCGGTTTGGACCGCGCGCGTGTTGGTCTCGAAGCCGCGCTGAGTCTCGATCATATTCACGAGTTCCTCGGCAATGTTGACGTTGGAACTCTCCAGCGCGCCGGCTTGTACCAAGCCGAGTCCGTTGAGTCCCGGTGTGCCGGGTAGCGGTGCACCGCTTGCGCCGGTTTGGACAAACAAATTGCGGCCAATGGGCTTTAAACCGGCCGGATTGATGAAGTCGGTCAGCCGTAGATTGCCTACCTGCGTTGGCGCGGGCGAGCCTGGCAGCTGTACGCTCACCGTACCGTCAGTGCCGATCGTTACACTTTGGGCGTTGGGTGGAATATTAATGGCCGGTTGCAGCGGCAGACCGTCGGCGGTCACGACCTGCCCTTGATCGTCGATCTGGAACGACCCGTCACGGGTGTAAGCCAGTGTGCCATCCGGCTGTAGGATCTCGAAAAACCCCCGGCCATTGGTGGCCAGATCGAGGGCGTTGCCGGTTTGTACGATATTGCCTTGGGTGAACATCTTTTGCGTGGCGGCCACCCGGACCCCAGTGCCCAGCATCAGGCCGCTGGGCAGGCGGTTGTTCTGTGAGGACTGGCCGCCGGCTTGGCGGACCGTTTGATAGACCAGGTCCTCGAACTTGGCTCGATCTTTTTTAAAGCCCGTAGTGTTCACGTTGGCCAGGTTGTTGGCTACCGTTGACATGCGTGTTTGTTGGGCGTCGAGTCCGGTTTTGGCGACCCAGAGAGCTGGATTCATAAAATCGATCTCCCCTGAACGTGTTTTTCACAGGAATTTTTACGCAAATGTTGCGCCAGGCTTTACGACGCACGCAGCAGGCGCTGCCCGGTCTCGTCATTGGATTTGGCGCTCTCCATGAGCTTCACGTACGCCTCGAAACGGCGGGCGTTACCGATCATGTTGACCAAGGCATCGACGGTATTGACGTTGCTGGACTCCAACGCCCCTGAGACTACGGTTACGCTGGCATCGGCTGCTGCACTGGTGCTGCCTTCGAGACGGAACAAACCATCCTCGCCTTTGCGCAGTGCGGCGGATGACGGATTTACTAGCCGTAGGCGATCTAGGACCACCGGGGCATTATCCGGTTGCCCGATGGGGATGACGGTGATCGTACCGTCCTGGCCGATGCTCACCTGTTTGGCTGGCGGGATCGCCACCGGCCCACCATTGCCCAACACAAGTTGTCCGGCGCCGGTTTGCAGTAGTCCGCCGGCGGTGATCCGTAAATCACCACGACGGGTGTAGGCTTCGGTGCCGTCCCTCGCTTGCACCGCAAGCCAGCCTGCACCGTTGATCGCCACGTCCAGCGAGCGCCCGGTGGTTATGAGGTGTCCCGGCGCGAACGAGTTGCCTAGGGCAGTTTCCGCGGAATACACCCGGCTTGGGTAGCCAGGTCCCGCAACGGGGCGGCTCAGTAAGGCATTCAGATCGGCCCGAAATCCCGGTGTATTGGCGTTCGCCAGGTTGTGATTGTTGACCTGTTGGGCTTTCAGCGCGTGTTTGGCGCCGGTCATGGCGATGTAGAGATACCGGTCCATAAGTGCGACTCCCGGGGTCGGGAGGCGGCCAACCGCGCCGGTGGCCGCCTTGAGCGTTAGCGGATGTTCAAGATGCTTTGGGTGATTTGGTCTTGAGTGCTGATCATCTGGGAGTTCGCCTGGAAATTGCGTTGCGCGGTAATCATATGTACTAACTGTTCGGTCAGGTTGACATTCGATTTCTCCAGCGCCCCACCTTGTATCGAGCCTACTCCAGAGGAGCCGGGTGCAGCAGTGACCGGTGCTCCGGACGCAAAAGTCTCGACCCAGTGGGTGTCACCGATCTGCTGAAGGTTTTCCGGACTAGGGAATCGGCTCAGAGCGATTTGTCCCAATGTCTGAGACTGGCCATTGGTGAATCGGGCGAGGATGCGCCCGTCGTTCTCCACTCCGAGGTTCGTGAACTGTCCCGCCGAAAAACCGTCTTGTGACAATTCCTTGACATCGAACACGGAGCCAAACTGCGTCAGCGACGAGTAATCCACATTGATGTTGGAAGTGCCGGCGCCGGCATAGTTGAAGGAGTAAGTCGTGGTGCCGGTGGTGGAGACGAATTCGCCGCGGTTATCGAAGGACACCGTCGCCGGAGTCTTGGTGCCGGTCCCATCATCGCCGTCGACATAGATATCCCAGACGTTGTCGCTTTGTTTTTGAAAATAGAGTGTGGCGAAGTGATCTTTGCCTTGGGCGTCATAGATCGTTGTCGAGGTTGAGAAGTTGTACGTTGCAGGGTCCGCTGCGTCGAAAGCGGTTGGGATGGTCGCGGCGCGGGCGTCGAGGTTCGCACTCAGGCCGATATTGGCGGTCGCCTGGGGGGTGACGTTGCCGATGTTGACCTGCAGATCACCTAGGGCGCCGCCGATCATGCCGTCCGATCCGGCCTGATAACCACTCAGGCGGTGTCCGTCCGTATCGACGAGGTAGCCGTCACGATCGAGCTGGAATGCGCCGTTGCGCGAATAGGCGTTCGCGCCGTTGTCGTTCAAGGTGAAAAAGCCCGAGCCGTTCACGGCGAGATCCAGTGTGTTGCCGGTGAAGTCAAACTGCCCCTGGGTAAACTGTTGGGTCACTGAGGCGAGCCGCGCACCCTGACCGATGGTGGTTCGCGCTGTCCCGAGGTTGCTCAAGGCATAGAGATCGGCAAATTCGGCACGCGAGGATTTGAATCCGATGGTCGCGCTGTTCGCTATGTTGTTGCCGGTCACATCCAGATCGGCAGAAGCCGCGTTGAGACCGGTCAAGGCCGTTTCAAAAGACATGGCTGGTTCCTCTCGTCCTTATTTCACTTCCGTGATCGCATTGAGGCTGACTGCGCCCAGGCCCGCAAGGTTGAGTTCAAGACTTTGATCCGCGCTGAGCGTTACGCTGTCGACCGTGGCGGCGGTGTGGGTTTGTAGCGTTACCGTTTGGCCGTCCAGTTCTGATTGGGCCTGCAGCCGGTAGCGTCCGGCTGGCATCGGTTTGCCCTCGGTGTCATGCCCGTCCCAAGATAAGACCACATTGCCGGTGGGTTGGGGGCCGAGCTCGAGCGTGCGCACGCGCTGCCCAGCCTCGTCCAGAACGGCAACCGTCAGATTCCTGACGGCGGAGGGCAGGTGCACTGTGGCATCCATGGTCCCGCCGGCCGGCAGATAGCCCTGCTCGGATTGCGCGACGACCTGGCGGCCAACCAGCGACGCTGCCTGAAGCGCCAGATTGCTTTGCATGTTGGTTTGAAATGCTTGAAAGGAGTTCTGCAGCTGCTCGATCCCGGACGCCGAAGTGAATTGGGCGATTTGCGTCAGGAACTCGCCATTGGACATGGGTTTCAAGGGGTTTTGGTTTTGCAGCTGGGCGACCATCATCTTGAGAAAGTCGTCCTGGCTCACCTGATTGGTGGGGGGCTTGGACGCCTGCGCAGTGCCGCCGATACCGTTGCCGGTCAATGCCGATAAATCGATCATGACTGTTTCTCCGGCCTCATCTTCCGAGTCTCAAGGTCTGCAAGAGCAGATCGCGCGAGGTGCTCACCACCTCGACGTTGTTCTGATAAGAACGTGAGGCTGAGATCATGTTCACCATCGCTTCCACTGTGTCCACATTGGAGCGGTAGACATAGCCATCGGCGTCGGCCAGGGGATTATTCGGTTGGTACAATGGCTCGGGAGTGGCGGAGCTGGTGACGACGCCGCGCAGCTGCACCGGCACCGCCGAGACGGTGTCGTGGGCGGTATTCAGCGCGGCGGCGAACACCGGTTGTCGGGCCTTGTAGGCCTGCTCCGGTGTGCTCGCCACCGTGTCGGCATTCGCCATATTGCTGGCAGTGATGTTCAGCCGAAGCGCCTGCGCGCTCATCGCGGAGCCGGCTACATCGAAGATGTCGAATAGGGCCATGATCATTCTCCCTTGACGGCGCCGAGGAGGCTGCGGATGCGCGCGCCGAGAAACTGCAGCGCTGCTTGATACTCAAGCGTGTTCTGGGAAAATCGCGCCCGTTCACGGTCGAGTTCGACTGTATTGCCATCCAGCGACGGATTGGCTGGCACGCGGTATTGAATTGTCGAATATCCGACCTCCATGCCCGCCGGTTTAATATGGCGAGTGTTCGTCGTGCGCACGGTCGCCGCGTCGGCGCCTGCCCGATGCAGGGCATTAGGAAAGTCGAAATCGCGCGCTTTATAGTGGGGGGTGTCGGCGTTGGCGATATTGCTCGCTAGCAGTTCAGTGCGCTTGGCGCGTAGTTCCAGCGCCCGCGCGGGCAGGCCGAAGGTTTTATCCAAAGAGATGCTCATTATCGGGCTCCCTTGCTACGGATGACGTAGTAGTTCTATGCAAAATACATGCCATGCAGAATGCATACTCGATGTTGGTTTCTGTTTTTCGCAGAAATTGGCAAGAAAAATGCATAGGTGGCGCTAAGTCCGATTGCAATTGGGGCACATGGATGACTCGGCAGTTCTCGATTCTGAGTCTTCAGCTTGTTGTGGCACTCATTTTTACGGCCAATGGGCTGGCGGTGGCTCGATCCGCCGATGCCGTCGAGGGTGGCTATCAGCCGCTTGCGGCGATCCACGAGGCGGTTAGTCGATTCGTGCGAAAGCGCTTTCAGGGGCCGGGGGTGGTGGACGGGGTCATCATCGAGCACCTTGATCCACGCCTACGGTTGACTGCCTGCGCGGGGGGGGTGCAACTTTTTTTGCCGCCGGGACAACCGAGCGCCGGTCGCTTGACGGTCGGGGTACGCTGTCGGGCGCCGAAGCCATGGCGCTTGTATGTTCCGGTGCGGGTCACGCGTCATATTGAAGTGTTGATCGCCGCGCGTCCGTTACCGCGGGGGATTGCCTTGAGCGCGGATGCGATACGGCACGGGCGTCGCGATCCGGCGGAGTTGCCTGGAGCGTGGTATACGGAACGCTCGCAACTGCTCGGTTTGGAGACGCGCCGCGCGATCCGTGCCGGTGAAGTGCTCTCGCCGCAGTTGCTGAGCTCGGCGCGCCTCATCCGTCGGGGTCAAGAGCTGGTATTATTCGCGACCTCGGGGTCGATGACGGTTACGGTGAAAGGTAAAGCGCTGGAGGATGGTGTCGAGGGTGATATCGTGCGTGTACGCAATCTCTCTTCCGACCGTGTGGTAGAGGGGCGGGTCGTTGGTACTGACAAGGTGCAAGTCAGTCTGTAGAGCGCGTGCTATTCTGAGTCGGGCTATCAAGTTTCCGGCGTTGCGGTCGATTGCTGATTCAAGGGGTATTACATGGGGGGAGCCTGGTTCCGCCGCCCGGTGGCCGAGCCAACGAACTTCAAGGAGTTTGCGAGATGACCAACCCCGTTGATAACAGAACAAATGTCACACGCTCTCAGGTCTTGGGTACCGAACAGCGCAGCTACGCCAAGGGCGTGTTAACCGAGTCCCCTGCAGTCGTGCGTTCGGATGCCAGCCTTCAATCCAATCGGCTGCAGGCCGTACGCGATGCAATTGAGCGCGCACCCGAGATCGATTCGAGCCGGGTAGCGGACATTCGCGAGCGCATCGCTCAGGGTGAGTATCCGGTGAACGTTGAGCGCATCGCCCAGCGGTTTACTGCGTTCGAGAAGCTGCTACAAGGCTAATGTGATGAGCGTCACGGCGACTCGCATTTGGTCTGCCTTGGAAGATGCCGTGGCGGCGCTCGAACGGCTCGCGCAGTTGTTGGCCGACGAGCGCCGTGCGCTGGGGCGGCGTGCGTCATCGGTACAGCTGAAGCGCGTGGCGGCGGGTAAGCGGGCCACGGCCGCAGTGCTTGAGCAAGCCGATGCCGCGCGTCTAAGTGCCTTGCACGAGGCAGGTTATGACTCGCCGGCGGAGGCAATGGAGCATTTTCTACGGCATGCGGAGACCCCGGAGCTCGTTGTTTTGTGGCAAGGCTTCCTAGTCAGGCTGCGGGAGGTGCGTGCGCTCAACGAGGCAAATGGCCTGGCGATTCGACGCAGTCAGGCGCTTGTCAGCGCCGAATTGAGCCTGCTTCAGGGGGGGGCGGCGATGGGTGGGGTGTTTTACGATGCCGCCGGAAGCTGCAGTCACGCTGCGCGCGGCCGAATCATATCGCGTGCTTAAATTGCAAGTTGCGCTAGTGGGTGTTTGCGCGACGTCCGTGCAGGTCGCTGAATTTCAAATAGCTGGTTATACAGGGGTATCAACCTGCGGCTCTAAAGCCCGATCAGCGTACTTGTCGGATCGAGCGCACCGAGGTGATGAAATTGGTGGAGCCAGGCGGGATCGAACCGCCGACCTCTTGCATGCCATGCAAGCGCTCTCCCAGCTGAGCTATGGCCCCAATTAAGAAAGCAAAATTCTAGGATTGCGTTGAATGGGTGTCAAGCGCCGAGCCGGTTTTGCCCATTGTGCGCTCGATCCAGGACGTTGCTGTTTCAATTCGGCGCAATGTGACTTCACGTCCGAGGAGTGACAGGGTGATGTCGATCGGCGGGGATACTGGGCCGCCACAGACGGCAATTCGTAATGGTTGAGCCACTGAGCCGAGTTTAAGTTTGGCGGCCTGCGCGACGCGCAGTACTGCGCTATGCAAACTCTGCGGTGTCCAATCCGACAAGGCGGACAGCTCGGCCCGTACTCGAGCAAACAACTCAAGCGTTTCCAGGCTGAATACTTTGCCTGCGGCTTTTGCATCATAGTCGGTTGGATCACGGTAGAAGAACAAACTTTGTTCGGCCATTTCCAGCAGCGTTTTGCTCCGCTGTGCCTGGCTTTTCACGATCTCCTCTATGGGGGGACCGTCAGCTGGGTCGACTCCGCATACCCCCAAATGCCAGCTCAAATGACGCCCTACATGGGCCGGTTCGGAGGTCATCAAATAATGCTGATTCAGCCAGAGTAATTTGGCGCGGTTCAAACTGGAAGCTGACTGATTGATCTCATCGATGTCGAAATGCTCCACCATCTCGTCGATTGTGAAGATCTCCTGATCGCCATGAGACCAGCCCAGACGGGTTAAGTAGTTTAGCACCGCCTCGGGCAGAAACCCCTCATCCCGATACTCCATGACGCTGGTTGCGCCGGTGCGCTTGGAGAGCTTTCTGCCGCCCTCATCGAGGATGATCGGCACATGGGCGTACACCGGTGGTGAAACGCCGAGCGCCTTGAGGATATTGACTTGCCGGGCGGCGTTGTTAAGGTGATCATCGCCGCGGATGACATGGGTGATCGCCATGTCCATATCATCGATTACCACGACGAAATTGTAGGTGGGTGTTCCATCGGCGCGGGCGATGATGAGATCGTCGAGTTCCCGGTTGTGGAATACAATGCGTCCGCGGACCCGATCGTCCACGACGGTTTGTCCTTCCTCGGGTGTTTTGAAGCGGATGACCGGCGGCTCAGCGGCGTCTGCCGGCGGTTTTACAAGTCGCCGGCAGCGGCGGTCGTAGCGTGGTTTATCCTTGCGCGCGAGCTGCGCCTCACGCAGCTGCGCAAGACGCTCGCGCGAACAATAACAGCGATAGGCTTTGTCTTGTATGAGCAGTGTCTCGACCATTTCTTGATACCGCGCAAAGCGTTCGGTCTGAAAAAACGGTCCTTCGTCATAGTCCAACCCCAACCAGGCTATGCCTTCAAGGATGGTGTTGATCGCTTCGCGGGTTGAGCGTTCGCGGTCGGTGTCCTCAATACGAAGGACAAACCGCCCGCCGTGGCGGCGAGCATATAGCCAGTTGAACAAAGCCGTGCGCGCACCGCCAATGTGCAGATGGCCAGTAGGACTAGGGGCAAAACGAGTCTTTACGATCATTGCAGGCCCTTCGTAGGAAAATACCCGGTCCGCCCGTGGACATCAGGCGGTCGCAAGGATAGTAGAAGCCGAAATGATATCAGCTTGTCAGAAAAAGGCGGAAGCAAGCAAAGGGTATTCGTTTGACAAGCCTTAAGATCACACCCTAAACTGCCGCGGCTGAGGGGCGGCTAGCTCAGCGGGAGAGCACTGCCTTCACACGGCAGGGGTCGCTGGTTCGATCCCAGCGCCGCCCACCATAAAAACAAAGGGTTAGGTCGATGGCCTGGCCTTTTTTTTATGCCCGGAAGTACAGCGCGCCGTCCGCAGCAGTAATCATGGTCAATGGCGCACGTTCAAAGTCTTTTCTGGTGGCGGAGGCAGTTCGATATCTATTAGGAATGGCGGCGGAATATCTCGATGCGGCGTAACAACGTTCTCCGATGATTCCGGTCTGACTCAAGAGGCGATCGATCGGGTGCTTTCCGAGCACGGCAATCCCAGGTTGTCCAGCTTGGTGGTCATACTGTATGCACTAAGGCTGGATCTGTCGGAAGCGGGTGATATCAGGGAAAGGTCGGGTCGCGCGCGTGTGAACCAGTCTAACAGCGGCGTGCATACAAGCGTTGCCGAACCGCGCGGCAACCATTAGATATGGAAACTTCGCCATGTTCGTAGGCATGTACGAGCAGTTGGCCACGTACCGCTTCCAAGAGTTCGCCCGGCTCGAGCAGGAAAGCAGGGTTGGTCGGTTTGCCAAGGTGCTCTTGTCCGCGCGCGAAAGTGTCGTAGAGTAGCACACCGCCGTAATGGACCGAGGCAATGATATTGGGCAGAATCGGTCGCCAAAGGTAGTTGGTGACGATGACCGCAGCGAAGCGCCGCTGCTCGAGTGGCCACTCCCCATGCTCAAGATCAGCCTCGATCGTTTCCAGTCTTGGGTTGGTGGGCTGTTTTGCTAGGCGGCTGAGATCGATATCGAGCGCTGTCACTGGGTGGCCGCGTTCGAGAAAGAAGTAGGTATGACGGCCGCGGCCACATGCCAGATCGAGCACTCGCTTGCCCGACGGTATTTGCGAGGCGAAGCGCACTATCCACGGTTCGGGCGTGGCAGCATGGATAGGTGGTTTTTTCACAGGCCTCTCTTGTGTGGCGTTTTTGATGATCCATCCGGCACGTCGCTGCAGCAGCGACCTAATGTTTCACTTTACTGCCGCGAAGCGGAGTTGTCATCTCAGCCTGCGGTACGGCGGGTGTGTGGTCCAGCACCGCCTCAGCAAGCAAACCCGCCTCTTGGTAAGGAGGGTCCTGGCGGTCGGCCGCGTTTTGCCGTAACTCGACTTTGCAGCATCAATTGCAGTTTCGGCGATCATGGTTGACGTCAGCGACGAATTCGAGAATCTTCCCGACCTAGAAACCCCCTTCGAGGACTGGGTGCGGCGGTTGTCGTGCGCGCTCAGTCAAACTGAACTGGCCCGGCTCCGCTTGGCTTGGGGCCAGGCTCAGTCGAGGTGTTCGGGGCAGCATCGGGTATCGGGGGAGGGTTGTTTTCGGGATGCTTTGTCGGTTGCCACGATACTCGCCGAACTGCGCCTCGATGCCGATGCGATCATTGCCGGGCTGCTCCATGCACTGCCGTCGCTGGAAGTCTTAGAGCCCAGGTATTTGGCCGTCGAATTCGGTGAGGTCGTGCCAAGTCTGATCGATGGGGTGGCACAGGTCGTATCCGTCAGCGAACAGCGCGAAGTGCCCGGCAAGCAAAGCACCGCTCAGGTCGAGGCCTTGCGCAAGATGATCCTGGCTATGGCTCGGGATATCCGCGTGGTATTCATCGCGCTTGCGCAACGCTTGGTCGACATGCGCACCTTAGAGCGTCGGCCGAGCGCCATTCAGCAACACATGGCACGGCAGACGTTGGAGCTCTATGCGCCGCTCGCCAATCGCCTTGGCCTCTCGCGGCTTAAATGGGAGCTTGAGGATCGATGTTTGCGTCTTCTCAGGCCCGCAGATTATCGGCGCATTGCACGCTTGCTCGCCGAGAGGCGTGTAGACCGCGAGCGCGATATCCGTGCTTTGCAGAGGCGAGCCTCCGCTGCGCTGCAGGAGGCGGGGATCGATGCGGAAGTAACCGGTCGAGCGAAGCATATCTATAGCATCTGGCGCAAGATGCAGCAAAAAAGCCTCGATTTTCACGATTTGCTCGATATCCGTGCCATTCGGGTATTAGTTCGCACAATCCCGGATTGTTATGCGGCACTTGGGGTCATCCAGGGTCTTTGGCAGCCGATCCCCGGTGGCTACGATGACTACATCGCCACGCCTAAGGCGAACAAATATCAGTCTCTGCATGCCGCGCTAATTGGGCCGGCTGGGAAGAGCTTCGAGGTACAGATCCGTACCCGAGAAATGCATCAGCGCGCGGAATTCGGCATCGCCGCCCACTGGCGCTACAAAGAAGGCGGCCGCCGGGATGCCTCGTTCGACGATAAGCTTGCATGGCTGCGCCAGCTGCTCCAATGGGGGCAGGAAGAGGCGAGTGAATACGCGCCCATCGACCGTTACAAGGCCGAATTGTTCGAGCATCGTATCTACGTCCTCACGCCACGGGGTGATGTGCTCGACCTGCCGTGTGGGGCGACTCCACTCGATTTTGCTTATCGCGTGCACACTCAGGTCGGCCATCGCTGCCGTGGGGCCAAAGTCAACGCCAAGATGGTGCCCTTGACCTACACGCTGCAAAGCGGGGATCAAGTGGAAGTGTTAACGGCCCGCCATATGGAGCCCAGCCGCGACTGGCTCAACCCCAACTTGGGTTATCTAAAGAGCGCCCAGGCACGTTCTCGAGTAAAACGTTGGTTTCGACTGCGTGATTTTGACCGCAACGTGATTGACGGACGCGCTTTGTTGGAGCGGGAGCTGCGCCGCCTTGGTGGGATACGGACGGTAAGCCTTGAGCGCTTGGCGCAGCGCGCGCGCTTTGCGAAACTCGATGAGTTTTTGGCGGCGATAGGCCGTGGCGAAATCACCGGTGGGTATATCGCGGGGCTTATGAACGAGCGGGGTCCGCTCGAGGAGTCCAAACCGTGGTCGATTCCAGCGCGCCGCCGGAGAAAACCGAGCCGGGATGGGTCCGGCGCGATCGTCGTCGGCGGCGTGGGGAATCTGCTTACCCGGTTGGCGCAATGCTGCCGGCCTGTGGCGGGCGATCGTATCATCGGTTACACCCGTAATCAGGGTATCTCCGTGCATCGCCGCGACTGCCCCAATGTGGCGCGCTTGCATAAGGCCGCGAGCACAAGGCTGATTGAAGCCGTTTGGGGTTTGTCGGGCGAGCAGCGCTATCCGGTGGATGTTGAGATCCAAACGGACGATCCGCAGGGGCTGCTCAAAGCAATCTCGACTGTACTTGATGGCGAGGAGGTTAAGCTCCTCGAGGCGGTCACGCGTAGTGAGCGGCAAGCTCGTCAGGTATGTCTGGATGTGACCCTGGAGGTTCGCGATGCCGAGCAGATGAACCGAGTTATGCATCGCATCGCCGCTATGCGCCAAGCTCGGGGGGTGCGCCGAGTAACCCGCGCCTAGTGACGCGCATCAGGGTGCATCGGCGAGGATTGTTAATCCGAACGAAGTATTCCAAGCGCCACAGGGTTGTTTTGCATAGCAAGGATAGTGCGAGGTGCTGCAACGAGATAAGGAGTGTCTTTGCTTATGTACGTATCGCGGGGTGTGGCCGGGTGTCTGGCGATCCTGCTGCTGAGTCTCGGCGTCAGTGGATTTGCTGGGGCCAAATGTCAAGCGGGTTTCGGCGCGACCCTGCAAGCCATTAAGGGAGTAGGGGCGGCACCACTGGCCTCAGCTCGCCAAGTCACCGTGGCGGGTACGGTCACCGCCGTTTTCATCGCGCCGCATGCGCTCGGCGGTTTCTTTCTCCAGCAGAGCGGTACGGGTGGCCGTCCTCCAGTGGGGATTTTCGTCTATCAACCGCATCAGGTTGGCAACCGCTACCCGTCGGTGGGCGAGCGGGTTGTGCTCAGCGCGCGTACGGGGCGTTACCGTGGCCGTATCCAGCTTGAGCAGGTTACCCGTACCCAGATTTGTGGACCGAATCGAGCATTGCGAGCCTGGCCGTTGTCACTGCCTGCCAAACCGGCGCATTTGCGGCGGTTGGAGGGCGTTCTGGTGCGCGTGCCGACCAGATTGACCGTCACATCCAATGCCCAACTCGCCCGCTATGGAACGCTTGGATTGTCCGTGGGCGGGCGTTTGTTCCAGTCGGAGAACAGGAACGGCGCGGTTGCTGGCGAGCCAGCTGGAATTTTGCTCGATGATAGCAGTTATCATGCGCGGCCTAGGCCCGTCCCGTATTTGGACGGCACGGGCACTCGGCGGTTGGGAAGTGCGCTTATCGAACTCACCGGTGTTTTGACCCAGGCTTTTGGGCGCTGGCGCATTCAGCCGAACACCGAGCCCCGATTCCGCGCTACGAACCCGCGCCCGACCCGCCTGAGTCGGCGAGCTGGTACGCTGCGCCTTGCCAGCTTCAATATGGAGAATTACTTCATCAGCCGGGGTAGACGCGGTGCCGATAGCGCGGCCGCTTTTCGCCGCCAGCAACGCAAACTGGTCGATGCAATCGTCGCATTGGATGCCGATGTGCTCGCTTTGCACGAAGTGGAGAACCGTCGTCAGGCGGTTGCCGTACTCGTGCGTGCGGTCAATGCGGCCAGCCCGAGTGGGGCGGCGAGGTATCTGGCCGCAGCGGCGGGTGCGGATTATGGCAGTGACGCTATTCGCACGGTGCTGTTATACCGTGAACAGCGTTTGGCACCGATCTCGGTGTGGATTAATGAGGATCCGGTGTTTATACGGCCGCCGCTAGCGGCAAATTTTCGGCGCCTCGATGGCGATCGCGCTACGTTTGGGGTTCTGGCGGCGCATCTCAAATCCAAGGGCGGCTGCCTGGTGCGTGGCGATTCGGACCAGGGCCGAGGGTGTTGGGGGAGGCTGCGCGACCGCCAGGCAGTGGCATTGTCTCAGTGGTTGAGGCGCTTGCAGGCGGCAGTCCATCAACCGCGGTTCCTGCTTATGGGAGACCTTAATAGCTATCCTGGCGAGGCTGCGGTGCAAACGCTGCTGAGTGCCGGGCTCAGGGATTTGATTGCTGAGCGTGTGGCGCCGGCTGGCCGCTACACATACGTCTATCATGGTTATGCGGGCTATCTCGATCATGCGCTGGCTACGGTGGCGCTTGCCGATACCGTAGAGCAGGTGGCGATCTGGCACATCAATGCGGATGAGCCACGCCATCTCGACTACACGAATTCCCGGGTGAAACCAACCTTTTATCGCTCCTCGGATCACGATCCGGTGGTCGTGGATCTGCGCTGAGTGATTTATGCTGGGCGTGGGCTTGCCGTTACAGTGCCCGGCGCCAAAGTCATCGATCAAGTGGTGTACGCCGAGTCGAGTTCGCGTAAGGCCTGCAGTGACTCAGCCGCGCTGCCCGGATCGCGCATGACCACAGTTTCGGTTATGTTCGAGGCGGGATTGTATGCGGACCGGGCCAATGGCGGCTGCGGTCAGGATATCCAGTTTCGAGCTTGCCGGCCCGCTTCTGCGGGCAACCAGGCCCCGATTGGGACGATCAAGCCCGTCTCCTCGGCGATTGGTATGAACTCGGCGGGCGCCCGCATGCCTCGCTCCGGCTGTTGCCAGCGCAGCGGTGTCTCCACTGAGACTACCGATCAGTTGGTTGCTGAAATGATGGGCTGGAAATGCAGACGCAGTTGGTCGCGATCAGGAGCATCGCTAAGATTGGACTCGATGTGCAATCCGCCTGGCAAGCTGAACTTGCATGCATTATCGGCCGAGCTGATCAGAGTCTCGGCCTTGTCGGCGGGTTCGGCGAACGCAATATCCACACTTGCGGTCAGAAATACGCTGCCGGCTTTGAACCGGATCGGGGTTATCAGCTTGCTGGGGAGTCGTTGGGCGATGATCGCGATACTGCTCATCGTCGGCGAGGCGGTCAACGGTGTCGACTGGGTGGATTGCCCGGTGCAGCCGATCGGTCAATATCGTGCGGACCCGGTGCTCGGGATCACGTTCGATTTCCTTGCGTTCTGTGGCGTCGCGTGCGAAAGCATAGAAGCTCCAGTACTCGTCATTGCATAACAACCAGGGGGCGATTTCGATGGGGGGTTCGCGACCGCCCCGATGCAGCCCCGTCAACCTGAGCCGTTGTCCGAGCATGCGCAGCACCTCGGTGCCGAGCAAGCGCTCCATCCCGCGCTCGATGGCCTCTTTGAGCGACATTGGGACGATGGTCTCGGTAAGAGATCGTCCGCGCACCTCGTGGCGCGACCAAACAAAGATCTCCTCGGCTGTTCGGTTCCAGGCCGCGATCCGGCTTGCGGTATTCATGCCGATGAACGCATCCGCTGCGCTGTTCTTGTGCTGCGAGCGCCTACCTGGCCGGCAGCCTGCCGCTCAAACACGCGGCCAAACTGTGCGCCGACGTGTGCCATGATCTCGATGAGTTCGCCGGAAGGTGGCTGGAGGTGAGGCATCGAATTCCAGAACCGCCACCACTTCGGTTCTGCTGCGAACGGGGCAGGCGGAGCGGCTAGCGAGATTGGCTTTCTAAGCCAGCGTTTTGCGCGGAGGGTTGCTATTCCTGCCAATATTCGCAATCCAGGTGGGTACGCCGCTGGAGAGCGCGCGGCCGGGCAAGCCATCCTCAGGCCCGAAATGTCGCTCCTCGGTGGCGGCTCAGAAACTGTTGAAACCTTTACTCAAGTGCTTTTTCGACTATATACCATATTCTGGTGGACTCGGGCTTTTCGGCCGTGATGCGAGCGCATGCCAGGGGTGGATGTGACGCGGCAAACGCTCTGTAGCGCAATTTTGAGGGCGTTTTGCGGTGTCGGCCGCCTCATTGGTGGCGCCGGCGATGTTCTTCAGTAAGCCGAGATAGGCTATTGGCGGTCGTAACCGCTCCTGTTACTAACCTTTCATTAAGTATCGCCAGGTAATGCGTACTGGCACTCCGGCTGATGGAAGAAGGATTGCACCAACCGAGGGAGCTTTTGGATTCGGCGCAGCGCGCCGATAGCAAGGCGCTTCATTTGCTCGAGGTTTTGCACG
>JAUILK010000002.1 GCA_030433275.1 Gammaproteobacteria bacterium
GTATGGGCATGGGCAACGCCGCCGTGTTCAAAATGGTGCCCAAATACGTGCCGGAAGCGGTGGGCGGAGCCTCGGGGCTGGTCGGCGGACTGGGCGCTCTCGGCGGTTTCATCATCCCGCCGGAGCTCGGGGCGACCGTGGATGCCCTGGGCACCGCAGGCTATGCGGGCGGCTTCTTCGCCTATGTGGTACTGGCAATCATGGCGATCGGCGTCTGCTGGTATTTCATCCGGCTCGATGGGAAGACCGGCGGCTGAGAGACCGGCCGCCTCATCGTGCGAGCGCGTTTATTCGCCTTAGTCGAGGCTTGCAAATAGCCCCTCCTCGACGGTTTC
The DNA here is from genome assembly GCA_030433275.1 of Gammaproteobacteria bacterium. GTDB lineage: Bacteria > Pseudomonadota > Gammaproteobacteria > Nitrococcales > Nitrococcaceae > Nitrococcus. The sequence continues at coordinate 336 of JAUILK010000002.1, forward strand.
GATTGGTTCTCCAAAGACTGGCCGACCCAACGCCCTCAACACGGCTCTTTGTGGTTTATTCAGTAGGCCATATTTGCATCTTTCCTAACCCTCTGGTTCAACGAGATTTTGCCCTCAGCCTCTCCGTATTGAGAAGCAAAGAGGATGGATATGGCCTCAGCATCTCCGGAAAGACCCCAGAAATCCAGATTGAAACTGTCGATATTTTTTACACAAGGGCCTGGCATTCGTAGGCCATTCGCCTCTTTATGAAAAAGAAAACCACTCAAATTATTGTTTTAATTATAACATTTAAAAAAAACCAAACGATGGCATAAGTCATGCTTTGATATTTGCGCAAGGTTTCGCTATGGAAAGCCGAATTTTGCCATGGAGCTGGGGTTTACTAGGATTCGAACAAAGGATATGAGCAATGAGAATACGAACTCTTGGATACTTGGCCGCATGGGCATTGGTCTTCGGGCTGGGCGCGTCGGGCAATGCTTCGGCCACTGTCATGTCGTGCCCGGCGAATATCGCGGACAACGTTGACGGCGGAGTCGACTGCGAGTACAGCGACAGCAACCCTCCTAATTCCAGCCCAGCGTCGGAAGAGACATTCGTGAACTCCGAAATGTATTTCGGGATGAGCAACTGGCTGTTCGCCGAACGTGAGGCTGAAGACGGAACTGTGACGGCCCCGGCGATCGACATCGGTTTCGGTGCCACTTTTGGTCCGCCAGACGCCACCAGCGGCACGTGGAGCCTTGACCAGGCCGCTTTCACCACTTGGGATATCATGCTGGTATTCAAGGACGGAAATGATACGCAGCTCGTCGGCTATCTCATGGATATAACCGGCGATGTCAGCTGCGCCGGCGGCGTGTGCACGGGGGACTGGCTCTCGCCATTCGAAAATCCGCCTTTTAATGTCGCAAACCCGAGGGAAGTCTCCCACATCTCGGCGTTTGTAAAGGACCCCGGTAGGCCGCCGGGCAATATCCCGGAACCCGCCACCCTGTTGCTGCTTGGCGTCGGCCTGCTGGGCATGGCACGGAGCCTGTCCCGGACAGAACGGCAAAGCTTGGAAAGTTAAAAGCGGATAACGAAAAAGACAAAAAGAAAGAATCCGCCGCAATCCTCCTACCGACAATCAGCGGCTGCAAAGCGGGGACACCGCACCGGGTGTCCCCGCTTTATCTTTGTTTCCTCGAAACCAAGGCCGCAATCCCGCGCCGGCTACCTCGACTGGCCGCGGCCATTGCCGCGATTGCCTTGCCTATCGTCCCCGGCAACAATAACCGTAACGGATGCCGCAGCCCTATTCCCGGCGGTATCGGTCGCCAAGGCGCTCACGCGGTGCGAACCCGAGCCGGCTTTCATGGCCTTCCAACCACACGAAACGCTCGGGGTACCAACACATTTCAGCACGCCGTCAAGGTAAAGGCGGACTTCGGCTACTTCGTCGTTGTCACTTGCCGTCGCCGAGAGGGTTTGATGTCCGCTCACGGTGGCGCCGTCGGTCGGGCTTGAGATGCTCACTTGCGGCGGCACGGTATCCGGCCCCGTGTCGTTGGCAACCTGGATCGTAATGCCTTCCGATTCACCCCGATTGCCGGCTTCATCGTATGCGTAAGCGAGCAGAGTAGCCGGGCCATCGGCCACCTGGGTCGAATCCCAAGTAAAGGCATAAGGCGCCGTCGTTACCGTGTCGACCAATTGGTTGGCAACATAGAGCTCGACCCGGCTGACCCCCAGATTGTCGGTTGCGCTCGCGGTCACATCCACGAGGCCCGATACGGTGCTATCGGCACCGGGCGAAGCAATGGCGACACTCGGCGCCTCATTGTCCTCCGCCGAGGATTCCGCAGCGAGCGCCACCGCGGCAGCCGCATCCACACGGCCGAACCCGTAGTACGGATCCCATCCGGAGTTGCCCAGATCTTTTGCGCTCTGGGTCAGCACCGCAGCAATCTGATCGGATGATAAGGCATTGTTGGCACTGCTGATCAACGCCGCCACTCCGGCCGTTATGGGGCTCGCGAACGAGGTCCCGGAAGGGGCCCCGTAACCGCCGCCGCGGCGGGTCGTCCAAATACCGACCCCCGGAGCAGATACATCGATGTACTGACCGTAGTTCGACCAACTGGGCCGGGTGTCGCTGCTGGTGGTCGCTGAGACGGCGATGATCGAGGGCTCTGCACCGTAGCCGGGGTTACGACCACTATTGCCGGCCGCCACGATCACCACGCCGCCTTGGTTTTTCATATACTTGGCCGCGTTGTCGACGGTCCAGCTACCGCTCGCGTCGTAACTGATGTTAGCGATCCGCGCACCATGGTCCGCCGCCCAGATGATGCCGCTGGCCATGTCGCTGAGGTAGGCCCAACCATCGGAACGGTTCGTAATCCGAATCGGCATGAGACGCACATGCCAGGCGACGGAGGCGACCCCGATGCCGTTGTCGCTGACTGCGGCGACGGTCCCGGCGACCTGGGTGCCGTGACCGTAAATATCCTGAGTATCGTTGTTGTTCGAGACCACATTCCAGCCGGCAACGAGATTATCCGTGAGATCCAGGTGAAAGGGGTCCACTCCCGTATCCAATATGGCCACAGTCACCCCGTCACCGAGTGCCGTATCCCATGCGCTCGGTGCTTCGATCTTGGGCAGGTGCCATGCCTTTGTATAATTGGGATCATCGGGAAGCGTCTGGCTGATTGGAACCAGCGCATCGACTTCGGCAAACTTGATATGCGGATTGCGCGCCAGCGCCCGCGCCACCGCCTGCTCGGTCCGCGCCGGAACCTGCACACGACGCACTTTCAATTTCTGCAGCTTACTGGCGGCACGGGCGGCGCGCCCCCCGGCCCGGTGCAGAATCTTCTCCAGCACGTGCTCCGGCAAGCCACCCCGTGGTTGCACTAAAATATGCCCACGGGCCCAGCGCTCGGTCGGTTGTGCCCCGACCGATCCTACGCTCAGCAATACCAGAGATGCCGCGACAAGCCCTCCCAAGATCGCCCGGCCGCCAACACCGCGCGCACGGGTCCGGTCAATGGATTTCCGAACCAAAACGACGGTCTGCTTATACCTTCGATGGTATCGACTCATACCGAAAAACCCTCTAGCCGTGTTCCCGGGAAGCGTGCTGTCTCATTCGCTTTTGTCTTGGTTTCAGGGCATGATCTGGAACGCGTTCCCGCACGACCGAGACCCAGTCGGCAATTTCCTCCATGCATCGGCTGCACAAGTCTATAAAAGTGAAACATTTCGCATTTGGCGGCGCGGCTTGACCTCCGGTTGGCTCGCTAGGCTTATCAACGGCGAACCCGCCGAAGCGATTACCTCGGAAGGAAAGGCTTGTAGCGCAATTCGATAGGGAGGAGCGGCTGCCACTATCAGTGCTGAAAATCCCGGGAAGCAACACGGACTTTTATAAAGCGGGCCTTACACGGCATCCTTGAGCCCGCGTAACGAACTGCCTACGCTTAGAGTGGGTCTCAATGGGATAGAGACCGTGGGGTAAGAGCGGGGCGGAACCTAAGAAAAGGTGAAGCCGATGAAACGGAGCGTAATTGGTATTCTCATGGCTGGAGCCGTGATCAGCTGTATTTTTGCATTATTCGGTTGCTCTTCACGTAACACGACCACTACTTATCAAACCCACCCCACCCTAACGGTGGCTCCAAGCGCCGAATGCGCCGGTTGCGGCGCGATCACATCGATCGATCGCACCGGCGGCGTCTATGATGACAGTGCCTACCGAGTGAGTATAAAGCTTGATAACGGTGGTACACAGACGTTGACCCAGAAGACCCAACCACCGTTTCGGGTCGGCGATCGGGTTCAAATCCTGAATCAACCGGTCCAATAGCAGCACACTCATCTCCAAATCGCCATAACACGGCCTCCGCCCGTTGCCAGCCATCAACTTGGCGGCGGGGGCGGAGTGCCGTCAACATCCGCCGGAAGACGCGCGTGCTCCGGACAATGAATAGTGAATTCCCCCATAATCCGCACTCGAGGCTTGGGTGCCTCCTAATCGGCCCACGCCGAACTGTATCCTCTACACAACCGTATAACATTCAGTGTCCAACCGTTTGCGATAAAACACTCTTTTCTCCCAAGCACCCCATGTCTCGGAGCAACGGCAAAGGGTGCTCGCCTTGACTCGGTCTTGCTTGTGCTTTAGGTGCCTGAGGCCAGGCCAGCGATCGGAAAGAGGGGCTTAATGCCAAAGAAAATACGCGCCTACTTGAGGGAGCATACCAATCCGCCGGTCTTCGTTACTTCCGGGCTGGTCATGCTCGTACTGGTCGGGCTCGCCGTGACGTCTCCGAGCCGCTTCGGCCGGATTGCGAATGATATCCAGGATTTCATCACCACCTATTTCGGCTGGTTCTACATTCTGGGCACCACGTTCATCCTGGTATTCGTGGTGCTGCTCATGTTCAGCCGCTACGGACGCATCCGGCTCGGCCCGGACGAGGCCAAACCCGATTACAGTATTTGGCCTTGGATCTGCATGATGTTCACGGCCGGCATGGGAATCGGACTCGTCTACTACAGCGTCTCCGAGCCAATCGCCCATTTCAAGCATCCGCCGCTCGCCCAGGGCGGTACCGAACAGGCTGCCGTCACCGCCATGAGCTATACGTTGTTCCACTGGGGCCTCCACCCCTGGGCCCTGTACAGCTTATTGGGACTGGCACTCGGTTACTTCGCATTTCGCAAAGGATTGCCGCTCAAACCCGCGGCCGCGTTCTACCCCGTGCTGGGTAACCGCATCTACGGCCCAATCGGCCATGGCATCGATATTCTAGCCGTGTTCGGAACGCTGTTCGGACTCGCAACCTCGATCGGGTTCGGCGCTACCCAGATCACAGCCGGCCTGAACGTACTATTCGGCATTCCAGACAACCTTACGGTGCGGCTGCTCGTTATCATCACGGTCGAGGCGGTTGCCATCACCAGCATCATGCTGGGAATCGACGCCGGCATCAGGCGCCTCTCCGTCGTCAACATGTGGCTTGCCATCGGGCTATGCGCTTTTGTATTTGCGCTCGGCCCCACACTCCACATACTCAATTCCATCGCGAGCGACACTGGCCATTATCTCCAACATCTACCGCAGCTCAGCCTGACCGTCTTTCCCAGTGGTCCTGGCGCCGAGTTTCAATCGAGCTGGACGTTGTTCTACTGGGGCTGGTGGATCTCCTGGTCTCCCTTCGTAGGGATGTTCATCGCCCGCATCTCCTACGGTTATACGATTCGCCAATTCATCGCCGGCACGCTGCTCATTCCCACCGGTGCCTCGATCGTTTGGTTCGTCGTATTCGGCCGCACCGCACTCGCGGCCTTGTTGGCCGAGGGCGGCAATAAAGCCTTGTTAACCGCAAGCGCCCCCAAAGCCATTTTCGTACTGCTGGAGCAGCTCCCAATCACCGGGCTTTTAGCCATAATCGCCTCGGTGATCACAATCACCGTCGTAACGTTGTTTTTTGCCACCTCCTCCGATTCCGGCTCATTGGTAGTCGATATCCTCACCAACGGCGGCGACCCGCATCCGATCTGGCAGCAACGGCTGTTCTGGGCGGTAATGGAAGGCTTGATCGCAGCGGTGCTGCTCATCGCCGGCGCCGCCACCGGCGGTGACGCACTCGGGGCATTGCAAACCGGTGCCGTCACCACAGGGTTACCATTCTGCGCCGTGCTTTTGCTCATGTGCTACACCCTGTACAGAGCTCTGAGCCAGGAGCGATTACCCGATCGCATCTTGAAAAGAAACAATCGAGGCGACTCCGAAGAGTCGACCCCTAGCCGCGGCAGCCGGCGTTCAGCGCCCGACCGGCCAACCCGCAGGCGGCCATCCGAACCCGAGGCAAAAGCTGGGCCGTCTGCAAACAACACAGTCAGGAGGGAACGATGAGCACGCCGCGGCGCAACCCATTCCGGGGATTTTTCGACATCATGAGCGAGATGAACCGCTTGCAACATCAATGGATGTCACGCCGGGAATCAAAGCCGGCCGAGCAAATCAGGACAGCGGCCACCGCATGGGTTCCACCCGCCGATATTTTCGCCCGGCGTGGCGATCTGGTGATCTGCTGCGAACTCGCCGGATTAACGCGCGCAGACGTGGACGTCACCATCGCCAATGGAGTGCTAACCATCTCCGGTGTGCGTCAGCGCAAACCGGATGAAGAAAACAACATCACATACTACACTCAAGAACGCTTCCACGGCCCTTTTCGCCGGAGTATGGTGCTACCCGAGGGAATCGGTAAAAATAACATTACCGCCCACTTCGACAATGGCCTGCTGGAAATCGTCCTCAAAAACGGAGCGGCCGAGGCACCGCAGCACATCGATATCGAAACACGTAATCAAGCTTAGCGTGCGACTCGTGCTCAACGCAAAGCAAGCATTGCTGAGCTGCCTATGCGGCAGCGCACGTATATCGGGAGCTGGCGCAGGAGGCGGCGGATTTCTGAGCTGCCTATGCGGCAGCGAAACGCGATCGTCGGCGAGGTGCCGGTGCACGCCTTTTCTGAGCTGCCTATGCGGCAGCGAACTCGCTCTGAGCAGCGCCTGCTCCTGCGGGCTCTTTCTGAGCTGCCTATGCGGCAGCGAACCGCATGACATCCTGGACGAGGGCGTCGAGCTTTTTCTGAGCTGCCTATGCGGCAGCGAACAAGCGCGCGGTGGTCTCGCTGACGCCTTACATTTTCTGAGCTGCCTATGCGGCAGCGAACGGCGATAACGGCAGCGGCTATGCCCGCCCGCTTTTCTGAGCTGCCTATGCGGCAGCGAACTGTGAGACGGAGCGTGAACTGATCGACGCGCTATTTCTGAGCTGCCTATGCGGCAGCGAACTTGTCCGGCGTGGGCCAAGCGGCGTCGGGTCATTTCTGAGCTGCCTATGCGGCAGCGAACGACGATCTGCTTGAATACTTGCAAGAGAATCCTTTCTGAGCTGCCTATGCGGCAGCGAACGATTTCCCTGTTGTTATTCTCGTCAACAGCGTTTTCTGAGCTGCCTATGCGGCAGCGAACAGCGAATGAAGAAGATCAGGACGAAGTGAACCTTTCTGAGCTGCCTATGCGGCAGCGAACCGAGCGCACGCGCGGACTTGCGGTGTCAAATCTTTCTGAGCTGCCTATGCGGCAGCGAACTCACGACCACGCGACCACCAGCCGCGCAATGTTTTCTGAGCTGCCTATGCGGCAGCGAACGCTAATGACGAGGTCTTGCGGCTGCAGCGCGTTTCTGAGCTGCCTATGCGGCAGCGAACGGCGTCAGCGAGACCACCGCGCGCTTGAAAGTTTTCTGAGCTGCCTATGCGGCAGCGAACCGAGTTCAATCGCGCAATCTACTTTCCCCATTTTTCTGAGCTGCCTATGCGGCAGCGAACGTTGTCGATGGTCACCCGTATCTGCGGCAGCTTTTCTGAGCTGCCTATGCGGCAGCGAACGTACCGAATCACGCGCTCGGCGGTGGGGTGACTTTCTGAGCTGCCTATGCGGCAGCGAACTACGCTTATCCTCAGCGCGGCAACCGTGTTCGTTTCTGAGCTGCCTATGCGGCAGCGAACATTGGATTACGCTTGAATATGGCTTGGTTAACTTTCTGAGCTGCCTATGCGGCAGCGAACGTTCTCTCTATTTTGCTCTGCTTTGTTTCCCTTTTCTGAGCTGCCTATGCGGCAGCGAACGTTGACCGTCCGGATCTGTTCGCCCGGCTTCATTTCTGAGCTGCCTATGCGGCAGCGAACGGGAAGGCGGCATTGAGAAAGCCGCTGCGAAAGTTTCTGAGCTGCCTATGCGGCAGCGAACCAAGGTCGTTGTCCGGTCTGGCTCGAATACCATTTCTGAGCTGCCTATGCGGCAGCGAACTAGATCAAAAAAAGCCTAATCACCTAATTATTAACGAGCAGCATTGCTGACGAGCAGTTTATCCAAAATGCGATCTAGCCAGTAACTATTTGATTTACAAAACCATGCACACCGATCTAAAAAAAGGGTTAGAACCATGGGACCGTGGCGCCTGCACTTAAACCAAAACTATTGAACATACCGGGAATCGGCGTGTCCTCCGGCGGCGAATGTTCGACAAAGAGGCAAAAAGTTTGTCCTGTGCTGCGGCTGCGCAGTCGCAGAAACGGCAAACCAACTCTGCGCTCTACCGAAGCGGGAATGCGCTCGCACGCCTCCTCCCAGTGCACCTTATGTCGCTTCGCGTAGCGACGACGCAAGCGATCTACATTGGTTTTAGGCTGAACACGGCGGACCACACGATGTTTAGCCGTTTGAGGAGGGATCAAGAGATCACCGGTGCGTACGTAATCCCGCATACCCTTCAGCCAGCACCGAGACATGAGTACTTCAAGACGCTCCGCGGCTCCATGGAGGCGGAGGTGCCCACCCAGGCTGCGCTGCTCGTGCCGAACCGCAGGAAAGCTTATCCCGACAGAGCGCTCGGCGGCTTCGACCAACATCCGATGCAGCTTGCCGCACAGCGCATTCATAAGGATAGGGCTTGGGAACTCGGGATCCGGGAGCAAATAAATGTCCAAGTAATGCATCATGGCTCAGTCCTTTTCGCCAAATACACCGCCGCGAATCAGGGTCGCCATGAGGTAATGCTGATTGCCTTCCTCGGGCACGCGGCCTTTGAGTACCCAAGCATCCAGAAGCGAATAGAAATCCACTTTCTGCTTGGGCTGTCTGTATGCCCGGCCTTGCGAGGTGACGGAGCCATAAGGCTCTACGGCAATCGGACCCAACCCCTCTTCGTCCGGATACCAAGTATCGACCGTACGAAGCGCGTTGCCGATTTTCTGACTGTGCATGGCCGCTGTCTCGCCCACGGTATAAAGCGTTTTACTCTTCTGGCCACGCCGGTCGCCCCGATCGAGAATCAGCTCTTGCGAAGGGAACACCTCCTGGCCGTCCCCAATACGCGCATAAGCGACGACCTCGAGCAGAATAAAGTGCCGCCCGGAAAGTCCGCTTTCGATCACTTCGGTCAGTTCGACGAGCGATTTCTCAGCCTGCCCCCGCGCCTCGAAACGCCGCAGCGGCAGCTCGAGCGCATCGAAGGCCCACTCCTGCGCCGCTTTACCGTCCTCGAGATGGCGAACGATCACCTCCACGTCCTCCGCACCGATGCGGTTACGCCATAGAAAACGGCCATTGGCGAGATTGTGGGCATAGCGGCGGGCAAGCTCGCCGAATCCATACTCCGCAACATAGCCCTGAACCGTCTCGGCCAGTTTCTGCTGATATGCCGCGTTGTTACAGGCGGAAGGTACGCCGGCGCCGGCAAGCACGCGCAGTGTGAAGCGCACCCGCAGGGCATTGGCATCGTTCGGCAGGGTGCAGACATCCACGGTCTGCAGGTTGGGGTCTTGAATAGAGGCATCCAGCTTGGCCGGATCCTGCTCCTTTGTTTTAAGGCGGTTGGAAATCGTCCCACGCACGGACTTCTCACGAATTCCGACAGCAGGCCACCGTGCGCCGTTGCGGCGATCCTCCCAACGCCCGGCACTGAACAGCGCGTCGGAGGGATCCAGCTTGCGCTCGAAGGCAAGCACGGAGGCAGTTTTCAGCTCGTTTGCAGACATTGCGCGGCACTCCTTATATGTTGTTCTCTTCGCTTACGGCAGCGGAAAAATGATTGGCACACCGATACAGGCCCGTTTCGGGACAAGCCTCGTGATGCCACAGCAACTGCGTTGGATCATCCAATCGGTGTGGCCCCACCCATTCACCCACTGAGTAAATGCTCTCTACGAAGCGAAAAGGCGTGGCGTCATCGCGTGCATTCTCGACCTCGCCGGGCGCGTAGAGTTTGGACAAAGCGCGGTAGCCGATCGGAACGGGAACCAGCCAGCCGGGCGTACTGCGCACGCTCCAGCTCGCCTCATCGGCTTTGTCGGCAGTTGTGCTCGGTTCTATATTCAGTCGGCAGAGATCCAGGAGGGCATCCACAACGCTCGCCTCCGGCCGATCGATCCGCAGCGCCTGCAAGTGCTCGTGCAGCAGATCCTTTCGGTCGACCAATGCGAAACCGGGTAGCAAGCGGCGGCGCATTTTCCGAAACGTCTCGCGACGCTCCTGCCGCGTGTCCGGCAGACCCCACATCTCGGGCTCATGCCGATCTGATCCGTCACTCGCCCTGGAGCGGGGCAAAATGCTGCCGCCGGCCAGCCGCATGCCCTCGGCGTGGCCCAGAATCTCCCGAGCGGTCCGTTTCTGCCGACCTTCGGTGCCCAGCTTTCCCGAGACCTCGACCAGCAGGCTGACTTCCATGTGCGCACGCCCTTCCTCCACGAAGGACGGCGGCTTTTCGTTCTTACCCAAAGGGTTCCGAGTCAGCCGGAACACCTGCGTCCGCCGCCCCGGCGGCTTGTATACTTGCGGGTCGAAGCGGTGGCAAATGATCCCTACTCCACCGAAGCTGATCTCCAGCGCGGCGGCCAGTCGGCGTTGCAGCGCGTGGACAAAACCGGTGAACGCCGATGGGGCCGGGAAACCCCAGCTCAGCGGCCCGGCTATGGCGTTCGCGTTCTGCACTCGGAGGCGTTTGAGCAATAGCAAAGCGCGGGTATCAGGCATCGGCGGCCACCTCCTGCCTGATCATCCGAAGCTCCTTTTTCAACAAACCACGCCATTCGTGATACTCGTCATCGCCCATCGGCAAGCGACCCCCTCGGGTTAGCTGATAATTCAGCCAGTTGCCGAACCGCTTGGCGATCTCATCCGGCCAGTCTGCCTGGGCTCGACCAAGCGCGAATTCGGCGTCGTCCAACGCGCGGTAGGGGTCCAGCCAGTACTGCTCGACTGCATCCAGCCGACACGCCGGATCGACGCTCCAGCCCGGCTCAAGCTCGTGGAGCTCGGCGGCAACCTGCAGCAACTCGTCGCTGATGCGCTCCACCAGCACAGCACGGGTCTTGCGGATGGCGCGGTTGTTGTAGGCGCTCTTGGCGAGAAAATCACGCAAGGCGCCGGTCAGCTCTCGAAGCCGGTGCCGGCGGCGCAGCCAACCGGCAAACACAGTGGCCACGCCAAGCGGCGGTTTTGCTTGCAGACGCCAGCTCGGCGGCAACGAGGCCAGAAGATAGCTCTCCCCATGGCGCTCGGTGTTGATTGGCTGATGTTCTGCGGATTGCTGCCGCCGAAGTTCTGGATCGCCAGATTGGGGTATTCGCAGTAGCCGTGCGGGTGAGGTCTGTTATTCCATCGGGCGTCGCGTGCCTCACGGCTAGCCTGCGAAAATCGGTCTTCGCGAATGCGGGTATAGACCGCATGCACGAGGCTGGTCGGATACAGCGGCGCCAACAAATGGTAGCCGCCGTTGGGCAAGGGCCAGTAGAGCTGCTTGGCGAGTTTGTGCGAGGCAGGCTGCTCCCGCTCTTGAGTAATGCCGGCAAAAGCGGCCATCCAACGCTCGCCCTGCTCATCGCTTTCGGACAACGCCGCCTTCAGAGCAGGATCGTTATCGCAGGCACGCCCCAACAGAGTCCGGCCACCCTGCTCGAGCTTCAGAAACTGATATACATCCAAATAAGCGGCATTGCCGACCACATCCGGAATGCAGGCCGCCTCACGCAAACTATGGGTGCCCACCAGGGTGTCTTCTGCCGGATCGGCAGCCGTTGCGTAAAGGCTGGTGCCACGCGCATCCGGGTGGCTGTACTTCAGAGCGTGGGTCACGAGCTGGAGTTTTTTAACCCGCCGGACGGCATCCTCGATCCAGACCGGCGGCTGATGCTGATCGATAAGCTTCTGGCGTTTTACATCCTCTCCTTCCTTTAGCTTTTCCAGCTTGGCCGTCAAGCGCTCCTGCAGGAACTCCTCAATGCGGGCTCGGAGGCCATTGATTTCCTCTATATCCATTGCTGCTTGTGCCATACACTCCCCTACGACCGCGGAAACCAACCGCTGCGGATGTGTTTTTGTTAATTCCACTTCCACTCCGAAGCCCAACGCTCCGGACAGCTTAATGCTCATCTATAACGGCTGAATCCAAGCGCCGGGTGGTAAAACCAACCTTGCTCGGTGCCCTTCTTCGGCAGTTCGATGGTGCCAAAGCGACGGGCTGCATCTGTTGGATCAAGCTCAAGCTCCGTTGCAAGCCGCTCGAGCAACTCCGAGAAATCGTCCGTGTCCCAGATGCCGACACCCACCCCACTCTCGAACGCCAGCTCATGCAAATGCGAGTCGGTTACCCGGATTGCGACACCGTCTCGCTCGATCCGGCAGAAATCCAACCCCTCTTCGTCTTCGCGCGGCAGGAGCATATAAAGCTGCCGGCCCCGCGGATCATCGCGAAACGGCTGCTGGCGTTGCAGCTCGCCGGTCAAGGCCGCCTGAGTGGTCCACCACCAATGGGTCGGGGCGATCCGCAGCTCTTCACCCGAGCGCTCGCCAAGCAATAGAGCGCGGAGGCATTCGTGCTCCAGGTCAACCAGATTATCTCGTGGCTGTAAAACCGCCCGCTCACGGATCCGGGCACCGGAATCGATCACCTGCCACTGCTCCGGCGTGAGAAGCTCGTTCAGCCGATGGCTGCGCAGGGGAAACTCCTTGCTCTCAAATCCAGGGCGGCAGAAGGCGGGCTCGTTCGATCCTTTTTCGAGGGCTCGAACATTGGTGCCCAGCAAATAGACGTTCGGCTCGGTGCACACGCCGAAACGGTGGCGCCGGACCCGGCCGGCGAGCTGGATTATGGAGCGCATCGAGGAGGGCTCGACGATCGCCCAATCATAATCGTGGTCGCGCCCGACTTCGGCCACCGCTGTCGCCAGGACGACGAAGACATGGTCGTCTTCCTGCGTATCGATCTGTGCCTGCAATTCCGGATCATTAAAAATCCGATCCGGCTCCTGGCGATTCAGCATCCGATCAAGACGTTGCTCTATGGCCGAGCGCACGAGCAACGGGTATTGGGCGTGGTAACAGCACAGATGGACCCGATAGCCGGCTTTTGCGCCCATTCCATGGAGCGTTCGCGCTACACTCACCAGCGGGTCGATATTGGCCATGCGCACGAGGCCAAAGCTCACACGCTTGCCGGTATCCGGATCTTGAGTGTGGTGCTGAGCATGTAGTGTGTGCAGCGCTTGATGAACGAACTCCGCGACTCCCGCACAAATCTCGTCATGTCGATGCGATGTTACCGGCAGCGGCTTGATCGCCGCCTTGCGCCGCACCTCCGCTTGGGAGAGCCTGCGCAAGCGCCGATCAACGAACGCGGTGTGAGAATCGAGAAACGTAGCCTTATCGGCGTGGTCCGCCGCGGTTGCCGCAAACTCGTCAAACCACGCACAGCAGACGTTCAGCGGCTGCCCCGGAATGCCCCGATTTTGCTGGTAGCCGCCCCGTCCTTCCAGGTAAGCATCGAACAATCCCTGCACCAACGCGGGCGGAAGAGTTGCCGAGGACAGCAGCACCCGGCTACCTAATAGCCCGGCCCAATAAACCAGGCGCGTCAGCGCAGGCAGATCCTCCAGGCCGAAATCATCCGGCTCGTCCAGCACCAGATCGGAGCTCATCAGCCGCAGCATCGGAGCGATCTGATGGCCACCGCGCGTCCCCTCGGTCGCCGGCATCAAATGATCGATGGTGCAAACTAAGATAGGGGCATTGAGCAGGCCTTGCGCCCGAGGGTTCGTGCCGAGCCATCGATTGAGCGGCCCATCCTCCAAGCTGCCCTCGAAGTGCACATAGCCACCGTCTGCCAGCAACGCCTCCGCCGATTCCGAGCCTGCCGCAGCTAGCGGTCCTTCCTCCTCTGCCCGACTGCGCTCGTGGAGCTCACGCACGGCGCTCGATCCGACGAGAACCGCCAAATCCTCCGCGCCCAGACCCAATCGCTCCCGATAAGCATCACCCGTTTGCAGCGTGAGAGTACGCAGACCCAGCGCGATCGAAAAACGGGCGCCGCGCTGCGGGTTGGACAGCCCATAGAGGATTCGGCCGTTGGCGAGCGTCTTGCCACAGCCGGTAGAGGCCATATCAACGCCGAAAAAACCCTGCCGCGCGGACCGGACTCGCAGCCCACAGGCCAGATCATAAGCACGATCCTGCCAACGGAATCGCGGCTCCTTGGTACGTCGTCGAAAACCCTTGTGCCGAGCGATACGAGGCAGGACGCGCTCCAAGCGCGGCAGCGCCCGCATAATTCGCCCTGCATTGACCTCGACCCCGATCAAGTGCTCATCGAGCCGCTGCTTGGGCGCACCGTCCTGGGTGTTCGCAAACAGCAAGTAGCCCGTATCCCCGTAGCGCGGAAGGCTCGGCCCGGAGGAATAGTAGTGATCCGCGAGCATCAGCGCCAAGCGCGCCACATGCAGCGCGAACGGATTGGCAAGCCACTGCTCACCAGCTTGCACCATTCCCGGCCGCGCCAGAATGCGTTCGGCCAAACGGACGGCATGTCGGCACCAGCTCTTGCTCTGGAAAGGGAGTCCTTTGTCGAACGCCCACGTATCTTTCTTCGCCTGCTTGCCATCCGCCCTTGCAGAGGAATTCCAATTCGGCTCGATGCACTCCAGCACGGCTCCAAGCTGCGCGTGCGAAAGTGGGGCGGCCCCGTATTCTCGGGCAGGCAATCGGTGGTGGGTGAGCACCAGCCAGCCTACCGCCTTTGCGAGCGGCGGCATGCCATCGAATGGGCTGTCGCAAGCATCATCGTCCAACCCGTCGCGAAGCAGGTTATCCAGCCAGGCGGTATCCGGCCGGTGCGCGAGATCGGCGAGGCGGGCGAGCCACTTTCGATCATCCGATGCCGACCCAACGAATGCCTGGAAAAGCCGCAGCGATACCCATTCATGACGGTAGGCATCCGCTACGGGCTTATGGCTGCGGAGCTTTTTCTGAAACGCCCGGTTCGCTTTGCCCAAATCATGGAACAAGGCACCCAGGGAAGAGAGCAGGCGCATTTCTTCACCGGTATGCCAGTCATTCTCATCGCGACTGCGCAGGACATCGCCCTCGGTCCTATTCGTGGGCGCCGCGCCCTGCGCGCTGAAGCGGCTTGCATCGCCGACGATCCACAGCAATTCACTGTAGTCCCGTCCTCGGATCCAGTGACACGCCACGGCCGTATTCTTACGTGCCGTTTGACGCAACAAGCGATGCAAAATCAGCAAGCCCGCCTGGGTGATCGGTGTCTGCCAAGTCCTTGCACCACGGCGCTGCGCGAACTGATCGAGAATACGCCGCGTCTGCGCGAGCGCATTTTTCGTGCACTCGGCGATCAGCAACACATTCATGCGAGCCTTCCCCCAACGCGCGCCGCCACCGCCTTGGTCGTATCAATCATAAAATCCAGACATTCCGTGCGGGTGAGGCTCTCGATGCAGGCCTGCCGAAACTCCTGTTCCTCATCGCCGCGCATGGCCGAGATAAACGCATGCGGGAGAATGACCGCATCCTTGATGAGATCGGCCACGTCGAAAACAAGCCCACCTCGGCGCGTCTTGCCATGCAGGACCGCAAGGCCATGGGGCAACCCCAACACCCACGTGGCGGTCGCCCCGAGCCCATAGGCCAGATAATTACCGTGGTCAAGAAAACGATTGGCCGGATCCACGCCCGTGCCTTTTTTGGCGCGCGTGAACTGACCGTAACTCACCGCGCGAGCCGCCATCTTGAAAAGCCGTTTGGTAAGCCTGGCCTCCAATGTCAATAACGCGGCCGTGTCCTCGACTTGCTCGATCGCGGAGCGAGTACACACAAGGGTTTCCTGAAGAACATCGGCGGACACGGAAAAACCCAGATCGCGCAGAATGCGGCTGCTCGTCCAATGAGCCTCGATGCGTTCCAGTCGGGCTATTTGGAAGAGCTTGGCCGCTTCCAGGCGCCGTGCGTCGTCGAACCAAAAACGCACCCATCGCTGCAGGTATTCGGTCGGCCGATATTCGCTTTGAGGTGTGAGCCAGGCCACCTCGATATCGACCTCGTTGGCCATGAATAGCGGAGTCCCCCCGCCACCGCAGAAGCCGACTAGAACTCCTGCCTTAGCGAGCTCACGAACCGCCGCCTGAGTAATGGAAGTACCGGTCCCCAGCAAGAGAGAAGTGGTATTGGCAATCGGAATGTTCCAATAAAGTGATTGTTTGCCTTCATCTGTCACGTACTCGACCCGGCCACCATTTACGAGGACACGGCAATGCTCCAGGTAATAGAGATTGGCTCGCTTGGAGTGCAAAATGGCCTTCAGATCAGAAGCCTTGATTTCGTTCACGCGCCACTCCCGTTACTTTAGTCGGTAGCGCCAGAGGTCTTCCCATGGCTGACTCGACGAGATATCACTCACGGCAGTCTAACTAGGCAGAATCATGGCAGGTGTGATTAGCGACGCAGTCTAGCAGTCGCGCTCAGCAGTTCTCACTGCCGACAGAAACGTTACAGCACACCGCGAACCTTCTCGCAATCGTGCTTTGAATTCCCTATGCTGTACTCCTTCCTGTGCGTTGTTGAACCATGAATACGGATGCAGAGCGAATGCAGCGCGTGTCGGGTATTCACGAAATTTGGGTGAACTGCCTGGCTCTAAATTGTTCTTACCCACCCCAAGGCAACCGATCGATGATACAGGAAAGAATCCGGCCGATTACTCGAGCCGAAGGACGTACTGTCTCGCCCGTTTTACTTGGCTTTGCTCAATACCCACTTTACCTGCTAGCACAATCAGCACCGCAAATCCGGTAAAGTTCAGATGTTTCGAGCAACAACCACACCAACAAGCAGGTGATGCCGCTATGACAAGCGGCTCGCCAATATCACGGCACCATTCTCATTTTCTAAGGAGTAGCAAATGAGCAGACCTGGCAAGATCGTACTCGGCTTGGTCGGCACACTGATCGTGCTCGTCATCATCGCCGTTGTGGTGGTTTTCACCAATCTCAATCGTCTTATAAAGTATGGCGTCGAGGAATACGGCCCCTCGGTAACCGGCACCTCAGTCAGCCTGGATCAAGTTGATCTTTCGCCCTTCTCAGGTAAGGGCGAGTTACGCGGCCTCGAGATCGGCAATCCCACGGGATTCGACGGCGATTATGCCTTCAAACTCGATGACATAAAGGTGCAATTGATTCCGGAGTCCCTGACGAGCGACACCGTCGTCATAAAGGAAATTCTTATCGGCGGCGCTAGCCTGAACGCCGAATTCAAAGGCACGAACAGCAACCTCCAACAAATCTTGGATAATCTGAAAAAAACCTCTGAACCCTCCGCTCAAGAGGAAGAGCCCTCGGAACAGCCTGCGGAACAGCCCTCGGAGCAGCCGACCGCCGAAACTGAACCGGGCAAGGCCAAGAAATTCATTGTCAAAGAATTCCGGTTCACCGGCGGCGAGGTCACCGCTTCATCCGACCTCGCCAACATCCAGCGGACGACCTCGATCCCCGCCGTTGAAGTCCAGGACATCGGTAATGCCTCCGGCGGCGTAACGGCGGCCGAGCTTACCGAGCAACTGCTGCGCCCCATCATTGATAAAGCGCTCCAGAAAGCCCAAGGCGAAATTTTGGAACAAGGCACCGAACAAATGAAACAAAAAGCCCAGGAGAAACTGCAGGATAAGCTAAAGGGGCTGATGCAGTAGACTCGTTCTCATCTGTGCTGCTGATAACGCCTTTTTGGGGCGTTATCAGCAGACTCCCGGTCGTAGCCCTTGCCAGGGCAGCGCCCGGCATCGGATAAAGGAGAATCATACAACCGCCGCGCCGATCTCGACCGAATCGAGAGAAGCCATATCCCTTCTTGTGCGGCAGCCAAATCGGGGAGGTTGGTTCATGCTCCGAATTCCCGTTATTTCAGGTGCAATCCTCGCCTGCCTTCTCGGCCTAGGAAACGCCAAAGCCGAGCTCTTTGCCAACGGCCGCTGGGTCGATCTCTCTCACGCCTTCTCGGCCGAAACCATCTACTGGCCCACCGCCGAGCCGTTCAAATTGCAAATGGTGTTTGCAGGAACAACCGAGGCCGGTTACTACTATTCTGCATACAATTTTTCAGCCGCCGAACATGGCGGTACGCACATCGATGCGCCGCTCCACTTTGCCGAGGGACGGCGCAGCGTCGATAAGATTCCAATCGGACGGCTGATCGGTCCCGCCGCGGTGATCGACGTTACGCAGGCAGCCGCGGCCGATCGCGACTATCAAGTGACGGTCGACGACTTCAAGGCTTGGGAGTCCGAGCACGGCCGGCTGCCTGACGGCGCCATCGTGCTCTTGAACACCGGCTCGGCCAAGTTCTGGCCTGACCGCGCGGCGTACATGGGCACGGAGGAACGGGGAGAGGAGGCCGTAGCCAAACTGCATTTCCCCGGGCTGCAACCGCACGCGGCGCGTTGGCTAGTAAATTCACGCGACATTGGCGCCATCGGGCTGGACACACCGAGCATCGACTACGGCCAGTCGCAACGCTTCGAGAGCCATCGGATCCTGTTCGAAGGCGATGTCCCGGCGTTCGAAAATGTCACTAACCTCGACGAGCTGCCGGCCACAGGCGCGACAACCGTCGCACTGCCGATGAAAATCAAGGGCGGCAGCGGTGGACCGCTGCGTATCGTCGCCTTCGTACCCGGATCGTAGGAGATCGCCACTCGGGATCGAGACGGTCATTCAAGCCATGCGGCCCACCAGGATGAGTGGAGCATGCGGATCAGTCCAACCGTGCACTCGGTGCCGGCCAGATCATCGAGATACGCGAAGGTGACACCCTGGAGTGCCTCCAAAGCGGTCTTAAACTGCTCGACGGCCTCTCTTTCCTCTGCTCCGAAGCACGCCTCTATGGCATAGGCGTACGGCAAACGGGGATCCCCCAGCAGTACCGCCACAACGACGAGCCGAGGTGAAGTATGCTCGGGCATGGCCACTCCGATGGCGCCAAATTGCGGTTGGCCGAAATTTTCTCCTTCCACTCATGGTAGCGAGCGCTAAAACGCCCGCGCGAGGACGCGTTCGCCTGAGCCGGAGCAATCGGTGAACTAGTGCCGGGCTAATGCTGTCAACTGGGGGCAAAGTGGACGGCCGACCACCTGATCGAAGCCGGGCATGATGGTAAATACTTCACGGTTGCGCAATCCACTTCATACGCTCCAGCCTCGGCTGGCGTATCATCGCCTTGCTAATACCCAACCGCCGGCAAACAACCACCCCTTCAAGCTACGAAGTCGTTATAGAAATCGCTTTATGCGCGCAGGCCACCACCATTTCTTTTCAGGACAGCCGAGCGTTCTCGCCCGGATCGCAGCAGGGATCATGCTCGCTCTGCTGTTGACCTTGCTAGGGGTGGGCAATGCGCTGGGCGAGGAATCGAAGGAGGTGCCATTCGAACAACTCCTCAAGGGTTGGAATCAAACTCTCGAACGGGCCAAGGAAGCGCTTGAAAGCGATTTTGCCCGCGTTGAAATGACCGAGACCAAAGACGACCTAAGGGCAACGTTGGACTCCGCCCGCAAGGCTCGCGACCAACTCACGACACGGCTGGAAACCGCCAAGGAGCGTTTGGTAAGTCTGACACCGCCCTCCCCCGACAAGAAATCCGAGGAGGAGCCAGGAAGCGCTGAAGGACCACCGGCACCGCAGGAGACGCCGCAGGTCGCGGCGCTGCGCAAGAAGGCGCAAAACCATGTGGTACAGCTTCGTTCCCAAATAACCCAAACCACGCTCGTCATCGACCAGACCAACAATCTCCTGGCATCCATTGCCGCATGGGAGCAGGTGCAGGTCCGCTCGGAGATCCTCAAACGCAGCCCATCGCCCTTCCATCTATCGATCTGGCACAAAGCCAGCCTCGATGCCTTAACGTTTGCCAAAGAAGCCATTGATGCGCCGCGCACGTGGTGGAATTCTAATAACACCCAAGACGGTACGTGGCGGCTTCTCGCCCCACTGCTGGTAGTGCTTTTGCTCGGCCTGGGAATCGGTTGGCCGACCCGAATCTGGCTTGCGCGGCGCTTTGGCCGCGATGGGGCGGAACAGGAGCCGACTTACGCCCGGCGTATTATCGCGGCTCTGGCCGACGGTGTTGCCAACGCCATGATACCCGCCGCGGTCATCGTATTTACCTTACTGGTTTTGTATCTGCAAGGCGTGCTGACCGGCCTGTTCGCTCTACTGTTCTACTCCGGTGGCGCCGCGCTCGCCGCCTTCCTCATCATTATGGGCCTCGTCCGCGCCGCCGTCTCCCCGCATCTGGTCGCCTGGCGGATCGCCCCGATCCAGCCGGCTCACGTCTACCGCCTGCTGGCAGCTGTTCGCGGTGTTTCCGCCAGCTTGCTGATCGCCTTCGCGCTGCTGCTCACCGCCTACTACTGCAGAATGCTGACACCCGAGCTGGAATCGGCCTTTTTCGCCATACAAGTCACTTTGACCAGCCTGCTTGTCATGTGGGCCTTGGCTCCCGCCTATTGGGAAACCTCGCTCGCGGAGTCGCAGAGTGCCGGTAGTGTGGAACAGGCCGCCGAGCATACGGAGAAGGCCTCAGCAACGGACGACCAAGCAGAGATAACGACAAGCGAGGAGGAGACTTCCCCACGCTCCTGGTTCGAGTGCAGCCGAAAAGCCAGCCGCCTGATCGTGCTGCTCACCCCATTTCTCGCGCTCGCAGGCTACGGCCGACTCGCTTTTTTTATCCAATCCCGGCTGGTGGCCATCGCGGTCCTGTTCGGGTTTGCCCTCCTGCTGCGTTTGGCAATCGGGGAAATGGTCGAACGCTGGCTCACCCGGCGCCGACTGATGCCGAACGGCGCGGCGAAAAAACCCGCTGATACGGAGCAGTACAAAATCCGGGGCATCATGTTCTGGATCGGCATGGCGGTGAACCTATTGATCTTTCTGCCGCTGATTTATCTGCTTCTGTTCATCTGCGGCGTCCCTTCATCAACCTTGCAGCTGTGGATCGGTCAGCTGCTCTCGGGTATCCGGATTGGCGGCATCTCCATTTCTCTGGGTGCGCTATTGCTCGCGATCCTAGTGCTGATCGTGGGCGTAATTATCACCAATATCTTTCGGCATTGGCTCGCCAACCGCGTGTTACCGAACACACGATTGGACAGCGGTGCTCGCAACTCGATCGCCGCCGCCACTGGCTATCTCGGCGTCGGCATCGTCATCCTAATCGCCATCTCCACCCTGGGCGTTGATTTTTCAAACCTCGCCCTGGTGGCCGGCGCTCTTGGCGTCGGTATCGGCTTTGGACTGCAGAACGTCGTGCAGAACTTCGTAGCGGGTCTATTGCTTTTGATCGAGCGGCCCGTCAAGGTTGGTGACTGGGTCATCGTTGGCGCGACCGAGGGCACAGTGAAACGCATCTCCGTACGCTCGACCGAAATAGAGACTTTCGATCGCTCCTCCGTAATCGTGCCGAACTCAGAGTTTATTTCCTCACCAGTCACTAATTGGACGTACAAAAACCGCCTTGCGCGTGTACGCATCCGTGTCGGAGTCGCCTATGGCAGCGATACGAAAAAAGTGGCCGCGATTCTACTGCGTTGTGCCCAAGCGCATCGCCATATCTTGCGCTATCCGCCTGCGGCGGCCTACTTCCTCGCCTTTGGTGATTCCTCGCTGAACTTCGAGCTGCGCTGCTACGTCTACGATACCGATTACTACCTGCCTACAATCAGCGATCTCCACTTCGCCGTGGATGAGGCTTTCCGGCAGGAGGGCATCGAGATCCCGTTTCCGCAGCGCGACCTGCATCTGCGCAGCACCAGCGTCGCACTACCGTCCCAGCAGCAAGAGACGGAGAAACCTACCGACAACAAACAAGCCAGCCAGTAAGCGGATGGACTGCTCGGGCCAGGCAGGGTTAACGGGGTTGCGATACGGCAATGCCAGCATATTAGGAATTCCGAATGAATTACTTCCGAGTCGCGCCCGAGTTCCTATATTTGCTTTTTGGCGCGCTCATCGCCGTGCTCATCCTCATCGAAATCAGGGTACTGAGGCACACCGATTCCCGCGCCGCCGTCAATCGACGCTACCTCCTCATAATGCTGCTCTTATCGTGGCTCGGCAGTTATATCAACATCCCGCTCGCGCGCATCCCATCACAGGGGTACTTGGCAGAACACGAGCTCCTTCTCTTCGGGGAAGAAACGCCCAGCACTGTAATCGCAATCAATATCGGTGGCGCACTGATTCCGCTCCTCCTCTCTATTTATTTGCTGATAAAAAACAAGCTGTATCTCCCGTCCCTGTTCGGCGTAACAGCAGTAGGTGCAGTAGTGCTGCTGGTGGCTTCCCCCGTGCCGGGAACCGGTATCGCCGTGCCCGTCTTCCTCCCTCCACTGCTCACCACAGCCGTTGCCCTGCTCCTGTCCAGAGTCTATGCCGCGCCGCTCGCTTACATTAGCGGCAGCCTCGGCACTTTGATCGGCGGCGATTTGCTCAACCTGGGCCACGTTCACAGCCTGGGCACCCCAATCGCATCGATCGGCGGTGCGGGGCTGTTCGACGGAATTTTCATAACCGGCCTGCTCGCCATGACGCTCGCCAGTCTCGTGACCAGAGGACGATCCCTGCTCTTTCGATAGAGTCTGGCGATAATTCTCATTTGAGGTAGCCTTGCTCCTTGAACCAGCGGACCGCGTCTTCAAGTGCCGCCTCGGCGGACCGTGGCGAATAGCCCAGTACGCGCGCGGCTTTGGTGCTGGAGAAATACATACGTTTTTTCGCCATACGGACGCCGTCGACATTGAGCCGCGGCTCCCGGCCGCTCATCCGAGCCCAGGTTTCAGCCGCATACGCAATGGGAAGCACCAGATTATGCGGCAGGCGCAGCTTCGGTGCCGACCGGCCGACGATAGCTGAAATTTTTATCAGTATCTCGCGCAGAGTCATGTTGGTACCGCCCAGGATATAACGTTCCCCCACCTGACCGCGCTCGAATGCCAGCAAATGCCCATGGGCGACATCGTCCACATGCACGATGTTGAGTCCGGTATCGACATAGGCCGGCATTCGCCCGGCGGCCGCATCGAGCACCATGCGTCCGGTCGGCGTGGGCTTAAGGTCACGCGGCCCGATCGGTGTAGAGGGATTCACGATCACCACAGGCAACCCAGTCTCGCAAATCAGGCGCATGACCGCCTCTTCGGCTAGATATTTCGAACGCTTATAGTGTCCGACCATATCGGCCAGCGTGGCGGGGGTAGCCTCATCGGCGGGCTTATGGTCGGGTCGAATCCCCAAGGTCGCAACACTGCTGGTATACACAACCCGCTCGACCCCCGCCTCGAGCGCAGCTTGCAGCACATGTCGAGTACCCTCCACGTTGCTGCG
The DNA here is from genome assembly GCA_030433275.1 of Gammaproteobacteria bacterium. Lineage (GTDB taxonomy): Bacteria > Pseudomonadota > Gammaproteobacteria > Nitrococcales > Nitrococcaceae > Nitrococcus. The sequence continues at coordinate 23,624 of JAUILK010000002.1, forward strand.
ATAAAGAATCCTTGGATCACAACTCCAGAGCCGGTAATCAGCCGCCACATGAAACAGCACCCGGCACCCATGAATCGCCCGTGCGAGCGTGGCCGGTTCCGTGAGATCGCCGGTAAACACTTCCACGTCAAACCCGACGAGATTGCGCCGACTGCTGGTCGGCCGAACCAAAACCCGCACCTGATGACCGGCCGCCTGCAGCTTACGTAACACGGCCGAGCCGACAAAGCCGCTCGCTCCGGTGAGTAATATGGGGCCCATCGCGCGGCGCCGTCCTCCTCGGGGTTATTCCAATGCCCATGCTATCCTTGCCCTGTTCCAAGGCAGTTGCTGCCTTGTACCGATTCAGCAAGAGCAGCCGAGCTACCGCACGCACCGACCAGCGCGGTAGATACTGCTTACGGATCCGATTACCGCCCAAATTTCATATTTGCCCGACTACGCCGCCTGCTTGGTGGTTATAAGCTATCAGCGTGTCACGCCTATGGCGACCGTGCCTTGCGCGTCAAGCACACCGACCAGACTGTGCAAGAGGCTGGGTCCGCCCCATCACGCTCCTTAAAGCCCGCGGCGCGGCGATGCGCCTAAGTTCTATGCGGGCTTTACGCGCCGTCTGCGCCCAGAATCATCCCCACTTTCAGCTCGCCTTTATGGCGCGCATGGCCGTGCATGACATATTGCGCCATCTCTTTCAGCGACTATTGCCGCTGTTGGGGCTCTCGTTGGGTATATGCCTTATGCTACATTACAAAGCCGATTGATTTTCCGGGGGCGGCCAAATGACCGCAACCATAACCAATACCGACGCGGCATGTGTTGGATTTCGCCGATTGGTGCGCGGATTTCGGTTCTTGCAGAGTCCGTTGGCGGCGGCAATGGCTTGATGTTCAAAAAAATGGTTCCATTCGCAACCAAACGGCGGAATTCGCTGCAAGAGCGCCATTTTCGCATCCGCTATCATTTGGCGGCGGAGCCGGTGCCCGTTCGGGAGATCCGCTCGTTTTGGCACCCCATCTGGCCCGCCCAGCCAGCAACTCTCCTGCCTGACAGTAAGCTCACCGTCTTTCCCGGCCGATGCGAAAATTGCCGAAACGCTCAAGCAGAGGAACGAAAATCTTTTCGGCCTGAACGCAACCCGGCGGCATGAGCGAGGAAATCGTGCTACACACGCTAGCGACGCCCCCCCACAGGACCAATGCACTCCACTTCCACCACAGCACCCGCTTCGGCGGGGAGATTGCCGCAACCATGCCTGGCTACCAACATCGGCCCGTACTCGAAACGTTGATAAGCCCACGGGGCGCGGCCGCGCTCATCAACCACGGTATTACCCGGATCGGTTTTCGTGACCTCGGATAAGTCGAAACGGGCCGGACGGCTCATCCAGGCGGCTGGTATCGCCTACGTACATTGTCTTTGTTGGCTGGTCGACCGCTCCCGCCGTGCGGCGGGGCGGGTGGTTTTTGCCGCGGTGCTGTCGACCACCGGTTTAGCGTATTTCGCCGCCAGCCACTTCAGCATCAATCCCGATACCAGCGGTATGCTCTCGCGCGATCTGCCCTTCCAAAAATTGAACGCCGAGTTCAACCGCGCCTTCCCCAAATTGAGCCAGAATATCGTGGTGCTGATCGACGGACAAACCGGCGGCCTTGCGCGGGAGGCCGCCGAACGGTTGACACACTGGTTCGAACAGCACCCCGAACTGTTCTCAGAAGTTTACCAACCCACGGCCGGGGCATTTTTCACTCAGAACGGCCTGCTGTATCTCGAACCAAAAGCGCTGGAGGAGCTCAGCAATCGGCTCTCTGAGGCCCAGCCATTCCTGGCCCGGCTGGCGCAGGACCCCAGTCTGCGAGGTCTGTTCACGCTGCTCGGCGAAGCACTCGATCACCAAGCCACAGATAGTGGAGCACTGCCCGGCCTCGAAACGATAGTCCAAGAGCTTACCCAGACACTCAACGCGCTGGCGAACGGTTCGCACCATCAGCTGTCCTGGGAGCGCTTAATGTTCGGTGAGCCACGCGCTCAGCTGGAACGGCGGCAGCTGATCCTTGCCAAACCACGACCGAAAGCAAACGCCGCCCAACCCTTTCAGCATGCGATCAGCGCCACCCAGCAAGCCGTGCGCTCCCTAGGGCTGAACCACGAGCCCGGAGTGCGCGTGCGCCTCACCGGCGAGGCGGTGCTCGACAATGAGCAGCTCCAAACTGCCGCGAGCGGGATGACCTCCGCTGTTTTCATGTCAATCGCGCTGGTCATTATCTTGCTACTGCTCGGCCTGCGGAATTGGCGATTCGTTCTGGCAACACTCGTAACGCTGCTCACCGGCCTGATCTGGACAACGGCCTTCGCCGTTGCCGTAGTAGGGCCGTTCAACGTTATCTCTCTTGCTTTCGCGGTGTTGTTTGTCGGCATCGGTATTGATTTCGGCATCCAATTTTGCATGCGCTACCGTGAAGACTTCAGCTATACGCAAAATCTTCCAACAGCGCTGCGTCTAGCGGCGCGCAACATGGGCGGAGCGTTGAGCCTGGCGGCGATAGCCGCGGCCGCAAGCTTCTACTCATTCGTACCGACCAGCTACGCTGGAATCATCGACCTTGGCATCATCGCTGGTACCAGCATGCTGATTGCGTTACTTGCCAATCTCACGCTGTTACCGGCCTTGCTCACTCTGCTGGGAACTCAGCCGAGCACAAGTCAATTCAGACAGTGGTTAGGCTTCGCACCTCTACTGCTTAAACACAGCGCCTGGGGGATTACCATCAGTGCCGTGCTGGCCGGCCTCGCCGCAATTCCTCTGGTAACGCAGGCCGATTTCGATTTTGACCCGATCCGTTTGCAAGACCCGAATTCGGAAGCTGTCAGCGCCTTACGTTCGCTGCTGGAGGAAAGCGAATACTCGCTCTATACCATTGAACTCATGCAGCCCAACCTTACAGCTGCACGGCAACTTGCCGCGCGTGTCGCCAGGCTGCAAGCTGTTGCGCAAGCCGTAACGCTGGCGAGTTTCATCCCTGAAAACCAAGCGGACAAGCTTGCTATAATTGAGCGTCTTACGATCATCATTCCGCCGTATACTCTCGATCCGCCAACGACGAACAGGGTCCCCAACCCCACCGAGCTACGCACCGCCTTAAATACCTTTCGCGCGCGCTTGCCCTATTGGCAAGCACACGGAACAGCCGATTTAGCCGCCGCACTCACTGCCCTACATCAGGCGATCGATCACTATCAAACACGCTTTGGCGATAGCCCCGAAAGCATCATAGCCTTGCAACGGCGGATCATGCGTACGCTGCCCGCCGAGTTGAAGCGCCTCAGCCTAGCTCTACAGGCACAGGAGATCACCCTCGATCACCTTCCGAGCGAGCTCCGCGAGCGCTACCTTACCGCCGATGGCCGAGCTCGAGTGCAAGTTTTTTCGAGCTTGGATCTCAATCAAATTCCGCAGCTGCGCCGCTTCGTCAATCAAGTACAGACGGTCACGCCGCAGGCGATCGGCTTGCCGGTCTTGTTGAAGGAGGGTGGCGACGCCGTAATCACCGCCTTCCGTCAAGCCTCCTTCATCGCCGTAGTCGCGATTCTAGTCCTGTTGCTGGTGGTCTTGCGCAACCCTAGGGATACGCTGCTGGCCCTCGCACCACTAGCACTCGCCGGACTGTTGACCGTAGGCAGCATGGAAATCCTTGCGATTCCCTTCAATCTGGCCAACATCATCGTTCTGCCGCTACTGGTCGGGCTGGGTGTCGCCTATGGCATCTACTTCGTGCTGCGCTGGCGCAGTGGCGAGCGCATCGGCCAAGTGCTGCTGAGCAGTACGCCGAACGCCATCTTGTTCAGCGCGCTGACCACCATGAGCTCCTTCGGTAGTCTAGCGCTCGCTTCCGATCCTGGGGTGGCGATGTTGGGCCGCACACTTAGCATCGCGCTGGGCTGGGTCCTGATTTGCACCTTGATCGTGCTGCCGGCGATGTTAGTACTTGTCTCGCCACACCGTCATAGCGGTAGTGACCGGCCCTGACTCCGGGTCTCGCCCTTTCCGAGGCATGCCGCAATCATCGACAATGCTCCTGCGCGCGACCGTGCTGCTTTGTAATGTTATGCTTATATTTTTTATAATTTGAGGCGGCATTCACGCACATGGCACAGAAACAGTTCCAGCTCGTTCTGCAATCAGCTCGTATGATCACTCCACGCGTGCGCGAGTTGACTTTTGTACGCGAAGATCGCAGCCCGCTGGACTACACACCGGGGCAGTTCATCACGCTGTTCATCGACTCCGGCGAGGAACGGTTGCGGCGCAGCTACAGTATCGCCAGCATCCCGGGTAGCGAGCCGGACGAGATACGCATCGCCGCAACCTTTGTGGAAGGCGGACGCGCTACGGCTCGATTGTTCAAAATAGAGCCAGGCGAGCGCATCCAAGCCATGGGACCCTTTGGCCGCCTGATACTGCGTGAAGATCCGCCGGGCCGGTATCTGCTGGTAGCCACCGGTACCGGAGTCACCCCCTACCGGGCGATGCTGCCGGAGCTTGAGCGGCGTATGGACTTGGAGGGTTTCCACGTCGAACTGCTGCTCGGTGTGCGAGGCCCCGAGGAACTGCTCTATGGCGATGAATTCACTGCATTCGCGAGCCAATGTAACGCATTCACCTTTCGCGCCTGTTACAGTCGCGATATGCCAGAGCGAGCCAGCGAGTTCGAACACAGCGGCTATGTGCAGGGGATATTACCGAACCTGGCGCTGAACCCGGAGCGTGATATCGTCTATCTTTGCGGCAATCCGACCATGATCGATGAAGCAACCGCTTTTTTGACCGAAAGCGGATTTTCAATGCGCAATGTGCGGCGGGAGAAATATGTCTCGTCGAATTGATCATCTTTGTTAGTTTTTCTGCCGCATTGAACCGCATCGCACGCACGCTCGCTCGCTCGCTCGCTCGCTCGCTTGAAAAAGCGGCCTATGCCCGCGTGACCTTACCTACAAACGAACGCTTTTTCTCTTCGTATGCGCCCGTTGTGCAGGGATATCCCCTGGACAGCCATTATCTTGTGCCGTCCGCCTCGACCTTATCCATATAGCCCGCAAGGCCGTACCGAAGCCGTCCACAGCAACCGCCTTGGGCTGCGTATTGAATCAACACGCAGATGTTTTATAGTAGTTTTAATAAAAACTACTATGAGTTCAGCATGGAGATTGCGTTTGCCCTGCAAAAACTGGGTTTCAGCGAATACGAGGCGCGCGCCTACGTGGCACTGGTGCGCGGTGGATCACTGAACGGCTACGAAACGGCGCGGGATTCGGGCTTGCCACGTGCCAATATCTATCCGGTGTTGGAAAAATTGGTGCTACGCGGCGCCGCACAGCGCTTTGAAACGCGCGATGGGAATCGCTACGCCGCCACATCGCCCGAGCGCTTGATCAGACACATCGAAACCGCCCAACGGCGCACGCTCGGGGACGCACGCCGAGCGCTGGCCAAGCTTAAAACGCCTGCCGAAGTGCCGGCGATCTTCAATCTGTCGGGCCGCGACGAATTCTTGTCGCAGGCCGAGGCCTTAATCGAATCGGCCCACACAACCTTGCTGGTTGCCATTCAACCACCGGAGGCAACTGCGCTGGCAGCAATGTTGGATGAAGCCCGCACTCGCGGCGTTGTCATTACCACGCTGTGCATGGAAAGCTGTCCCACTGAGTGCGGCGGCTGCCAGGGCGATATTTACCGCTACAATCTCGCTCCGCCGGGCACAGTGCGCTGGTGCCTGCTCGTGGCCGACGCAACGCGCATGCTGGCGGCCGCGGCCTGCGAAACCGAGGTGAATGCGATGCTGACGGAGCAACCATTGATCGTGGAGTTGACGAGCGCGTACATCCGCCAGTCGCTGGCGCTCGCCACTTTGGGTGGCGCGTTCGGCGAGTGCTTCGAGGGGTTGCTTTCTGTCGAGGCCCGACGCATTCTCGACTCCCTGTACCCCGAGAACGGGTTTTTGGCATACATCAGACGCATAGCACAGGAATCGGATAGGCGATCTAACGACTAAAGCCGCTTACGGAGAAACTGCTTACGCTCGTCCGGGTCTTCGATGTGCACCGCAAGAAGCTCATAGAGGTGTCGTAGATTGGTGGCTTTGCTCGCAGAGCGCTTTACCAGATATGACGCCAGGGGACCGATATAAATCGCCAACTGATCGGTAATAGCGGCCAACGCCTCCAGACTCACGCCGGACTCCGCGCCGCGGATACCCTGTTCTGACGAGCCCGACGTGCTCTTGGCCTGCCCCCCGGTAGACTCCCCCGTGGGCAACCCCCTGCCTTCCCGAGCAGTCGCCAGCATACTCAGCCAACGCACTCCCTTGTGCTCGACACCACGCATAAACGCTTTGCGCTCGACATCGCTGGGAATGTGCTTTGTAAGCCGCTCAATAAGCTCATCCAACGTCCTGGACTTAGCAGCAGTGGCCATGATCAACCGCGACGAGACCGGACCGAGGTAGCTTGCCAGTTCATCGTTGAGCAGATTCACTGCCTGCGGCGTCAGATAATGCGAGGGGTTACTGGCCGGAGTAACCGCAGCAGTGGTTACCGGCTGTTTGGCGCGTTGCTGGGTAACCCAATGCTTTGTCTTTACAACCGTGTTCGCCAACTCATCCAGGGGTGACTCATAAACCGCATGGGGCGCCAAAATAGCCTTGAGCTGGCAGGTAAATTCATGCGCATTCTGGAATCGATCCTCTGGACGCGGGGCAAGCGCCGTCGTCAAAAGCTCTCGAAATTGCACCTGCTCGGCCGACGCCAATTCAGGTGGCATCGGCACAACTGCGAGGTCGGGTGTACCGCCACCACCTTGTGCCGGACGGTGGCCGCTGACCAGCCTCAACAACACCATACCCACCGCATACAAATCGGTGCGGGCGTCGGTGGGCAATCCCCTTCTTGCCTCAGGGGACATATAAATCGGCGTACCGATAATATCGCCGGGCGCAGTCAACTCAGAGGTCTCGAGTTTAGCGATGCCAAAATCGGCCACTTTAACCAGCCCACTCTCCAGCAGGAGGATGTTCGCCGGTTTGATATCGCGGTGGATCACGCCGCATTTGTGCGCATAATCGAGTGCTGCCAGCGTCTGCAGGATAATGTCGGCACTCTGACGCAACGGCAATATCTGCTCCGCTTTCATAAACGAATGCAGATCCAATCCCTCGACGTACTCCATCACGATGTAGGGTGAATCCTCGTTGATGCCGTAGTCGAACACGGTTACGATGTTGAGGTGTACGCAGCGCGCCGCCGCGCGGGCTTCTTGTTTGAAGCGCCGCATGAGATCAGAACCGGCGCTTTGGGCCGCCAAATAAGGGTGCATGACCTTAATTGCCACGATGCGATCGATATCCCGATCGTAGCCTTTGTAGACCATGCCCATGCCGCCTTGTCCAATGACGGCTTGGAGTTCATATTTCCCCACCTTGTCGGGTACCATTATCTCTTCCGGTCGATGTCAGCCGTTGAGTCACCCTCTGGCTTCTCGGCCTCGCCCCCCCAAAAAAAGCTCCCAACCCGCGAGGCCGTTCTACCACCCCGTTGCTGGGCAAGAAAAGCAATTCACGCGGCCTAGCATCACCGCACCGTTTTGCAACGGCGACGCCAAATTCAGCTATCGGTTTCGTCCAGCATCTTGACGGCGTTAGCCAGGCTGCGATGCATTCGGTTAAAGGACCGACCCAGCTGCGCGATTTCATCCCTGCCGCTCACCTCCAGTTCAGCGACATTCAATGCCCCCATGCTGATTTCCGAGGCTTTGCGGGACATCACTTTCACCGGACGAATAATCACGTATTCCAGCATGATGTTCAGCAAAATCGCGACCAGCAAAAAAACCACCGCCAGCGCACCGATAAATACGAAAAACGTATTTTTCGCCCTATCGAGCGGTACCGACATGGGCACCGTAACGATCTGCGCACCAACGACCTCACCTTGCTTCCAGCCGAACCCGTTGGCCGAGCCGTAGCTGTCGATCATTGTCGGCGGTGCCGTCGACGGTGCGCCATGGCAGGTCAAACAGGCCGGATTAGTAATCCTGATCGGCCGGCTCAGATACATGGCTGGTCCGGTCGCCGTGGAACGCACCCCGATGAGTTCCTTTTCCTCGCTGTTATTGCGGTACCAATTGACGATATCCGCCTCCCAGGCGGTCGCCCGATCCACCGGATTGGTCGGATTCAAGGTGGCTTCTCGGTAGCTGTAATCCGGATACTTTTTCTGTAGCTGCTCGATGTACTTGCGTGCTCCGTAAGCTGGCACGGTCTGCGGCCGGAATGCGCGCTTTTGCTGCAACGCCAGCAAAGGCCGAATTTCCTCCACCGTGTATTGGCGCACCGACAACGCGCTTTGCAACATGATGCGGGCGGCATCAAGCACCTCGTCCCTGGCGTTCCGTTCGAGAAAGCGATAGCTGAAAAACGACGCCAAACCGATCCCAACCAACATCGCAAGGCTCAGTACCAGATTGAATTTAAGTCGCAGACTCATGGGTCGTACGTCACTCCCCTCAAGGCCGGGCTAATTACGTGCGGCCTGTTGCTGTTGCGAACATGCCTGTAGCGCCGCATAGGCGTTGGCAAAACCGGCGAGATCAAAGCGCGCTGTCTGCGTCTTGGTCTTCGGCCAGGTTGGCCAAAATCCGAGTGCCACCGTCAGAGTGTGGCCCCCGGCCATGCCGTGCAGCACCGAGGCATCCGTATAAGCGGTTTGCTCATCCAGCAGCTCCTTCGCGAAAGGCGCCAGCGTGCCGCCATCCACACGCAGGCCCTGCCCCGGGTAGCTGATGTCGATGTTCGAATCGGTTTTCACCCACGCCCGGACCGGGTTGATGCGCAACCACATCTTGGCGGGATAATAACCGTCGAAAATGGTAACCGCGGGTGATAGCAGCACGCAGCGAGCCGTTCCATCCACGATATCCCGCTGCCGATCCAGCCGCCAGCCACGATCCAACGGCATCGGCAATATGCGCTCGTCGAAAACCAGATGGCTGAAATCCTTGGTGGGTGGTGGAGCCGAGAGCTCCGCCGGCTCATCGGCCTCTTTTTCGGGTGCCGTTGGCGGCACGCTTGACTCGGCCTTGGCCAGCTGCGATTCACTCGCCTTCGCTGACGCAGCCGGCGGAGTTGACACACCGGCCGAGCGAGTGCTCACCTCAGCCGACGGCAAGGTTTTCTTCGGCCGCTCGGCGGCTTTCGTTTGTTCTTTTTCCCTTGCAGTAGAAGGTGCTTCAGCCGATGATGGCTGACCGCTTTCCACCTTCTCAGGCCTCGATCGTGTAGTCTGCTTTGCTACTACCGATTGGGTGGCGGTTTGCTCGGTCTTGCCAGTACCCGCACTCTTAGGAGACCCCTTGGTGGGTTCGGTTGGCTGCGGCGTCCCCGAAGCGACTCGCGACTGGTCCGTTTTCGCGCTTGCCTTCTCGCTATCGGTCGTCGCTTTCGCGAGCTTCTTGGGCCGCGCCAGTTGCTCGATGTAGACGGTATCCGCCACAACAACCTCGTCGCGGTAAACACCAACCACACGCGCACGCGCGCCTACGTCGATATCCGCGACCGAACCGCCGTAATAGCGTGTAGCGCTCCCTACCTCGACGATATGCTGCGCAAGCTGGAATCGATGTCGAGATTTCAAATCACTGGTATCAGTGACCCACTCGACTCCCGTGTCTGCGGGCCGCTCAATGAACGCGGGCTGTGAAACGGCCTTGGGCGGCTTGCTCACCGCCTGAGCACGCGGTTGCGGCGCTGGTTGCGGTTGCGGCTCGGATACGGTCGTGCAACCATGCAGCGACAGCAATACCACCACGCCAAGGATTGAAATCAAGTACTTGGTCATCGTCGGACCACCGCCTTCCCCCTAGATAAGGTACTCCCAAACGCGTCATTCTGACAGGGATCACACTAAATGATAGCTCGCACAGGGCACGCTTTCAGCGAGGCGATGCCAACGTGGTCTGTACGCGGGGCATTTATCGCTCCTATGCCACAAACCGTGCGTGCGTCCTCGATCATCGAGAGCAGGCATTCAATGAGACCACACTCACCCACACTGATTGCGGCCGTAACGACCACTCCAGCTCCTAGCTCCAACCTCCGCTCTCATTTACGGGAAGACTTGCTGATCAAGATCGAGCATAACCCGGCAGCCCGTATGAGACCCCGCCCGGAATTGGTCACCTGCCCCTCTTTGAATCCCGAATTCATCCGGGCTGACCATATAGATAACTGCCGTAAGAGCACCGAAGCGCTGAAAAGGGTGGGCAGCGAGCAAAACGATTATTGCCGTGCCGCTGCTCGGACAGCGGCTCCACCGAGACGGTACATCGATCGGTCATCCAAGTTGACATAAGTTGCTGCCGGTTCCGCTTACCTGCCCCCCTCAATACTTCTAACGAGAAAATTCCTGATCGCAACAAATTATCTCAGATGTCCATAGACAAGTACTTCGGCCACTCGATTATCCTACGGCATCCACGCCATAACTGATCCAATAGCGACGGAGTGCCCCTCTTGCACCAGCCGCGCACCAGCCAATCCCCATAGACCAGGAGCCGTCAGACAAAGACTCTCCGGTTCAGGCACGGCACGTGTGAACACCTGCAATGTAGCTTGCGCAATAGCCTCGTGGCCCCCCGTGATCGGATGGATGCCATCCCAGAAGAAAACCCGGCCAATTCGTTGACACACGCCGGGAAGGCTACACAAAGGAAGCTCGTATCGGCAAAACGAAGGCTTTCGGGTTGCTGGCGAGCATCTGGGTAAGGCCGACGTCGAACTGGAAAATGTCGAAGAACAGGTTGCCCAGCGAAGTCAGCGCCGCGGCAAGCAAATCGTTCATTACTCAGGCGATGGCCGTGCCGGCCAATCCCACGCGCACGCCGCCGTAGGCATAGTTAGTGCCACCCAGGGGCAAAGCACGCCCGTTCACTCCGAACGCATCGACAAACGGCTCCACCCATACCGGACCTTTGGAATAGCGGTCAGACTGGTGGGATGACGACGGGACAAGCTCAGGGGGTAGCGATAGAACCGATGTCCGCGCGCCACCGAGAAATCGGTCAAAAAGCACCGCATTGTTGCCGGTATCCGAACGGCTGCCCCCCAACACCGCCAGCCGGCTGTATACAGGACTCCCGAATGCGCATGCGGAGATGAACGAACCCGGCAACAAGGCGATGCAAATGAGCTTTTTGTTCATGGGCACCTTCCCCACAGACTTCTTCGAAGGATCTTATTATTAGCTCGGAATTATTAGCGCAGACACCTGCAACATATGGCACGAGATAAAGGGTCGTCACTGAAAAATAATCGTGGAGTCCCCCAAAAAGCTAAGGATCGCGCTGAGCCTTTCCGATTGTCGTCATGCCTTTGGTCCTGCCAGGAACCAGATTAGCAAACCAAGCAACGGTAGCAACAACACCAGAACCACCCAGAAAACCTTGGCTCCGGTGGAGGTGCGGCTTTGCACGATAGAGATGATCGCCCACACATCAAGAACCAAAAGAATGAACCCAAAAAATCCCCCGATCTCTATACTCATGGCCGCGCTCCGATATTAATTTTAACGCAACTTTTTCTGTCGCAGAGAACGATTCTTGCCCAAAAAACGGCGACCGCCAAGCTCCAAAACCGCTTTCGGTGTGCACACAGCCAACTCTTTTACGGACAAGCGCTTCGGAAACGCCGTAATCACCGCCTTGCGATGAGTATTTCAAGAGCATTAATCACTTCACGATATGTCCGCTCCTCTGACTCTGAAATCGGTGCCGATGTAATCGGGATAGGGGCGGTCAGCATACCTGACCGCCCCTCCCACACCGCCAGGCAAACGGGTCCGCATCGGGCGGTTCGAGAAGTTGAGTTCATGCAAGACGAGGTAGACCCAGCGCATCGAAGTAGAGACGATGGGCATAAGGCGATTGAGTTCGTAACGGCTGTTACGCCACCAGCGGCGGCTGCTCGCCGCCACCCGGCGCGCTTGCTCCGGAGACGCACATGACAAAGGCGATAAATGCGCCTATTGATGCAGCGAGCTAGCACAGCGCCAAGAAGAAAACCCGCGGCTGCGCTAAGAAACCCCACGAGGAGGCTCGGATTGATTATGAGATAGTGCATATCCCTTCTTGAGAGGCGCAGTATCGTAGCCACAATTGCAGGTGCACAGTTGGGACTGCAAGTCCTCGCCGATATCGGCGCCTGACTCACAGCGCTCTGTAGTGCCCTTGAAGCTAAAAGAATAGTCATGTAGGGCCCACGGCTGCGTCGTACGCTTTACCTACGGAAGGAACTCATATCCGATTACGACAGCTCGAGGCAGGCTGTCGTGCTGCTGTGTTCGAGCTCCCACCAGGCGCGCCAACGCCCGGCGCGACGTTCGAGCATCAGGTAATTGCGCTGCGCCGTATAGATCGCCCGCCGGCCGGGCAGCGGATACAGACGAATCGGGTGATTCGGCAACGGAGTTTCACCGAGGCGAGCCAACAAGCCGAGTGCGCGGGCATAGGCCGCGGGCGGGGGCGGGTGCGCAATTCCCGACGCGACTAGCTGATGCAATGGGCCGCATCGAGCCTGCAGCGTGCCACGCGTTGCCAGATGGATTTCCCCGGACAAAATGGTAACGCGGGCATCGCCACGTTCATGAACCGCAAGCAGCGCCTTGAGGAACGCCCGCCATTCGGCCCGATGCGCCCGGCTCTGCCACTGATCGCGCAGGTCGTCTTCATATTTCTGGATGTGCGGGATCAGTCTCATGGCGGCTTCGACCCAGGACAGCCTGGGACCAAGCGCCGGGACGCTCGAGAGCACGAATACCTGCTCGTCGGTCACCGCGGCCAGCGCGCGGCGCAACGCCGTCCAGCCGGGCTCGCCCAGCACGCGCTCCGGGCGGCGCTCCGAGCGCAAATCGGGCGCAATAAGGTACAGCCCCGGGAGCTGCAGCGCCCAGGTCAGCGTCGTGCCGGCGCGATCCAGGCACATGGCCGGCAGGCCGTCGCAGGTTGCGCCGAGCTGAAAGAGCAAGAAAAACTCGCGGGCAACTTGGAACACAATCCGACCAAGCGGCGAATCAAGTTTGGTAGTGGGCAGCGACCCCCAGCCATCGCAAATGTCGTGATCGTCCCACATGGCAAGCGAAGGGACCCGAGCCATCAGCCAGGCCGAAGCAGGCTGGCTATAGAGCTCCAGATAGCGCGCAAAAAGGTAGTTGCGCAGTTCCTCGGCTAGCTCATAGCAGTCGAGATCAACGGCGTGCTGACAGCCATTATGGCGCCAAGCGCGCAATGCCGGATGGATCTCGAGCATCTCATCGGCATAGAGTTGATCGCCGCCTTGCAACAGAAGCTGCAGTGGACGTTCAGTATGCTGCTGCGCCAATCTTCGCCACAGCGTATTTCGCTCGGCCACTGCGCGATCACGGTCGCCGTATTCCATGCCGTCGCACGATACGTAGGCCAGGCGCAAATCTGAATCGAGGGCGGCGTTGACGCGGTAACGCTTACCCTCGAGGCGATACTCGATGCCACTGACCGCCGGCAGCCAGAACGTGTAGCGCCAGACTTGAAAACCACCGCGTCGGCCGAGCGGCTCCGCGGCGAACTCAGCCGATGAGGTCGTCAACACTGGAGCTGGCATAGCGACCGAGCGGACTAGCAACGCCGCAAGCCGTAGCCGATCGCCATCCAGGCCACGCGCAAACAGGAGCGGGCCGGCGCCACGGACACACTTCGAAGCCTCGAGTGCAGGGCTATCGTTCATGCGGCCAAAGACTCGTTTCTCTTTCGTCCACGTCAGCACCACACCGATCATAATTCCAACGAACGAACCCGATTATGCGGCAGCTGTGCAGCAATCAGATACACCCCTTGCGTAGCCGGCGCACGACCACCTAGGGAAAGCGCTCTGTCAAATCCCCTACCGAAACCGCGACCCTCTCGCGGGGATGCTTTGCCTAACATGTACGTAACCGCTAAGCTGGCAAAGACCAGGGAGCAGCGGCTCCCTATTATTTTTTGCTATCGAGGAGAACGATCATGCCCAAAGCACGCGCACGCCACATTCTGGTGCCCGAGGAACAGCAGTGTCTGGAGCTTAAAGATCGCATCGAAAAAGGCGAGGACTTCGCGGCCGTAGCACGGGAGTATTCCAAGTGCCCGTCGGGTCAGAAAGGAGGCGATTTGGGTGAATTCCACCAGGGACAAATGGTACCCGAGTTCGACAAAGTGGTATTCAACGATGCACTGAACAAAGTTCACGGCCCCGTACAGACCCAGTTCGGCTATCACCTGCTGGAAGTCCTCGATCGCACCGACTGAGCCTCCACCCGCTCATTACGATCATTGAGCCGAGCACCGATGAACCGGGTCGAATCGCACGTCACGACAAGCGGCTGGAACCGTAGACCAATTTGGAAACCGAGCACAGCAGCGCTTCCTTTGGTTAAACGGCCAATTTCAGAATACACATATCGCCACGCTGTTAAGGACCAGCAGGATCACCTTATTAAGGAGGCCGGGAGAGCAATCATGATCAAAGCACACGTTCGACATATTCTAGTACCCGACGAACAGCGCTGCCGAGAATTGAAAGAGCGCATCGACAACGGTGAGGACTTCGCCACTCTCGCCAAGCGGTTTTCCCACTGCCCGTCGGGGCATCATGGCGGCGATCTGGGAGAATTCGGTGCTGGACGGATGGTGGCCCAATTCGACGAGGTGGCTTTTGAGGGCGAAGTGAACAAGGTACATGGTCCAGTGCGCACCCAGTTCGGCTACCATCTGATCGAGGTACTCAGCCGCGGCGAGCGCAAAGACTCACCTGTTGCGGCCCTGCGGAAAAAATGCCAAGCGAGTTTGCGGGCGTGTCAAGCCACATTACGGTCGATTTTGACCCCAGAACGTAAGAGCGGACCGTGGGGATAACGGGCATGGAGGGGAGCTTGCGTGCCACTGTATAAAACCGGGCACGAAGCCTATAAGCTGCCAGGCCAGGAGAACAGCTCTTAGCGAAGCGGATACACAAGGATCTCGCGCGCCAGGGAAGGCGCCAGACCAAAATCCGATGATCGCGGGCATACGCCCTCACGCGCCACATGCTTCAGTGAATGGCCGCCGGCTGTTCCTTGTGCGATTTTACTGGTAATCGATTTCGGTCTGACTGCCCACCTCCGGGCGCTTATCTAGGCGCTGACTCTTACCCCACCAGGAAATGAGTTTGTGACTGAGTTTGGCAGCGGTCATATCGGAGACGCAAGAAGGCTCCGGCACCAGCTCCACGAGGTCGCAACCGCGCAACGTCACGCCTGGGTTAAACAAGCAAGCTTCAATGATGGCCAGCGCTTGGTACCAGGACAACCCACCGGGTTGTGGCGTGCCCACCCCGGAAACGGCGGCCGGATTAAATGCGTCCATGTCGATCGTGAGCCAAACCGGACCGCTCAGCGCAGCGATTGCCGCGAGCATTTCACGCCAGCACTCGGGGCGTTGCAATTCACGATCCAGAAAACAGCGTATGCCTGGATCACCATCGATACGGAGCGCCTCCTCGTCGAGCAGGGAACGCACGCCGACCATCAAAATAGTGTGGCCGGCTTCGCGGACGTGATGCATCGGGCAGGCATGGCTGAACCGCGTGCCTTCGAACTCGCGGCGCAGATCGGCATGGGCGTCCAGCAACACGACGGTGCCCGGAGCGCTCATGCGCCCCCGGATCAGCGCCGGGGTAATCGAGTGCTCACCGCCCAGCGCCAACAGCAACGGCCGGCTCGGCAACGCGGCCACACTTTGTTGTAAGCGCTGCTGGAAATCGCCCTCATCCTCGTGTGCGTGCTTGTCGATGGGTGGCAAGACCGTAATGCCCATATGCTTGAAAGGTGACCAGCGCTGATCCTCATCGTAGTATTCGAGCTGCTCTGTGGCCGCCAGGATCGCCGCAGGCCCGCGCCTGGTTCCCGGCTTATAGGAAACGGTCTGCTCGTAGGGAACCGGCAGCACAACCACATCAGTGCCATCGAGCGAGCGGTTCGGAAGCAACTGATAGCGCGCCGCGGCCATTTTACTTTTGTTTGCATGAAGTGAGCAGGCGAGAGCGCAGCGCCACAGGGAAGGTGAAAGCCCCGGCCAACGCCACCGGCCCGGTCGCCGGCAAAGCCAACGCCCGCTGCCGAACGCGCTCCATAAAGAGCTGCAGGGGCGGCGCACCAGGTTTGGGCAACGGTTCGTCGGAGGCGATCACATAGCTCCACAGATGATAAAAACTCGGCACCACGATGCCGTAGCTAGCCACATGACGAAACTCGCTGGCAAGCGTTGCACGCACCCACTTATGGCCCTCGCCGCTGGTCGCCGTAAGCCCCCCCGCCTGAGTAGCAAGCACGGCGCCGGAAGCGAGATGCTTACGCAATTCAGCATAGAGCTTGCGACTGTAAAGTGCGGCCGTCGGCGAGTCCCAGGCCTCGAAATCGACCAAATCGCCGATCACAACATCAAAGCTGTCCGTATTCTCGCCCAGAAATTCATTGATATCACGACACTGCAGGTCCAGCCGTGAATCCGCAAACGCCTCCCGATTCCAGTCAGCGAGGTGGCACCGGCAAAGCTCCACAAATTCCCGATCGATATCTACCATGATCACCTGCTCGACACACTGATGCCGCAGCACCTCCCGTGCAGTCGCACCCTCGCCGCCGCCCATAATCAGAACGCGCCGCGGCGCGGGGTGGAGGAGCAACGCCGGATGAACGAGTGCCTCGTGATAAATACCCTCGTCGGATTCGCAGGACTGGAGGTCACCGTCCAGCACCACACAAATCCCGTGCGCCGGCGAGCGGAAAAACAAGTACTCCTGATAGTCAGTGCGCCCACGAGCGAGCACTTCGGCAACCGGCCGTAGTACCCGATCGCCATCGTTACTGTTCTGACTGTAGCTCAACATACTCAGAGCACTCCCACGAGATCGGGCACCCGCTGTAGCTGCCTCGCCAAGCGGGGATCGTCCGGACACACTTGATAGCCATCGCTAAACAAATGCTCGATGACCTGGCGGATCAGTCCACCCGCAATGGAACCCAATTGCTTTGAGCGGTGTAACGTGAGCAGCTTCATTGGTTGGGTTGCGGTTAAGCTGCCATAGTGCGGAACTCGATAATCCAATGCCAGCTGACGGAAGCCCTGGCCTAGGTAAAACGGCACCAACTCTGCTTCGGCTTCCACGAACAACCACTCCGGACCAGGCCCAGCGTGGAAAGCGCAGACCGCATCACGCAGCAGCCGCCGGCCTACCCCACGCCCACGCGCCGTCTGATGCACCGCCAAAAACGTCAGAACGACATAATCCAATACCGCTACCTGGTCCAGCAGATGGAAACCGACGACAGGCTCATCAGCACACCGCAGCACAGTTAGCCGATAACGACCCGAGCCGACCCGCATGGCGATCCGCGGCAACGGCTCCCGCTCCCAGAATGGAAATGCGTGCTGATACAGGGTGGCAAAGGCCGACCACTCCGGACTCTTGGAAGAGTACACCGGCACCAGCACAGGCTCTGCCCGCTCGGCTTTCATCGTCATTCGATTGCGGTCACTGGATCAGTTTACCGACTCCCGCGCTCCCCACCACCCGATCCGACTGGCATTGAGCGCCCCAGTTCGGATCGCCATACACACCATTGACAGCTCCAGTTAGCGAAACAGTGTACCAAGATCGCGCGGTGCACTTCATACGGTTCCCCCTGCCGCAGTGATTGATTACACTTGGCCCGCCATCGTGCGTCCAACCACAGCAAGTGATTCACGCAGACGGCACGCGCGATCTTAACCAGATAATTAGCCGATAGACCATGGCCCCAAATCGCCTGACCCCCATGACACCACCGCTACCGGGCAAACCGGGGCAATACCTGGACTGGTACGGCCTGCCTGGCGCCGGCCCAGCGCTCGCCATCGCCAATGCGGCGATGGCGAACATGAATCTGACCTTGGTTGCGGCGGCGAGCTCCCAGCTTGCACAACAGCTGGAAACGGAGCTGCGCTTTTTCGCCGGTGATTCGCTGGATGTACAGATGATGCCGGACTGGGAGACATTGCCCTACGATGTCTTCTCCCCACACCAGGATATCGTTTCGCAACGCCTGCGTACCCTTTATCGGCTGCCCACAGTTCAGCGATCCGTACTCATTGTTCCCATTGCCACATTGATCCAGCGCATTGCGCCGGCAAACTACCTGGAGGGGCGGGCCTTCCTCGTGCAAACCGGCGAGCGCATGGTGCTCGATGACATGCGCACTCAACTGGAACGCTCCGGCTATCGATGCGTCTCGCAAGTCATGGAACACGGCGAATTCGCCGTGCGGGGCTCAATCCTGGATCTCTTCCCCATGGGCAGCGATGGCCCTTATCGTATCGATCTCCTCGACGAGGAGATCGACTCCATCCGCACTTTCGATCCGGAGAGCCAGCGCAGCCGGGCACGCATAGAGCGCATCGAGTTGCTGCCCGCTCGTGAGTTCCCCACGGACGAGGCGGCCATTACCCGCTTCCGCGGCAACTACCGCAGTCTTTTCGAAGGCGATCCCACCTCCAGTCTCATCTACCGGGAGGTGAGTGCGGGGCACCTGCCAAACGGCATCGAGTATTATCTACCGCTGTTCTTCCAAGCAACGGCTACGCTGTTTGATTATCTACCCGGTGACACGCTCACCGTCGTTATGGGTGAGGCGGACGCTGAACTGGACCTGGCCTGGCGCCATATCCAACAGCGCTACGAGCAGCGCCGGCATGACCGGGAGCGCCCGCTGCTTGCCCCGGAACGCCTTTATCTCGCACCGGATGAGTTGCGGGCCCGGCTCAAACGCTTCCGCCGGGTGCGCTGTCATGAGCACGCGCCCGAGGCCACCGACCGCCCCTGCTTTGCCGCTGCACCGATTCCCGACTTGCGCATCGCTCCGCAACAAGCCAACCCTTTGGAACGGTTGCAGCAATTCTTGCAAGACTATTCGGGGCGTGTGCTGTTCATAGCCGAATCAGCCGGCCGGCGTGAGGATTTATTAGCCCGCCTGCGCAACATTCCCATACATCCCCAACCGGTCGAGGGTTGGGCCGATTTTTTGGACCATAAGGTTCGGCTCGCCGTCGCTGTAGCTCCGCTCGAACAAGGCGTGCAGCTTGATGAACCGCCGATTGCGCTGCTACCCGAGGCCGCTTTGTTCGCTGGCCGGGCGCAACAGCGCCGCCGCCGTCAGACCACGGAGCGCGATCCAGAGGCGATCATCCGCGACCTAACCGATCTCCACCTCGACACGCCGGTCGTGCACAAAGACCATGGCGTCGGCCGTTACCGGGGACTGCAGATCATCGAAGTCGGCGGAATTA
This sequence comes from Gammaproteobacteria bacterium, assembly GCA_030433275.1. Taxonomy (GTDB): domain Bacteria; phylum Pseudomonadota; class Gammaproteobacteria; order Nitrococcales; family Nitrococcaceae; genus Nitrococcus. Next base: position 43,035 of record JAUILK010000002.1, read on the forward strand.
CCACCGAATTCTTGACCATCGAATACGCCGGCGGCGATAAGCTCTACGCACCGGTCTCGGCACTGCATCTGGTCACGCGCTACACCGGGATGGACCCTGAGCACGCCCCACTGCATCGACTCGGCGGGGAGCAGTGGGAACGCGCCCGCCGCCGCGCCGCCGAACGCGCCCGCGATGTGGCCGCCGAATTGCTGGAAATCTATGCCCGCCGTGCGGCAGCACACGGTCATGCCTATTGTTTCCCTCGGCCGGACTACGAAGCATTCGCCAGCCAGTTTCCCTTCGAAGAGACACCCGATCAGCAGCAAGCCATCGACGCAGTGCTTAACGACCTGGAATCGAACCAGCCCATGGATCGCGTCGTTTGCGGTGATGTCGGCTTCGGAAAAACCGAGGTCGCGATGCGCGCGGCCTTCATCGGGGTACAGGACGGTCGGCAGGTCGCAGTATTGGTCCCTACCACCCTCCTCGCTCAACAGCACTTCCGCAATTTCCGCGACCGCTTCGCCGACTGGGCCGTTCGAATCGAGCAACTCTCGCGTTTCCGCAGCTCAAAAGAGCAAAACACCGCCCTGCAGGATCTCGCGGCCGGCAAAGTGGATATCGTCATTGGTACCCACAAACTGCTGCAGCCCAGCGTGCGGTTCAAAAATCTGGGATTAGTGATCATCGATGAAGAGCATCGCTTCGGAGTGCGACAAAAAGAACAGCTCAAGCGCCTGCGTGCCAACGTCGACGTACTCATGTTGACCGCGACACCAATACCGCGGACCCTGAATATGGCACTGGCAAAGCTGCGTGATATGTCCATCATCGCCACACCACCGGCGCGCCGACTTGCCGTCAAGACATTCGTCAACCAGTGGAACGACGCTCTGATCCAGGAAGCCTGTCTGCGCGAGCTGCATCGTGGTGGCCAAGTCTATTTCCTGCATAATGAAATCCGCAGCATCGAACGCATCGCCCAGCAACTCCATGAACTGATCCCAAACGCCCGGGTACGCATCGCCCATGGTCAAATGCGCGAGACCGAACTCGAACGGGTGATGCTGGACTTCTACCATCAGCGCTTCAACGTGCTAGTTTGCACCACGATTATCGAGAGCGGCATCGATGTTCCGAGTGCCAATACCATCATCATCAACCGTGCGGACCGCTTGGGACTGGCGCGGCTCTATCAGCTGCGGGGCCGAGTCGGGCGCTCCCATCATCGAGCCTATGCCTATCTGATCGCACCGCCGAAAAACCTGATGACGCCGGATGCAGTCAAACGCCTGGAGGCAATTTCCTCACTCGAGGATCTCGGCGTCGGCTTTTCACTCGCTAGCCACGATTTGGAAATTCGAGGTGCCGGCGAACTCCTCGGCGACGAGCAAAGCGGTCAGATTCAGGAAGTTGGGTTCACTCTCTACTCCGAACTACTCGAGCGCGCCGTGCAAAGTCTGCGGGAAGGGCGCGAGCCCACGCTCGATCCACAACCCGGCAGTGCAACCGAGGTGGATCTGCGCATCCCTGCATTGCTGCCGGAGGATTACCTCCCGGATATTCATGCCCGACTGGTAATGTACAAACGCATTGCCAGCGCGTGCAACGAAGAGGCTCTGCGCGAACTGCAAATCGAAATGATCGATCGGTTTGGTCTTTTCCCCCAGCCGGTCAAAAATCTGTTCCGCCAAGCGGAAATCAGGCTACACGCCGAGCGCATCGGCATCAGCAAAGTGGAGGCGGGGCCACGAGGCGGAATTCTAGTGTTCCGACCGGAACCCGACGTCAGCCCGGCAACAATTGTCCGGCTGGTCCAGGAAAACCCCAACGTCTACCGACTCGAAGGCCAAGAGCGACTGCAGTTCCGCCAAGCACTGGAAGACGCTGAGCAAAGGATCAGTACGGTCGCAAAGCTTCTAGATAGGCTCACAAAGCAAGAGGCGGCCTAAGCCGATGGACCAACGCCGGCCCGATCGCTACATTGTCACAGCGCTGGTCTTACTTCTGGCCGCGCTGGCCCCACCTGGGCTAGCGCAGAATAAATATGCGGTGGAGGTGGTGATCTTTCGCCACTGGGAAGCTCCTGGCGACGACGCGGAATTCTGGCCTGGCCAGCCGCAACCGATCTCACGTTCAGCAATCAAACGTCTAACCACCCTGGGAACCGCGGTAAGCGGCACCGACACACCGAAGTTCAGTCGCCTGCCGGACACGGAGTTGCAGCTCGCAGGCATCCAACAGCGCCTCACGCATTCTGATGACTACCGCGTGTTGCTACATGCCGGCTGGCGGCAACCGAGCCTCAAACCTAACCACGCCGTCGCCATCGTATTGCCGCTGAACTGGTTCCCGCCAGCGCGGCCTACGGCAAACGCCGGCGCCATTCAAAACCCGTTCGAATTCTTGCCGCAGGGCACTCGCCTTTGGGGAACGCTCCGTCTGGTCCAGAAGCGCTACATCCACTTTCAGGTGGATCTCCGCTATCGGCGTGACGGCATCGGCAGCGCGAGCGCGGACAACATGACAACAGTCTATCCAATGACCCAAAGCCAGCGTATGCGGGTGGGGGACATTAACTATCTCGATCACCCGGTGCTTGGCATTCTGGTACAGGTGCGCCAACTAACGCCCCGTCCCAAACCTAACCGCGCTCAGCGGAGCGACTGAATCAATCGGTAAAGACGCATGTCCCGGCCAGCAGAGTGGTGTCGCGAGCGGTCTCAGTGATGATCTGACGACCGGATGGCACCGGACGACCCGTGCCACCAGAACCCTGCCACCTAGAGCCTGTGGATCAGTTCGGTCAACAGCTTCCGGACCTGCGTCATGCCCGTACGTAACGTGCTCTCGATCTCGCTCATCGCCACAAAGGTCTGCCCATGCAGCCCCGCTGCCCAGTTCGCCACTACGGCGCAGGTCGCGTAGGGGAGTTCCAGCTCCCGCGCCAAAGCCACTTCCGGCATACCCGTCATACCGACCATGGAACAGCCATCACGGGCCATCCGGCCAATCTCCGCGGCCGTCTCTAGCCGTGGCCCCTGCGTCGCCCCGTAGGTACCCTGCTCCGCTGCATCGATTCCCGCCGCGCGTGCGGATTCGATCAGCAATACACGCAGTGCCCGATCATAGGGCTGAGTAAAATCGATATGAACGACCTGTGCGAGGTTTTCACCAAAGAACGTATGATCACGGCACCAGGTGTAATCGATGATCTGATCGGGGAATACGAGCCGGCCGGGAGACAAATCCTCGGCGATGCCACCGACGGCGGCCACAGCTAAAATCCATCCGACATTCAAATGCTTGAGTGCCCATATGTTGGCGCGATAATTAACTTTATGGGGCGGAATGGTGTGGCCATAGCCATGGCGCGCGAGAAACATGATCGGCTTACCGTCCAACGCTCCATGCGTGATGGGACCTGACGGCTCACCATAGGGGGTGTGCACCATTTCACGACGCTCGATTTCCAACCCATGAAGAGAAGTCAATCCCGTCCCGCCGATAATGGCAAGCGTCATACATGGCTCCTTGCGCTATGATGCAGTTAGGGCTGGCACGCCCAGATTAACAACCAGTCAACGGATCAATCCTCGAGTTCCCGTTTGACGGCATAAATTCCGGTCAGATTGCGGAAATAGCCCTTGTAGTCCATGCCAGCGCCGAATACATACCGGTCATCGACCTCCAGCCCATAAAAATTGGCCTCGAGCCCTTCGAAGCGCCGCTCGTGTTGCTTATTCACCAGCACGGCGGCAAGCACTTCCTGTGCTCCGCCCTCATAGCACTCATCAATGATCCCCGCCAATGTGTGACCTTCATCGAGAATATCGTCGACTATAAGCACTGTGCGCTCACGCAACGATGTCTGCGGCCGAGCGAGCCAAACCAGGTCCGCACCCCGGGTCGAGCGGTGATAGCGGGTTGCATGGATGTAATCCACTTCCAGCGGAAATTGAAGCCGCGGCAGTAACTTGCCCAGCGGCACGAGCGCTCCGGTCATCACGCCCAGGACAACCGGCATGCTACCGCCCAACTCGACCTCGATTTCCCGCGCCATCTGGTCCAAAGCACGCTCGACATCTTCCTCGGTATGAAGTCGCTCAGCACTCCGGAGCACTTCGTCCAGACGCTGCGGAGTCACCTGCTGCTGCGTTGCCATTTAACCGTCTCGCCGCCTGCTTAGTAAGAAAGCGCCACCGTGTCGTTATCCATCGCTTCGCTGATGATGTAAGCGCTGCCCACCGCCTCGCTGATTTCAGGAATCAGATCGCCGCCCCAAATATCGATCGTGGTAGACGAGACTTTGAATACCACACCCGCCGCAAGGGCCTCCCGGATCAAATCATAGACGGTCTTGCTCGCCCCTTCATGAATACGCAGACTCTCAGCGATGCCTCGCAAGGCAAGCCGCCCGGAGATTCCGCTGAAAATCACTTCCACGTCGTACTCCATCGCAGCGGCCACGGTCGCCTGCATGATTGGTGCGCCCATCTCAGGACCGCTCGTCGGGTCAGTATTCACCATGATGATTAGCAGCTTACTCGCCAACGCGGCATCCCCCAACGCTCGTGCCCTGGCTTGAAGAGCGAGAATTATAGGTGCCACATCTATAGGACACCACCCCCGCGACGGGCAAGTTCGAAGTTAGCTCGACCCACTTGCAAATTAGCTGGTATGGGCGACACGCAAATCGCTGCTGCCACCACCGTTATCGAGGCGCCTCGCTACAAAGCCGCGTTGCCAACGTAACGGCCGGCAACCAACGCGGATCCCTTTGCGGCGGCGAGCCGCATCGTCCTCCCACGCCTCGTAGCGCACCCAACCGAGCCGCCAGAGGTGAGCGTTCAACGCTTGGAAGGCGATCTACGATATTTGCGGCGGATTCCCAGTCATTGCCAAGTAGCAGCAAATCACAACCCGCTGTCAGAGCAACACTGGCCCGCAGTTGCAAATCCCCTACGCAAGCCGCGGCCTGCATACCCAAATCATCGCTGATGATCGCCCCCGTGAAACAGAGCGCTCCTCGCAGCACATCGCCAATCCACACCCCGGAAAAGCTGGCTGGCCGCTCATCAACCTGAGGATAAAGCACATGGCCCATCATCACCCCCTCCAACCCATCAGCGATCAACCGTCTAAAGGGCAAAAGATCGACACTGAAAATGGCCTCAAGGGGACGGTCGTCCACGGGCAGCTCATGATGAGAATCGGCCACTACCGCGCCATGACCGGGGAAGTGTTTACCAACCGCCGCCATTCCAGCCTGACGCATCCCGCGTATCCAACCCAGCGTGAGATCCGCCACCGCTTCCGCCCGATGATGAAACGCACGCTCGCCGATCACCCGACTCACGCCACGCTCGACATCGAGCACGGGAGCGAAGCTCAGATCTACACCCGCTGCACGCAGTTCCGCAGCCATCAGCCAACCAAGGCGCTCGGCAGCAACGACCGCCGCGGAATGGCTTCGGTCATAGAGCCGACCAAGACAGGCCGGCGCCGGCAGCGCCGTAAACCCGCTCCGGAAACGTTGGACACAACCGCCTTCCTGGTCCACAGCAATCAGCAGTGCCGGTCGGCGAATGGCATGAATGGCCTCGGCAAGTTGGCTCAACTGCTCGACGGATTCATAATTGCGGCTAAACAGAATGACCCCACCGATGCGAGGATCGCACAGCAACTCACGCTCTTCCGACAGCAGCACGAGGCCGCGAATGCCGACCATAACAGGCCCCAAGGGCATGACTATCCTTTCGATTTAGCGCTTCTCCCCTCTTAAGGCAGTACCATACAAGCACTGCGAAAACCTTGCGTGGAGCGCCTTTCCATCGAGAGAATGGTTGCGCGTCTTGCTTTTATTCACCCGCCGCCATGATCGGCAGTAGACACTCGGTAGTCCTCGGTACCGAGCGGAGATCGGTAAACCCACTTTAAAGTACGCTTACCACCGATCTTCGTTCGGAGAAAAAACCATTACCGGACAAAAAACCGTCGCGAAACGGGATGACAACGAGCTGCAACCCAAAAAATCAACGCTCACACCACCTTCAACCGCGGACGCCGACCGATGAGCTGCAAACCGATGAGAAGCTGCACCCCCCGGGCGTCGCGTTGCTGCGGATAGCCATAATAGTCCAACCGCTCGAAGAAATCCTTGTGGCCAAGCGGGCGGGCATTTTGCTCACTACGCACCCAATCCTTGTACGCATCGTAGAATACCTCCGCCGGTGCCCTGGTAGTAGCCGAGCGACGACACTGGGTCTCGATAAACTGCGCGACCTGATCCAGTGCCGCTTGCAGCTGCGTAGCCTCCAGCCGGGTCTGCTCAGAGGCCTCGTCAACCAGCGCGAGATCAACGGCAACCCGGCCTGCGGGACTCGGGTAACATTTAGCGCCGTGCTTCGCCACGAGCTGATCGAAGATGCTGCGGGTCAACGGACGCTCAATCCCCTCGTTCGCCGACCACTGCTCGTAGGCTTGCCAAAGCTCCGGCAGAGGGGTTCGGGCGTGCTGTGATAGATAGCATTGGGTCTCGATGAACCGGATAATGGGGCTCACGGCTTCTAGGATGACCTCGCCCACGGCGGGCAACCACGCGATTGGCTTGGCGCCGTTGGCCGAGTGCTCGAAGACGAACGTCGCACCCGTGTCCGTAGGCACCCAACCCGACTGCCCGGGGCGCCGTACTTGGAGCCGGGCGTCAGCCAAGATCTCATTCACTTGATGGGGCGTCAGGCCGTAAGGTTTGCCGAGGTCCGTCGGTGAAATGCCACCGGCATTCTCTTGGGTAGGCATATAGCTATTCCCTCCTGAGGTTCCGCCCACACCCTGGCCGGAACAACTCGACCTCAATTCAGCAAGACAAACAGGTAGGGGCTAACTTCGCTCGCCGTGCGTCCTCCGCGAGCGTGATCGATGCGATGATTCTCCGAGAGAGCCCCCCTTACACTCTATTTGACCTGTTGTATTTACAAGATACTTCGCGGCAAGCCAAAGCTGCATGTCAAGCAATCAATTAATGTTCGATCAAAACCCGAGTCTGCGCCGGTATGACCTCGAACAATTCGACAACATCCGCGTTACGCATGCGAATACAACCTTTGGAGGCGGGCAAGCCAAGGGGCACATAAGCCGGCGCACCATGGATATAGATGAAACGGCGCATGGTGTCCACTGCTCCCAAGCGGTTGAAGCCCCGCTCGAGGCCACTGAGCCAGAGAATGCGACTCAGTATCCAATCGCGACCCGGATAGCGGTTTGCTAACGCCTGCGAGTAAATCTCGCCCGTTGGCCGGCGACCGACAAAAACGGCTCCCAGCGGCTGATTCGCGCCGATACGGGCACGGATCACATGCCAACCACGGGGCGTACAACCGCTGCCCATCTGCTCCCCCATCCCATTGCGGCCACTTGACACAAGGTAGCTGCTCAGCAGCCGGCTCGCCTGGTACAGGTGAAGTCGCTGGGTCCCGAGTTTGATGTGGATCCAGCGTGCAGCGTCCTCAACACCCGGCCCGCTCCGCCTCCGTCCAGTCACGGTATGGATAGTCCACCAAGCTGACATTATAATAACGCGGTCGATGCGATACTTCGTGACCAGCCCAGAAAGGGATCGTGAAACACTCTTGGGGGTCCGTAAGCTCTATCTCAGCGACGACCAATCCCGCATTCTCACCCTGAAAACAGTCCACCTCCCAAACGTGCGCATCTACGCGAACATGGTAGCGCACCTTCTCGATCAATGGCTTGCGGCAGAGTTCAGCGAGTATTTCCGCGGCATCCCGAACCGGAATCGGGTAATCGTATTCGCGTCGGGAGACCGTCATCGTTCCGCTTTTGATATTGAGCCAAGCCTGCTCACCGGCTACGCGCACGCGCACACTGGAGGTGCTGCAACCGATGAGATAGCCCTGACGGTAAGCCGTACCGGCATCGGCATGATGCCGCCAATCGTCGGCGATCACCAAAAACTTGCGCTCGATCTCAGTAGCCACCGAAAGGCTCCCCATGACCCTGATGATGACCCGATGCCATTCTAGCCGGAACACCCGACCACACAGCCCACGCCCTCTGGTATGGCCAAATTACTGCGGCGCGCATCTGCCCGAGCCAATCCGGCCACTATCGCCGACAGCCCGCTCCGGCTATGGTTATGATTGTTGCACAAATCCTGCCCACGAACTCGGTCAAGGACCGCAATAGACCATGAACCCGGCTGACTGGATCGACATCTCCGTACCCATCCATGACGGAATGGTGCGCTGGCCAGGCGATCCGACCGTGCAAGTGCAGCGAACACAGGCCATCGAACACGGCGACGAAGTCAATCTGACTCAGCTGTCGATGAGCGCCCACACCGGCACGCACATGGACGCACCGCTACACTACCTGCCGGGCAGTGCCAGCATGGATGCCTTGCCCTTTACGGCAGTCACCGGGCCAGCGCGGGTGATGAGCGTGACAACACTGGGCCCGATCTCGCGGCACACGCTCGAATCAGCCGGTATCCAAGCGGGGGAGCGGCTGTTGCTCAAAACCCGCAATTCGGATCATCTATGGTCCAAACGCGCGTTCGACCCCCGGTTCACAGCCTTGAGCCTGGAGGCGGCGCACTGGCTTGCCAGGCAGCGGATACGCCTGCTCGGCATTGATTATTTGTCGGTGGGGCCCTGCAACGAAGACGGTGCCGAGGTGCACCGCGCGCTGTTGGGTGCGGGAATATGGATCATCGAAGGCCTCGACTTGTCGGCGGTCAAATCCGGTTCCTACGAGCTCATTTGCCTGCCGCTGCGCCTTGCCGGCGCAGAAGGCGCTCCGGCTCGGGCACTGCTGCGACCGCTAGCAACCCAGGAGGATGAAGAGCACTGACAGATGTGTGGCTTTAGCCCAATCCAAAGCGGCCTACGAAATAATAAAAAATAACCAATCGCACCCCGATGGCCTCAAGAACAGAACGAAAAGAATACGCTGGCAGCATGCCCTCTTGCGCGCTACCACTGTGGAAATTATGCAACCATGGCCAAGTTATTAACCAGGCAATTAGGTACAGCGAATACCTAGGACCGCCACTGGCTGATGTTCAGCCTGGCTTATGACCCATATTTATTTGCCAGAGTAATATGTGAGACGGTTGCTTACCACAGTTGCTATCATGCAACCCTGCGTGCGTGTCCTGCCCGTGCAGGAAAACACTTGCCATGCAATCCCCCGGAAGCTCGGGGATTAATTAACCAAAACGTTTCCATAAACGAGGGAGTTGCTTGCCGATGAAAAGGCTCGTCCTGCTCAGGCACGGCCAGAGTAGCTGGAATCTTGAGAACCGATTCACAGGCTGGCAAGATGTTGACTTGAGCGATCAGGGCCGGGATGAGGCACAGGCGGCCGGGCGATTGCTTGCCCAACACGATTTTCGCTTTGATTGGGTCTATACTTCGGTGCTGAAGCGAGCGATCCGTACGACGTGGATCACGCTCGACGCGCTGGATCAGATGTGGGCTCCCATCACTAACGATTGGCGGCTCAACGAACGCCACTATGGCGCACTCACCGGCTTGGACAAGGCCGAGACCGCCCAAAAATACGGCAGCGAACAGGTGCACATTTGGCGGCGCAGCTATATCACGCCCCCACCAGCCATGTCCGAAGACGACCCGCGCCATCCCCGGTTCGATCCACGCTACGCCGAGCTGCGCCCGGAGTGGTTACCTGCGACCGAGTCGCTAAAAGACACCCTAGCGAGGGTGATTCCTTACTGGGATACCAACATCATACCGCGTCTACATGATAACCGAACCATCCTCGTCTCCGCCCACGGCAACAGCCTGCGTGCCTTGATCAAACACCTGAACGCGATCAGCGACGAGGCAATCACCAGTCTGGAAATTCCTACCGGCGAACCGCTCGTCTATGAGCTAGAGGATGACCTGACAGTCATCCAAAGCTATTACTTGCGGGAGGGCGCGTGATGAGCTGGCGCTGCACCTCACAGTATGTCCAAAGCCGCTTGACCCCGCCGAAGTGGCCTACTACTTTCAATTTGAATTTGGCCTGGTACCGCCACCATGACTGAAAATCGCCGCATCGCCGTCATCACGGGCGCCAATCGCGGCCTTGGCTTTGAGACCGCACGGCAATTGGCGCGGCGCGGCTATAAGGCCGTGCTCACCAGTCGCGATGCCGTACAAGGGAAAGCGGCGGCCGACAAACTTCAGGGTGAGGCTCTGGACGTTGGCTACCACCCGCTCGATGTCACCCGCGCCGACAGCGTGCAGCGTCTCGCCGAGTTCCTGAATAACGCCTTCGGCCGACTCGATGCGCTGGTCAACAACGCCGGTGTTTTCCCCGAACGGGCGAGCACCCACGGTGCTCAGAGCGCACCGAATGTATTCGAGATGCCCTTGGAATCGCTGCATGAAAATCTGCAAACCAATACCTTTGGAGCGTTGCGCCTAATCCAAACGATCGTGCCGCTGATGCGTCGCCACGGCTACGGCCGTATCGTCAACATCTCCTCGGGCTATGGCCAGCTGGCTCATATGACGCACGGCTTTCCGGCTTACCGGATGTCCAAAGCGATGCTCAACGTAATTACCTGCCTGGTTGCCGCAGAGCTCGAAGCAGAAAACATCAAGATCAACTCAGTGGATCCCGGCTGGGTGCGCACCCGCATGGGCGGCACGCAGGCTACCTATAGCCCAGCCGAAGCGGCTGAATGGGTGGTCGAGGCAGCAATGCTCCCCGACACAGGCCCGAGCGGCGTATTCCTAAAACACGGCCAGCCCATCGAGTGGTGACCCAGACCCTTGGCAAACCATGCAGCATCTGATCCGTTTATTATTAGTACTTCTTCTAATCGGGGTGATCGCAGCGCTCGCGGCCATTGCTTACAATCACCCGCCGCTGACTTCGAGTCCTGGGCTGCTGGCACGATTGAGTACCTATCTCACTCGCCACGTCGCTCAAACTGAACCCATGTCGGCCTACCCGGAACGCCGGCTGCGCGTTTACCGACGCCCGGCCCAAACCGTGCTCGAAGCCGCCGTTGCAGCGGCACGCGCCAACGGCTGGCAAATCCAAAATATCGACTCGCAACATCGCCACCTGCATGCGGTAGCGGTTACGCCGCTATGGCGTTTCAAAGACGATGTCGAAGTCTGGGTAAAAACGACCGAAGACGGTGGTAGCGCGCTGTATCTGCGCTCAGCCTCCCGGGTCGGGACCGCAGATTTCGGGGCGAACACGGCACGGCTCATTCGCTTTCACCAACAAATCGAGCAACGACTCTGACGCTCTTCCAGAGCTTGTGTAGGTTTTTGCGAACGGTATCGTGAAAACGCACCGCAGCTCGCGTTCACAGAAACGTTGCCCTGATCCACAGTGGTTTCCCAAAAAGCACCATTAAGCCAAGGGTAGGTTTGCTATAATCAGGTGCGCCGAAACTATCGATGGCTCCCAAACTCTTACCCCATTACAGCGCCAGAAAACCTGCTGCGCACGAGTTCCGTGATCGAGAGCTAGCCATGAGCGCAGATGCCCCGATTCTCAGACAACCCACGGCGCGCGATCTCCGGCACAGCAATATGGCGCATTACCAACATTGGCTCGAAACGCGCGGTCATGGCTCCTTCCAAGATTATCAAGCGTTGCACCGGTGGTCCGTGCACCACCTTGAAACCTTCTGGCAAAGCATCTGGGAGTATACAGACGTCATTGCCAGCCAACGCCACGACCAGGTGCTTGGCAAACGCAGCATGCCCGGAGCCGAGTGGTTCCGTGGAGCGCAGCTGAATTTCGCCGAAAATCTGTTGCGCGAGGCGCTGCACGGCGACCCCGACAAGCCTGCAATTACGGCGATCTCCGAATCCCGGCCCCGCCGGCAACTGAGCTATGGCGAGCTGTGTGAAGCGGTCGGCGCATGTCAAGGTTTTCTGCTGCAACAAGGCGTGCGACCGGGGGATCGGGTCGCAGGCATTGTTGCCAACACCCCCGAGACGCTGATCGCTATGCTGGCCACTGCTAGCACCGGTGCAATCTGGTCGTCGGTCTCACCAGAGTTTGGAGTTAACGGCATTCTGGATCGCTTTGGGCAGATCGAGCCGAAGCTCCTAGTAGCCGACAACGGCTATCGTTACGCTGGCAAGTCCTTCACCCGCATAGATCAGGCACGCACCCTGCCACGGCGAATGACCTCGGTCGAAACAGTGGTGTTGATCAACAATCTACCCGATGCGCCTTGCCCGGAAGAATCGAAGCACGTGCTCTGGGAGGATGCCTTGGCCGCAGGTCGAGGCCATCACCTCACCTTTGCGCAGCTGCCTTTCGATCATCCACTCTACATCCTCTATTCCTCAGGTACCACGGGAACGCCGAAATGTCTCGTCCACGGCGCCGGCGGCACTTTGCTGCAGCACAGCAAGGAATTGTTACTGCAGGGTGACATCGGGCCGCGTGACGTGTTGTTCTATTACACGACCACGGGCTGGATGATGTGGAACTGGCTAGTCTCCGGGCTGCTAACTGGGGCGAAGCTGATTCTCTTCGACGGCTCGCCGAACTATCCCAGCCTGGATGTTCTGTGGACACTTGCCGAACGCGAACGAATCACCCATTTCGGCACCAGTGCCAAATTCCTGGGTAGTTGCCGCAATGCCGGCTTACAACCCGGGCAGACGCACGATCTCGAACGGCTCCGAGTAATCTTCTCCACAGGCTCACCGCTGCTACCTGAGGACTTCGATTACGTCTATCAAGCAATTAAGCCCGATGTGCTGCTCGGCTCAATTTCCGGAGGGACCGATATCGTCTCCTGTTTCGTGGGTTCCAGCCCAACCTTGCCGGTTCGCCGCGGCGAGATCCAATGCAAGATGCTGGGCATGGACGTCAAAGCCTTTGATCCGGCCGGCCATGAGATAGTAGGCGAACCTGGCGAGCTGGTGTGCACCCAACCGGCACCCAGCATGCCGGTCAAATTCTGGAACGATCCCGCTATGGCCCGCTATCGCAGCGCCTACTTCGCAACGTACCCAGGGGTCTGGGCCCAAGGTGATTACATTACCTTCTATCCGCACGGCGGCTCGACGATCCATGGCCGCTGCGATGCCACACTCAACCCAGGCGGTGTGCGCATCGGAACCGCAGAAATTTATCGGCCTGTGGAGACAATCCCGGAAATCGCCGATAGCCTCGTCGTAGGACAACCCTGGCAAGGCGACGTACGCGTAATCCTGATCGTCGTACTCAATAAAGGTCAGACGCTCAGCGATGAGCTCAAACACAGGATACGCCAACGCATCCGCGAACAGGCCAGTCCGCGACATGTACCGGCAAAAATCATCCAACTCGACGAGATCCCCTATACGCGCAGCGGCAAAAAAGTCGAACTCGCCGCCGCCAAGCTCTTACGCGGCGAAAAGATCACCAATCGGTCGGCACTTGCCAACCCCGATTCGCTTGATAAGATCGCCGCCCTCGACGAGCTATTTCGGTAACATGATGCAATGCCGACACCGCACCCAACCGAGCCGATCGGCGCCGGCCCAGCAAACAGCCTATGATATTCACCGACACGGAGAAAAACATGACTGAACTTACCCACCTAAACGCCCGGGGCGAGGCCCATATTGTCGACGTAGGTGCCAAAGAGCGTACCCACCGCATTGCCACCGCTGAAGGACGGATTCACATGGCAGCGGATACACTAGCGAAGCTGCGCGCCGGAGATCTGCGCAAGGGAGACGCGCTCGGCACCGCACGCATTGCCGGAATCATGGCGGCGAAACGCACCTGGGAACTGGTACCGCTATGCCATCCCATAGCCCTTACCCACATCGACTTGGAACTGAGCCTGCAAGAAGATCCGCCCGCTGTCCATTGCCAAGCGCGTACCGAAACCATCGAACGCACCGGCGTGGAAATGGAGGCTTTAACGGCCGTGCAAGTCGCACTGCTCACGATCTATGATATGTGCAAGGGCCTCGATCGCGGCATGGTCATCGGCGAGGTGCAACTGCTGCATAAAAGCGGCGGGCGCTCTGGTACTTGGGAACGCGCCGCCGCACCGACGCAACAAGGCTAACCAAATTCAGGCCAGCCGATCGATTTTCGCGGCGACGATAAAGTCGTTCTCATGCAGGCCATTGATCTTGTGCGTCCAAAGCTCGACCTGCACATGCCCCCACCCAAACCGAATCTCGGGATGGTGGGCTTCCTGCTCGGCCAAAGCACCCACCTTGTTAACAAACTCAATTGCTTGCACGAAATTTTTAAACCTGTACTCTCGATGGATGCGGCGCCCATCCTCGGATAGCTGCCAGCCGGGGATTTCACCGAGGTAGCGCTCGGCATCCGCGCGGGATAAGGGATCGACGCCGCCCTTACAGGGTAAGCAGGTTTTGGCGGCCAAGTTCATAATAGATATCTCCCTTGCAGAATCATCATTGGAATGCGCCGCAGGCGATTTGCTCACCCATCGGCTTGTTGATTTGAGGTTAGGATCAAATCATCGGATTTCAAGAAACACTCCGGTACGGGCCGGAAACGCTCGATCAGCGCTCCGGTTCCTCTCGTTTAGCCTGCTGCCAAGCGGACTCTAGAATCTCAAGATTGGCGCCTGTCGTATCAATGCCGGCCTCACGCAGGATCGCTTCCAGGCGCCGGAAGCGCCGTTCGAACTTGGCGTTGGTGTGCCGCAGAGCCGCCTCGGCATCCACCTGCAGGTGACGGGCGAGGTTGGCGCAGGCGAACAGAACGTCCCCGAGCTCGTCCTCCAGCCGATCCTGCCCTGCACCGGCTTCGAGCTCGACCTCGAGTTCGGCGAGTTCCTCGCGAATCTTCTCCAGAACCGGTTGCGCTGTATCCCAATCGAACCCGACCCGAGCCGCACGCCGCTGCAGCTTGACCGCACGCGGCAATGCCGGTAGTGCGCGCGCGACGCCATCCAGAGCGCCCGACGGCACAGCCCCGTCCGGTTGCTTGGCGCGCCGCTCCTCGGCTTTAATCGCCTCCCAACTCCGATGCGGCTCCACCACATCCGGCCGCGCGGCGGTGCCGAACACGTGGGGATGGCGACGCACGATCTTATCCGCGATCGCGGCCACGACTCCCTCGAAGTCAAAAGCACCACGCTCTTGCGCGAGTTGGGCATAAAAGACCACCTGAAACAGGAGGTCACCGAGTTCATCACACAGCTCCGTCAGCTCGCCGGATTCGATGGTCTGCGCGACCTCGTAGGCTTCCTCCAACGTATGCGGCACAATGCTCTTGAAATCCTGCTCAAGATCCCAAGGACAGCCCGCAACAGGATCCCGCAGCCGCGCCATCAACGTAAGCAGTTGCTGCATATCGGCCATATCGTTTGCTCGTCCGGCCCGCCAAGCCGCCCGGTCTTAGTGGCACTGGTATTGGCGCTCACCGAAGAGCACCTGCTTGGCTTCCTCATCGAAACCCTTTTGCTCGCGAGCAGCGAGCACGCCCAAGCCTCGCTCCACGGCCGGGCGCTGCGCGATAGCATCGAACCAACGCCTCAGGTTTGGATGCTCAGTCAAATCTTGGCCCTGCCGTTCGTAGGGGCGAATCCAGGGAAACACGGCGATATCGGCGATGGTGTACTCCGGGCCCGCCAAAAACGCATCCTCCCCGAGTCGCTGTTCCAGCACCCGATAGAGCCGTGTGGTCTCGTTGGTATAGCGGTTGATCGCATAATCGATCCGCTCCGGAGCATATTGGCGAAAATGGTGTGCCTGGCCCAACATGGGTCCTAGATTGCCCATCTGAAACATTAGCCACTCGAGCGTACGATAACGCCCGTGTGGCTGCCTTGGCAGCAACCGTCCGGTTTTTTCGGCCAAATAGATCAGAATCGCCCCGGACTCGAACAGAGCAAACGGCTCATCGCCGGGTCCTTTCCGGTCCACTATAGCCGGAATTTTATTGTTGGGACTGATGCGCAGAAACTCCGCTTCGAACTGATCGCCCTTGCCGAGGTTCACCGGATGGATGCGGTAGTCCAAAGCCAGTTCCTCGAGTGCGATGTGCACTTTATGGCCGTTTGGTGTGGACCAGCTATAGACATCGATCATTGCAATGCTCCTGCAAGCCGACGCGGCCTCAGCGACGCGCCGTCGTGAACACAAACGCGGGATGGATTATCATGGTCCGGCGTTTTGCGCCGCCTACCAACCCAACTATCAGCCGGACATCATTATGACCGAAATCCCTGCTTATCAGCGCCGCCTCAGCGTACCCGTGAACATCGGCGGGGTCATCGTCGGTAGCGATGCCCCGCTGGTCGTCCAATCGATGACCAATACGGACACCGCCGATGAAGTCGCCACTGCGATCCAGGTTGCCGATCTGGCGCGGGCCGGCTCTGAGCTGGTGCGTATCACGGTGAATACCGAGGACGCCGCCGCGGCGGTTCCCGGGATCCGCCAGCGGCTCGACGATATGGGCATCCGCGTTCCTTTAATCGGGGATTTCCATTTCAACGGGCACAAGCTGCTCACCCGCTATCCGAGCTGTGCCGATGCGCTGGCGAAGTTTCGGATCAACCCCGGCAATGTAGGCAAGGGTAGCCGGCGCGATCCTCAATTCGCAACCATGATCGAAATCGCGAAGGACTACGATAAACCTGTGCGTATCGGCGTAAACTGGGGCAGCCTGGATCAGGATTTGCTGGCCCGCATGATGGACGCAAACGCCAATCGCCCCGATCCTCAAGATCCCAGCGTGGTCATGAAAACCGCTTTGGTACGCTCCGCTCTGGACAGCGCCGAGAAGGCCGAAGCCTTAGGATTAGCGCACGAGCGGATCATATTGTCCTGCAAGGTAAGCGGGGTGCAGGACCTGGTCACCGTCTACCGTGACCTCGCGAGCCGCTGCAATTTCGCATTGCACCTCGGCCTCACCGAAGCGGGCATGGGATCCAAGGGCATCGTGGCCTCCACGGCCGCACTGGCATTGTTACTACAGGAAGGCATCGGCGATACCATACGCATCTCGCTCACACCGCAACCCGGCGAATCCCGCACCCGTGAGGTCATCGTGGCTCAGGAGATCCTGCAGACCATGGGGCTGCGCGCCTTTACCCCACTGGTAACTGCCTGCCCGGGCTGTGGGCGCACCACCAGCACTTTCTTTCAGAGCCTAGCCGCCGATATTCAGCACCATGTGCGTGAGCGCATGCCGCAGTGGCGGCGTGAATACCCCGGTGTGGAGCAGATGACCCTTGCCGTGATGGGCTGCGTGGTCAACGGACCCGGCGAGAGCCGCCATGCGAACCTCGGCATCAGCCTTCCCGGGACCGGCGAGAAACCCGTCGCGCCCGTCTACGAGGATGGCGAAAAAACCGTTACCTTACGCGGAGACAATATTGCCGAGGAATTCAAAGAGATCGTCGAGGCGTATGTCCAGCGCCGCTACGGCCTGACGGACAGCCCCACGGTCGGTTGACTCAACGCTCCTCCAAATAGCGCAGCTTATCCGTTACCTCACGCCACTCCTCAGCATCGGCGGGCGGCGATTTGCGACGGGCGATGACCGGCCAAGTGCGCGCGAACCGCGCATTGAGTTCGAGAAACCGCTCCTGATCTGCCGGCAATCGGTCATCAGCATAGATCGCCTCTACCGGGCACTCCGGCACACAAAGGGCACAGTCGATGCACTGCTCGGGATCGATCACGAGGAAGTTGCTGCCCTCATGGAAGCAGTCCACCGGACAGACCTCCACGCAGTCGGTGTACTTACAGCGGATACAACGCTCCGTAACGACGTAGGCCATCACATCCCGGCCGCTGTGGTGGTGCCCACACAGGGGCGGCGCGTGGCGAGCGCACCGCACACATCGCAGCGCCATGTCCCACCAGAATACTGCCGGACAAACGCCGCGCGAATCTGCGGCCGCTGCACGAAATCGGCCAGAGTCACCCCGCGCAGGAAGGTGTCGATTCGCTGGGTCAACCGAGTCCAAACGATCCGATCGAGCGCCGATATGTACTGGCGCCCACCACGACCATCCTCCATAAGCGCGATTACTTCCCCCACAGAAATGTGCTCCGGGGAACGACCGAGTCGATAACCGCCACCCGGCCCCGGCGTACCCTGGACGAGTCCGACGCGCCGCAAGCGGCCGATGATCTGCTCCACATAGGACATGGATATTCCCTGACAAACCGAAATCTCGGCGAGCGGCACCGGGCCGGCCTGATTATGGATAGCCAGATGCATGAGCGCGCTCACAGCATACCGGCTCTTGGTGGATAGGCGAATCATAATCGGAACAGTTTAACGCCGCATGGGCATTAGTACACCGTTCGGAACATATCATCCGTTATCAGCGCCCTGGCGATTGCACCGGCGGTGCATGGGCGTAGATAGCAACGCTACTATGAGGGCCGATCGAAGCCCGAAGCGTTTACCAGTCTGCCACGTTTTCCCGACCCCCTTTTCTATTCAGCGTCTTCTCAATGTATTCTTTGAAGCGCATAGCCCCCGACTCAAACTCGCGCATTGGGCGCTTCGGACAGACCAGCCTTCCGTCGGAGTCCAGGCGGATGCCCCTTAGACCATGGCCCACCGCCAGATTCTCTCATAGCAGGTGAAGCCCTCCGATTAGTCCAGAAGCTAACCAAGTGAGTTGGCTATATCCGAGATATTAGAGTCGGAGATTCTCCGCCCCTGCCTTTTGCCGATTGAAACGCAAACCGCGGTGTTCGTTGCATCGTTCAAGACCCGAGCAACTCGACGCCATTCGGCTAATGCTGGCAAAGTTACTGTCTGCTGCGGCGGTAAGCGGGTCTGTGCCTATTGTCACGCAGAAACTGCCGATACAAACTCCCCTCGCCTTCAACTTTGGTGACGCCACAACCGAGACTGCATTTTCGATTCTTGGGCTCCCGCTGAACCGAGCCTTCCAACGCCCCCGAGGTCAGGGGAATATTGAAGACACTGTGAAGCAAACTTGTCGTGCCAAGACGCCCAAGCGACTCTGATGCCATAGACTTTCTTGAAGCGCTTGCGCGAGCGCGTGTTCAATAGCCGCGCCGTGCGCTGGCGCACCAGGTACACTCAGCACCGCAGTAGATCTCGCACGGCGCGCTCGGCCTTGGGATAGATGTAACCTTCCGACAGGATACCGAGCCGGCGCATCTACGCCAGCCAGTGCGCAGCCGCAGCGCATAGCCGACCTCCCACAGCCCGTCGATGAGCCAATACCAGTTGAACGTCGACGCCCCCGCCATCGAGTCGCCCGGAACGACGTGTGACACCCCGGTTAATTGACCCTGGCTTGCAGCGCTCCGATAGCAGCAAACACCCTCGGGAAGCGCTCAAAAGCTACCGATTCGTTGAAAACGGCGTATTAGCTCAACTTCGAACGATCAGCTGCCCTTAAAGGGCGCAACGGTGTGCAAGTGATTAACCGGACCATCCCCGTACCCCAACCGAAAAGCGCTCTCCAGTGCCCGTTGCAGATAGGCACGCGCACGCCGAACCGCGGCCGCCAGTTCCAGTCCTTGAGCAAGGCCGGTGGCAATCGCCGAAGCGAGCGTACAGCCGGTCCCGTGGGTGGCGCGTGTGGCTATCCGAGGATAGATCAGATATTCCACGCCGGCAGCGGTAGCCAGCACATCCACGACTTCGGCACCGCTCGGCTGATGCCCACCTTTGAGCAGCGCCGCCGGGCAGCCGAACGCGAGGAGCGCGTGAGCGGCCTCCGCCATTGCCTCACGGCCCTCGATGCGCCGCCCCAGCAATACCTCCGCCTCGGGAAGGTTCGGAGTCACCAGCACCGCCTGGGGCAACAAGGTATCGCGCAGAGCGGCTACGGCGGGCGCGGCGAGTAACCGATCGCCGCTTTGCGCCACCATCACGGGATCGACTACCACGGGCACCATCGGGGCAAGTTCACTGATCACACGGGCCACGGTCTCGATTGCCGGCGCCACATGGAGCATACCGATCTTGATACAATCCGCGCCGATATCCGTCAGCACCACTGAGATCTGCTGCGCAATGAAACCGCAATCCACCGGCATAATAGCTTGTATATTGCGGGTATTTTGAGCCGTCAGTGCGGTAATGGCGCTCGCTGCATAACCTTGCAGACAGGTAACCGTTTTGATATCGGCCTGGATCCCAGCCCCACCCCCGGAGTCCGAACCGGCAATGATCAGAACACGTGCGGGCGTTATGACTCACCTCCTCCAGGCTGGCTCATCGCCCGTTGCGTATAGCCGGCGAGCCTCATTACGATCGACTTTGCCGGCGCCGGTGAGCGGTAGGCGCTCGCCGAAAACGATTTGCTTCGGCACCTTATAGCCGGCCAATCGCTCGCCCAGATAAGCCCGTAACACATCAACCGCGGGCGGCGCACCGCTCGGCACGACCACGGCCATGGGCACCTGGCCCCAACGCGCATCGACAACACCGAAGACTGCGGCTTCGGCGATGTCGGGGTGCTCCGTAAGCACACGCTCGATCTCCTCGGGCGAGACATTCTCGCCGCCACTGCTGAATTGGTTATCTGCCCGGCCGACGATATAGACATAGCCGGCATCATCCTCGCGCGCGAGATCGCCCGAGTCGATCCATCCTCCTTCGAGCAGCGTTTGCTCGGTGCGCTCGGGTTGGCCGAGATAGCCGTCAAAGTTATGCGGGCTGCGCAACAACAATATCCCCACTTCGCCGCGACATACCGGTTGATAGCTGTACGGCGCCACAATGCGGTAGTCGCAATGAAAAAAAACGCTACCGACACTCGCATGACGGGCCCGAACGGCTGCCATCGAAGTTGTACTTTGACCGTGCATGAAATTCGACGGCCCGGCCTCGGTCAGACCATAGGCTTGGCTCACGGGGATACCCCGCTCCCAAAAAGGCCGCATGGCTGCTTCCGAGCAGGGCGCCCCAGCGGAGGTAATCCCCCTCAATGTACTCAGATCCGCGGCCGCGAATCTCGGATGCTCGGCCATGAGTTTGAGCATCGCCTCGACTACACCGAGGTGATTGATGCGCTGCTCTTCGATGAGCGTCAGAGCCCTAGCCGGTTCGAACCGGCGGATGAGCACCACACAGCCGCCCGCATGGAAGATCGGGGTGAGTGTGTTCCACCCACCGATATGAAACAGGGGAAATAGCAGCAGTTCGCGCCGCCCTGCCAAACCCTCCGGCGCCGCCAGAATGAGCTCGAAGGAATTCCAAACCATCTGCCGATGAGAGATGATGCAGACCTTCGGTGTGGCCGTCGTCCCGCCTGTATGGATGAGTAGGTAAGGATCGTCAAGCGCGAGCGCATCGTTGACCCGTCGGGGCGGAGTGCTCAGCACCTCCCTCTGATAGGGCGAATGCTCGTCCGCGTAACGGATCGCACTGGCGAGGCATGCTGGGCGAATCAACGAATCGCATAGATCGGCGAAGGCATCCTCGTAGAACAGCGCTTTGGGCTGAATACACTGCAGCAACTCATTGAGCTCGGGCTGGCGCAGCCGAAAGCTCAACGGCGCCAGCACGACCCCGAGCTTACCGGCCGCCAAGTAGAGATCGATCGGCTCGATGCGATTGCCGCCGACAAAAGCGATCCGATCCCCTTTGACCAACCCCAAAACATCGCGCAAATAGGTTCCGACTCGGTTGGCCCGATCGTCGAGCGCGGCGAACGTATAGGACTGACCGCTGTCGGTGTCTACCACGGCGCGACGCTGCGGCGTCAAAGCGCGGCGCCGCCCCGCCCAGTCGCCGACCCAATCCATCGGTAATGCATCGTAATTATGGCGCTTTACCACGCGCCCAGGCCTCTCAAAATAAAAATCAACCGTTTATCCCCGTCCTGTTTGCCGCTTTAGCGGCGTACCCTATTCCACCTTGCCACGGCCATCAGGCCCGTTACCATAGGCAAAGCTGTCGGCTCCGCGGAGGATGTTGCATGGGCGATGTGTGCGAGTTGGTGGACATCGGGGTCAATCTGACCCACGGGCGCTTCGACCGAGATCGTGACGAGGTCATCAAGCGCGCCATCGAGGCAGGTGTCACCACATTGATCCTGACCGGCGCTGACTCAGATGGGTCAAAAGCGGCCCTGGATCTCGCCCGCGAGCGCCCTGGGTTGCTCTGGTCAACCGCTGGCGTGCACCCCCACCAAGCCCGGGACTGGAGCGCCGATACAACCTCGGAGATTCGGGAACTGGCGATAGATCCACGAGTGGTCGCCATCGGGGAGACGGGATTGGATTTCAACCGTGATTTCTCACCGCGCTCGGTGCAGGAGCGGGTATTCAGCCGACAGCTTGAGCTGGCCGTCGAGCTGCAGCGGCCGGTTTTTCTCCACCAGCGGGATGCCCAAACACGCTTTCTGGCCATTCTCCGTGATTACCGAGATTCACTGGTCGAGGCTGTCGTGCACTGCTTTACGGGCGGGCGTGAGGAACTCTGGCCGTATCTCGACCTCGATCTGTACATAGGCATCACCGGTTGGCTCTGCGATGAACGCCGCAGCGGGCTCCTGAAAACCTGTATCCGCGATATCCCAGAAGATCGTTTGATGATCGAGACCGACGCTCCCTATCTTACGCCACGGGATCTCGAACCCAAACCCAAAGACGGGCGCAATGAGCCCGCCTTTTTGCCTCATATCCTACGTCACCTGGCGCAGCTGCGCGACCGTGACGCAGGGCAACTGGCGAGTACGACGACGGCTGCAGCTCGGCGTTTCTTCCGGCTTAACCAGGGTGCGAACCAGGCTTGATTTAACCGAACACCGCCGCACTCTCGACTTCCCTCGACACCAGGCGCAATGCCTGCTCGATCACCTCGACACCGGCACCGCTGCGCGCGCCGCGCGCGCTCAGGTGGGATCGCCACGCTCGTGCACCCGGCATACCCTGGTATAACCCCAGGAGATGCCGGGTCATGCGAGAAAGGCGCACACCGGCCGCAAGCTGGCACTCGATATAAGGCAAGTAAGCTTGAACCAACCCATGACGTGTAGGGACAGGCCGAGGGTCGTCGAAAAGCTGAGCGTCGACCATAGCGAGCAAGTATGGATTTTGGTAGGCCTCCCGCCCGAGCATCACGCCGTCGACGGCCGCAAGCTGCTCCTCGGCTTGCTCCAGCGTGCGCAGACCGCCGTTAAGCACGATCTCGAGTTCGGGGAAGTCCCGCTTGAGGCGCTGCACCCGATCGTATCTCAACGGCGGCCGCGTGCGGTTCTCCTTAGGGCTGAGGCCCTTCAGCCAGGCTTTGCGAGCATGCACAATAAACGTCCCGCAGCCGGCGTTGGCCACGCACTCGACGAACTCGGCCAATGCCGCATAGTCATCCTGCTGGTCGATGCCAATACGGGTCTTGACTGTAACCGGTAGCGCGCTGGATTGCCGTATAGCGGTAATCAGCTCGGCCACCAAACCAGGCTCGGCCATCAAACAGGCACCGAAACGCCCTGCTTGGACGCGCTCGCTCGGGCAACCGACGTTGAGATTGATCTCGTCATAACCATAAACCTCGGCCATACGGGCACAATAAGCGAGTTGGACTGGATCGCTGCCGCCAAATTGGATCGCCACGGGACTCTCCTCGCTGCTGTAGGCGAGGAGCCGCTCACTGCGGCCATGCCACACCGCTTGGGCCGGCACCATCTCCGTATAAAGCAGCGCATGGCGCGAACACAGGCGCAGAAAATACCGCGCATGGCGATCAGTACAGCCCATCATCGGAGCAACCGAAAGCCGCCGGTTGATCAGTGCTCTTGTCATGCTGGTAAATCCCGAATCTCCGGACAAAGCCGCACCATCGCGGAATCTGCGCCCACTTGCACCGTTCGGCGGCACGGCTCCATTGAGTGTGCTTTGCACCCAGACGCCGCTCGGCGGAGAATGACCGACATCCAACAAGGCGCCGCTACCGCTTGGCAGATGCTTAAGATTGGCTGGCCTTTATCAGACATTAGGGCAAACACGCCTTGCAAAATAGGGCGATTCCCGGCCCCGTTTGAGAGAATGCCCGTCAGAACGAGCCGCACGGGTTCTCTGACCACGAGCCGGACGGATAATGGATTGTCCCCATCGGCATCACGCCTCAGGAGGAATAGGGATACATGAACGATCGCCAACTTTATCAAGAGTTGATGGATGCAGTAACCAAGGCAACCTACAACAATAACTGGGCCGAGGCGAACCGGGTCGGCGCGCAGTTTCGAGAGCGCGGCTTGATCGCCGTTTTCCGCGCCGAGGACAAAACGGTTTATCTCTTACTCGAAGACGAGGCGGAAGAACACCTCAAACCGGGGGATCGAATTCTCGATGGCGATTCACCGGACACAGCAGAAGAGCCATAACCGAGCCAAGCAACCATTTCCTCGCCCATGAAATTGTGTCAGCAAGCGCAGCCATCCGTGAAACTAGGCGGTAAACTGCTCAATTAAGTTAACCCATAACAGAAGCAGATAGGACGGGTAGATTGCAGAGGAACGCAACAATAACGGTAGAGTTGCTCGAGACCAGCGGCTGCCGACTATGTGGCGAGGCCGAAGCGATCGTGCGAACGGCTCTAAAGCGTCGGCACCACATTCTAAAAGCAGTTGAAATACTTGGAGATCCGCTGCTCGAACACCGCTACGCGGCCCGAATACCCGTTTTGCGCCGAGCGGACTCCGGCGCCGAACTCGACTGGCCGTTTGTCCTGGAAGAGGTGTATCGATTTCTACTTTAGGGGGCCGGAATGGGGGCCATATCGACATGGCGGCGAGGATTCGCGCTCGCCACGCTCATACTTATCACGTCCGTCGCACGCGCCGACTCGCGCGTTTGGGTCCTCATCGACACCCATCGCGACCTAGCCGAGGTCCTACGTGGAGATCAACCGCTCGTGAGCTTCCCCAATATTTCATGGGGGCGAGGTGGCATCGCCTTGGTTCACACTGCAGGCGATGAAACCACTCCTTTGGGTCATTATCGTATCACCCGAATCAAGCATGACAGCCGCTTTCATGTCTTCCTCGAGCTTAACTACCCTACCCTAGCTCACTTGGATCGGGCTTTGCGAGACGGTATCGTCGATACAATGACTTACCAATATCTACTTGATTACGCCATTGCGCATGGCCAATTGCCACAGGCCACGGAACTGGGAGGACACATCGGTATTCATGGGCTGGGCCAGGCCGATCCCATCATGCACGCCCGATTCCATTGGACGCAGGGCTGCGTCGCGCTTACCGATAACCAAATCGACCGCCTCCTAAAATATGTGCAAGTAGGAACGCCCGTCGTCATCCGGTAACAGGTTTTTCGATTAATTTTTCCCTATTGAAAACAGATTTTTATATTGAAATCTCAGACATCGAAATGCTTATTTACCTAACAAGCACTTGAAACGCCGCTCGGGTATAGTAATGATTCGAGACAGCGGCGGTCGCATAACGCCGCATCTTGTAGCCCAAAAACGGAACTCACCAGAGCCGTGAGAGCAACGGCTGGTTAAAGAAGAAACAAGGAGATTTTTCATGTCCCGGACGCTGAATACAACCCTGAAGCTCTCCACTGCGGCGCTGTCGCTCTTCTTAGTGGCGGGATGCGCCGATGTACCCCAAACACTCTCTCAATCAGACCTCGAAGGGGTAAACAGCCAAGCCGCTCAAGCTAACGAAACTGCGCAGAATGCCAAAGCTCAAGCCGAAGCGGCCATGGAGGCTGCGACCAGAGCACAGGAGATGGCCCAGCAAGCCCAGGGTGCGGCCAAATCGGCGCAGTTCACGGCTGATCAGAATAGCCAAAAAATTGACCGCATGTTCAAGAAATCGATGTACAAATAGACTCAGGACGGGTCCAAAATCACCCGGAGCCCCGCTATGCGGGGCCTTTCGGGGCCTTTAAGGCCGCGTTTCAGGCTCGCTCGCACCCTAAAACGAGGCGGTGCATTGTAATCGCGGCTTCCCGGGCAGCCAAATTGGGAACCAAACATGGCCAATATATTCTTTGGTGGCCGCTGGAAGGCGGTCGCGATTACCGTGCTCATCCTGCTGCTCATCGGCTTCGGACTCGCGGTCTATTGGAACCGCTCACCGGATTTGTTCAACGTAATGGACGCGGCAAAGCAACGCGCCCCAGAGGGAGTCGATCCCGCCAAGGTGCCTGGGTTTGTCATGACCGCAACGCTCGCGCATGCCGTCGAGGTGCTGTTGGATAAACCCGGGGGATATCTCAGCAACGACATTACCCCGCCATCCGTGCTGATGGACGACATGGCCAACTGGGAATACGGTGTCGTCATCCAGGTGCGAGACCTCGCTCGCTCATTGCGCAACGATATGAGCCGCTCACGCTCTCAATCGGCCGAGGATAAAGACCTCGCCATCGCCGAACCGCAGTTCAGCTTCCCCAACGACAAGTGGATTTTTCCTGACACCGAAGGTGAGTATCAAAAAGGGGTCGAGGCCGTAGACCAATATCTGGATCGGCTGGCGGACGGGAATGCGTACTTCCACGCACGCGCCGATAACTTGCGCGAATGGTTGACCCTCGTAAGCAGGCGGCTTGGCAGCCTGTCGCAACGACTCAGTGCCAGCATTGGAGAACACGCCTTCGATGAGGGCACGGCTGGCGCACCGAGTTCGCGCCAGGCAGACGAGGAATCCGAGCAGCAGATTTATAGCAAAACACCCTGGCTGCACGTAGACGACGTGTTCTATGAGGCGCGCGGCTCGGCCTGGGCGATCATAGAGTTTCTGCGGGCTGCCCAGACCGACTTCCACAAAATCCTCAAAGACAAAAACGCGCAGGTAAGCCTGCGCCAAATCGTGCGCGAATTGGAGTATTCCCAGCGCACCGTATGGAGCCCGGTGGTGCTGAATGGCAGCGGGTTTGGGTTTACGGCAAATTACTCCTTGACCCTAGCCTCCTATCTGGCCCGGGCCAATGCCGCACTGCTTGAACTGCAGAAACTGCTTGCGGAAGGCTGATTAAGACGGCCGAACTCCCCCCGGATTCGGCCGATCACTTAGCAGGCAGGGATGGCGCAGCGGCAGCGGTAGAATGCGGCCATTACCACACACATCGAATGGAAAGCCACCGTCGAAAACTACCAGTGAGCCCGGCGACATAGTGGTCCATGTTTCGTTGCTGGTCAGAGGGCGGGTGGCAATGACAGTCACCACATCGTCGGGGGTCGTGACTTTCGCGAAGTCCACCGTGAGCTCGGCATCCACCAGCCTTGCCTCGCCGAAGGGCGCGCAGCGGGTGAGCCAAGCTAAATGAGTGCTACAAAAAGCGTAGAGCACGCGGCCATCGCTCATGAGCATATTGAAGCTGCCCAGGGCATGCAGCTCACGCGCTAATCCCGCCAGATAGCGCCAAAGCGTCTCGCGACGTCGCGGCGGACCGGGAAATCGCTCTCGGAGCCGGCCCAAAAGCCAGCAAAAAGCATGCTCACTGTCGGTGTTTCCCACTGGGCGATAATACTCGCTCAAGAGCCAGCGTTTGACCCCCTGCAGCTTGCCGTTATGGGCGAATACCCAAGGCCGCCCCCAGAGTTCGCGCTGGAAAGGATGAGTGTTCTCCAATGCAACCCGCCCATGAGTGGCCTGGCGGATATGACAGATCACGTTGCGGCTCTTGATCGAATAACGCAGCAGCAAGCGCGCGATCTCCGAATCGACGCTGGGCCGGGGATCCTGGAATAGGCGACAGCCACGTCCCTCATAGAACGCCACACCCCAACCATCGCGGTGAGGCCCGGTGTGACCACCGCGACGCATCAAGCCCGTAAAGCTGAAGCAAATATCAGTCGGTACATTGGCGCTCATCCCCAAAAGCTCGCACATTGCGGCTGGCCCCTCGTCAAAGCCTTCATAGAGGCGCTCGCGTGGAATCGCACTGCACGCCCAACAGATGACAAAAATTCCGCAGAATTGCAGCGGTGGCGCCCCATATGTAGTACGCTTGATACGGTATGGCCCAGTACGCAATCCTGCGCCCTTGGGATATCAACTCCAGCGGTTGGTAATTATTGGGATCAAGCACGAACGCTAGTGGGACCTCGAAGATTTCGGCGACCTCGGCCGGATCCGGCACCAACTCTGCGCTCGGTTCGGCAAACCCCACCACAGGATAGACCACAAACCCCGTCCCGGTTCGATAGCGGGGCAAATCGCCCGTTAATACCACTGATTTCGGCGGCAACCGGATCTCCTCTTCGGCCTCGCGTAATGCCGCGGCGGCCACCGAGGCGTCAGTGCGCTCGATACGCCCACCTGGAAAGCTGATCTGCCCGGCATGCTCGCGCAAATGAGCCGCACGCCGTGTCAGGATCACCTGAATCCCTCGACGACGCTCGACCAATGGAACCAGCACCGCCGCCGCGGTAAGATCTTGCTGATCCGAACCCGCGCCGAGATGAGCGCCCCTGGCAGTCGCACGGGCAAAGCGAGCTTGAATCCAGTCGCGAGCGTACAAGCTATCTTGTGGCGCAGTCATAAGCTATTGATATAGAATATAAACTCATCATACAGCTCAGCGAATTGGATGGCCTTGCCGGCAGGTTCCCGAGTGTTTTTTGCCCATCCAATGACTTGCATCATCCTGCCCCTTAGCCTAACTATTCAACTAAAGAAATACGGCATGATCGGCATACAATATCAACAGTCAGCGACCAAGGACGTGGCTCGCAAAATGCGCACTCACCCGTTTGCGTTTTTGACAATGGGGATCCTCCTCGGCCTACTGGTCATCCCAAACCTCCAGGCCGACGATGCAGCACGGGTGGGTTGGCACTCGCCCATGCATCCTCAATTCGAGCTGACCGCCCCCCTCTCCAGTCAACTTAATCTACGTTTTGGGTTCAGCCGCTTCGATACCTCTGCAGCGACCGATCAACTGCAAAGCGCATTGGCCGATCAGGCGACACCCGTTTTCTCAGCCTCCGCACTCGTCGATTGGCAGTTGCTCCCGGGCGGCCTGCACCTAACCGGCGGCGCGCTCTATGGGGATTTGGGCTGGTCAAGTGTAGAGCAGAACAGCGGCGCCGCGGCCCTTAGCCGCTATCGCTCGACCCGCAACGGTACTCTGCACCAAGACCGCAACTATTTGGATAAAGTCAAACCTTACCTTGGGCTCGGGTGGAAAAATCAGTTTGGACCCGATGGGAGTTTTCGGCTGCAACTAGACCTCGGTTTGGTCTTCCAGAGCGTATCGCCCGGTAACGCCAACTCGCTAAACTCGGACTATATTGACAATGCGGGCGCTGATGCCAAGCTTGGACCCACCTTCCAGAATTTCTACTATACACCCTTGTTCTCCGCTGGTTTCCGCTACCGATTTTAATCGGACCAGTGCCACGCAAACTTGCTGACTTGAAGCTACCGATCGCAACGAACAGCACAGCGCTAGATCCAGAATTGAGGCATAGCCCACGCCTTGTCTAGGAGCAACCGGTGGTATTGTGGCAGGTTTGGTTATTTGGGAACTATGAAGCCGTCGTTGTGCAGCATGCCAACTATGCCGCATCATAAGCTTGATGGCGGGATAACTGTGGATCTCTCCGTGCCCCCACTAGAGGATGGTTACCGGTTAAAGCCGATCGAAGCGAAAATGCTGACTGAGAGTAATCACTTCGACATACTGCGCAAAATCTGCGTTGCAACGAGGAAGCCCCCTTGGCCGAATCCATCTTGGATCTACTGAACGCCCACCATGGAATCGTCTCTGCAGTTGGCGCCGGTGGCAAGAAGACCACACTGTATCGTCTTGCCGCGGCGCATCACGGCAAAGTCGGAATAACCACCACAGTGTTCATGGCACCCTTCCCACCTGCGCTGCAGGCCGCACGCGTTATCGCTCCCCAAGCAGAGCTCCCGGAAGCGGTCATTGCAAGCGCTCGCGAAAACCGCCAGGTACTCTTCGCATGCCCATCCGAGAAAACCGGCCGCCTTGGCGGATTATCGGTGGATGCCGTGCAGCCATTGCACGAGGGCGCTGGATTCGACCTGACCCTCGTCAAAGCCGACGGCGCAAGGATGCGGCAAATCAAAGCGCCGGCGGCGCAGGAGCCCAACATCCCGAATGGCACCAATGTAGTATTATTTCTCGTCTCCGCTGGTGTTATCGGCCAACCTCTAGACGAGGCGGTCGCACACCGTGTCGATCGCTTGGAACTCGTCACCGGCGCGCGCCGTGGTGAGCCGCTCGAGCCGTATCATGTGGCCCGGCTACTGACTTCTGCAGCCGGAGCGCGGAAGAATGTGGAACACGCCCAGTTAATCCCGCTCATCAATCAGGTCGATACCCCGGAGCGGCGCCGCCAGGCCCGCGCGGTGGCGGAGCAGGCCTTGGCCGAGGGTGACTATCTAAGCCGCATCGTGCTCACCTCGATGCACAAGGCCAACCCCATAATAGATGTCATCCGGCGTACCTGAGCTGCCCTCGCACCTGTGCTAGTCTGCTTCTATGACTTAAGCGGGGCGGCGTCCCAAGCAAACCATACAGCAATAGCCGAATGCGGCGGCGGCCCTCCCAGGCCGGCGCGTCGTAGTAAACGTGCGCAACCCGCGGTTAACCCAACTTAAATCACATTAGTAGGGAAGACGAAACCATGAGCGGCGATTACCCGCTCGATCGTATTACTGGCGTAATCCTGGCTGGTGGCCGAGCCACCCGCATGGGCGGTGTGGATAAAGGCTTGGTAACGCTGAACGACCGCCCTTTAGTGGCTCATGTACTGGCAACTCTGCGACCGCAGGTTGCAACGGTACTGATCAACGCCAATCGCAACCTTGAGTCCTATGCCGAGTTGGGCTGTCGCGTTATAGCCGACGTTCAGCAAGACTATCCCGGACCACTTGCCGGGATCGCCGCTGCACTTGAACGAGCCGAAACCCCTTGGGTGCTCACGGTCCCATGCGACGGCCCACTGTTGGCTGCAGACCTCGGAGCGCGGCTGTATCAAGCCTTGCAGAACTGCAATGCCGAGGTGGCCACGGCGCGGGCGAACGAGCGATTGCACCCTGTGTACGCCCTGATCCCAACTTGGTTACGAGGCAGCGCGCAGGATTACCTGGCTGCGGGGGAACGCAAGCTCATCACCTGGCTGCAACACCGGCGGCTGGCCATTGCCGATTTCTCGGATGAGAATGAACGCTTCATCAACTTGAACACCATCGAGGAGCGTGACGCCCTGGCCTCGCAATTGTCGGGACATCACGCCGGAACCCGGAGGCAGACATGAGCATGACCGGAGGCGAAATCAAAGCACACAAGGGCTGCGGCCATGACGGCCCATCCATGTCGGTGGACGAGGCGCGCCGCCAAGTTCAGGCGGCCTTGCAACCACCGGGAATGGTGGTGCATCTACCGATCAGAGACGCGCTGGACCGAGTGCTTGCCGCAGATATTTGCTCCCCAATCGATGTGCCCGGTCATGCAAATTCGGCCATGGACGGCTATGCGCTGCGCGCGCATGACCTGGCGGCCCCACTGACGGTGATCGGAACGGCGCTTGCCGGCCATCCCTTCGCCGGAGAGGTCGGCGCAGGCGAGTGCGTGCGCATTATGACCGGTGGAATGGTGCCGGCGGGCGCCGACACCGTCGTCATGCAGGAGCGGGTGCGACGCGAAGACGACCGCATATGGGTCGATGGCGAGCACCGGTTGGGCGAAAACGTCCGGCCAGCCGGTGAGGATCTCGCCAAAGGCACGACCATCCTGCACCAAGGTCGACGCCTGACGCCGGCCGACCTCGGACTGCTCGCCGAAATTGGGCAGCCCGAAGTCGCGGTACACCGCCGCTTGCGGGTAGCTTTCTTCTCTACGGGTGATGAACTGCGCAGCGTGGGTGAACCACTCAAACCCGGTGAAATTTATGATAGCAACCGCTATACGCTGCATGGCATGCTGCAGCGGCTCGGTGCCGAAATAATGGACTTGGGAGTCGTACGGGATAACCGCGCCGCACTGGCACAGGCACTGGATACCGCAAGCGCCAATGCCGATGTCGTGATCACCTCGGGCGGTGTCTCCGTCGGCGACGCCGATTATGTCACCGAATTGCTTGCGGCGCGTGGCACCATCCAGTTCTGGACGATTAACATCAAACCGGGCCGGCCGCTCGCCTTCGGCCGTCTTGGCAATGCGGCATTTTTTGGTCTACCGGGCAACCCGGTCTCGGCCATGGTCACCTTTTATCAGGTGGTGCAACCGGCTTTGATTTACCTGGAAGGCGAATCAGCCTACGCGCCCACACCCGTAACCGCTCGATGCACCAGCACGCTGCGCAAGAAAGGACGGCGCCGAGAATACCAGCGGGGCGTCCTCTCCAACGCAACCGACGGCACGCTGGAGGTGCGCAGCACGGGTGCCCAAGGGTCGGGTATTCTGCGCTCCATGAGCGAGGCCAACTGTTTCATCGTACTGCCAGAAGAGTGTGAAGGCGTCGACGAGGGCGAGTGGGTCACGGTGGAACCTTTTGCCGGCTTGGTTTGATGCCCCACACCCACTCCCGGCACCTAGGCTGGGACCGGTCCAGGCTTGGTCCGTCCGGCGAAGGGCTGAGTTCAAAGCCGGCTCGGTAACAGGATAACTATGCCATTGCAGACGTTTATCCCGAATAAGGTTTTGGAAGCGCCTCTTGGCGGAGACCATTACAGTTGGGTCATACATTTACGGCACTTGCGATTTCGCTTGCAGTAGGGCTTCTGATCGGCCTCGAACGGGGCTGGGAGCAACGCGATGAGGAAGAAGGGCAGCGCGTTGCGGGCATTCGAACGTTCATGCTGATCGGTCTTCTGGGCGGCATCACAGCGCTACTGGCCGTGCGCTACGGTGCCATAATCCTGGCCTTCGGCTTCCTTGGCGTTGCGGTGATCAGCAGCACCGCCTATTACGTTACCGCCCAGACCAGCCGCCAATACGGAATCACAAGCCAGGGAGCCTTTCTGGCCACCTATGCTTTGGGAGCGGCGGCCGCCTCAGGCTATCCAGAGACAGCCGCCGCAGCCGCCGTGGTCATTGCCATCGTACTCGGCCTCAAAGAAGAGATGCACGACTGGTTGCACCGACTCGACCGCAACGAACTGATCGCCGCGCTGCAACTGATGATGCTCTCCATCGTGGTGCTGCCATTGCTCCCCAACCGCAGCCTCGGTCCATTAGACGTGGTCAACCCGTTTCGGATCTGGTGGTTCGTGGTCTTGATCGCGGGGATCTCTTTCATCGGCCACTTTGCCATCCGAATCGCCGGACCGGGACGTGGGATACTGCTAACCGGTATACTCGGCGGGCTGGCCTCTTCCACCGCGTTGACGCTTAACTTCGCCCGCTTCGGCCGTGGCCGCCCTACCGCTCACACGCTGCTGGCAATCGGTATCATGCTGGCGACCGGCACCGTCTTTCTGCGCGTGACAGCCTACGTCAATGTGCTCAACCCTGCGCTCGGACTGCGCCTGCTGCCACCCCTGCTCAGTCTGGCGCTGCTGAGCTACACCATCGCCGTGCTGACCTGGCTGAGCGAACGCGGCGCCTTGGTACCGCCGACATTGCAACCCGGAAAACCCTTTAGGCTCCGGGTGGCGCTGCAATTCGGCCTCATCCTAGCCCTCGTTACCCTGTTAAGCGAGGCTGCGCAGCAGCTGTTCGGCGAAACGGGGATCTACGGCCTGGCCATCGTAGCTGGCCTCTCCGGTGTCGACGCCATCACATTATCGCTGATATACATGGCGGAAGGTTCCTTGCGTGTGGGAGCGGCTGCTAAAGCAATCCTGCTGGCCGCCGCCTCCAACAGTGTCATGAAGGCCGTATTGGTCGGTTTTCTCTGCGGCGGCGCGCTCGCCCGGCGAATTGCCCTCTACGCCGCTGCCTTGCTGAGCGTAACGGCAGTATGGGTTTGGTGGACCCCGTAGCGCCGGTCTCGGCGTGAAATCCGACTATACGGCCTGGTAGTCGGCTAGCGCTGCCCAAACCGTCGGCATGGAACAGTCAACTGATCAGCCGGTTATCAAGCTCGATGCCTGGCAAAACCAAAGGAAATTTGTAGACGGTTAGACGGTTGCGTATCGGTTTCTCACACCACTGCGCCTGACAGCCGGCTATTTATCCGGTTACTTATGCGATAAATTGCATTGGGGCGGAACCGCCACGGTCTCTTTGTTGTTATTATCTGAGTATGCAATCCGTGCCGACGCTCGATCATCTGATGAGCCTCCTCGACCCGGCCATGCCTTGGCTGATCGCTGTCTCCGTGATCACGTTGTTGGTCAGCTTGATCGCCGTACCCTGGCTCGTCACCGTTGTGCCCACCGATTACTTTACCCACCGTTTCCGCCGCCGATTGCACCGGCGTAACAACAACTCGCCGGTCATTTGGCTCTGGCTCATGGCGAAAAACCTGCTCGGAGGGATTCTGGTGATGCTGGGCTTGATCATGCTGGTGGCACCCGGGCAAGGCATACTGACCATACTGATCGGGCTGGGCATAGCGGACTTCCCCGGTAAATATTATCTGGAGCGGCGGCTAATTGCCCTGCCGGGTGTTTTGCGCACCGTCAACTGGATTCGCCAACGTCATGGCTGTCCCCCGCTGGAGGCGCCGCCTTGAACGGGTTTGATGCCGCAACGCTAAGAGGCCCTGGCAACAAAAGGCCGCCCATTGACAGAATTCCTAAAGCCAATATCTTAAGTCACCGCTGTTATAACCGCGGTACTCAACCCCTGCGGTGGTTCAAAGCGGCACGGCTTCGCAGAAGCGGATTACTCTAGCTTCCGCAATTCGCCGATAGCCGATGGCCACGATAAACTTGCTCCTATGCGGCGGTGCGGCATTCATTTAGGGGCCAAAGACCCTGGAGACCGTTTGCGGCTCGCGAAAGCGCATCCCGACTGCTTTACTGATGATCATTAATTCTCACTTTAATTGTTAGGAATAACGGTCGTAGCTGAAACACGGCGAGGCTGCCCGACGCGACCTTGCAGTATGGCAAAAGGAGGGAGGTTGCAGTGGAAATCCGTGCAGCGATAGCAACCGCGGCAAAACAGCCGCTAACCGTCGAGACGGTGATGCTCGACGGCCCCAAGACGGGGGAAGTGCTGGTCGAAATCAAGGCTACCGGCGTGTGCCATACGGACGAGTTCACTCGTTCGGGGGCTGATCCCGAAGGCCTGTTCCCATCCATCCTCGGCCACGAAGGCGCCGGCATCGTTGCAGAGGTCGGCCCCGAGGTGAAGTCCCTCCAGCCCGGGGATCACGTCATCCCCTTGTACATTCCCGAGTGCCGGCAGTGCGAATTCTGCCTCAGCGGCAAAACCAACCTCTGCGGGGCGATTCGCGCCACACAGGGTCGAGGCGTCATGCCCGACGGCACCAGCCGCTTTTCGCGCAACGGGGCGCCGATCCACCACTACATGGGAACCTCCACTTTCGCCAACTACACGGTGGTACCGGAGATCGCATTGGCCAAGATCCGCGCCGATGCCCCGTTCGAAAAGATCTGCTACATCGGCTGCGGCGTCACGACCGGGCTCGGCGCCGTGATCAATACCGCCAAGGTGCAGCCCGGCGACAACGTGGTGGTCTTCGGCTTGGGCGGCATTGGGCTTAATGTGATTCAAGGCGCCCGCCTGGCCGGCGCTAACATGATCATCGGCGTGGACATCAACCCGGCCAAGCGGCCATTGGCCGAAAAATTCGGCATGACCCATTTCGTCAACCCGCAGGAAATCAAGGAAGATCTGGTGCCTTACCTCGTCTCCCTCACAAAGGGAGGAGCCGATTACAGCTTCGAGTGCGTGGGCAATACCAAGTTAATGCGTCAAGCCCTCGAGTGCTGCCATAAGGGCTGGGGAACCAGCATCATCATCGGCGTGGCCGGCGCCGGTGAAGAGATCAGCACCCGGCCTTTCCAGCTCGTTACCGGTCGGGTATGGAAAGGGAGCGCCTTCGGCGGCGCCAAAAGCCGCACAGATGTGCCGAAAATCGTCGACTGGTACATGGAAGGTAAGATCAACATTGATGATTTGATCACCCATGTCATGCCGTTGGAGCGTATCAATGAGGCTTTCGAGCTGATGCACAAAGGTGAATCGATCCGCAGCGTTATCCGATTCTAAACGTTTCAGAGCATGCGACAGGCAGACAGCTGTCGGGCCGGCGCGAGGGGCCTTTTCCGATGACGAATGAGAATGTGGAGCTCAGCGAACGCCATCGCTGTTTCGGCGGGCAGGTCGAATTCTATCGACATTGGTCCACGGCGTGTAACACGACGATGCGGTTCTCGATCTTCCTGCCGCCCCAGGCGGCGCATGGCAAGGTGCCGGTGCTCTACTGGTTGTCGGGACTCACCTGCACTGAAGAAAACTTCATGGTGAAATCCGGTGCCCAGCGCTACGCCGCCGAGTACGGGATCATGCTGGTGGCGCCGGACACGAGCCCGCGCGGGCTGAATCTGCCGGGCGAGGACGATGCTTATGATTTCGGCAGCGGCGCCGGTTTTTACGTTAATTCAACGCAGGCCCCCTGGAGCGCGCACTACCGCATGTACGATTACGTCGTGGAAGAGTTGCCGGCGCTGATCGCCGGCGCCTTCCCCGTCGATGTGCAGCGGACTGGCGTATTCGGCCACTCCATGGGCGGCCATGGTGCGCTGACCGTGGCGCTACGCAATCCCGAGCGCTATCGCTCGGTTTCGGCATTCGCCCCGATTTGTGCACCCAGCCTAAGTCCCTGGGGGAGAAAAGCGTTCAGCGCCTATCTCGGCTCGGATGAAAGCGCTTGGCGGCAATACGACGCGCACCACCTCGTGCGGAGCACCGCCGGCCAGCTGCCCTTGTTCGTCGATCAGGGAACAGTCGATCAGTTCATCACGGAACAGCTCATGCCCTGGGAACTTGAGAAAGCCTGTCGGGAGGTCGACTGTCCTTTGACGCTGCGTCTCCAGGCCGGTTTTGATCATAGCTATTATTTCATAAGCACTTTCATGCGCGATCACCTAGCGTATCACGCGAGCGCACTCGGTGTCGGAGCAGCGGCACCCCAAGGGACGGGTTGAATGGCAGCGCTCTCGAAGTAAGCGGGGCTGGGACACCGGCGCATCGTACCTCCGGCGCCTCATTCGCATATCATGCAAGTTGCGCTATTTTTACTGGGGTACCCTACAGTTCAACCCTATAGGGCCATGAATGGGGAAAATAGGCGCTGCCGGGCGGCAACGCCTGCAATCCCGGAAAAAGCCGAGCAGGAGTACAGTTTTATGAAACGTTGGGTTAAACCGGCCTTCATCAATCGCCGCCTTGGCTTCGAGATCAACCTCTACATCAACAGCCGCTGAGCCTCACGCCAGGCCCGGCACTGAGTACCGAGCCTGACGTGTGAGCGCATCTCTCTAGGCAATGGAGCTTCTGGTACTCGGCTCGGGGGCAGGTGGGGGCTTTCCCCAGTGGAACTGTAATTGCCCCAACTGCGCCGGTCTGCGCGCGGGGCGAATACGGGCGCAGGCACGCACCCAATCGTCGATTTGCATCACAGCGGACGGCCACAATTGGGTACTCGTCAACGCCTCGCCCGACCTTCGCCAGCAGCTTATCCACACACCGCTCCTACAGCCGGCACGGGCGAGCCGGGATACCGGCATTCAGGCGGTGATGCTGATCGACAGCCAACTCGATCATACGAGCGGACTACTGACCCTGCGTGAGGGGAAGCGGCTGCCGCTTTATACTACGGCAGCGATCTACCAGGATCTGACCGGCGCCTTTCCACTCATTCGCGTGCTCGAGCATTACTGCGGCAGCCGTTGGCACGAGATCCCGCTGAATGGCCCGGGCTTCACCGTGGCCGAAGCCCCGGGGCTCGAATTCCAGGCCATTGCACTGGCAAGCAAGGCCCCACCTTACTGCCCGCAGCACAGCACCCCACGTCCAGGCGAGACCATCGGCCTATTGGTGCGTGATCCGGTCACGGGCGGGACGATTTTCTACGCTCCAGGGGTCGGCCGCATCGAACCCCGCCTGGTAAGCACGCTGGCGCAGGCCGATTGCGTGCTGCTCGATGGCACGTTCTGGAGCGAGGATGAAATGCAACGCCTTGGGGTGGGGGAAAAGCGCGCGGCTGAGATGGGGCATTTGCCGCTGAATGGGCCAGGCGGTTTACTCGAGTTGCTGCGCGAACTCAAAGCCAAGCGCAAGATATTGATTCATATTAACAATACCAACCCCATCCTGAACGATGAATCCCCCGAGCGCCACCAGCTGGCCCGGGAAGGCATCGAGCTCGCGTGGGATGGCATGCGTTTACGGCTCTAGCCGGGGGTCGGCACCATGGGCGTAGCGTCACATAGCGCAGCAAGCCGGGCGGACTTCGAAGCGAGATTGCGTGCTCTGGGCAAGTATTACCACAGCCACCATCCCTATCAAATGATGATGCGCCGCGGTGAACTCTCACGACACCAACTCCAGGGTTGGGTTGCCAACCGCTATTATTACCAAATCAGCATCCCACTGAAGGACGCAGCGCTGATCTCCCAATGTCCGGATCGGGCCGTGCGACGACGCTGGCTGCGCAGGCTCCTCGACCAGGACGGCCGCGCGGGCCGCGAAGGGGGAATCGAGGCGTGGCTCAATCTCGGCGAAGCCGTCGGCCTGAGCCGTGCGGAGCTGACTTCCGAACGCCAGGTCTTGCCCGGCGTCCGCTTCGCGGTGGACGCCTATGTAAATTTCGTGCGCCGGGGGTCTTGGCTGGACGGGGTGTGCGCCTCGCTCACCGAGCTGTTCGCACCGGGCATCCATCGCGAACGTCTGAGCAGCTGGCCGACTCACTATCCCTGGATCGATCCCACCGGCCTAACCTATTTTCGCAGCCGCATCGAGGTAGCCTCTCAAGATGGGCGGCACGGACTCGCTTTGGTACTCGAGCATTGCGACACTCCGACAAGCCAGGATCGCGCGGTGCGCATCGTCAAGTTCAAACTCGAAGTCCTCTGGGCCATGCTCGATGCGATGTATTTGGCCTATGTGGTAGGCATGCCACCGTTTTTTAACGTCGCGAGCGACTGATATGGCCGCATTGACCATGCAGACGATCATACAACTCGCCCCGACTTACCGGTTACAGTGGGAACAAGCGCAGGATGCCTACGTACTGCTCTATCCGGAAGGTATGGTTACGCTCAACACCACGGCCGGGGAAATCCTGGCCCGCTGCGACGGCATTCACAGCGTGGCCGAGATCATCGCCGATCTGCAGCGCCTCTACC
This sequence comes from Gammaproteobacteria bacterium, assembly GCA_030433275.1. Lineage (GTDB taxonomy): Bacteria > Pseudomonadota > Gammaproteobacteria > Nitrococcales > Nitrococcaceae > Nitrococcus. The sequence continues at coordinate 82,237 of JAUILK010000002.1, forward strand.
CGGAAGCCGATGCCACGGCCCAGCTGACCGCGGATGTGCTGGAGTTCATGGAGGTCGCCCATAATGAAGGCTGGCTCTGCGCCATTTAGGATTTCTCCACCGCTGTGGCTGCTCGCAGAGCTCACCTACGCGTGCCCGCTGCAATGCCCCTACTGCAGCAACCCACTCGCATTTGCGCGCCATCGCGCAGAGCTCGACACGGCGAGCTGGCTGCGCGTACTGCGTGAGGCGCGCGCTCTCGGTGCCTGCCAGCTTGGCTTCTCCGGCGGTGAACCGTTAACGCGCAGTGATCTGGAAGTGCTGATCGCCGAGGCGCGCCGACTCGGTTATTACAGCAATCTCATCACCTCCGGTATTGGCATGGATGCCCGACGTGTCGCCGCATTACGCAATGCCGGCCTCGATCACATCCAGATCAGTTTCCAGGCGAGTGAGCCGGTTCTCAACGACTACCTCGCCGGCACGCAGGCTTTCGCACATAAGCTCGAGATGGCGCGACAGGTGAAGGCAAACGGCTTCCCGATGGTGCTCTGTTTCGTCATTCACCGTCACAACATCGAGCAAATCGAGCTCTTCTGCGAGCTGGCAAGCCGTCTCGGCGCCGATTACGTAGAGCTTGCAAACACACAATATCATGGCTGGGCGTGGCTCAATCGCCAGACGCTGCTGCCCAGCCGCTCGCAGCTCGAACAGGCCGAGGCAACCGCCCAGCGCTGCCAGCAGCGCTATGCCAGCAGCATGAAGATCCTCTACGTCATAGCGGACTACTTCGAGCAACGCCCCAAGGCCTGCGTCAATGGCTGGGGTAGCGTTTTTCTCGACATCGCCCCGGATGGCACGGCCCTACCCTGCCATTCGGCGGCCGAGCTGCCTGGTCTGAGCTTCCCTAATGTGCGCAACGCCAGCCTTGCCGAAATCTGGCGGGACTCCGCGGCTTTCAACCGCTTTCGCGGCTTCGATTGGATGCGCGAACCTTGCCGCAGCTGCCCGGAGAAGCACAAGGATTTCGGCGGCTGCCGCTGTCAGGCGTATCTGTTCACCGGCGATCCGAGCAATGCCGATCCGGTGTGCGCGAAATCGCCGGAACATCAACGGGTGGCCGCACTCGCCAATGCCGCCGGAAACACCCCGGCCCGACCGATACGCTTTCGCAACAGCTGCAATTCTCGCATATTCACCACTGCATCTCTGAGCGATCGGCTTAAAGGGCGCCCCCGTACTGGGTAGAACGCTTAACAGTGCAACAGGCGCTGGGGTCGACTGCCCGACTAAGCAGATGCTTTGCACTGGGAAACAAGCCAAACGTTGACGACCATAACCCGAGTCTGGGCGCGCTAGTCGCAATGCCAGATGCAAAATCCGACTCATGTTGATCATGCATTGGCTATTTTAGGGGGCCGGGCACGCTAGCTTAGTTGGCTACTCTATGACGCGGGCGGCAGGCGGCACTGCGCAGAATCCGTATTCGACCCTGCACAGCCGGGATGATAATTTGATCGCAGTTGCTCATAACCGACGGCTCTATCATACGGCCCATGACTCTATGGTTTATATGGAGTTGCGCGGATCCCACAGCTAGCCTATAGGAAAGACACTACCTGCTATACCCAAGCGTTAGAGCGCTTTGTCGATAATGTCTTGGGACGCGTAGGCTTCGAGCAAGCTTCATAATCGCGGCAATTGTCCAGGAACGATTCGTCCCCGCTTTGTTCACTCAAGTACACCAGCGATGGAGGTGTCCGAGCCACACGGCCTTGTTATCATGATGCGCCACGGCGCACCATAAACGTAGCAAACAGGTGGAACTCGTCGCTTGGCAATACTCATGTTCGCTCAGCTTTTCCTGGAGGCTGTCATCGGCCCGACCATTCAAGGCTCGGCCTAAGACGCGAGAACACACGCAATAGAGGGATCCGCGCCTTTGCCCGGAAACACCTAAAGCAGGCGGGAGAACAATAAGATCAACCTAAAATCGCTCGTGGCTGTGCTCAATACAGTCCTTGAACGGGTGGGTCGCTCCGGATGCGGTGAAGCTGCCAGTCTGGTACTTCCAGCACGACATTCGGCCCTGGTCCAACAACGCCGCGCTGCTTTGATCATTTCGCGCGTGCGTCTCGTGGCGAGCCTGTTCGCCCTCCTGACCCCTGGGTGGATCCTCGTTGATTACTATGCTTTCGGTTGGCCACTATGGAGTATCCTAGCGGTTGGCCGCGTGCTGGCAAGCCTTGCCTTCGGGATGCTGGCATGTTCCTTCGTCCGCTCGGATACCATGCCCGAAGCCTACCGAGCACTCGGCTTGCTGTTAGCCATCCCCACTTTTTTCTATCTGTTTTCACGTCCACTGATGAGCCTGTTCGAAATGGACGCGTTTGCCTCATTGGTGGCCGTGGGCTATACATTCTTACCCTTTGTCATGGTGGCGGGGCTGGCGATGTTCCCGATCACGGCACTGGAAGGCCTGTTATTCGCATTACCCTCGGGCCTGGCAGTTGTACTGCTCGCCTTCATGCAGATCGATGTCAGCGGCTGGGCCGAATACGCTGGCTCAATATGGCTGCTGCTATTGATTAGCATGGTAGCCACCCTTGCCGGCATGATGCAGCTCCATTTCATGATGGCGCTTGTGGTGCAGACTTCCCGCGACACTCTCACCAAGGGATTTACCCGCCGGACCGGTGAAGAGCTTCTTAACCTGCTGTATCGTCAAGCCGAGCGCCAGAAAACACCGCTGGCATTGGCTTTCATGGACTTGGATAACTTCAAGGCGATCAACGACAGCTACGGTCACGATGAGGGCGATAACGCCCTTCGGCAGGCAGCCAAGTATATCCGAGGGATTTTGCGCCGCGGCGATATTTTGGTGCGTTGGGGCGGCGAAGAGTTCCTGGTGATCATGCCCAACACGGATATCGCCGGTGCCCGCATCGCCATCGACCGACTGCTCGCGATAGGACTTGGATATCGCCCCAACGGCTTCCCCCTGACTTGCAGTATGGGCGGAGCCGAACGCTTAGCGGACGATACCACCAATTGGATGCGGCTGGTCGAACTTGCAGACCAACGCATGTACCGAGCCAAACAACACGGCAAAAACCAGGTCGTGCTCACAGATGAACGGGAAATTGCCGCTTGACGGTTGCTCCCAACACCTCCACCCACCCTGCGTCTTGCAAAACCACGGTCTTATTCTCGACCAAATCCCGCCGATTATGTGCATTGGCTACCCGGCTTCGTTTCTTGGCTTGCGACCAAAAAACGCACAATCAGCTGATTGCATACATTACAACGCCCACTGACCGAAAGCATTGAAACTCGCTATTGAGTCACCCTTTAGCAACTGCTATTGTGCAGTGCAGCAAGTCCAGATAGACTGGATCTTGCCTCGACAACGCAAGGAGAAGGAGATGAGCACCAATACCCCCGACCAATTCAACGAACAGTTCGAGCGGCTACTGATAGGGCCCACTCGTACCTTCATGGGGCTCGGCGTAGAGCATCTGGAGAAGCTAATCAACGTACAGTTGGAGGCGACGAAAGCGTATACGGAGCTTAGCCTACGGCAAGTTCGGGCTGCGCTTGAGATCCGCGAACCAAAGGATTTGGAGAACTACGTTCAAGGCCAACAGGAAGCCGTCAAAACCCTTGGGGAGCGGGTAAAGGGTGACGCTGAACTGGTTGTCGCGCTAAACCGGGAATTCGCTGAGAAGGCACAACGACTGGCGCAAGAGAGCGCCAACGGGCTTGGAAAAACAGCTTAGCACTGTGTAGTAGTGCTCCTTGAGCAAGAATTTAGGCGCAGCCGCCGGATTATTTGCCTGGCCGGCGGTTTTGCGCGTTCGCCTCGCCCCATGGGGCATAAGGGGTACTCTGCCTAAGGCGGCCGTTTAGCGCTGATCGTCGGCTCCGATAGGTGTCCAGCCAGATTGTTCAGCACGCCGCCACTGGAATGCCTGCCCGAAGCCCCGCACGTAACGCCCCTCCAACGGCACGAGCCGAAATAGCCGAAAATCGGCGAGGCGGCTGAGCTGGTCTACGACAGCACCAAAACACCGCTGCATGGCGGCGAGCTGCGCCGCCCACTGCGGGGCATCGCGGGCGATTAGCTCAGCCTCGCAGCGATACGTCAGACGACGGCGCGCAAAGATCTGCCGCGCTGAATCCTCGGGCTCGATGAACAATAGGCTCGCCTTACAATTCGCCTCCAAATTGCGCGTATGGCGGGCCAGTTGACTGACGAGAATATAAAAGGTATCCCGCTCGTCAGAAACATAGGGCGCGTAACTGGCTTCCGGATACCCTCCTGAACCGACCGTGGCTAGAATCACACTACACTGAGACTCCCGTAGTGCGGTCAACTCACCCACGAGTTCATCGGGCGCCCACTCAGACCATCTACCCATGGTTTGGTTCCACCCGAATCAGGACAGCAGGCTCATCCTCGGGCAACCGCTAGCCGGCTGAACCGCTCCCGCTCGCGACGCATGCCCCGCGAACGCCCGGGGTATCGAGCGTTTGCCCAAACAAGCACGACACAACGCCGATTGGATCTTCGGATAATCAACCGGGGTTCACCTCGCTCGCCAACAAGGTCCGGCGCAGCAACCCGCCCATACACGCCATAGATCGATCAATGGCACGCAAAGTATCGCGATCGATTTGCTGACAGACAACCCCTCCCGGCAATCCGTCCAACTCCATCTCAACTAGGCAGCGTTTTTCGATACCGCCGCAGCCAAGCATCACATCGGTAAGCGAAACCATGACCCTACGCACTTGGCCCTCCCACTCGCCAATGCAGGCCAGCACCTTACGCCGAATGTAGCGGTACAAGTGCCGATTCAAGCGGAAGCGTTCAGCATGTATCTCAATCCGCATCTTCGCAAACACCTCCCTGTTGGTGTTTTTTAGAGAAGCCTCGATCGATTCGTCACACGGCTATACAAACCCGAATCCAAGCTTTCATGGCCTTTCCTGTGAGGGCCAAACTGCTTTTGGCTTGCGCCTCGCAGAATCTCTGCCTTCGGCCATTCACAAAACACCAGGAGAGCAAGTATTTCAAATTCCACCCTCGCCTGCCACCGCGAACGACAAGGCTGCGACGAACAAATCCACCCTTCCGGCTTGGCCCAAACTTGCGCCGAAGCGATAACAGAGCAACTGATCAGGCTTCCTCAGATGATCCCCACACTCAGTAGGCACCATCATCAATATATAGACCATCCAACGACGGAAAAATTTGCTTTGAGTCTATTTTTTATGCTGGTTCACATTACCCGAACACCTCACTCGACCGGGTAGTGCAACACCGTTAAGCTGAGCCGGCCGGGCTTCGACCCACCAAGGATATACCAGTGACACAAGATCTTTTCATAGGTCGTCAGCCTATCGTCGATATAAACTTACAGGTAGTCGGCTACGAACTTTTGTTTCGTTCCAGCATGGATAATCGAGCGCAGATCGAAGATGCGGATCTGGCCAGCGCTCAATTGATCGTGAATAGCTACATGGAGATGGGGCTGGAGCGGATCGTCGGTAGCCAGCGGGCCTTCATCAAGCTCACTCGACCGTTTCTTACCGGCGATATCCCACTCCCCATGAGCCCCGAACAAGTTGCTCTCGAGGTATCCCACGACGTCGGCTTCGACGCACCTCTGGTAGCGGGCCTGAAACGCTATCGCGGGGCCGGCTACCCCATCGCGCTGGATGGGTTTACCTGTTCCACCGAACACGAGACCCTCATCGAGCTGGTCGATTACGTCAAGCTGGATGTGCTCAAACTTCCTCGCGAACAGATCGCCCAGAATCTGCGTTGGCTGCATAGCCAAAGCCTTACTGCAATCGCGGCGCGGGTGGAAACGCCAGAGATGTATGAGTATTGCCGAGAACTCGGCTGCACGGCCTTTCAGGGGTTCTTCTTTTGCCGACCCAAGGTCGTGTGGGGTCAGGGCCTGCCTGGTGTACATGCGACCGTCGTGGCATTGCTCGGGCGACTCATGGATCCTGCAACTTCACTGGAAGAGCTCGAGCGCATCATCGTCCAGGACGCAACTTTTTCCTACCGTTTGCTGCGCTATGTCAACTGCGCCAGCTTCGCTCTGCGACGAGAAATCACCTCTTTGCGTGAGGCCATCCTACTGCTCGGCTCACGCACGATTCGCAACTGGGCCGCGTTGATGGCGCTCTCCCGTCTGGAATCGCCGCAGCCGAAGGAATTGCTGCGCACAGTGCTCGTGCGTGCCCGGATGGCAGAACTATTAGCACGCCGACTCGGCCTCGCCAGCCCTGACCAAGCCTTCACTGTCGGGCTGTTTTCCGCTTTAGATGCGATTATGGAGCAACCCATGGAAGAATTGCTCGATAGCATTCCCCTGAGCGCCGAGATCAAACTGGCGCTGCTTGGGCACGAGGGTAAGCTCGGAGAGCTACTGGAACGCGTGCTCGGCTATGAGCGCGCCCACTGGCACAATCTGGAGAGTCGAATCATCGACGTCAAGCTGCACACGCAAGCCTATCTAGAGGCCGCGCGCTGGGCCGATGAAAGCAATGAACTGCTCGCATCCATCAACGAGCACTGACCTTGTGGCCATAACGCCCGAATCACGGAGCAGGCACGGCGCCTACGGACAGACAGGCCTATTGGACGGTCAATCACATAAGCTCATCCGCCCGCATTGCGACGGCCATGCACTCGGCTGGCGTCTTTCAATGAAAAACCGACTCGATTATTGGCCTGCAACTCATCGAGCTCCTGTTCGTCGCAGGCACCTATGTTGGCGCTAAACGCTTGCCGATCGGCCGCTGTAATGAAACGAATCCTCCGTGCCCTACCAGCGACAAATCGGCGCGGACGGCACGGCAGCAACGATCACAGCAGCAGCATGCCACTAAGGGCGAGAGCGGCTACACAAGACCGCGGCATGCTGGCTTTACCTTCTCTCTGGGAAAGCCTGGACACTCCGGGTTTCCCTCCACGCACCACGGAAGTCTCACCCGACGGAACCACACAAGGCCATACCACCTGCATCCCAACTTAACCCACTGACTCGCTGCCGCAATAGATTATTGCGCCGTACATCACATCGTTTCGGACACTGGCGCACAACCACATCCCTCGTGCTGGTATTCATAGTCCCTACATACCGGGGTAGGTAGGGCCGTCACCGCCTTGAGGTACGACCCAATCGATGTTCTGAGTCGGATCTTTGATGTCACAGCCCTTGCAGTGCACACAATTCTGGGCATTGATTTGCAAACGGGGCTGCCCATCTTCGCCAGAGACAATCTCGTAGACTCCGGCAGGGCAATAATACTGCTCCGGTGCATCATAACAGGCGAGATTGACGTCAATGGCCGTCTGGACATCACGCAGCTTGAGATGGCAAGGCTGGCCTTCGGCGTGATGGGTGTTGGAGAGGTAGACGGAGGATAAACGATCGAAGCTCACGATGCCGTCGGGCTTGGGATACTCGATACGCCGTACCTCAGGCTTAGGTTTCAAACACGTATGGTCGACCCGGTGGACAAACGTCCAAGGTGCTCGCCCGCGCAAGAGATACGTATCCACCGCCGAGTAAGCGAGTGCCGGCCACAATCCCCAGTGGAAACTAGGCCGTATGTTGCGTGCTCGGTAGAGCTCATCCCAGAGCCAACTTTGGCGCAATTGCTCAGGATAGGCCACGATCTCCCGCGGCGTTGCATCGGACTGAGCCAACGCCTCGAACACCGCCTGCGCGGCTGTCATACCAGATTTCATGGCCATATGGGTTCCCTTGAGCTTGGGAACATTGAGAAAACCAGCCGCGTCACCAATCAGCATCCCGCCCGGAAAGGTGAGCCGCGGCAGGCTCTGATAGCCACCTTCAACCAACGCTCGGGCACCGTAGCTCACCCGCCGGCCACCGACGAACGTGGGCCGGATGGTGGGATGCAACTTGAAGCGTTGCAGCTCTTCAAACGGAGAGAGATAGGGATTGGTGTAATCCAGCCCGACCACAAATCCCACCGCAACCTGGCGATTCTCGAGGTGATACAGGAAAGCCCCGCCGTATGTCCATGAGTCGAGCGGCCATCCAAGCGTATGGATCACGCGGCCTGGGTGATGGTACTGCGGCTCGATCTCCCAAAGCTCTTTGATGCCTAAACCGTAGGTTTGCGGTTGCGCGCCCTGCGCCAAAGAATAGCGTTCTAGTAGGACTTTGGTAAGCGAACCACGACAGCCCTCGGCGAACAACGTCTGCTTTGCATGCAGCGCGATACCCGGCTGATATTTGGCTCCGGGTACCCCGTCCGGAGTAAGCCCCATATCGCCCGTAGCCACCCCTTTGACCGAACCATCGGTGTGGTAGAGCACTTCGGCGACGGCGAAACCGGGATAGAGCTCGACACCCAACGCTTCGGCCTGTCGAGCGAGCCAGCGGCAGACGTTGCCGAGACTGACGACGTAGTTACCGGCATTGCGCATCTGCGGTGGAACAGGCAAAGCATAAGCACTGGTCCGACTGAGGAAAAGGAACCGATCCTCAGTCACCGGCGTATTCAGCGGCGCCCCGCATTCACGCCAGTCAGGAAGGAGCTCATCCAGCGCCCGCGGTTCGAGCACCGCACCCGAGAGGATATGGGCACCAATCTCGCTGCCTTTCTCCAGCACGCACACCGACAGCTCACGGCCGTGCTCGACTGCCAATTGCTTGAGCCGAATCGACGCTGCCAGGCCCGCGGGACCGCCACCCACGATCACTACTTCGTAATCCAAGCTCTCGCGTTCCAAGTGCGTACTCCTCCAAATACGGCAACCAGCCGCTCCATCAAAATCAGGCCTACCGTGCTTGCCGAGAACAAAGCTGAGCCATTGCTGAGGGCCTATTCACAATTAATTCATGTGTGCGCATCAATTAAACACCTAAAGCCGCCAGGCATAGGCACGCAGTTTGAACTTCTGCACCTTGCCGGTGGATGTCTTGGGCAGCTCGCCGAACACTACCATTTTAGGCACCATGGAAGGCGCCATGTGCGGCCGACAGAATTCGATGATCTCAGCCGCGCCGACATTCGCGGCATCCGGCTTCAACATGACGAAGGCACATGGGGTTTCACCCAGTTGCTCATCCATTCTCGCCACTACCGCCGCCTCCATAATCGCCGGGTGTCGGCAAAGCACCGATTCGATCTCAAGGCTTGAGCTAGGCTCATCGTCTAAGGTGATGATATCTTTGGACCGATCTTTGACCTCCACATAACCATCGGAATGCCAGATCGCTAGGTCACCAGTGTGAAACCAGCCGCCGTCGAATGCCTCCTCGGTGGCTTGTGCGCTTTTGAAATAACCTTTCATGATGGTGTTGCCACGGATGAAGATCTCTCCGATCGTCCGTCCGTCTTTCGGCACCGGCACCAGGGTATCCGAATCCGCTACCATGAGCCCATCCAACATAGGGTAGCGCACGCCTTGGCGTGCTTTGATCCGAGCACGCTCCTCGAGCGGTTTCGTGTTCCACTCCGGCTGCCACGCGCAAACCGCCGCCGGGCCACCGGCTTCGACCAGCCCATAAACATGGGTTATCTCCATGCCCAGGGCCTCGATGCCCTCGATTACGGCGGCAGACGGCGCCGCTTCACCCAGCATTACTTTAACGGGATGATCGAACTTGCCGAACTTGCGCTCCACGGATACCGCAAGCAATGCATTCAACACGGCTGGAGCGGTGCACAGATGGCTTACCCGCTGTCGGCGAATCGCCTCAAGTACAGCCTCAGCCCGCACTTCCCGCAAACAGACGTGCACCCCAGCCATGGCCGTGATCGTCCACGGGAAACACCAGCCATTGCTGTCGAACATCGGCAGCGTCCATAGATAAATGGGGTGCTGAGCTACACCCCAAGCCAAAACATGGCTGACCGAATTGAGATAGGCCGCACGGTGATGATAGACAATTCCGTTGGGATTACCGGTTGTCCCCGGTGTGTAGTTGAGCGCGATTGCCTCCCACTCATCCGGCGGGGGCTCCCAAACGAACTTCGGATCACCCTCGGCGAGCAGAGCCTCATAGTCCAGTCTCCCAAGACACGCTCCGCCAACACCACCTTGCGGATCATCGACATCGATCACCAGCGGCGGGGATGGCAACAAGGCCAACGCTTTTTCAATGGTTTTTGCGAATTCCGTGTCAGTAAGCAATACCCGAGCGCCGCAATCCTGAAGAATAAAGGCGATCGTTCGGGCTTCCTGATGCACGTTGAGGGCATTGAGGACGGCGCCGGCCATCGGAACAGCAAAATGCGCCTCGAGCATCTCCGGAGTGTTCGCGAGCATGACCGCCACGGTGCCGCCTGGTTCGACACCTCGGCCGCGCAGCGCCGAGGCAAGCCGCCGCACACGCACGTAAGTCTGCTCCCAACTCCGCCGCAACTCCCCGTGGATTACGGCCGTGCGCTCAGGAAATACTGCAGCCGTACGCTCAATAAACGTCAATGGCGACAATGCGCCGTAATTGGCATGCTCCATTGGTCTCCTCCCGGATTAAGCAAAGCCACACCCCTGGTTGCTGCGGGGCCCAAACGTCACACATGGCGCACGCCCCGGTTATGAAGCAGAACAACCCGCGATTGGGTCATTTTGGGCAAATTCCGGAAGGTGGTTCGGCGGCGGCCGCCTAAAGACACTGGTACCCGCTAGGCTTGGTGTAGGAATCAACCCAATAAACCGCCGATCCACCCTCGTTTTCAAACGGTGCGGGAGGATGTTGTTTACCCTGAATCCTAACACTCGCAGATTGGGCGCTCAGCACGACGAGACCGTGGGTGAAGCCCATCACAGTCGCGTTCACTGCGAACTTTACGGTGCGTTAAAATGCTGTTGAATGCCCTGCAGACCGGCATCCAACTGGCTGTGCACTCGATCACTATAAAACCATGCGATAAGCCGATCGAACGGATTCAATCCGGTGTCGCCTGACACGGCCCACGTCAGACGGGCACCACCTGATACGCGCTCGGCCTGGAAGCGTCCGTCACGCACAGGTCCATCGTTGGTCTGCCGCCGATAGCGCAACTCGGTGGGCTCGACCTGAAGCAAACGCCATACGGTGGTCTTGGGACCCATTTCCCACACTTGCTCGGCACCGACAGTGCGGGAGGCGCCATGGTAGGAAAAGGTCGACCCGGGAAAGTGCTGTTTGTTCCAGGCACTCCACTGCCGCCAAGTATGAAAATCAGCCACATAAGCGATTACCTCGCGCGGCGACGCGGCCACAGGAGTGCTTGCCGCAACCTGCCACCGTGACCCCATGGCAAAACCGCCCAGGGCTGCAAAAACGACCAGCGCGATCAAGGTGAGCGCAATAACGTATTCCACACGCATGTCAAAAACCTGCCAGGCTCAACGGGAATTTTACTCGGCGGGTTGAAAGCACCACATCAATCTCCTCCCACCACAATACTCTACCGCCTCAACGCTTAGAACGCGTCTTGACCATATTCGGAGCAAGCAGACTGGGATCGAGCCGGCGGTCAAACCAGTTCACCCCCCAATGCAGATGAGGGCCGGTCGCGCGCCCGCTCGCCCCGACCTCACCGAGGCTTTGCCCTTTTTGGACTGTCTGACCCGTATGGACCAAGATCCGCCTGAGATGAACATAGGTAGTCGAGATACCGTGCCCATGATCCAGGATCACGGTTCTACCTGAGAAGAACAGCCCTTGTTCCGCAAAGCGGACTACCCCATCGACAGGAGCGCGAACGGGCGTACCCGCCGGAGCGGCAATATCGACACCTGTATGCGGACTGCGCGGCTTGCCATTGAGAATCCGTTGACTGCCGTAAACCCCTGTGATCGTACCATTTACCGGCCAACTCCAAGTGCCGTCGAAATCGGTGCGGGTGCTGTCTGCAGAGCGCGCACGGCGAATTTGCGCCGCCTCGCGGCGGATCCGGACAAGCTCCGCTTCGCTCGGCGTCACCTGCTGTGCGGGCAGACCGCTGATCCGCTGAACACGGTAGCGACGCTGGCGCACCGTCAGCCGCCGCCTCGACACCCGGGCATCCGGATAACGGACCTCGAGCAGTATGTGCTCATGCTCATCACGGCCGAACCCGATGACGAATTCACCGTCGCGCGCGACCCTGACATCGCGTCCATCGAAACGCACCTGCGTGCCTGGCATCGTACGGCCAATCAGCATCCCGCCCTGGACGAACTGGCCCTTGAGCTCAAGCCGCCCACCCGCCGCCAGTCCGCTGCTCGTGAAGAGCAGCAGCAGAACCAACTTGGCGAGCCACCACAACCGCCGCATCTGACTATGCCGACAAGGAGCGTCGCTCGAGATGCCCGACACAGCCTACCCCTGAACCCGACGCTTGCGAATACCCAGCACTAAGGTGGACAAGAAATACGCTAGCGCGCTGACAAGCACAATGGTCGCTCCGGAAGGCAGGTCCGGCCCATAGGACAAGCCTAGCCCCGAGAGCGTGACTACAGCGCCCAGAACCGTCGCGAGCAACATCATCGCACCCAGTGAGCGTACCCATTGCCCGGCGACAGCCGCGGGTAGCGAGACGAGCGCGATCACCAAAATTAAACCAACCACCTGAATCAGCAAAACGAGGGTAAGCGCCACCATGCAGAGCAGCAGAAGATAGAATTGGGTCACGCCGACACCGCGTAGACGCGCGAATTGCTCGTCGAAACAAACCGCCTGGAATTGGCGATGGAATACCAGAACCAAAACAAGAATAACCGCATCCAATCCCGCCATCAGCAACAGATCGTCTCGCGTGATCAACAAGATATTACCGAACAGATAACTCATCAGATCGACGTTGTAGCCGGGCGCGCGCGAGATGAAGAGAATGCCGACCGCCATGCCCCCAGCCCAAAACGCGCCAATCAGCATGTCCTCCTGTAGCCGCCAGCGCAGACTCACCCATCCGATCAGCAACGCCGCCAACACGGCAGCCACCAAGGCGCCGCCGAATGGCGGCCACCCGAAATAGTAGGCCATGCCCACTCCGCCTAGCACGGCATGGGCGATGCCTCCGACCAGATAGCTGATCCGCTTGACCACAACGTACGGACCGATCACCCCGCAACCAAGGCTGGCGAGAAACCCACCGAGCAGCGCATTCTGTAGGAAGGTGAAATTCATCAGGGCGTGGAGAAATTCCATCACATCACCCGTGCCCCTCGTGCTGAACGAAGCGTATGGGGTGACCATAGAGTCGCTCGATCGTCTCGGCCGTGAGTGGCTCAGTAGCATGACAAACGAGTTCCCGATTGAGGCAAGCGACCCGGGTTACGTATTCAGAAACGAAGGCAATGTCGTGGGTAACGACAAGAATGGTCATCCTGCAGTTGAGTTTCTTGAGCAGCCCGAACAGATCCCGCTCCGCACGGGGATCCAGATTGGCGGCGGGCTCATCGAGCAGCAGGATTTTGGGCTCAGTAGCAAGCGCCCGGGCAATCAATACCCTTTGGAACTGACCGCCGGAGAGCTCACCGATCGGCCGCTCACAGAGATCCACCAGCCCCACTTCGCGCAGGCTGTGCATGGCGATCGCCCGATCGCAGCGGCGGTAACCAAAAAATGGCGGGCTCTGCCCCAACCGTCCCATCAATACCACCCCGCCTACGGATATGGGGAAATCTCGGGCGAACTCGGCATACTGCGGCACATAGCCCACCTGCCGGCGAGCACGCAACGGGGTGGTTCCCAACACCCGAACCTGCCCGCGAGTCGGTCTAAGCAGGCCCAAAATCACCTTGAACAGCGTGCTCTTGCCACCGCCGTTGGGCCCAACCAACCCCAAGAACTCACCAGCTCCGACGTCCAAAGTTACATCTTGGAGCACACTCGGGCCACCGTATCCTGCGTAAATCCCCGTGAGCTCGATCACCGGCCGCGCCATCACCGCAGCGCCTCCCGCAATGATCGGGCAAGGCGGATTAGACTGGCCGCATAGTCCTCGGCAAGCGGATCCACCCGAATGATCCGGGCATCAAGCGCCCGCGCCACCGCCAATGCGGGGGCCGAACTGTGCTGGCGCTGTACGAAAATTGTATGGATTTCCTCGCGCTTGGCCCGCTCGATCAGCTGGCCGAGAGCCGCTGCTCCAGGCGTCTTACCGTCGATCTCAATAGCAATCTGTTGCAAGCCGTACTCGTCAGCAAAATAATCCCAAGCCGGGTGAAACACGAGAAAACGCCGGCTGCGCGATCCGGCTAACAAGCCTCGGATCTCGGCATCGAGCGCGCGCAAATCGATGGCGAAGGCCTGATAATTCGCCTCATAGGCACTGGCACCGGCGGGATCCAAATCCGTGAGCACATCACGTATGCGGGCAGCCATCGTGATCACCCGCCGCGGGCTTGTCCAGATGTGAAAATCCTGATGGGAAGCCCCATGCTGCCCCCCAGGGTGATGATGGTCCGCGCCGTTGTGTAGGGAAAGCTCTTCCCGGAGATCGACCACTTTCATCCGAGGGTTCATGCTGCGGATACGCTGCATCCAACTCCGCTCAAACGGCACGCCGATGCGAAAATAAAGATCGCTGTCGGCCAAGGCGGCTATCTGCCTCGGGGTAGGCTCATAAGAGTGGGGGCTACTGCCGGGCTGAACCATAACGGCAACCCTCACCCGGCGACCACCGACACGCGTTACGAACGTCTTCTCCGGGGCGACACTGACGAAGACGCGCAGCGGCAAAGCCGCGGAAGCGGTAGTAAAAAACGCCGCCAGCGACAGTAGGCAGATAAAGGCAAGACAGCGCATTTGAACCCGCGCAAACACGGCTGCATACGAGCTATGTCGTGCAACCGCCAAGCCTGGGAATGACTCACTCATCGGAATACAGTAAAGCCCCTCGCGAGTGGGGATTATCGTCCCAGCTTCAACCCACCCCGCAGAGCTTGCGTTGTCATGCAGGCCGGTTTGCCTTTCCCGGGTGCGGAATCCCCACTCAAGCAACAACCATCGGGCCCATAGGCCGCCCGCCCATCAAATGCAGATGCAAATGATAAACTTCCTGCCCGCCGTGCCGGTTGCAATTCACCAATAACCGATAGCCGTCCGCGGCAATCCCTTCTTTCCTGGCGAGATCGCGAGCGACAAGGATCATATGGCCCACCAACTGCTCGTCCGCATCGTCGACGTCATCGACTGTAGGAATCACCTTGTTCGGAACGATGAGAATGTGGACCGGTGCCTTTGGATTGATATCCCGAAAAGCCGTCACCTGATCGTCTCGATAAACGATATCGGCAGGCACTTCACCGTTGATGATCTGCGCAAAAATATTCGCCATAATCGCTCCGCCTTCCTAACACCTAGACGTCGACCATAGCCCAATAACACAGCAGCTGGGTTATCCAGCCAGCCGACACGGCTTTTTTGCTGCGCTACTTGAGACCACACGTGTCCAACCGGAACGCGATGCGCCACCAACTGCGCGCGCATAATACCCCAACAATACGGCTCGCGCACACTGAACCCGCCATCCAGGCGCGCCTATTTCTACTCTCGGCGTTCGTAACGTATGAAGGCACACGGACCCGCAAGTTGTATCGGCGGCTATCAGGTCACTCGGTTGCGCAAATAGACAGGCAGTGCCTCACATGCACTCACGAGGGCACCCTCGAGGTATCTGGTATGTGCGATACTCAAGCAATCTCGGGCATCCGGCAAACGTCCTCCGTCGAGACCGCCAGTCGGTTTACCACAGCGCGCCATAATGCGCTCCTTATACAGATCCCAACCCGACCCGACCCCATACCATGAACCAAGCAACAGCGGCGACGGCACGGGCACCGCCTCCGGCGAGACAACCAGCTCATCGGTCCTGGCAACCATGATGCCTGGTGCAGTGAGCTGATAGACTCCCCAATAGACTTCATCCATGCGTGCATCGATCGCCGTCAACACCACCTCGCCGCCTTGCTCGCGGTAAACGCCTTGTGCGAGGCAAGCCAAGGTCGAGACCGGAATCAGCGGCAGATTTGCCCCGTAGGAAAGCCCTTGGGCAACACCGGCAGCGATGCGGATACCAGTAAACGAACCAGGTCCACGGCAATAGGCGATAGCATCCAGATCACTCAGCTGCAACGCCGCCTGCCCCAGGAGTTCATCGAGCAAGGGAAGCAATCGCCGGGTATGCCCACGCGGCATGATCTCAGAGCGACTGAACACGCCCTGCGCCGTCGAAAGCGCCGCAGAACAGGCCTCGGTCGTCGTATCGAAAGCCAATATTCGGAGATCGCTCACACTCGTTCCAGAAAGACGGCAATGTAATCCAACCCATTGGCCATTGCCATTCGAACCAGTACACAATAATACACTATGCAATTTCACCTTTCATTCTTTTATTTTATATTAAAAACAATAGATTAATTGCAAATTTGCATTCCCTTTAGGAGGTACCCCTCTTGACATTGCCGCAGCCGGCGTATTTAATTTAATCAAGCATTACGCTAGTTATGGGAATCCTTTTGATTTCAACTGCTTCAGATATCAGGCCCACCACCCTGATCGCATATCGACACCCCTCTCGTCTTGTCACAGACCTGCCAATGCTCGGCCTTGGCGGAAGGAAGATAACCGCAACCGCGGGGGAGACGCGCCACAATCCTTCGGCAAGAAACGGGCTGAGCATTGCGCGTATTGGGTCATCACAAACCGAATAACGGCTTGAGCGAAATAGATAGAAAGGAGCATATACCCCGCTAAGAGTATGGAGGCAGCAGTGATCCACACCAAGCCGAATACGGGGGTTCCCATTATTCGCCAACCTGATGTCAATGACGGCGGCGGCATATGGCGCGTGGTGAAAGAATCCAACGTCCTCGATCTCAATTCCAGCTATCTCTATCTGCTATTGACCAAGGATTTTTCCGAGACCTGCGTCATCGCGGAACTCGACGGCAATGTCGTCGGCTTTGTCAGCGGCTACCGCGCCCCGGCGCGACCCGAGATCCTGTTTTTATGGCAGATCGGAATTTTACCCAGTATGCAGGGCCGCGGCTTGGGCAAGCGACTCGTGACCAGCTTCTTGCATAGTCCTGGCGCCCAAGGGGCCGCGCTACTCGAGACCACCGTGGCACCCTCGAACACCGCCTCTCAAGCGCTTTTTCTTGCCATCGCCCGACAGCTCGGAGTCGAATGCCGTATTAGCCCGTGCTTCAGCGCCAATCAATTTCCCGACTCCGAGCACGAGGATGAAGAGCTCTACCGTATAGGACCGTTGCCTTAAAGCACAGGCACGTGCTTGAACCAAAATGGCAACCGCCCGCCACGAATTATGTTTAGCAACAAACCAACCGAGGTGCACTCATGGAATTAATGGAGGCGATCGAACGCTACGAGTCCGAGGTGCGTAGTTATGTCCGCAACTTCCCAACGGTGTTCGAAAAGGCACAGGGATCCTACCTCTATGACGTCGACGGCAATGCCTACCTCGATTTTTTCGCCGGAGCTAGTGTGCTCAACTACGGGCATAACCACCCCGAGCTCAAAAAAGTACTAATCGAGTATTTGGCCGGTGATAACATCACCCACAGTCTTGATATGGCAAGCCGTGCCCGAGCGGAGTTTCTCATGACCTTTCATGAGAAAATACTCAAACCTCGAGGTTTGAACCACCGTGTCCAATTCCCTGGCCCCACAGGCGCCAACGCCGTCGAAAGCGCATTGAAGATTGCCCGCAAGAGCAAGGGCCGACAGAAGATCATCGCCTTTACCAATGCCTTCCACGGAATGACCCTCGGCGCACTGTCGGTTACCGGTAATGCGTTTAAGCGCGCCGGCGCCGGTTTATCCTTGACCCACAGCGACCCGATGCCATTCGACGGCTACATGGGTGAAGGGTTCGACACCATCGATTATCTCGATCGTGTGCTGGACGACGGCGGCAGCGGGGTCGATCAACCGGCGGCAGTCATCACCGAGACCGTTCAGGCTGAAGGTGGTGTCAATATCGCCTCCGTTGCGTGGCTTCGCAATCTGCAGCAGCTTTGCCGCAAGCACGACATGCTTTTGATCGTCGACGACATCCAGGCTGGTTGCGGGCGTACCGGGAAATTCTTCAGCTTCGAAGAGGCGGAGATCGATCCGGATTTGATCACGATATCCAAATCACTCAGCGGATACGGGCTGCCATTCTCCCTTACACTGGTAAAACCAGAATACGATATTTGGGAACCCGGCGAGCACAACGGCACGTTCCGTGGTCACAATCCCGCCATGGTCACCGCTAAACGGGCCATCGATCTGTTTTGGAGTGACTCAACCTTCAGCCAAGAGGTGACGGCCAAAGGCAAATATATCCGGGAAGCCCTGAAGAAAATGGCAAGCAAGTATCCAGAAACGCTGGGTACGGTCCGCGGGCGCGGCATGCTACAGGCAATCGAGTTCATGGATAGGGATTTGGCGAGCACCGTCTCGAAAAAAGCATTTAAACTTGGCTTGATTATCGAGACAGCCGGACCGGCGGATGCCGTGCTCAAGCTCATGCCTCCGCTCACCATCGCACAAACGGACTTGGACAAGGGGCTACAAATCATCGATCGCGCCATCGTCGAGGCCATGCAGGAACTCGACATCGGAGCACCCCAAGCGGCCGGCCAGTAGTCCTCTGTGTAAGGGAAACCAAGAGCAGCAGTTGTCTATGATTTACCGTACCCTAGACGAATTGATAGGAAGCGAGAACGACGTCCGCGCACCCACCTTCCACAGCCGCCGCCTCTTGCTCAAGTCGGACGGAATGGGTTTTTCCTTCCATGACACCATTCTGTTCGCAGGCTCGGAGACCTATATTTGGTACGCTAATCATTTAGAAGCGGTTTACTGCATCGAAGGTGAAGGCGAACTTGAGACCGTGGACGATGGCAAGATCTACCCGATTCACCCCGGTGTTTTCTATGCCCTCGACAAGCACGACAAACATTACCTACGCGCCAAGTCACAACTACGTATGATGTGTGTGTTCAACCCGCCACTCACCGGACGGGAAGTTCACGATGCACAAGGCACCTACCCGCTCGTAGAATAGCAGCCTGCCAGCCACCCCGCCTTGGCGGCCATTATCTTTTGGCCCGGGTCCGCGCCTCAGCGGACCCGGGCCAGCATACCTTCCCAGCGCCGTACCGCGACGGATGCGAGTTCTTGCTGGCGTCCTGTTTCCGATAGGCCTCTACGAAAACACACTCAGTGCACCACCCACCGCGAGCGCCTGAACGCAATGTGCTCTATGAGAGCCATCAACCCAGGATGGAGCCATACTCACCGAAAAACGTTTGCACATCGCTGATGCAGCGTGTCAGCGGAATCGGGGGTAGACTGCGCAGAAACACTCGCCCATAGGAGCGACTTACCAAGCGGTTGTCGCCAATGACAAGCACACCGCGATCCGCGCTATCCCGGATCAAACGTCCGACCCCTTGGCGTAGCGCAATAACCGCCTGTGGCAGCTGGAGATCGATGAAAGGATTGGCATTGCGCCGCCGCAGGGCAGCAACGCGTGCCTGCTGAACAGGCTCCGAGGGCACAGCGAAAGGCAGGCGATCAATCATGACGCAGGATAAGGCCTCACCGCGCACGTCCACCCCTTCCCAGAAGCTTTGAGTCCCCAACAAAACAGCATCGCCGAGATCACGAAATCGCTGCAACAATTGATTCTGGGATAACTGCCCTTGCACCAGCAGTGGATACGGCAGACGCTCAGCGAGAAAGCGTACGGCGCCACCGAGTGCTTGATGGCTGGTAAACAGGAGAAAGGCCCGCCCACCGCTCGCGTGCAGGACCTGCAACACCTTTTCCAGATAGCGTGCCTGGTAATCGGGTGCATTCGGCGGTGGCAAACCCGTCGGCACATACAGCAAGGCCTGGCGCGCGTAATCGAACGGGCTCTCTACCCGAACGGTACGCGGCTGCTCGAGCCCGAGTTGGGCTATATAGTGATCGAAGCGCCCGCCCACGGATAAAGTCGCGGAGGTGAAAATCCAGGCGGCCGGATGCTCCGCCATACGATCACGAAAGGTGGCGGCGATATCGAGTGGCGTCAGATGCAGAATAAAGGAGGTAGAACCGGT
Source organism: Gammaproteobacteria bacterium (assembly GCA_030433275.1). Classification (GTDB taxonomy): domain Bacteria; phylum Pseudomonadota; class Gammaproteobacteria; order Nitrococcales; family Nitrococcaceae; genus Nitrococcus. The sequence continues at coordinate 102,308 of JAUILK010000002.1, forward strand.
TTCCCACCATGGAATATAACCGGCTTCCTCCTCGGGGGCGAGAAAACGCTGCAATGTGTCGGCGATCTCCACTGCGCGCCGCCAGCAGCTCTCCAGCCCTTTGCCACGCTGGATCAGCGGCCCGAGCACCGTATGCAGCCTCTGCAACGCTGCAAGCGGAGCTTGTAGTGCTTGCAATACCTCAGACCGTTTTGATAGCTCAGCCCAGCTACCCCGGCGAGCATCTTGATCCAGCGCAAGACGAAATATTCGCATGGCCTGTTGCAGTTCTTCGGCGGCTCCAGTAAGCGCCGGCGAGTCGGGCGCCTCGCGCAACTGCTGCAAGCGGGTATCCCGAGCAAGCTCCTTGAGCTGGCGGCTACTCACGGAGCGTCCGAAAAACCGCGCTGCCGTCTCCGCAAGCTGATGTGCTTCATCCAAAACATAGGCATCCGCGTCAGGCAGCACTTCGCCAAATCCGCCACAGCGCACTGCCCAGTCAGCCATCAGCAGATGGTGATTAGCAACAATCACATCAGCTTCCTGGGCTCGGCGCCGCGCCTCCATAAGAAAACACGTAGCATAGACCGGGCATTGCTGCCCGAGACAGCTATCCGCTGTCACGGTAACCCGCGCGAGCAGGCCAGGATCGGCCAAAGGCAGCGGCGCCTCGGTTAGATCCCCGCTACGGGTGATTCGCGACCAATCGTAGATCTGGCTAAAAGCGGCCGCCTGCTTGGCATTATCAAAGCGCCCCTCCTCAGCAGCCGCCATCAAGCGGTATCGACATAGATAATTAGCGCGCCCCTTGAGCAGCGCGGCGTGCAACGGCCGCTCCAGCGCTTTGGCTACTAACGGTAAATCTCTATAAAAAAGCTGATCCTGCAGGGTCTTGGTACCGGTGGAGAGCACGACCTTACGCCCGGAGCATAAAGCAGGAATCAGATAGGCAAAGGTTTTACCGATACCGGTACCCGCCTCGACGACTAAAGTGGCGCGATCGGCCAGAGCTTCGGCCACAGCCTGTGCCATCTGGAGCTGTTGAACGCGCGGCTCAAAGCCCGGCACCGCCCGAGCAAGGCAGCCGCTGCCACCGAGCGCGTGCCGACATACCTCGACGAGATCATGGTGTTGCACTGGAATTGGCAAGCTTGGCCGCCCAGGCGCGCGCCTGCCTCGCTCCGGCCTCGTCACCCTGCAGTTGGCGAGCGGCGCCGATTAACACCCAATTCTGGCGCTTGAGTTCGGCATCGTTACCCGCCAGCGCAATTGATTTTAGCGCCAAACTCTCGGCCTGAGCGTATTGCCCTTGCCGATACCGAACCACCGCTAAATTCTGCCAGATTATGGCGTTGCGCGGCACGATGCGCAGGGCACGCTCCAGATAAGCAACCGCACGATCATGCTCACCGGCCGCGGAGCTATCCTCAGCCCGAGCTACCAGATCGTGCACCGCTGCGGGCATAACGACTTTACGCTCACCTGAAGCAGACGGGCGCGGTTGCTCACCGGTCTCAGCAGGTATTGGCAGGGACACAGGGCCTCCCGAGGGGGGCATAGCGCAGCCGGTGAACAAGCCGAGCACCAAACCGGCCAGTGGCCAACGCGGGGCAACTCCTGTGCCCATCAGTTGAATAATCTCCTTACCCAGTTCATCGCTCGATCGACCTCACTCGCCGAACGGGCGCACTCCGAGGTACCATCCGGTGCGCTATCCTGGATATACGGCAACTCTACGACATGCTCACAATGCGCAGTGGCGAGCGCCCCCGTTTGCGCATCAATCCAACGCCTTCGCACCCGCTGCGGCGGATTAGGCTCGAATGCCTGCAGCGGCAATTGCGCCATCATATCACCCCAGATCTGCATCGCGCCGCTCGCACCAGTTAATCCGATCCGACCGTTGTCGTCCCGCCCCACCCAGACTACGCCGAGCCGCTGTCCAGTAAAACCGGCGAACCAACTATCGCGGGTATCGTCGGTGGTGCCAGTCTTGCCAGCTACGTAAAGCTTCGGCGGCAACCATCGAGACAGTCCGCGCGCGGTTCCTTGCCGCACTACTTCCTGCAAACCATATCGCAGCAGATAAATCGGGCCTGGATCGAACGCCCGCGCGACCTTGAGTGGATAGTGACTCAAAACTTCGTAATCCGGCGTCATAACAGCTCGCACCGCTCGCAGCGGGGTGCGAAATCCACCCGAAGCAATCGTCTCATACATCCTGGTCACCTCGAGCGGGGTGAACTGAACGGCACCCAATAACAGGGATGGATACACCGTAGCCGGCACCTGCCCCCCCAGCCGTTGGATGGTGTCAGCTACCGCCCGCAGCCCGACCTCCAATCCCAGTCTCACAGTTGGAACGTTATAGGAATGCGCCAGCGCCGACCACAGCGGCACCCTGCCATGGTGCTTGCGATCGTAATTGCGCGGCGTCCAAATTTGACCATTGGCATTTTGGAGAGTAATAGGCGTATCCGATAGCAAGCTGCCGAGACCAAAGCGTTGGGGCCGCTCCAGGGCTGTGAGATAGACGGCCGGTTTGATCAGCGAACCGACCTGGCGCCGGGCATCCAAAGCCCGATTGAATCCAGCATAGCGCGCGTCGTGCCCCCCCACGACGGCCTCTACTTCGCCATCCTCCACGGTGGCCACGATCACAGCCCCCTCGGTGCCTGACAACCAACGCCGAACCCGCTTGGCCAACGCCTGCTCCGCGGCGTGCTGCACCGCAGGCGCCAGCGTAGTAAAGATGAGCAACCCCTCGGAGGTCAAATCCTCGTAGCGATAGTCGCGGCGCAAGTGGCGTTTGACCAAATCCATGAAGGCTGGGAATGCCGTGTTGCTGCTCGGTGGCCGAGACACCACTCCAAGCGGTTGACGCTTCGCCCGTTGAGCTTCAGCACTCGATGCAAAGCCCTGCTCACGCATGGCGTCAAGAACCCGGTTACGCCGCGCCCGAGCGCGCTCCGGATACCGACGCGGGTTATAATATGAAGGCCCTTTGACTAACCCTACTAACAGTGCCTGCTGCTCGAGAGCAAGCTGATCGAGTGGCTGGTCGAAATAGTATCGGCTGGCAAGACCAAAACCATGCACCGCCCGATTTCCGTCCTGGGCGAGATAAACTTCGTTGAGGTAGGCCTCCAGAATGGCGCGCTTACTGTAGCGCAGCTCCAACAGAACCGCCATGACCGCTTCATTGAGCTTGCGCCAGAGCGTGCGCTCATTGCTGAGAAAATAATTCTTCACCAATTGCTGGGTCAACGTGCTGCCACCCTGTACCCAGCGCCCGGCCCGGATATCAGCTATGAGTGCACGGGCAATACCGGGCAGAGAGATGCCGTGATGCTGTAAAAACCGATGATCCTCGACGGCGATCAGCGCCTCCACCAGCGGTTGCGGCACCTGATCCAAGCGAATCAGAATGCGATCCTCGCGCCGGGCAGGATAGATGTTCGCTATATGGGCCGGATCCAACCGGACCAGAGGCAAAGATGTGCCATCTCGGGCATTGCGCACCACCGCTACGCGGCCATCCCCGCCGAAGCGCACATGCAAAACTCGCGCAGGCTCTCCTCCGTCCCAGAATCGAAAAGCCCGGGTGTGGACTCGGAAGGAACCGCCCTGATGAGCATACGAACCAGGCTGCTCCACATTCGTCGATTCGCGGTAGCCGGCAGCCCGCAACTCGACCAAAAAGTTCTCTGGGCTCAGCCGCTCGCCTGGGAACAGTTCGAGCGGACGGGCGAAAACTCGGGCCGGGATAGCCCAGCGCTTGCCTTCAAACTCGTTGACGATACGACGATTTAACCAAAATGTGTAGGCGGCGCCGCCGGCTATCAAAAGCAACAAGAGAAACAGCAACAAACGCCGCAACGATCGACCACTCCGAGGCCGATTTTGTTTGCGATTAGGCTGCTTGCGCCGACGCTTCGCCATGGCTTGGAAAGCTCTGATGCAACGCCCGCGTCAACGGGAAAAGCCGAACGGATGCAATCGCGGACGCCCCCAATTCACCAGCGCACCGGCCACACCGAGGGCGACGAAACCCGTCAGGCTCCAAGCCGGAAGGGAAATCCCCAACAGGCGATCCACTTGCGCGCATTCACCCGAGCCCTGCAGCACCATACGCACAGCCTCTCCGACTGAGAACGTCTCGAATAGGTAGTCCAGACCCGGTCCACACGCTGGAATCTGATCCGGGGGCAACGATTGAATCCATATATGGCGCCCGGCCAGCCCACTTCCTACAGTCGCGATGGCGAGCAGCACCAAGGCATAAACACGGGCGCCACCCCGAAGCGGCGCGCGCACCCCCGCAATAAGGAATGCACCGCCCAGTACAAAGAATCCAATACGCTGGAATACACACAGCGGACACGGTTCCATGCCGCGTACGAACTGCAGATAATAGGCAAAGACCAACAAAGCCGCACAAACTGCAGCGCCAACCAGATTCAGGGGCCGACGCCAACCGACTAATCCTTCAAGCATAATCTTCGTGACGTCGTCTGCTACAGAAAGTTCGGCCATATTACCAGAACTCTGCCCCAGACCCAGTTCCAGCGGTTTGTCCAGAATCAATGGATTCCTTTCTTCCATACGCTATAGTATGGATTCGAGCAAATCCAGCTTGCGAAGGGGGAAAAGAGATTCCCTGCTTTGCCTTGACTGGGCCGGAAACGGGCTCCGACGCCGGCTCCATCCCGGATACGGGGATCGTTTGCAAAGGGATTTGCAACGGAGTTTGGTTCCAGAGTCCAAGGGTGAACTCTCTACCACACGCGACGGTGAGATACTCTGATATTGCAGAACCGTCACTCAAGGAGAAACGATACCGATCATCGATTCATGATTTCGTTTTCGATGCGCTCCTTTCGTACATAACGACCCGATTGCGGCCGGTCTGCTTGGCGCTGTAGAGCGCCTGGTCGGCCCAATACATGAGATCGGTCGAGTCGTCGATCTCAGGAAACGCGGCCACCCCCGCACTAAAACGCGCTTGGAAGGTACCGTTCAAAGCAACCTGGCTGATCCGGGCGAAGGCAATCCGAATTTCATCCAGCGTGCGTTTGCCATCCTCCGCAGTCGACTCGGGCATAATTACTGCGAACTCCTCTCCGCCATAACGTCCTACGTAATCGGAGCGCCGCAACCGCTGCTTGAACAAGCGCGCCAACGTCTTGATCACCCGATCCCCGGCTGGATGGCCATAGGTATCGTTAACAGATTTGAAATTATCAAGATCCACCATAGCAAAGGCCAGCGGTGTCTGGCGGCGGACAGCACGGGCAAGCTCCTTGTTGAGCTGTTCTTTCGTGCAGGTATGATTGAGTAATCCAGTCAGATTGTCGGTGAGCATCAACGAACGCAACTTACGTCCACGCTCGGCACGAATGCTCACAAAGCGAACAAGATAACTGGCATGGGTCGGTCCTGAAAGGAAATCATCGCCCCCCACGCCGATGGCGTCGAGCTGCTGATCCATCGCCGTTCGCGGCCCGAGAAACACGATCGGGATACTGGTATGGACCGGGAATTGGCGAATGACCCGAGCCAACTCGGCACCGGTACACTCATCCATATACATAGCCATGAGGATGACATCCGGGGAAAAATCCTGCAAAGCCGCCAGCGCCTTCTCCGGCTGGCTCACCGCGGTCACTTCCAACCCCCCGTCTTCAAGTATCCCACGATAATTGCTTGCCCGCGCTGCACTCGGCTCAACCAGGAGTACGTGCAGGCGATCCGGCTCACGCCGATGAGTCAGCAAATCGAGCTCCATTACTAAGTCATGGGGATCAATAGGGGGAATGAGATAAGACACCACGCCGGCGCGTACCGCATTTAGCCGAGTCTGAAAGTCGTTACTATGGCTGACGCCAAGCACCGGCAGCAGGCGTCCGGCCGAGTCCCGCACTTGAACAAGTAACCGTGTGAGCGCTTCGGCACTGCCCGGTGCGTCCAGATCCATGATGATTGCGTTGGCTGGATAGTCGAGTAAAGCGGCAATCAAGCCATCACTATCGACGACAGAGCGAAGCCGGTAACCGAACAGACCCATCTCGCGACTGAGCTGATTGACGATATCGTAGCTTTGCTCTAACACCAGTATCTGGTAGCGCGCGTCTTGATCGCTCAAGAGAATGACCCCATCAGCGGGTTCTTCGATGCTGTTGCGCAGAGCCTCCAGATCCTTAGCAATATGCGTGAGAAACTCTGGATCCAGGTGCTCCTGTCCCGCTACCGCAGGGGCCAACCTATGGCCCAAATTCCGGGCAAGTTTGGCGGCATGTTCAAGTCCCGCCACTTGGAGACGCTTAGTGAAAAGCTCGACCAGCTGCGCCATTCGTATCAGACTGCCATACTCAGAATCGTATCTGATTGCATGCCATGTGCGCTCAAGCTCAGTGACAGTCTGACGAATAGAAACCATCTCTATATTGTTTGCACCCTGCACCTGTGCCCCTCCTTGCGCCCGCCGTCCAGGTTGCTACCTTTCCTCCAAACCATGCCGCTAGTAGAACTCATCCAATGAGATCAACAAACGACTCTCAGCATAAATCCATAGGCCTATTTTGAATTAAAAATTAAGTACGTCACGCATTATTTTTATTTTAACCGGCTATTAACCTAGCGCTGCCCGAGTTGGCATCTAGCAACATGTGCTTTTAATCACATAAAACAATTGGTTTTTTTGATAAAAATGAAAATCGATTTGATTTACAAATAGAATAATCGATCTACTCTTGCAGACATTAATCGGAAGCACCATGGGAAATTCCCAGGACGAAGCGCTGGAGATTGGCGATGCCCAGGCGAATCTTCGGTAACCATTGATTGACCTACTCGGGCAACCACGACTCATAGAACTAACGCTCGCCGAGACCTGCCCACAATTTCCCCAACGAGCACGAAAGCATGATCGTAACCACAACAGCACCGGCAGATAAACCCCCGCAACCAGCGATGGTAAACAATCTTGACACGGCAGACCCTTTGAGCAGCGAATCGCCGTTTCCGGGCAAGGCTGACGGAGCGCTCGGTGAAGCGCGCTGATAGCGGATAAAATAGCCTCTTCCGCCTACCGGAGAGGGTTAGGGAATGGGAAATCACCTTGCTTTGGGCGCTTTTCAGACCGCAAAACCCTACTACCAAAGGAGCAACCAGCGACGCCCACATCAAAGATATGTTTATAGGTGAGCCTACGCTTACTCCCTCAGAGGAGTCCCAACTGGAGCTTACCTGCTTCGGATACGCGGTCGGAACTCCATGGCGGATCCCAAGTCAGCTCAACCTCAGCCGCCTGCACACCGGCAACCTGCTCGACGGCCGACTTGACCATGCCCGGCATCTGACCTGCAACAGGACAGGAAGGACTTGTCAGTGTCATTACAACATCCACGAAACCCGCGTCATCAACATCCAATTCATAGATCAACCCGAGCGCGTAAATGTTGATCGGTATTTCCGGATCATAGACACACTGCAGCGCTTCCACCACCGCCTCACGCAGCCTCTTACTATCTACTTTTGCGGTAGTGGTCTCGCTCATTCGCTTTACCTCACTCGGTGCTTACCTCGTCCTTCTCTGCCAACGCTGCATGCAGCGTATGCCACGCGAGCGTGGCGCATTTGACCCGCATGGGATAATCGCGCACGCCCGCCAACACCGCTATTTTACCGAGGGCCGCTTCCGGGTAGGCATCATCGCGAGTCACCAAATCATGAAACTGATCGAATAGAGCTTGCGCCTCTTCGACCGTCCTACCTTCAAGCGCCTCGGTCATAAGAGAAGCTGACGCCGTCGAAATCGCACAGCCGTCACCCTGGAACCCGATATGAGCGATCACTCCACCTTCAACGCTGAGTTGGATCGTCACGCGGTCGCCGCACAGTGGATTGTAGCCATCTGCCTGATGCGAGTGCGGCTCCACGCTTCGGAAGTTCCGCGGGTGCTTGTTGTGGTCGAGAATGACCTCCTGATATAGATCGCGCAGATCAGACATTCAGATAAAAAGCTCCCTAACCTTGTCCAGTGCTCGCACGAGCACATCCACGTCATCACAAGTGTTGTACAGTCCGAACGAGGCTCGAGCTGTAGCCGGTACGCCGTATCGCTGCATCACAGGTTGCGCGCAATGATGGCCCGCCCGGATCGCCACCCCCTCCAAGTCCAACACCGTTCCGATATCATGCGGATGGACACGCCCCATCAAAAAGGATATGACACCCGCCTTGACCGCGGCAGTTCCGATGATGCGCACGCCCTCTACTTCACTAAGGCGCGCAGTGGCATACTCGAGCAGGGCATGCTCATGCGCCGCGATCCGCTCCGTGCCAATGGCGCAAACATAATCGATAGCCGCGCCCAGACCGACGACACCGGCAATATTCGGAGTACCGGCCTCAAAACGTTGTGGCGGCTCAGCGAATTCGCTGCGCTCGAAGGTAACGTAGCGGATCATTTCGCCCCCGCCCTGATAGGGACGCATCTCGCGCAGTAAATCCAACCGTCCCCATAAAGCTCCCACCCCGGAGGGCCCATAGATCTTATGGCCTGAGAAACAATAAAAATCACAGCCTAGATCGGCCACGTCTACCGACAGATGAGGAACCGACTGAGCGCCGTCAACCAGCACCGCCACGCCAAACCCATGGGCTGCGGCAATCATCTCCTGAACTGGATTGACGGTACCCAAGGCATTGGAAACGTGCACTATGCTGACGAATTTCGTTCGCACCGTAAGCCGGCTGCGAAAATCCTCCAAATCCACCTCACCCCTATCCGTTATCGGCGAGACTACGAGCGTGGCACCCGTCTCCTCACACAACAACTGCCAGGGGACAATATTGGAGTGGTGCTCCATCCCGGTGATCAGAATTTCATCACCGGGGCCCAATCGAGGCCGAACATAGCTATGCGCCACCAGATTAATGGCCTCTGTGGCGCCGCGCACGAAGACCACCTCACGGTCGTCAGCGCCGTTCAACAGCGCCCGAACTTTGCCGCGCACTGCCTCGTAAGCCTGCGTGGACCGCTGTGAGAGTTGGTAAACACCACGGTGAATATTCGCGTAATACTCCCCATAACACTCATCAATTGCCCGAATCACGGCTTCAGGTTTCTGCGCACTGGCCGCATTATCCAGAAACACCAAGCGCTTGCCGTTCATCGGTCGGGCAAGAATTGGAAAATCCGCCCGTAATTGATCCACCGCGAGGGGAGTAACCGCGTCGCGGGCCTGCATCGGGGTAACCACCGTGCTCATGACATCTCCCCCGCCATTTCGGCACCTGGTAGCCGTTGCAACAGCAGCCGACGTTCGTATTGACAAAGGGCATCCAGACGAATCGGCTTGAGCAACTCGTTAGCGAACGCCAATGTCAGCATGCACTGTGCCTCATCAAGACTGATGCCGCGAGTATTGAGATAAAATAGCGCCTCATCATCGAGTTGGCCCACGGTAGAGCCATGCGAGCATTTAACGTCGTCGGCATGGATCTCGAGCCGTGGGTTCGAGTGCGCAAGCGCCAGCTTCCCCAACAACAAGTTGCGATTCTGCTGCTGCGCATCAATTTTTTGCGCCTGCTCGAATACTTTCACCAACCCATCGAAGACGGCTTCCGAACGCCCTTGCAAGACCCCTTTGAACAGTTGTCGGGTAGTGCCGTGTTCCGCTTTGTGATTAACCCAAGTGTGGTGGTCGCAATACTGCCGGCCGCTGGTCAGATATAGGCCATTGAGCGTGGCATCGGCACCTGGGCCGATCAGATTGGCGTAAATATCGGTACGCGCGAGCTTTCCACCACAGGCGAACGAGTGGATATGGGCGGTCGCATCCCGAGCCACCTCAGCGTGAACCACCCCGAGATGAGCGCTACCGCCGCCCTCTTCCTGCACTTTGTAGTAGTCGATGTTGGCACCTTGCTGAACCACAATCTCCGCAACCGGGCAGTTCAGCGTAAAAACCTCCTCCGCGCCGACGAAATGCTCTACCAAGCTGAACTGAGACGCTTCCTCCGCCACGATTAGGGTCCGCGGATAAACCGCGTGGCGATCGGCCTCGGAAGTCAACACGTGGACCACTACGATAGGCTGCGCTAACGCTACCCCGCGGGCCACACGCACCATGACGGCATCGCGAAAAAACGCTGTATTGAGCGCGGCGAACGGATGCGTTGCGGTATCGGCGTAAGCGCCGAGCGTTTCCCGCATAATTGCTGGGATACGCTCCTCGCAAACCGACAGCGGTACCACTGTTAAGCCATTCGGCAAATCACCCGGATCGGACAAATCCGCGTCAAACCACCCATCGACGAACACGAATCGATGCGCTTGGCCGAGCGCGCCCACCTTTTCGACCAGGTTCGAGGCCACCGACCCCGGCCCACTGCTAGGCGGGAAATGCTCACGCAACACCAGACCAAGGTCCGTTTTTCGCCAAGCCTCCACCGTTCGACCTGGAAACCCCTGGGCCTCGAAACGCTCGATCCCATTTCGGTGGAGCCGCCTCAACCACTCCGATTCCTCTACTTGAGCCGAATGTGCCTCATAGGCTTGCAAGTAAATACTTTTCTGCTCAGCAATCGCTTCCATCCGGACCTCCGGCTCCGGCACCGCAATTAAGCGGCGGCCTCATCAAACAGCGCGTACCCGCTCCCCTCCAACTCCTCGGCGAGCTCTTTGCCGCCGGATTTGACGATTCGCCCATGGAGCAGCACGTGCACCTTATCCGGGATAATGTAACTAAGCAGGCGTTGGTAATGTGTGATAACCAGAAAACCGCGCTCTTCGCTACGCAAGGAATTCACACCCTCCGCCACGGTGCGCAAGGCATCGATGTCCAACCCGGAATCGGTCTCGTCAAGAATCGCCAGATACGGCTCCAACATAGCGAGCTGGAAAATCTCGTTGCGCTTTTTCTCACCGCCCGAGAAACCATCATTGACAGGCCGACGCAACAGCGCCTCATCCAGCTTCACCGACTTCGCTCGCTCCTTGATGAGCTGAAGAAACTCCATGGCATCCAGCTCCTTCTCGCCCCGATACTTGCGAATCGCATTCAACGCCGCCTTGAGAAAGTAGGTATTGGATACTCCCGGAATCTCGACCGGGTACTGGAAACCCAAAAAAACACCCTCCCGGGCACGGTCTTCAGGCGCCAACTCCAGTAGATTGCGGTCTTGAAAATACACTTCGCCACCGGTCACTTCATAGCTCGGATCGCCGGCCAAAACTTTGGCTAACGTGCTTTTGCCTGAGCCATTCGGCCCCATGATTGCGTGCGTCTCCCCGCGCTCAATCGCGAGGTCAATACCTTTTAGAATCTCCACACCTTGAATTCGGGCATGTAGATTCCGGATCTCAAGCAGTGCCATGAACGGCCCTCCGTCGACGTCGTCTCTTTATCCGGTTCCGACTGCAATCGATACCCCTACACACAGATTCATACCTATGCGCTTCGGGCTTGCTGCTCGCTCATGCGGGAGTTGGTGCGGTTTGGAACTGCAGCAGCCGGCAATCAGCAAATACGATTCGCCGCTTGCCTTTTGTGCGCCACAAAACCGCATCAGCACCACATCAACCAACGCTGCCCTCCAGGGTGATCTCCATCAGTTTCTGTGCCTCAACCGCGAACTCCATCGGCAGCGTGCGGAAGACTTCCTTGCAGAAACCGTTAACGATGAGTGATACCGCATCTTCCGTGGCGATCCCACGCTGATTGCAGTATAAGATCTGCTCCTCACCGATCTTCGAGGTTGTCGCCTCATGCTCAAGCTGTGCGGTCGGATTCTGGACATCAATATAGGGAAACGTATGCGCTCCACAGGTAGCGCTCATCAACATAGAGTCACACTGTGAATAGTTACGTGCGTTCTCCGCCTTCGGCGTGATCCGCACCAGGCCGCGATAGCTCTGCTGGCCATGACCGGCCGAGATCCCTTTGCTAACGATGGTGCTGCGGGTGTTCTTACCCATATGAATCATCTTGGTACCCGTATCCGCCTGCTGCCGACCGCGAGTCACTGCCACGGAGTAGAACTCGCCCACCGAGTTGTCTCCTCGGAGCACGCAGCTTGGATACTTCCAGGTGATTGCCGAACCGGTCTCGACTTGGGTCCAAGAGATCTTGGAGTTGTTACCAGCGCACAAGCCGCGCTTAGTGACGAAGTTGTAAACGCCACCGCGACCTTCCTCGTCACCCGGATACCAATTCTGCACCGTCGAATATTTGATTTGCGCATCGTCCAAGGCGATCAGCTCCACCACCGCGGCATGCAGCTGATTCTCGTCGCGCACGGGGGCCGTGCAGCCCTCTAGATAACTCACATGCGAACCTTCCTCGGCGATGATCAGGGTGCGCTCGAACTGCCCCGTGTTCGCCGCATTGATCCGGAAGTAGGTCGACAACTCCATCGGACAACGCACACCTTTCGGAATGAAGACAAATGAGCCGTCCGTAAACACCGCCGAGTTCAATCCAGCATAATAATTGTCGGTATAGGGCACCACACTTCCCAAGTACTTCCGTACCAGGTCGGGATGCTCCCGTATCGCCTCCGACATCGAACAGAAGACGATGCCCTCCTCCTTGAGCTTGGCCTTGTAACTGGTCGCCACCGATACTGAGTCGAATACGGCATCGACGGCCACTCCGGCCAACATCTCCTGCTCGTGCAACGGTATGCCAAGCCGGTCATAAGTCTCTTTCAACTTAGGATCGATTTCATCCAAACTCTGCGGCATGTCCTCCTTGCGCTTCGGCGCGGAATAATACGAAATCGCCTGAAAATCGATCGGCGGATAGTGCACGTTAGCCCATTTCGGCACGGGCATTTGCAGCCAGTTCCGATACGCCTTGAGCCGCCATTCGAGCATCCATTCCGGTTCGGCCTTCTTCCTGGAAATAAAGCGGATGATGTCTTCGTCGAGACCGGGCGGTACAGTGTCCTGCTCGATATCGGTGATGAAACCCGCCTCGTACTTTCGGTTAGTCAGTTCTTCCAATGTCTTGGTGGTTGCCGACATAATGGACTCCGCTACACGCAAGAGTGATGTACCGTGATCGCCTGACCGCCGGTCGGTGTTTCTGCTGGCTCCGAGACGTCCATCTCTGCCAAGCTGATGGCTTCCAGCGCCATGCGAATCTTTTGATTAATGTGGCGCCAGCGAGCACTTACGGCACAGTTGGCACCATACTGACAGGCATCCGCCCCGCCAATGACACACTCGGTCAGCGAGATCGGGCCCTCCAGGGCGACGATAATATCCGCCAAGGAGATCTCCTCGGGCGAACGCGCCAAAGCATAGCCACCCTGAACCCCGCGATAGGAAATAAGGATCCCATTGCGCGCCAAGTGCTTGAGTATTTTGCTAACGATCGGCTGCGGCAGCTGCCGCCACTGGGCCAATTCAGCCGCGTTAAAACGCTCCCGTCGGCGCCGCGCCATAAGCGTAAGAATGCCGATCCCGTAATCGGTTTCACGGTTAATTCGGATCATGACGGTTCGAATTATAATAGATAGTGGACTTTTTGGGTACCCTATCTTTGCCGACATACGTTCCCACCGGATGCCGGATCATGCGGCCTGCTCAATCACGGCAACAATGGTCTTGATCTCAACTAGCGATGTATTTTGTCGTTAAGACTCGACTCTTCGGGACCCCTTGACGCCTAGCAGATAATGCAGCGCACACTCACGGGCTAAGGCTGGAAAAAACCATCGGCCAAAGACATCATGCATCGGTGCTGGCACTATCGCTACGAATAGCCTGAACCAGTGCGTTTCCGCCCCCGGCCACCAACTTTGCGTGAACCGCGGCCGCAACTTGCTCAGGAGGGAACTGAATTATGACCGCACCCTTCGAATGGGCTGATCCATTACGCCTGGACGACCAACTGACTGAGGATGAATGCATGGTCCGAGACGCGGCTCGTGATTATGCGCAGCAGCGTCTCATGCCCCGCATTCTAGAAGCCAATAGGCACGAGCGTTTCGACCGCGAGATCATGCGTGAGATGGGCACACTCGGACTCCTCGGCCCAACACTACCGGAGCAATACGGCGGCGCCGGGGTGAACCATGTCTGTTATGGGCTTATCGCACGCGAGTTGGAACGAATCGATTCCAGCTATCGCTCCGCCTTGAGCGTGCAGTCCTCTCTGGTCATGTTCCCCATCGCAACCTTCGGCAGCCCGCAACAACGATCCAAATACCTTCCCCAGCTCGCAAGCGGCGAATGGATCGGTTGTTTCGGCCTCACCGAACCCGACCATGGCTCGGATCCGAGCGGCATGATGAGCCACGCCGAAAAGGTTCAGGGGGGCTACCGCGTGTCCGGAACCAAGAGCTGGATCACCCACTCTCCCATCGCTGATGTCCTGGTAATCTGGGCCAAACTCGATGGCGAAATCCGCGGTTTCATCCTAGAACGTGGCATGGCGGGGCTCGAGACTCCGAAGATCGAGGGCAAATTCGCGCTACGGGCCTCCGTAACCGGCCAGATTCATATGGATGAGGTCTTCGTTCCCGAGGCGAACGCGCTCATGGTGGACGGACTCAAGGGGCCGTTCGCCTGTCTCAACAAAGCCCGCTACGGCATCATCTGGGGCAGCATGGGCGCGGCGGAATTTTGCTGGCAGACCACGCGCCGCTATGCCCTGGAGCGCACACAGTTCGGGCGGCCGCTGGCGGCCAATCAGCTCATACAAAAAAAACTCGCCGACATGCAGACGGAGATCACGCTTGGGCTGCAGGCGGCGTTGCGCTTGGGCCGGCTGGTCGACACGGAGCGTTGGGCGCCGGAAATGGTTTCACTGCTCAAACGCAACAACTGCGGCAAGGCACTTGAGATCGCCCGCGCGGCACGCGATATCCACGGCGCCAACGGCATTGGCGATGAATATCACATCATCCGCCACATGCTGAACCTAGAGGCAGTGAATACTTACGAGGGCACGCACGACATCCATGCCTTGATACTCGGCCGCGCCCAGACGGGCATTCCCGCTTTCACCGGCTGAAATCGTCCACTCGCCGGCGCGGCCACAAAACGCTCCCAATCAGCCCGAACAGTACGCCGGCAACCGCTGGATAATCGGTCCAGATCACATAGGGGGTAGCCCCCACCCGGGGCTGCGCTTGCCCCGTCACTACGCCTGGCTGGAACAGGGGCCCAAGCTCGCGCACCCGACCTTGCGCGTCGATGATGGCGGTAAGGCCGGTATTGGTCGCACGCAGCAGATAACGTTGCGTCTCTCGGGCACGCATGCGCGCCATCTCCATGTGTTGATAAGGCGCCAAGGAGTCACCAAACCAAGCATCATCGCTGACGTTGACCAGCAGATCGGCCGCCGGCAGTGCAGCTGCGATTGCCTTGCCGAAAGTGCTCTCATAGCAGATCGACACCCCGAGCCGCTGGCCAGCCGCCAGCAGCAGAGTCGAAGACTCGCCGGCGGCAAAATCCCCCATGGGGGCACCTAGAATATCAAGTGCATTACCCAGCACGGAACGGAAAGGCACATATTCGCCAAACGGTACGAGATGGCGCTTATAATAAAAAGTGGGGAATTCACCAAGTCGCGCCACGGCGTTGAAGACAGCTTTACGGGCCGTATCCACAACTGGCACTCCAGTTAGAATGGTGGTGCCATGGCGCGCCGCCTCCCGTGCCAGCGGATCCAGGTAAGCGGCACTGACCTTGTGATAATATACTGGCACAGCGGTTTCAGGCCAGATTACCAAATCCGCCCCAAAGTGGCGCTCGGTCAATCGCCGATAGCGAACCAGCGTTGGAAGCCGGTGTTGCGGCAGCCATTTCTGATCCTGGGCAAAATCGCCCTGCACCAACGCAACGCGAATCGGCTCGCCTTGAGGCGATGTCCAGGACCGATCTAACCCCCACCCACCGAGTAGACTAACACCGAGGGCGACCCCCAAAGCGATCAGCGGACCTCGCGCCGGCCGTAATACCACACCGGCCAAACTACCGGCAATGAGCGCCACGGCCAAACTGATACCATAGGTACCGAACACAGGGGCGATACCAGAGAGCGGGCTATCGATCTGAGTGTAGCCAACGGTCAACCAGGTCGTTCCACTAAAAAGCCAGCTTCGAATCCACTCGATCAACACCCACGCCAAAGGCAACGTCAATGCCACCGTGCGGCACCGATTGCCGCGCCCGATATATTTTCCCAATGTGCAGGCCATCAGAGGGTAGAGCGCTGCAATCAACGTGAGCAACACCGTAACCAACACGCCTGCGAGCACCCCACCCCCGTAGCGGCTGACACTGATGTAGATCCAATAACAGCCAAGACCGACGTAGGCAATCCCGAACAAATAGCTCGCACCAAGTGCACGACGAGTTGGCGCCACAGTCACAATGGCAAAGAGAACAGCCAAAGCAATCACCGGTACCAACCACTGATTGAACGGGGCAAAGCCCAACGGCATGGTGGCACCGGCCAAAAAACCAATCCAAAGGCCCCATCGCGAGCCCAAAACCCGTGGCACCGAGTCGGCCATTAGCCACAGGAAACAGCGGATCGGCCATCGTTCGCGCTCGTCAGGTTGGATCGCTACAGCCGTCTGCGCCGACGAGCCGAGCGTACCCACTGAATCCCCACCGCCGCCCCTGGCGCGACTCGTCTGGCTACGGGGAGCACCGCCCATTCCATCCTCTGCTGCGCTCATCTATTGCGGCCTTTTTTCAGTCACGCGTTGGCGTAAGCACTCATGGAAGCGCTGACCTCACGGCCGCGCGGAAAATGGGGAAAGCGCTGAATTTTAGGGTCGCATGCTAGTCGGCCATACCCGCTTGGACAAACATCCGCTCCACCGCGTCGGTGTTGGCCATGACCATTTGTATGACCTTTTGCCCCGATCCGAACTCGCTATACGCGCTTTCTTTGTATCTCAATGAGCTGGCCGGGTGTTCCCCGTGGCCTCGAGCGGCCGAACCGCAAGCAACTGAATACGCCGACTATCGGCACTGACCACCTCGAAGTGCAACCGCCCGATATCGGTCGACTCCCCACGGCGTGGCACATGGCCAAACCGGTTGGCCACCAAACCACCGATCGTGTCGAACTCCTCATCACTGAAATCCGTATTGAAATGGTCGTTGAACTCCGCAATGGGTGCCAACGCCTTGACGACGGTGCGACCATCTTCTTGGTGATTGAGAATATAGCTCTCGTCGTTGAGATCGTGTTCATCGTCGATATCACCAACGATCTGCTCGATCACATCCTCAATGGTAACGATGCCCGCAAGCCCCCCGTACTCGTCGACTACGATCGCCATATGATTACGGCTCTCCTGGAAAAGTTTAAGTAGCGCATCGAGACGCTTGCTCTCCGGAATGAACAAAGCCGGCCGCAGTAACTCTCGGATGTTGAACTCAAGCTCGCCTTCCCGAGCCAGATACGGCAATAGATCCTTGGCGATCAGAATCCCGATGACATCGTCACGGCTCTCTCCGGTTACCGGAAAGCGGGAGTGCCCGCTTTCGGTTATAGTAGGAAGTAAATCCCAAATTCGACACGAGCGCTGCAGCACAGCAACCTGCGAGCGTGCGACCATGATATCCCGCGCTTGCAACTCGGAGACGCGGAGCACTCCTTCGATCATGGACAGCCGGTTCTGATCCAGAATGCCGCGCTCACGAGAGAGCCGGAGCAATTCCGTGAGCTCCTCCCGATCCTTCGGCGCACCGGCCAAAGCCTGTCCTAAGCGCTCCAGCCATGACTTATGATTGCTGTCGGTGTGGCTGCTACTGTCAGATTGATCCTCGTTCATGGGTATTACGGTCGGTTGCCACGGAAATCGGCTCGCTCGGCGATTACTGCTGATTCGTTAATTGATTGACACTGCACCACCCGTAAGCGATCAGTAGGTCAAAGGATTAACGGATCAGCCCAGCGCCATACCGTCCGGATAAGGATCCGGATAGCCTAGCTTGGCAAGCACCAGCCGCTCCTGTGATTCCATCATCGCCGCCGCAGCCTCTTCTTCATGATCATAGCCGAGCAAATGCAACACACCGTGGACCACCAAATGAGCCCAATGCGCCGCCAGACGTTTATCTTGCTCGGCGGCTTCCCGAACAACTAAGGGGGCACAAATAACCAGATCCCCGAGGAGAGTGGCCTCCACCCCCTCGGGCAGCTCCGCCTGAAACGCCAAGATATTGGTGGCATAATCGTGCCCCCGATAGATTGCGTTGAGCTCCCTACCCTCCTCCTCATCCACTACCCGAATGGCGATTTCTGCTGCATCGCGAACTCCCGCAAGCACGGCGGCGATCCAGTACTCGAACTGTTCGAGCTCCGGCACATCGGGGTTGCAAGAGGCCACCTGAAGATCGATTTCAAGCATCCTAATCAAGCCTAACGTAGCCGCGAGGACTCAAGTTCACGCCTGTCCGCAGCAGCCGAGTTCAGGCGGCGAAAAAACTCCCCCACTGGTATCAACTCTTGCGGTCGGTCTCGAGGCTTTTCTCATTGTCCGCATCTCGTCGATCCCTATTGTCGTATGCTTGAACAATGCGCTGCACAAGCCTGTGGCGGACGACATCTGCGGAATTGAAAAAAGCAAAGCTCACACCGTCCACTTTCCATAGTACCTCGATGGCATCCCGTAGTCCGGATAGCTTGCCCGACGGCAGATCCACCTGGGTAATATCGCCGGTAACCACCGCAGTCGACCCAAAACCAATCCGAGTAAGAAACATTTTCATCTGCTCGACGGTGGTATTCTGTGCCTCATCGAGAATGATAAAGGCATTGTTCAAGGTCCGACCGCGCATGTAAGCAAGCGGTGCCACCTCGATGACATTGCGCTCGATCAGCTTGCTCACACGCTCAAGCCCTAACATTTCGAACAAGGCATCATAGAGCGGCCGCAGATACGGATCGACTTTTTGGGCCAGATCCCCGGGAAGAAAACCCAAACGCTCGCCGGCCTCCACGGCCGGCCGGACCAGAACCAAACGGGTAGCAAGGTTATGCTCCAGGGCATCCACGGCGCAGGCTACCGCCAAATAGGTTTTACCGGTCCCGGCTGGGCCGATACCGAAGCTCAGATCGTGAGTCATGATATTACGCAAGTAGGCGCGCTGGTTGGGGCCGCGACCTCGGACCTGCCCCTTGCGGGTTGTGATGACGATCTCCTCAGCACTCTCCTGCGGAAGTCTTGACCGAAGCGCTCGAGCTTCAACATCCGAGCTTTGCAAGTACAAATGCACATTCTCCGCGCTGATGGTTTCATTACTCGATAGGCGATACAACTCCTGGAGCACGTGACTGGCGGCCAGAGCTGATTGATCTTCACCGATGATCCGAAAACGATGCCCGCGGTTTTTGATCTCAACGCCGAGACGCCGCTCCACTTGACGCAGGTGCTCGTCAAATTGACCACAGAGATTCGCCAATCGATCGTTATCCAGCGGTTCGAGGGTGAAAACGATGGCTTCCGGTGTTTGGGACAAGACTGCAGTGACCTGCTCAGATAAAACGCTTAAGCGTTGGCGACCGACCCGCTATCGGGTTCGAGTCGCTCATCCACGCTAATCAGTCTACCGCGCAGTGAGTGCGTTAACGCATGGGTGATCTCGACCCGCACGAACCGTCCGATCAAACTGTGCTCACCGGGAAAATTGACAACCCGGTTGTTCTCGGTACGTCCCGTCACCTCGCTGGCGGCCTTTTTGGAGATGCCATCCACCAAAATCGTCTGAGTGGTGCCGACCATCGACTGACTGATGTGTTGCGCGTTGCGATTCAAGATCTCCTGGAGTTGGTAAAGCCGCTGTTTTTTCACCTCCAACGAAGTGGCATCAGGCAGCTGCGCCGCTGGCGTACCAGGCCGCCGGCTATAGATAAAGCTAAACGATTGATCAAAACCAACCTGCTCGACCAGTGCCAGAGTATCCTCGAAATCCCGATCGAGCTCGCCAGGAAAACCGATGATGAAATCCGAAGAGATGGCGAGATCTGGGCGCGCCGCTTTGAGCCGCTCGATGATACCGAGGTAATAGTCCCGGGTATGATTTCGCTTCATGAGCCGCAGAACCTTGTCGGACCCGCTCTGCACCGGCAGATGCAGATGGCTGACCAGTTGTGGCACCTCGGCATAGGCCTCGATGAGCGTCGCATTAAAATTCAGTGGATGTGAGGTAGTGAAACGAATGCGATCGATACCGTCCACCGCCGCAATGAAGTGGATCAGCAACGCGAGGTCGGCCACCGTGCCGTCACTCATCGTACCCACGTAGCCGTTGACGTTCTGGCCAAGAAGCGTCACTTCGCGCACACCTTGCTCGGCCAGCTGCGCGACCTCGGCCAACACATCCTCGAAGGGCCGGCTGACCTCTTCGCCGCGCGTGTAGGGGACGACACAGAAGGTGCAGTACTTACTACAGCCCTCCATAACAGAGACATACGCCGTCGGCCCAACCGCCCTCGGCTCGGGCAAACGATCGAATTTTTCGATCTCCGGGAAACTGATATCGATCACGGGCGCCCGCGTGCTGAGCACCTGATCGTACATGTCGGGCAATCTATGCAGCGTTTGCGGACCAAAGACAAGATCGACGAACGGCGCGCGATCGATTATGGCCGACCCCTCCTGGCTAGCGACGCAACCGCCGACTCCGATCACCAACTCCGGGTTTCGCTCCTTCAATGGTCGCCAACGCCCCAGCTCGGAAAAGACTTTTTCTTGGGCTTTTTCACGGATCGAACACGTATTAAGTAAAACGAGATCGGCATCCAGCGGCGAATACACGCGCTCAAACCCGCGCTCAGCGCCGAGCACATCCACCATCTTGGTGGAATCGTACTCGTTCATCTGACAACCGTGCGTATGGACGTAAAGCTTACGACTCATTGAATCGAACTGACCCTCATATTGCATTGCCGCTGCTTGAGGATAACGCCGCCGCTTGGGCTGCGGCAATCCCGATTATCACCGCTTCGGGTAGAAGCAGGGCGGTTTCAACAACGACCGTACTTGTCCTCGTAGCGCACGATGTCGTCTTCACCAAGATAGCTGCCAGTTTGAACTTCCACCAGCTCCAAAGGAATCACGCCGGAATTTTCCAGACGATGGACGGTGCCGAGCGGGATATAAGTCGATTGATCTTCACTAATGAGATAGCTGTCCTCACCGCGGATCACCCGCCCGGTGCCGCGAACGATCACCCAATGTTCGGCACGATGATGGTGCATCTGCAGGGAGAGGCTCTTACCAGGGTTTACGATGATCCGTTTGACCTGAAAACGCTCCGCGCTGGCAATGCCCTCGTAAGAGCCCCAAGGACGATGCACGCGCCGATGGCTAGCGAGCTCCGGGCGGTGCTGGCGGCGCAGGGCCTCCACCAAACCCTTCACTGACTGGACTGCCCCGCGGGCCGCCACCAATACCGCATCCGAAGTCTCCACCACGATATGATCGTGCACACCGACCAGCGCCACCAAGCGACCATCCGCACGGACATAACAGTTCTGGCTATCGTGCAGCATCACATCGCCGATCGCCGCATTACCCGACTGATCGCATTCGGTTTCGGCCAACAACGCGCCCCAAGAGCCGAGATCACTCCACCCCCCAGAGAACGGAATAACCACCGCATCGGCCGTATGCTCCATTACGGCATAATCGATAGAATCCGCTCGGCAGCGCTCGAACGCCTCTGCTCCAAGGCGCAGGAAATCCAGATCCTCGTGAGCGCTATCCAGTGCCGCTTCACACGCTTCGAGGATATCCGGAGCAAACCGCGCCAGCTCCTCCAGATACTGCGCGGCACGAAAAACGAACATGCCACTGTTCCAGAAATGACTGCCTGCGGCGAGGTAGGATTGCGCCGTACCCTGGTCAGGTTTCTCGACAAAACGGCGCACGCGCCTCGCTTCATTGTTTTCTGAAAGCGGCTCCCCGGCCTGTATATAGCCGAATCCCGTCTCGGCGGCCGTAGGCCTAATGCCGAAAGTGACGAGGCAATTGTCCGCGGCCGAGATCACACCAAGCGCCACAGCCTTGCGAAAGGCCTGCGTATCGCGGATGACGTGATCCGCCGGCAACACCACGAGCACCGCCTGCGGGTTGCGTTGAATGGCACGCAACGCCGCCACCGCCACCGCTGGCGCCGTGTTGCGGCCGACGGGCTCGAGTAGAATATCCGAGACACCCAACGCATTGGCGCGCAACTGCTCGGCGACCAAAAAACGATGCTCGTGATTGCATACGATAATCGGCGCCGTAAATTCGCCGCCCGCCAATCGTTCCACGGTCGCCTGTAACAATGTACGACCGCAGGCGGTCAGATCGATGAATTGCTTGGGATAGAGCTCGCGGGAGAGCGGCCACAGCCGCGAGCCGACCCCGCCGGAGAGAATCACCGGGATCACGCATGCGGCCTGCGAGTCGGTTACCAATTCCATATGTACCATTCACTCCCATCGCCGCCTGCCACACCACAGGCCAGCCCCGAGATCCGAGCTATTAAGTTAAGCGCTCGCCGAAAAACCGAGCGGCCGCCCCACCGCATAGTAGGTGAACCCCAACGCGGCCACCGCCTGCGGCTCATAGAGGTTGCGACCGTCGAAGATCACTGGCTGTTTCAGCCGGGTACGCATACTCTCGAAATCAGGGCTGCGGAAGATATTCCATTCGGTGACGATGACCAAGGCATCCGCTCCATCCAACGCCTCCTCCAATGTAGAGCAAAGCACCAGATCCGAGCGTTCCCCATAGATCCGACGAGCCTCACTCACCGCCTTGGGGTCGAAAGCGCGCACGCGCGCACCCACCGCCCAAAGGGATTCGATAAGCCGGCGGCTAGGGGCCTCGCGCATATCCTCGGTGTTGGGCTTGAATGCCAGCCCCCACAAGGCGAAAGTGAGTCCTTTCAGCTCGCCGGCAAAATGCCTCCGGATACGGCTATAAAGATAGCCCTGCTGACGCTCGTTGACATCTTCCACCGCCTGCAACAGTTGCGGCGTGTAATCCATATCGTAGGCTGTTTGGACCAACGCCTTTACGTCCTTGGGAAAGCAGGAACCACCGTAGCCGGCACCCGGGTAAATGAAATCGTAGCCGATGCGGGGATCGGCACCGATGCCGATACGGACCCTCTCGATATCCGCACCGACCCGGTCGGCGATGTTGGCAAGCTCGTTCATGAAGCTGATTTTTGCCGCCAACATCGCGTTGGCAGCGTACTTGGTGAGCTCGGCGGAACGCACGTCCATCATGATCAGGCGATCATGGTTGCGGTTAAACGGTGCATAGAGCTGGCGTAGCAGCTCAGCACTCGCCTGACACCCGGTACCGACGATCACTCGGTCGGGTTTCATGAAGTCATCAACCGCAGCCCCTTCCTTGAGGAATTCCGGGTTGGAGACCACATCGAAATCGATGTCCGCACCGCGACGCTGGAGCGCCACGCTTATGCATGCGCGCACGCGATCTGCCGAACCGACGGGCACGGTCGATTTGTTCACAATGACCTTAGGGTCGGCCATATGCTCGGCAATGCTCTGCGCCACCGCCAACACGTGGCTCAGATCCGCCGAGCCGTCCTCCGCCGGGGGCGTGCCCACGGCGATGAACTGCAGCCTCCCATGCGCCACCCCCTCGGCCGCTTCGGTGGTAAAACGCAACCGACCCTCGGCGCCGTTGCGCCGAATCAGCGCAGCCAGCCCCGGCTCGAAGAACGGCACTTCGCCGCGTTGCAGACAAGCGATTTTGGCCTCATCTACATCCACACAGACTACGTGATTGCCGACCTCAGCCAGGCAGGTGCCAGTGACCAAGCCGACATAGCCAGTTCCAAAAATAGTAATGCGCATTAAGCCTCCTTTGCTGCTGAGCCGCATCACGCCCCCAAAGGGTCCACGGTGTGGCATCGCTGCCGTTGTTTCCGGACCACATAGCCGCTTGCAGTGCGAACAAATCGCCCGCAACGGAACATCGAAGCTCAATCGGCTATTGGCATGCCCGTCTGCTCCGTCCGATTCGCTATGATCCTTGCTTCTACGCTATACGCTGGACAAAGCGCTTCACGGTTGGATGGCGTGGCTGAGTGATCGCAGCGTAGCGGCTAATTCGCCTCGAGACCAATTTGCGTTTCCAGCCAATACAGAATTTCGGCCGTTTTGTGCTCCATGAGTGCGCGATCCCCACGCGCCTCGACGTTAAGACGAACCACCGGCTCGGTATTTGAAGAGCGCACATTGAACCGCCAACGCCCGAATGTCATGCTCAGTCCATCGGTATGATCAATGCCTTCGGCAGTACTGCGATAATGCGCTTCCAAACCCGCCAATGCGCGACCGGGATCCTTGAGCCGTCGATTGATCTCACCGCTCACCGGAAAGCGGTCGAGGCGCTCGCTCACGAGTTCGGAAAGCGGCTTGCCGCTAAGCGAAATCCACTCCGCCACCAGCAACCACGGGAGCATTCCACTGTCGCAATAGAAAAAATCTCGAAAATAATGGTGGGCACTCATTTCACCACCATAGATGGCATTTTCGAGGCGCATGCGCTCTTTGATGAAAGCGTGCCCGGTTTTGCTCTGCACTGGAATACCACCAAGTTCACTGGCAATGTCGATGGTGTTCCAAATCAGTCGCGGATCGTGGATAACCTTCTCCCCTGGGTGGCGGCGCAGAAAAGCCTCTGCCAAAAGGCCCACGATATAGTAGCCCTCGATAAAACAGCCGTGCTCATCGAACAGGAAACAACGATCAAAATCTCCATCCCATGCTATGCCCAGATCAGCCCCGGTTTCGAGCACCCGCTGCTCGGTCTCCCGGCGATTCTCCGATAGCAACGGATTCGGCACACCATTCGGGAAACGCCCATCCGGCTCATGGTGCAATCGCACGAACTCGAATGGCAACCGTTCGGCAAGAGCATCCAAAACCGGCCCGGCACCACCATTGCCGGCATTGACCACGATACGCAGAGGCTTCAAGGCGGCGCGGTCCACGAAGGCAAGTAGATGCTCGAGGTAGGCGAGGCGATGTTGCAACGACCGTCTCGTACCCCGCCGGCTCACCTCACGCCAAGACTCGGCCACCGCCCGATCGTGAATATCGAACAATCCGGTATCCCCACTGATAGGGCGTGATTGTTCGCGTAGCAGCTTCATACCATTGAAATCAACTGGGTTATGGCTTGCGGTAACCATGATGCCGCCATCCATCCCGAAGTGGGCGGTGGCGAAATACACCTCCTCGGTCCCACACAAGCCAATATCATGTACGTTCGCCCCACCATCCAACAGGCCAGCCCCCAATGCTTGGCTCATCTGCGGACTCGTCAAACGCACGTCATAACCCACCACCACGTCCTGTGGCTGCAGCCAATCCGCGTAGGCCCGCCCGACCCGATAGGCGATGTCCGCATTCAGCTGCTCGGGGATCCGGCCGCGGATATCGTAGGCTTTAAAACATTCCAGTCGTTTCGTCATTCCCTCGACTCATCGTCAGCTGATCTATGCGCTATCAGGCCGCCGGAACCGAGATCCGAACAAAGGCTGTTTATGACCAACCGGCTCCCAATAATCCGTCCGAGAGCAACCCTTTACTAGTCAGCCGCCGTGACCGCCGGACGATACCCAGTCCCCGCTCGTCCAGCAACACATGGTTACCACGTAGCAAGAGTTTCAGAACATCTCGGTAGGATCGATTTTCACCGTACCCGGTCGGACCGCCATTTCTCGTGCCGGAATATGGCTCCCAGTGACCATCTGCTGATAGCCCAGACCCGGGCCGACCATTGGGTAAACGCCCGCCTCCTGATCGATCATAACCTCGAGAAAAGCCGCTTCGGGAAACTCGACAAAGGCCGCAAGCGCCGGCTCGAGCTCCTCACGCTGGCTCACCCGGCGCGCAAAGGCGAAACCATCGGACTCCGCAGCCTTAATAAAATCTTTTCTATGTAATGACTTATCGCTAGCCGAGAAACGATCCTCGAAGTAAAGGCGCTGCCATTGTCGCACCATTCCATCCCCACAGTTGTTGAGCAACAAAACCTTTACCGGAAGACCATAGGTGGTTACCGTTTCCATCTCGCCGAGGTTCATCCGAATACTGCCATCGCCATCCACATCGATGACCAACCGGTCTGGATGAGCGAACTGCGCACCGATGGCCGCGGGCAACCCGAAACCCATTGTCCCCATACTGCCCGAGGTCAGCCATAGCCGCGCCTCTCGGAAATCCAGGTATTGGGCGGCCCACATTTGATGCTGACCTACGCCAGTGCTGACAATGGCCTTGCCGCCGCTGAGCCGATTCAGTAGCTCCATCACAAGCTGCGGCTGAATTTTTGGATTGTCCCGATCGTAGCCCATAGCATATTTTTTGCGCATCGCCTGCACATGTTTGATCCAGGGCATGAAATCCTTCGCGAAATCCATCGATCGGCCATACTCGAGGAGTTGGCGTAGCGAACGCCCCGCTTCACCCACATGCGCCCAGTCAACCCTTTTGACCTTCCCGATTTCTGCGGCATCGATATCAAT
The DNA here is from genome assembly GCA_030433275.1 of Gammaproteobacteria bacterium. Lineage (GTDB taxonomy): Bacteria > Pseudomonadota > Gammaproteobacteria > Nitrococcales > Nitrococcaceae > Nitrococcus. Next base: position 128,835 of record JAUILK010000002.1, read on the forward strand.
ATGCGCGACATGTTCGGCCAACGGGGCAAAGAGATCTGCCTTCGCAGCTACCCGGTCATCGAAGCGCGCCCCCACAGCAATGATGAAATCGCAGTCCTCGACCGCGTAGTTGGCATAAGCCGTGCCGTGCATGCCAAGCATGTGCAAACACAAGTCATCTTGGGTATCGATGGCGCCAAGGCCCATCACCGTGGTCACGACGGGAATACTGAAAGTGTGCGCGAACTCGGTCAGATCCTTGGAGGCATTACCGCTGATCACCCCCCCGCCTACATAAAGCAACGGTCGACTGGACTGCTTGAGCATGTCGAAGAACTGGCGACACTTGCGCTCGGAGAGCTTGGCCGCGGCCAACGATTCCATGCGTTGGCGATAACCACGCACACCGAGCACCCCACCCCCCTTGAACTCACCCACCCAATTCTGCATGTCCTTGGGCAAATCGACGACCACCGGCCCTGGACGTCCGGAGCGGGCCACCTCGAAAGCCGTGCGCAAGGTTTCTTCGAGCCGCTCCGGCTGTGTGACCAAAAATACATGTTTGGCACAAGCTCCCATGATGTTGACGATGGGGGCTTCCTGGAACGCATCGGTACCCATTGCCGCGCGGGCCACCTGACCTGTGATCAGAACCACTGGAACGGAGTCGGCCATGCAGTCGCGCACAGGCGTAACGGTGTTGGTCGCCCCTGGGCCGGATGTCACCAGACAGACGCCCACCTTACCGGAACTCCGCGCGTAGCCCGCCGCCATAAAGCCGGCCCCCTGCTCGTTAGCAGGCACCACCAGACGCATCGCCTCCTGGCCATTGGAGCCGCGATGCTGTTCGTTATAGCGGAAAATCGCATCATAAGTGGGTAGGATAGCGCCACCGCTGTAGCCGAATACGGTATCGACACCCTCGTCCGCAAGTACCTGTATAACCGTGTCCGCGCCGCTCATGCGCTCCCCCGCACGCGGGTGCTTGGCCGCTTTGTGTCTCATCGTGGTCACATCTGCCATCATTGCCCACCTGGCTGAGGTTGCACCGCAACAATAAGGATAATAGAAGGAATCATCGTAGCCCGACAAGATCGGACTCGGCGCGCCTCAAGGTTCAATGCCGCCGAATTGCCACAATAATGCAGCCACCTTAGCTCGGCCCCATCTTCGAAGCCATGGTCCAGACGGGCTTACCGATGCCGGCAGTATACTTGCGCACGCACCAACGCGGCATCCTCGCCATACGTCGCGACCGGCACCGGCGGATTCAGGTATGGCATACAATAGCCACTGGTCCGCACAGTTAGTTCCTACCGGCTACATCCACGCGAGGATCGCTGCCATGAGCGAGGTCATGCTAATCAGTGTCACCGGCCAAAGCAAAAGCGGACTCACCTCGTCTTTGCTGAATATCTTGGCCGCACACGACATACCGCTGCTCGACATCGGGCAAGCCATGATTCACGATACGATGGTTTTTGTCGTATTGGTCCGATTATCGAGCCCAGGTGGGGCGGCGCCCGCGCTTAAGGATCTACTCTTCGAAATCCACGGGCAGGGCTTACAGGTACATTTTACTCCTATTAGCCAAATACAGAATGGATCTTGGCCCGACAGCCAGATGGTGCAGCCACGCCACATCGTCACCCTGCTTGGCCGCAGCGTAACCGCCGAGCAGATCGCACGCATAGCGCAGGTGATCACCGAAAATACGCTGCACATTGAGGATATCGTACGGCTCTCCGGCCCCGACTCGCTGCATGCGGTGCAGGAGGTTGCAGGACGTGCCTGCATCGAACTCACCTTGCGGGGTCAACCGCTAGATCCGGACGCGATGAAAGCCGCATTCGTGACCCTCTCCGAAACGCTCGGCGTGGACATCAGCTTCCAGGCGGATGATTTCTATCGGCGCAACCGCCGCCTAGTGGTCTTTGATATGGACTCGACGCTGATCCAACAAGAGGTCATCGATGAGTTGGCGCGCGAAGCCGGGGTTGGCGCAGAGGTCAGCCGAATAACCGAGGCAAGCATGCGGGGCGAACAAGACTTCAAGGAAAGTCTACGCCAGCGCGTAGCGCTACTCGAAGGGTTACCCGAAACCGTGTTGGCACGGGTCGCCGAGCAACTCACGCTTACCGAAGGCGCACAGCGGCTGCTGCAGACGTTGCGTAAGCTTGGCTACAAAACGGCCGTGATCTCCGGCGGCTTTGCCTATTTCGGCCATTATCTACAGCGCCACCTACCCCTCGACTACATCTATGCCAACGAGCCGGAGATTCGGGAGGGTTGCCTGACAGGTCGGGTCATTGGCGAGATTATCGACGGCGAGAAGAAAGCGCAGCTGCTATGCACAATTGCCCGGCGTGAGGGCATCGAACTCGAACAGGTGATTGCCGTGGGCGATGGCGCCAACGACCTGCCTATGTTAAAGCTCGCCGGGCTGGGAATCGCCTTCCATGCCAAACCAATGGTACAAAAGAGCGCTCGCCAGGCTATTTCGACCATCGGCCTGGATGGCATCCTCTATCTGATGGGTATGAAAGACGCCGATAATCCCCATTAAAAACTCAAATCGCACGCCGCCTCATCCCGTCCACCGCGCTGCGCTGATGACTCCGCACGGCTGCATACAGGTGGCCGTTGCGACGCGCTCAGCAAAACCACCACGACGCCGACTGGCGCTACAGAGGAGATTCACACATCATGCTGGTAGGTGTCCCCAAGGAGATCAAAAATCACGAGTACCGAGTCGGCCTTACGCCGGACAGCGTCCGCGAATTTATCGCCCATAAACACGAAGTAATCGTGGAGACTGGCGCCGGCGAAGGCATCGGCTGCTCCGACAACGCTTACAAAACCTGTGGCGCGCAAATCGCCGCTAGCGCCGCAGAACTCTATAGTGCGGCCGATTTGATCATCAAGGTCAAGGAGCCACAGCCCGAGGAACGCCGATGGCTGCGGGAAGGGCAGATTCTCTTTGCCTATCTGCACCTCGCTCCCGATGTGGCGCAGACCCATGACCTGCTGCGTAGCAATGCGGTCTGCATCGCTTACGAGACGGTTACCGGCCCGAACGATCAACTGCCACTGCTCACTCCCATGTCGCAGGTGGCCGGGCGGATGTCCATTCAAGCGGGCGCCTATTGCCTGGAACGGGGCCATGGCGGCAGCGGCATGCTCCTAGGCGGGGTTCCTGGCGTGCCGCCGGCCCGAGTCGTGGTAATTGGGGGCGGTGTAGTAGGCCAAAACGCGATCGCCATAGCACTCGGAATGGGCGCCGAGGCCGTGGTCCTCGACCGCGACCTCGAAGTGCTACGGCGACTCGCCTCTCATTTCGGTCCGGCCTTGACCACCGTGTACTCAACACGGACAGCTTTAGAGCAATACGTTCTGCAAGCCGAGTTGATCATTGGTGCCGTTCTGGTCGCAGGGGCCGAGACACCAAAGTTGGTTACCGCCGAAACAGTGCGCCGGCTCAAGCCCGGCACCGTCCTGGTGGACGTAGCGATCGATCAAGGCGGTTGCTTCGAGACGTCACGGCCAACGACCCACGCCGACCCCACTTATATCGTGGACGGGGTAGTGCATTACTGTGTAACCAATATGCCCGGCGCCGTCCCAAGGACTTCTACATTTGCGCTCAATAACGCCATTTTGCCCTACGCGCTTGCAATCGCCGACAAGGGCTATCGGCAAGCCATGCTCGATGACCCACATCTGCGCCAAGGGCTCAATATTCACCAGGGACAAGTGACCCATCGGGCCATCGCCGATGAACACGGCTACCCGTTCATCGAAGCATTAGCGGCTCTGCAAGGCAAAAACTGAACAAAAGACAGATAGAAAGCAGTATCGATTTTCGATCCCGCATTTGCAATCAAACTGTGGCGAGGGCCCGTTTCAGCCAGTTCAGCAGCCAATCGGCGCAGCGTTCCCAGCCCGGCTCCATCATGAACATGTGGGCACGATCAATCAGCACGAGCAATTCGGCACCCTGATAACGAGCGATCTCACGTTGCATCGAAAAAACACAAAGCCGATCAGCCGTACCCGCAATCACCAAACGCTTGAACGCGCGCCCTCGCAAGCTGCCGAGCTCACGGTTGAGGCGGCCCCGCAGTAGCCCCAACAGGGCCGTGCTAGACTCCGGAACGAAACGAGAGAATACCTGTTGATGCTGTTCGCGAGGTAGCCGGTTGAGAGTCATTCGGCGCATGGAGGACAAATGCGGGCGCACTACCCCGCAGCCTAGCAGCGCAGGCAGGATGCGGACCGCCTGCACCGGAAACCAAACATGCCATGGCGGCGAATAAAAACGTACACCGGCCACCGGAGCGGGTGCTGCCAGAATCAGCGCTGCCACCTCGCACGTAGCCGCTACAGCCTGCGCTAGAGCGCCCCCCATGGAATGGCCGACCAACACAGCGTCCGGCAGCGGTTCGAGCACATGATAGACATCGCTGACATAATCAAGCAGCCGCACCCGCCCCAGCGCCGGCACCGGATCGCTCGGAGGGTGTCCGCGAAGCGCCAGCGCGTGGCAATCATAGCCTGCTGCCGCGAATCGCTCCATGAAGCCCCGCCAACACCAAGGCCCCGCGCCGGCCCCATGCACAAACAAGACTGCTCGCCCGCCACCGTTAAGGCGGTCCACTTGGAGCATCCCGGTCCGGTAACGAGTCCAGCTGTATGCCCCAACAGGGGCGGACCGAGCTACGGGCATGCCCGCGTCTAGCCTCAGCGAAGCGTTGGCCGTTCAGCCATGCGATTTGGCATGGCCACCGGATTTCGGGCGGATTTTCTCACGGATGCGGGCGGCCTTGCCCTGGCGGTCACGCAGATAATAAAGCTTAGCCCGGCGCACCGCGCCACGGCGCCTGACATGGATACTCTCGATCAACGGGCTGTAGAGTTGAAAGGTCCGTTCAACACCCTCGCCATGGGAGAGCTTGCGCACGATGAAAGAGGAGTTGAGACCACGGTTGCGCTTGGCGATGACCACACCTTCGAAGGCCTGGATACGCTGGCGGTTGCCTTCTTTCACCCAAACATTGACACAAACGGTGTCGCCGGAGGCGAAAGCAGCGCGCTCGACCCCCGCCATCTGCTCCTTTTCGAGCTCTTGTATAATATTGCTCATGATCTCGTCTCCCCTAGCGTCCCCGAATCCCCTGGTATTCATCGATGAACTCCTGCAGCAACGATCTGGCGTGTTCATCGAGCACATAGCGCCCCAGCAACTCAGGACGGCGCAACCAAGTCCGACCCAACGCCTGCTTGTACCGCCACCGCGCCACAGCTTGGTGATCTCCGCTCAGCAACACTTCGGGCGCTCGGCAACCATCGATCTCAACCGGTCGTGTATAGTGCGGACAATCCAACAAGCCCGCACCAAACGAGTCCTGCCCAGCCGAACCCGGATGCCCCAGCACTCCCGGCACTAACCGGGCCACGGCATCAATAATGACCATAGCCGGCAACTCGCCACCGCTGAGCACGTAATCACCGATCGAACACTCCTCATCGACTTCGGCCTCGATGAGCCGCTCGTCAATGCCTTCATAGCGCCCGCATAACAGGATCAGGCGGGAGCGCTGTGATAGTTCCTGCACACACGCCTGATCCAAGAGTCGACCCTGCGGACTTAGACAGATGACGCTGGTTCGGTCGGCCACTGCAGCCCGGGCAGCCTGAATGGCAACACGCAAGGGTTCCACCTTCATGACCATCCCTGGACCACCGCCATAGGGACGATCATCGACGCTGCGGTGACGATCACACGCGTAATCACGCGGATTCCAAACCACCAACTGCAGCAGCCCGCGCGCGTGAGCGCGAGCCGCAATACCGTGACTAACCGCAGCCCGGACAAAGTCCGGGAAAAGAGTTATCACGTCGAATCGGATACCGCCGCCCGCATTCATTCTCCGGCCCTGGGAAAGCTGGCAACTCGACAGTGACAAAACTCTCTGCCAGCGCGATCAGAGCCGGCCACTAGAATTGCGGATCCCAATCGACGCGGATCAGCGCCGCATCGAAATCCACCGTGACAACATCACGCCCCGGCAAGAAGGGAAGCAGCCGTTCACGGTCGCCGACAACCACAAGTACGTCATTGCTACCTGTCTCAAGCAGGCGATCGACCCGGCCGAGATCTACATCCTCAAGCGTTTGGACGCGAAGCCCTATTAGATCCGCCCAATAATATTCCCCCGCCGGTAACGGCGGTAATGAAGCCCGCGGTATTGCAATATCGCAACCAGTCCAAGCGCGCGCTTGATCACGCTCAACAACGCCCTCAAGCTTTGCCAACCAACCCTTGCCGTGCCGCCGCCAATCAGCAAGCCCCACTGGCTGCCACTGGCCCGACCGCCCCAACAGCCATTGGCGATACTCGAACGCGCCTTGTGGTGGGCGGGTATAGGAGCGAATCTTCACCCATCCCTGCACACCATAGGCACCTGCGATCTGCCCGATGATGATTCGTCGCCCTACATCAGGCTCTCGAATCACCGCCCTGCCTTCACGCCGGCGCGGCCTCCGCCGCGGCACCCTTGCGCGCCTTGGCAATCAGATGCGCAGCACTCTCCGATGGCCGCGCGCCTTGCTTCAACCAATACTCGGTACGCTCCAAATCGAGCTGCAGCGGGACCTCATTACCGGCGGCAATGGGATTATAAAAACCTAGCCGCTCGATGAATCGCCCGTCGCGCCGGCTGCGAACGTTCGCCACAACCACATGATAGAACGGCCGCTTCTTCGCGCCACCTCTTGCCAGACGAATGGTAACCATTTTGCCTGCGATCAACCCCTTGAGTCGGCAAACTGCCGAGTTGTGTAATTGAAGCGGCGCATTCTACTGGAATCTAACCGCGTGTGCAGCATTTGTATGGTACGCGCGTTCAACCGCCACCCAATCCCGGCGGAATACCACCTGGGGGCATACCACCGCCGAACTGGCGCATCAGCTGCTTCATACCGCCCTTGCGGAATTGTTTCATCATCTTCTGCATCTGTTTGTGCTGTTTGAGCAACCGATTGACCGCCTGGACCTCAGTCCCGGCACCTGAGGCGATACGACGCTTGCGTGAACCGTTGATGATCTCGGGCCGACGCCGCTCGAGCACGGTCATAGAATTGATGATCGCCACCTGCCGGCGCACCAGCGTATCGTCAATCTGTCCTTTGACTTGCTCCTGAACCCGCCCCAAGCCCGGCAGTTTTTCCATTATCCCGGCCAAGCCACCCAGACGATTGATCTGCAACATCTGCTCACGCAGGTCATCCAGATCGAAATTTTTGCCCTTCTTGAGCTTCTGAGCCATCCGCTCGGCCTGGTGACGATCGACGTTGCGCTCGACCTCTTCCACCAGACTCAACACATCCCCCATGCCCAGAATGCGTGAGGCAATGCGGTCCGGATAGAATGGCTCCAGGGCATCGGTTTTCTCTCCCACCCCGATGAATTTGATCGGCTTGCCAGTCACATAGCGGATCGATAGCGCGGCCCCGCCGCGGGCATCACCATCAGTTTTAGTCAAAATAATGCCGGTCAGCGGCAGCGCCTCATCGAAAGCCTTGGCTGTATTGGCGGCATCCTGACCGGTCATACTGTCCACCACGAACAGCGTCTCAGCTGGCTGTACCGCCGCATGGATACGGCACACCTCATCCATCATGGCCTGATCCACATGCAACCGACCGGCCGTATCCAGCAGTAGCACGTCATAATAGTGATTACGCGCATATTCCAAGGCCTCACTGGCGGCCCGCACCGGATCGTCGCTGGCCTGAGTCGGGAAGAACTCGATCTCGACATCGCGGGCAAGGCGCTGCAACTGATCGATCGCAGCCGGCCGATAGACGTCCAAGCTGGCAGCAAGGACCTTTTTCTTCTGGTGCCGAAGCAACCAACGGCCAAGTTTAGCGAGACTGGTCGTCTTCCCCGAGCCCTGCAAACCCGCCACCATTACGGTGGCCGGAGGTCGAACGTTGAGCTCAAGCGCGTCGTTGCGCGCACCCATCATTCGCACTAATTCGTCACGGACGATCTTGACGAAAGCCTGGCCCGGCGTGAGGCTTTTTAGCACCTCCTCGCCTAGCGCCCGCTGCTTGACCTCGTCGATAAAGGCCTTGACCACGGGCAATGCAACGTCCGCCTCCAAAAGGGCCATGCGGACCTCACGCAGCGTTTCCTTGATATTGTCCTCGGTCAGCCGCCCTTGGCCGCGCAACCGCCGAGCAATTCCATCGAGTCGGTCACTCAAGTTATTGAACATGGCCACGTCGTGATGTCCTCGCGCTGATTGCCCGCAATTATACCGTACGGGCGATTTTCGTTGGGGCTCGAACAACCGAGAGTTCTATGCGATTATGCGCCGGTGCCTAGACCAGCGCTCAACACGAGCCGATGAATCACACGTCGTTGACTTTTATTGCCTCCGGATTGTACCTAGCCGCGAGCACGGGGCTTACCCTACGCCTGGTATCCCGCCCCGGCGGCAAGACAATCCGAAACGCCAGCCTGCTGCTCGCTCTGCTGGCGGTCACCGCGCATGCCATGCAGGTTTATCAGACCACATGGACCGCGGCGGGCCTCAATTTGAGTTTCTTCAACGCGGCTTCCCTGATCGGTTGGCTAATGGCGGCATTCCTACTGCTGGCGACGCTGCGCCAGCCCGTGGAAAACTTGGGGATCGTCATCCTTCCAATTGCCGCCGTGACCGCTTTGCTTAGCCTGATTCTCGGTCGCACTCAGGGCAGCAGCGCCCCTATCGGGGCCAATATCGACTGGCATATCATCTTCTCCATGGTGGCCTATAGTCTGCTCGGCATCGCCGCTGCACAAGCCCTCCTACTCTGGGTGCAGGAATATCATCTGCGTAATCGCCACCCCGGTGGTTTCATTCGGATGTTGCCGGCTTTGCAAACCATGGAGGAGATATTGTTCCAGCTCCTGCGGTTGGGCTTTGTCGTGCTAACCGTCGCGCTCATTACGGGCGCATTATCGCTCGATAACATTTTTGCCCAGCACCTGGTCCATAAAACGGTGCTCTCGATTACGGCCTGGATCGTATTCGCCGTATTGCTTTTCGGACACTGGCGTTTCGGCTGGCGCGGACGTACAGCCATACGCTGGACGCTCGGTGGATTTATCTCCCTCATGTTGGCTTATTTTGGTACCAAGTTAGTGCTGCAATTCATCCTCCATCGTTAGTCACAGGGGGCTGCTGGGACGGCCATCAGCCTCGCCGCAATTCCCCACAAGCCCACAAGACGTCTCACGACAACCAAGGGGTAGCTTGCTTGCACGAGATCCCATTAGGCGCTCTATTTGGACTGCTCGGGGTACTGATTGTTCTATCGGGCTGTTTCTCCGGCTCGGAAACCGCTTTGATGATGCTAAATCGCTACCGCCTGCGTCATCTGGCCCGCACCGGACACCGGGGCGCACGCCTAGCTGATCGGTTGCTGCAGCGACCGGATCGCCTGATTGGGCTAATCCTGCTCGGCAACAATTTCGTTAACATCCTGGCCTCTGCCGTCGCTACGGTGATCGCCCTACGATTAGGTGGTGAGGGGGCAATCGCCGCTTCCACAGGCCTACTCACGCTGGCTATACTAATTTTTGCCGAGGTGACGCCCAAAACGCTCGCAGCCCTGCGCCCCGAGCGACTGGCCTTTCCAGCCGCTTTCGTATTGGCCCCGCTGCTGCGATTCTGCTATCCCCTGGTTTGGATCATCAACTGCATCACCAATACCTTCTTGCGAGTACTGGGCGCATACCCCGAGGATGCGGGCAATACCACTCTCAGCCGGGAAGATCTGCGGGTCGTGGTCAACGAAGCGGAGGCCATGATTCCCCGTCGCCACCAGAAGATGTTGCTGAACATCCTCGATTTGGAAAAAGCCGAAGTGGACGACATCATGGTGCCCCGCAGCGAAATCGTCGGCATCGATCTGGAGGATAGTTGGAGCGAAATACTCGAACAGATCGCCAGCAGCCAGTACACACGCTTACCGGTCTATCAGGGAAGCATTGATGATGTACAGGGCCTTCTGCATGTGCGGCAAGTTATCACCAATATGTTGCGCAGCACACTGACCCGAGAAGAACTCAACGCCAATTTGAGCGAGCCCTATTTCATCCCGGAGGGCACCCCATTACCTGTTCAACTGCTCAATTTTCAAGCCAAACGCCGCCGCATCGGCCTGGTGGTCGATGAATACGGGGAAATTTTAGGTTTGATTACACTGGAGGATATCCTCGAAGAGATCGTGGGCGAATTCACCACTGATCCGGCCGCTGCCATCCAAGACGTGTATCCGCAGCCCGACGGCAGTTATCTGGTCGACGGCAGCGCGAGCGTGCGGGAACTCAATCGACTGCTCAAGTGGAACATGCCGGCAAACGGGCCCAAGACGCTCAATGGACTCATACTCGAACACCTCGAAGCCATCCCCGAACCGGGCACCAGCCTGCTACTCGACGATTACCCGGTTACCATCATCCACACCGAGCGCCACAAAGTGAAAACCGCTCGGATTCAGCCTCATCGCCGACGCCGGGCCAGGATACAGCCGGCCGAGTAGCCAGATAATCCACTCGCTGCTCGACATGTGGCTAGCAGCAGGCCCGAGTAGAACACTCGGCATCCGCTTCCAAACGAGGTCAACCCTGCCGAGACCGCCGCCAGGCGGTACCCTGCGGCGTATCCTCAAGGGTAATACCCTGAGCCTGGAGTTCATCGCGGATGCGATCCGCCTTGGCGAAATCACGGTTTTTACGAGCCAAGGCACGTTCGGCGAGCAGTGCCTCTACCCCTTCACCGTCGATGCCCGCACCTACCGGCGACCCAGCGTCGCCCTTGAGGAAAACCTCCGGCTCCGCCTGCACCAGGCCGAGCAACCCACCCAACTCGCGCAATGTAGCGGCGAGCGCCGCCACCTGGCTCTCGAAGCGGTCCCGCCGGCGATTGATCTCACGAGCGAGATCGAATAATACGGCCAACGCCAGAGGGGTGTTGAAATCATCATCCATCGCTTGCCGGAAGGACTCGCGGTAGGGATCGGCCAACGCCGGCGAGGCATCGGCAAGCGGCACGTCACGCAACGCCAGGTAGAGACGCTCCAACGCCGCGCGGGCGTTATCCAAATCGCTCGTGGAATAGTTCAAAGGGCTGCGGTAGTGGCTCGAGAGCAGAAAGTAGCGGATCTCCTCCGGGCGGTAAACCTGCAAGACCTCCCGAACTGTGAAAAAGTTTCCCAAAGACTTCGACATTTTCTCGTCGTTGATGCGGATATGCCCGTTGTGCATCCAAAAGTTAACGTAGCGCCCGCCCCAGGCCCCCTCTGATTGGGCAATTTCGTTTTCGTGGTGCGGAAACTTGAGATCCAAACCACCGCCGTGAATGTCGAAATGCCGCCCCAAGCAGGCACCGGCCATAGCCGAACATTCGATGTGCCAACCGGGGCGCCCCTCACCCCAGGGCGCCGACCAGCAGGGCTCGCCAGGCTTGGCCGCTTTCCACAACACAAAATCGGCGGCATCCCGCTTGCCGGCCCCAGGCTCGACTCGGGCCCCGGCACGTAACGCATCCAACCGTTCACCGGAAAGCCGGCCGTAGTCTTCGAAGCACTCTACAGCATAATAAATGCTGCCCTCGTCAACGTCCTGATAGGCGTAACCGCGCTCCAGGAGGCACTGAATCAGCTCTACGACCGCATCGATATAGGCCGTCGCCCTCGGCTCGGCGTCCGGGAACAGGCAGCCAAGGGCTGTCGTGTCTTCGTGCATTGCCGCAATGAAACGCTCGGTCAAAACACTCACGGACTCACCCAATTCATCGGCACGACGGATGATTTTGTCATCCACATCGGTGATATTACGCACGTAATCCACTCGATACCCGACTGAACGCAGATAACGAACCACGGTGTCGAATACCACCATGGACCGAGCGTGGCCGAGGTGACAATAATCGTAGACCGTCATCCCGCAAACATACATACGGACGCGACCGGGTTCGATCGGCCGAAACGGCTCCTTGCGGTTAGTCAAGCTGTTGTAAATATAGAGCATTGCTATCCGGCTGCCTTTATCGGGCACGGGCCAGCTTGCTGGCCCGGCACAACCGCTCGCGTAGATGTTGGGGGCTGATCAGCATCAGCAGCTCTGCCAGCTCCGGGCCATGCGGCTCTCCAGTAAGTGCAAGCCGCAACGGCAAAAACAAGGAACGCCCGCGCAGGCCGGTTGCCTGGCGCAGCCGTTGCAGCGATAGCCCCTCGTCCTCGTCAACCAGACGGAGCGCCGTCTCAAAAAACTCCACACCAGCCGCACGCAAGATCTCACGCGCAGGCTCATCAGGCGGCGGCAACGACCCATAGATCCGCTCGGCCCACTCCTGGATCTCGTTGGGGAAACGCACATTGGCACGCAGAATTTCCACGAAGCGCTGCCGCTGCTCGACCGGCACCCTGGCACCGTCGAGCCAGACCTCAAGCATTGCAACCGGGGCCTCGGTCACCGCCTGTTGCTGCCAATAGTCCAGCTGCTGCGGGTCGAAACGCGCCGGTGCCCGCCCAATTCTTTGCACATCAAAGGCATAAGCAAGCTCCTTGATCCCCTGCAAACCGATATCACCATAGGCATGACCCAGTCGCGCCAGATAGTTCAACAGCGCCCCGGGCAGGTAACCCGCCTCACGCAGCGCCGCCACCGAGCGACTGCCGTGGCGCTTGGCGAGCGGCGTACCATCGCCCCCTACGATCATTGGCAAATGACCGTACCAGGGGGCGCGCAACCCCAGGGCTTCCAGCAACAGCAACTGGCGCGGTGTGTTGGCCAAATGATCCTCACCGCGGAGCACGTGCGTAATCCCCATGAGTGCATCATCCACGGCGTTGCAGAACAAGAAGGCGGCTGAGCCGTCGGCCCGGCGTATGATAAAATCACCGAACTCGTCCGTGACAGCACGCTGTTCACCACGAACCAAATCCGGATAAACAATCGTACGCCCCGCGGGGACACGGAAGCGCAGCGTAGGCCGCTCACCCCGACCGAGGCGAACCCGGATTTCGGCATCGCTCAAACGCCGGCAGATGCCCGTATATCGAGGTGGCTGCCGGGCGGCCAGCTGGGTCTCGCGCTGGTATTGGAGCTCTCGGTCGCTGCAGAAGCAAGGATAAGCCTCCCGAGATTGCTCGAGACGCGGATAGAGCTCGGCATACAACGCCGCACGTTCGGACTGCCACCAAGGTCCGCCGGGCCCAACGCACTGCGGTCCTGCATCCCAGTCCAACCCGAGCCAGCGCAGCTCCTGCATAAGCGCCGTTGCAGCCCCGGCCGAGCTGCGCTCGCGATCGGTGTCCTCGATACGCAGCACGAAGCAACCGCCCGCGGGCCCGCGGGCAAGCAGCAGATTGAATAGAGCCGTGCGAAGATTACCCAGGTGCATCAAGCCCGTCGGGCTGGGTGCAAAGCGGGTCTTGATAGGGCAGGATTGCATAAGCGCTCGATCGTAAACGAAAAGCTTCGGATAGACACAAATTCAGTCAGCAGCATTGCACGCCGCGGTGCACTGCCCCCAAGGAGTCGGCAATCTCGATGCATATCCATGATACCAACCATCGGCCGGTGTTATTCATCTCCGATCTCCATCTGGATCCCAGCCGTCCTGAGGTGACTGGGCTATTCATCCAATTTCTGGCGCAAAGCGCACGGCAGGCGCAGGCGCTGTATATATTGGGTGACCTTTTCGAAACCTGGATCGGCGATGACGCTCTCGACACCGAAGATCCGGTAATCCACGCGCTAAGAGCACTCAACACCAGCGGTGTCCCAGTATACGTGATGCGGGGCAACCGCGACTTTCTGCTCAGTGAGGGCTTCAGCCAGACCACCGGCGCGTTACTCCTCGATGATATGAGCCGTATCACGCTCGATGGAGTACAGGTATTGCTGTTGCATGGCGATACGCTGTGCACCGATGACATCGAATATCAGCGCTTTCGGGCCATGGTCCGCGATCCGCATTGGCAGGCGGAATTCCTAGCCAAACCGCGCGCGCAACGGCTAGCCTATGCGGCCCGGGCACGCCGCGAGAGCACCGAGCACACTCGCCACACCGACGCAACCCGGCTGGACGTAAATCCGCACAGTGTCGAGCAGATCCTGCGCGAACAGGGTGCGCGCCATATGATTCACGGCCACACCCATCGGCCAGGCATACATCACTTCGAGTTCGATGGCCAACCGGCCCAGCGTATCGTGCTAGGCGACTGGTACGAGCAGGGCAGTTTCCTGCTCTGCGAGAGCGGCCACTGGCAATTGCGTCCGCTGGCACTGGACCGCAAACCCACCGAAGCCCCCCGAAGCCGCTAATAGGCCGCACCGGGAGCCCCATAGAGCTCATCTGCCCGGCGCACGAACGAATCCACTAGCGTATTGGCCACTTGATGAAACACGCGGCCAAACGCCATACCTAGTAGCCGGTTCGCGAACTCGAACTCGAGATCCAAGGCCACTTTACAAGCATTGTCTGGCAACCCGTGGAACCGCCAGAAACCGCTGAGATGCCGGAACGGCCCCTCGACCAAACGGATGTCGATCATCTTACTGGGGTGGAGCCGATTCTGGGTAGTGAAAGATTTCTCCAACCCGCTTTTGGCGACAACGATCATCGCATGCACGCAGTCCTCATCCCGCCGCAGAATTCGACTCTCCTTGCACCAGGGAAGAAAACGGTGATACGCATCAACATCCTCTACGAGCCGAAACATAACCTCAGGCGAGTACGGCACCAGGGCCGAACGCGAAACGAGTGTCATAGAACTTCCCAATCCAATAAGCCAGTCCAGATGTGTAGTGCATCGCCCTATTGGGCACGTATAGCGTAAGCCCAGGTGCTCAGATGCAAAGCGCGGTTGCGCCGGCGCAATGGCGCTACCGAAAGCAAATGCAACACCGCAGGGCCGCCTGGCCTTGCGCCCAAATGGAACCCCAGGGCGGCACACGCGGGATTGACCCTCTTGACAAGGGCGATGGCCACTGCCAGCGAGCGCCACCTTGCGCTGGCAGCATCCTGAGGCTCTATAAGTACCCAATAGGACGCGCTATACCAGCCCCATGGCCTGGAGGAACAGCAAAACCACGGCTAAGGGCGTAACAAACCGTATCAGGACGAGCCATAAACGATAACCCCAACCGCCGCCCAGCTCGATTCGGCTGCTGTCCGCCGACATTCGCCAGCCGACGAACAGCGCAGTCAACAGCCCAGTCAGCGGCAAAAACAGCCCGGTAACAAAAAAATTCAACACATCGAAAAAAGTTCCCCGCCCAGGAGGGGACCAGCTGCCCAACGGTTTCAGATGCGCCCAGAGATTGAACGAGAGCAGCGATAGCACTCCAACCAACCATGCCAAAACACCGACCATGCTAGCGGCGAGCGACCGCTCGACTCGCCAGCGCCTCATTACATAGGTAACCGCAGGCTCGAGCATCGAAATCGCCGAAGTCCAGATGGCCAATACCAGCATGGTGAAGAACAACGTCGCCATGAGGTGACCACCGGGAATTGTGCTGAAAGCAAGTGGCAACGTCTGGAAAATCAACCCCGGCCCCGCCGAAACGCTCAAACCCGCCTGAAAAACCACCGGGAATATCGCAAGACCAGCCAGCAACCCGGCCAGCGTATCGATCAATACCACTACCGGCGCAACGGCCAGCAAGGATACCCGCTCCGGGGCATACGCGCCGTAGATCACCAACGCGCCCAATCCCAAGCTGAGCGAGAAAAAGGCATGCCCGAGGGCAGACAGCAAGGCGACGGCATCCAGCCGAGCAAAGTCCGGGCTGAACAGAAAATCCACGGCCCGATCAAAGCTCGGCTGGCCGTGAGCAAAGAACACCAAGATCCCGAGAATCGTCAACAACACCGGCACAAACCAGCGCACCGCCTCCTCGAGGCCGGAGCGCACCCCCCGCCCGACCACGAGGATCGTTATTGCCATAAACAAGGTATGCCACGCCAGCAGACGCTCGGGATCACCCGTGAGCTCCTGAAACAGACGCGCGGCCGCCACCGCATCAAGCTCATGGAAAGCCCCTGCAGCCGAGCGAAATACATACGCCAAGCTCCAACCGCCGACAACACTGTAGGCTGAAAGCACCAGCATGCCCGTGACGCTGCCGAGCCAGCCGATCACCGACCAACCCCCGCTTAACCCCTCTTCACGAGCAACTCGCAGCACGCCGCAAATGGGCGTACAGCGACTGCGCCGCCCAAGCATAAGCTCAGCCACCATAAGCGGCACACCCACGGCAACCACGCAGGCGAGATAGGCCAACACGAATGCACTGCCGCCATATTGCCCCACCAAATAAGGGAATTTCCAAATATTGCCCAGCCCCATAGCCGAGCCGATGAGCGCAAGAGCAAAGACTAAAGGGGACGACCACTGGCCGGAGCGCGGTAGTGGCTTTGAGCGCAACGGCCGCGCTCGGACCAGTGATCGAAGCATGCTTGAGTGGACTCCCTTACGCAGCGCGCCACTCAAACACTAGCGACCCTGCGAGTTGGCACTGCGGGAGGCAGCGCGGGTAGAATAGTGCGCGTGAGCAAACAAAATTCCAAAACCAAAACGGGCGGCAACCCTACCATCAGCGTTAACCGTCGGGCCCGACACGACTACCATCTCGAAGACACCTTCGAGGCTGGCCTCGCGTTGCACGGCTGGGAGGTAAAGGCCTTGCGTGCGGGCCGGGGAAGTTTGCAAGAGAGCTACGTCATCATCAAGGACGGCGAAGCCTGGTTGCTCGGCTGCAACATCTCACCCCTGCCGACAGCATCGACTCATATCCAACCCGATCCGATTCGCACCCGCAAACTGCTGCTACACGAGCGCGAACTCAGCCGTCTAATCGGCGCCACCGAGCAACGCGGTTACACTCTGGTGCCGCTCAACATGCACTGGAAGCGTGGCCGGGCCAAACTCGATATCGCCCTTGCCAAAGGCAAAAAGAAGTTCGACAAGCGCGCCGCCCAGAAAGAACAAGATTGGCAGCGCGAGAAGCAGCGCCTGCTCAAACATCGCCAATAACTCGCCGCGTCGGGTCATCAAGTGCCTGTCAGCGACTGGCTCAACTGCTGCAAAAACAGCCGCACCTCCCCGGGATTCTCCAGTGCATAGTGCGCAGTCGTGGGATGGTCATCGTCACGCACCAGAATACCGGTACCGCGGCGGCACACGATTCGAAAAGCATTCTCATCAGTCCGATCATCGCCGATATAGATCGGATGCCGCCGCCCGCTGGCATCCAACTGCGGTAAAAGCCACTCCACGGCCCTACCCTTGTCCCAATCAAGCCCCGGCTGGATCTCAATCACCTTCTTGCCCGGCGTAACCTTTAGCTGCGGGTGTACCGAAAGCACTTCTTGTACCCGGGTTTGAACTTGTGGTACATCGGCTTCTGCGACCAAGCGAAAATGCACGGCGAGAGAAGAGCGCTTCCGCTCGAGGAGCACACCGGCAATACAAGCCAAGCCTTCCCGCAAGCGCTGCTCTATCGCATCCAGCGCCGGCAGGTAAGCTTGCACGGTCTCAAGCGGATGATTCCCGCCCGGCAGGTTCTCCATATCGAAGCCATGATTGCCCACGTATACCAACCCTGGCACATCGATTAGCTCTCTCAGCACGCTCAGCTCCCGACCGCTCACTATCGCGACCGGCATAACCGAGACCAACTCGCGCAGGATGACTCGTGTTTCGGGTGCGAGAACCGCCAATTCCGGCCGTTCCACAATGGGCGTGAGCGTGCCGTCATAGTCGAGCAGCATCAACAGCCCGTATTGCCACGTTTGCAGGAGTTGCGGCAGCGCGGCAAGCCCGGAGGGCAACTGCGCCGCCTGCCGCGGCTGGCAATCCATTTCAGCCACGGTCACCTCGGCAACATCCAGTCAATTTTTTCTCTACACCGCGCTCAAAATAGGCCGGAGGCTCGCCCGAACCGACCGATACCAACACCAGGACAAAGCTACCAGCACGCGCAGCGCCGCCTAAGATGTGCCCGACCTCGTCATGGTTCGGGGGCAACACAGCCGTATGGCAACCCGGCCTACGCAACGCCTGAACCAGCCGCATGTTGTCCGAAGTCGCGCGTGAGAAAAGTGGCTGAGTGTTCTTCATAGCCATTCAACACCTTTCGGCCGGTCGAGCGACCGCACCAATATCGGTCTACCCTAACGTAGATATAAAAAGTTATGGTGATTCGCGCATGAGCGCGGATGAAGTGGAGCGAAATTTATCGACAGATCAATTATAAATGCTATGAAAGCTTTGCCGATAAAAACGTGGCACATGCACGGAAGCGTTCCCTGAAAATGGAACGCAGCCTCAACATAATGGGACTCATCCCCCCAGGCAACCCGGCGATGTCAAGTCAAAACGCGTTGCCATGATCGAACTCAACATTTCCCACCATTTTTTTGTCAGACTGTTTACGATGTGGTAATCACGCATGAGGTGTGCTATGGCTGCCCACGATGCAGGGACCAAACGCCGAACGCTTAGCCGCAAATCCAACGCCGCATTTGATTACGAAACCATCGCAACTCCGTCTACACTCAGCCAACGTATCCTCATCGTCTCCAATCGACTTCCAATTATGCTGAATCGCTCCGAACGCGGTAGCTGGGAGGCGAAACCTGCGGCCGGCGGGCTGGTCACGGCACTCTGCCCTATTCTGAAAAAACGAGGCGGTTTATGGGTGGGCTGGTCCGGTGCGGCGAACGTTGAGGATACAGAACTCGCCCCTCTTCTCTATCACCTGGTGGCGAACAATAATATCCGTATGCGGGCTGTCCCCCTGAGCCACGAGGAGATCGACGGTTTCTATCGGGGTTTCTCCAACAGCATTATTTGGCCATTGTTCCACGGCAGGCTGGAAAACTGCAACTTCAACACCGCCGACTGGCACACCTACTGTCGGGTCAATCACAAATTCGCCGAAATATTAGCAAGAGAAGCGACCCCCAATGATTTTCTCTGGATTCACGACTATCATCTGATGCTGCTCGGGCGTGAGTTGAAGCGGCTGCAGATTTCGAACCGACGTGGGTTCTTTTTGCATATTCCCTTCCCACCGCTCGATCTCTTCCGCAAGTTGCCGTGGCAGCGACAGATCATCAACGGTCTGCTCGACTTCGATCTCATTGCCTTCCAAACGGATCGGGATCGGCACAATTTCCTGCACTGTGCCGAAGCCTTGACCGAGCGTTTCACGGCCACAACGAATGGCCCGCAGACGGCCCAAACGCATTTTCTAGCGCATACTGCAGCGGGTGACAAAATCTGGCGTCATGTCCAAGCCGCCACGTTGCCGATTAGCATCGACTATTCGAAAATGGCCGCAGACGCCGCCTCGGCCCCGGTATGCGACCGAGTGGCACAGCTTCGCGTCGGTCTGCAGGGGCGACGGATGATTCTGGGCGTAGATCGACTCGATTATACCAAAGGCATTTTACATCGATTGCGCGCCTTCCGCCGAACGCTCGAACGCCACACAGCGCTACACGGCCAGCTCATCTTAGTCCAACATCTCGTGCCAAGCCGCGAGAACATTGGTGATTACGCCCAGCTGCGCCGCGATGTGGAACAGCTCGTCAGAGAAATCAATGGACAATTCAGCAAACCGGGTTGGATACCGGTTCACTACATGTATCACAGCCTGTCCCAGGAAGACCTGCTGGCCTACTATCGCACAGCGAGCATCGCGCTGATCACCCCGCTTAAAGACGGCATGAACTTGGTCGCCAAAGAATATTGCGCCGCCCAGGTCGACGAAGACGGCGTACTGATCCTGAGCGAACTCGCCGGCGCTGCTGCGGAATTGCAAACCGGGGCGCTGCTGGTCAACCCACACAATATAGAAGGTACTGCAGAGTGCATCTACCAGGCGTGCGTGATGCCAAGGGAAGAGCGGATCGAGCGGATGCGGCGATTGCGTCGAACCATCCGCAACCATGATGTTTTTCAATGGGCGGAAGCGTTTCTCACAGCGGCCAGCCTCCAACAATCGCCCATATCAAAAACCATACAGCAGGCGTGACTTGGGGTGAAAATGCAATATTGACGATCGGAGACTAACTTAAAGTACGGCGGCGGCGAGCACCGAATTCGGAACGGGCTCGAACCCGATTCCGTAGCCGATAGTCAACCTTCAAACCACCCTCCAGAGATACCTCGCGAGAAGCGAGCAACGCCCTCGCAAGGAACCTTCCCTTCTGCTAAACTTAGCCATGTCTGGTGAAGGGGGCGACTTGGTTTCGACGTAGGTCGCGAAACTTCAGGCGCATGTCGAGGATGTCGCTTACCTCGTAAAAAATGCGGCAAAAAAGATAGTTGCCAACGACGACAACTACGCCCTCGCGGCCTAAATAACCGCGAGCCGCTGATTGGTGAATGCCTGTGGTTACTTCTCAGCGGGCATATTACACAGGATAGCTTTGGAGACTGCTCGGATCTCTGAGGCGAAACCCTAACGGGCTCGCTGACCGCATTCCCTGCCTGTCGGGAGGCAGCCAGTTAAAAAAGAAAGACACGGCTAAGCATGTAGACCCTGGAGCGGAGGTCTTGCGGACGCGGGTTCGATTCCCGCCGCCTCCACCATTTTTATTAATAAAAACAATTAGTTAGAGAGATAACGGCCGCTCATCAAGCGGCCTTTTCTTGTCCGATGTCCGCCAGTGTGCTTTCCGTTCTCGCAGTTGTTCTCTCACGTTTGCGAGGTCTCTCGCGGCCCCTATCGAGGCACCACGACGCCCCTTCTGGCATATGCAACTGACGGGTATCGCAAGCTCACGGTCCCCATCCCCTGGCCATTCCGGGCCCTTCAAAGACGGCAGCGGGTCGCTGCACTCAGGCGGCTTCAACCAGACCGAAACTACGGCTTGGAAAACACCTTGTGGTTTTCGTTGAAGTCGTCGCGAAAGCTCACGATTTCGTCAACCGACACCGGCAGATAGTTCCGGAACAGTGCGTTCCAGTTCTCCGGCGCCTCGATATTGTTGATCGCGTCCGGGCCGCCGTTGACGGTGATTGTGACCGCCCCGTCCTCGTTGGCCGTCGCGGTGCCGCTGTTGACGACGAAAGGGTCGGTCTCGACCCAGCCATCGGCGTTGTAGAACGTCAGTGACCAGTAGCCGGCATCATCGTAGCGGAGGTTGGGCGGCTCGAAGGTGACACTGGCAGGCTCGCCTCCCGCCGCACCCTCGTCGCCAGGAAGCACGACGAAGTAGAAGGCGTGCCGGGCTGGCAGACCGCCCCATCCAGCGAGATTGGTGAGCTGGTACTGCGGTTCGGAGACGTCGTCGATATCGTCGACGAAGCCCTCTTCGATCACCGCTTCCGTCGGTGCGCGACGGATCAGGTCATTTCTCAAGATGTTGAAGCTGGCGAGATCGTACGGCACGTCGGGCTCGTAAGGCGCATCGGAGCCCGCAGTCACAGTCACGGCGTCCTGCCGCTGGCGCATTTCGTCCATCCCCACGCTCGTCCGGTCCCGTGGCTGGGTTCGCATGAACAAATAGACGTGATTGCCGTGGGTGACATCGTCGGGGCTAATCTCGACCGTGTCGCCGGGATAGGCGACGCCGATCGTGACGGAGTTTTCGTCCAGCACCTGCACCAGTTGCAGAAGGTCGTAGTCGGGAACCTCGATGGTCAGCCCCTCGCTGACATCCCAGACCCCGTAGGAATAGACAAGGTCGAAATTCGACCGGATGACGGTCTGGTCGTCGAGGTCGATTCCCTCCCGTTCGTGCCTGAACGTGTTGGGACCCGTGGTGATGGTTTCCGCCGCGAGATACTTGGCGGTTTCCGCGCGCACCACGTTCTGCATCGTCACCGGCTCCCCGCCGTCTTCGGTGAACGCGGGGCTGGATGTCAGGGCGACACCGTTCTCGCCCACTCCGGTGTCAACTGCACCGTCTTGCGCCAGAACGGGTGACGAGGCAGTTGCGAACCCCATCGCGCAGGCCAGTGTGATGCTCTGAAAAAGTCGTTTCATGTCCTTTCCTTTCGCGATGGTCGCCCGGCTCTGCGATCACTCCGCCTTCTCGATGTCGCCCGGCTTCCAGCTTCCGTTCAGCGCGGGCTCCGAGGGCGCGTAGAGGCGCAGGATCGCGAAGAAGCCGCGGTCCGGCGCCGTCGCGAGCCAGTTGGACTCCTGTCCGTCCGGCGCCTCGGGGCCGATATGGAGCGTGGTGCTGCCGTCGTCATTCTGCTCGGGCTCGTCAAGCTTGCCGAGCGAGGGGAAGGGCTGCCCGTTGTCGAGACCCGAGGCGTTCTCGGCCTCGTAGAGCGTGACCGACCAGAAGAGCTCTGCCGGGATGTCCGGCGGCAGGTCGAGCGTGTAGCTCCGGTCGCCCACCAGCGGATCGCCGTCGGCGTCCTCGAAACCGATCATGTAGAACGCGCCCTTGCCTGGCGTCATCGACACCATGCCGGGGCTGATCGAGAAGTAGTCGGTGAAGAACCACGCCCGCGCGTCGAGCTCGCGGTAGCCCGCATCCGTCGACATCCAGTCGAGGCCGACGGGAACGTCCGGCCAGCGCGCCGAGACGTTGTTGACGGGGTTCAGCCACTGGCGGTCGTCGTACACGCGGAAATCCACGCCGTTCAGCCCGTGCTGAAAACCGATCACGCGGCTGGTCTTGTAGGCCGTCCGGGCCGCCGCATCGAGGGTCGCGCGGGTCGCGTCGTCGGGGGCGAAGTCGCGGTCGACCGCAATGCCGATCCCTTCGAGCATGCCCAGCCAGTCCGGTTCGGCGAGGTTCTCGCCCTCCGTGTCGACAAGGTACTTGAGCTGGTCGAAGGCCGTCGCGTCGGACCGCGGCAGCATGTCGTAGGATCCGCCGGCGGCGTCCGGAAATTCCATCGGCCGGGCCGAGTCCTTCTGGCCAAGGGGATAGATAACCGATTGCCTCAGCAGCTCGGAAGCCGGTTCGATGTTGTCGAGGCTCTGGTAAAAGGAGCGCAGGAAGAAGAAGACGTTGTTGGTCCCCGACCGGTAAACGTAGTGATCCTCGGGCACCTCGCCGTCCCAGCCGGGCGGCACGATCAGGAAATTCCCGCCCGCGCCGCCGTCCGGCCCCGGCAGGCCGAGATCGCCGAAATACTCGCCGCCATCCACCGGTACCGGGCGCTGCCAGGCGTCGAGGATGATGCCCTGCAGCTTCGGCGGAGCTTCGAATACCAGCGGGCCGGACCGGCCCAGATCGGCGAAGACCATACCGTAAATCAGGTCCGAGTTCGGCGTGGTGATCCTCGTCTTCGCATCCAGCCGCTCGGTCCAGATCGGCATGATATGGTAGCCGGTGCCGAAGGCTTCGGCCGCGCCGTCGCGCATGCCCATTGTGTTCAGCAGCGGCATCGCCCACAGATAGGTCTGCGTGGCGCGCTGGAAGGTCAGTTCCTCCATCAGCGTCTGCGCGGCGCTCTCGGTGGGGCGGTTGTTCTCGAACGGCACGCTCGCAAGGTCCTGCATGCGCTTGGATTGCGCGGTGGCCACACTGGCGACTGCGATGAACGCGCCGCTCCAGAGGGCCGCTTTGAGGAAGTCTTGCATGATCGGTGTTCCTTGAATGCTTTCGGGTGACCCGCCAAGCGCGCCGGCGGGCCCGGTCATCACTCGACCCGTTGGAAATCGTCCAGCCTGAAGCTCTTGTCGAAGAAGGCTTCCTCGGGTGCGTAGAGACGGAAATAGACAAACCAGCCATCGTCGCCGACGGTCCTGAAGTGGTTGCTCTCCATCCCCTCGGGCGCGTCGGGGCCGAAATAGAGGTCCACGCTGCCGTCCTCGTTGGCCTGCAGGCTCTCCGTGCGGCTGCCCTTGGTGACGTCGGCGATCTCTGTTCCGCCGTTGTCGTAGGGGCGACGCGTGTCCTCGCTGTAGAGCGTGACCGACCAGAACTGGCCCACCGGCACATCGGCCGGAACGTGCAGGGTGTAGTTGCGGTCGGCGCGGAGCATGTCGCCGTTCTGGTCGCGCTTGGAGGTCATGTAGACCTGACCTTGTCGCGGCTGGGGATTGACCATGCCCTCAGTCGAGGCGACCGCCTCGTAGAACCAGGTCACGCGTTGGTCGATCTGCTGGATCGTGTCGGTTTCCTGCGCGATCTGGAAGTCGAAGCTCTTGTACCAGGAAGTGCCCTCCCACCAGACTTCGGCATAGCGCGGGTTTACCTGCAGGTTGCGGGCCATCAGTTCTCCGAGCGCCGCGCCCTCGATCAGGATTTCCCGCTGGCGTTCGGTCGGGGCGAACGCCTCGCCCTTGGCGATTCCGAGCGGGACGAGCATGGCCATCCAGGGCTTGTCGATCTCGCGCACGGGTTCCGCGTTCACGATGGCGGCGAGTTTCTCCCAATAGGCGAGGCCGCGCGGCGCCGTCGCACTCCATTCCACGTCCCGGCCCCTGACGAAGTCGCTGGTCGCGGTCTCGCCGACGCCGCCCATCCGGTAGTCCGCGACGAAGGTGTCGTAGTAGGCCGGGTCCGGGTCGATGATGCGGATGCCGACCAGCACATTGTTCGTCGCGCTCTGGTAGACGTATACGCCGTCCGCCTCGTATTCGGCCGGATCGTCGTCCGGCCCGACGACGATGTAGGTAGCGCCTTCGCCGGCATCTGGCCCGGTCAGGCCGAGATCGAAGACGGGCCGCTGCCACATATCGAGCACGCCGCCCGCTGTCTGGCCCGCTGGATAGTCGATCTGCACCGGGCCATTCGACAGGTCGGTGAAGTTGAAGATGTAGGGCGTGGTGAGGTTGGCGGTGACGATGCCGCGCTTTTCCCTGAGCGTTTCCAGCACCGCGAAGGCGCCCGGCTCGTCAGTGCCGAAGGCTTCGCCCTGGGCGTCACGCCAGGTGGTCATGCTGACGAGCGGCGTAGACCAGACATAGGCCTGTGCGGCGCGCTGCAGGTCCATCGCGTCGAAGAGCACTTGCGAGTCGTCTTCGCCGAAATAGGAATCCTCCAACTTGACCGTGCCATAGGGCGTCGCGATCGCCTCATCGCCGCTGAGCGTGGCCTGGTCGAGAGGAACGGCGTCCTGCGCAACGGCCGCGGGCGCCGCGGTGCACAGTAGCGCAGCGCCGGTGATGAGGAGTACTGGGAACGTCGCCATGAGATCCTCCCGTTTTGTCAGAATTGGAAGTTGAGGCCCGCGAAGATGCCCCATTCGGGCTGGCCGTCGCCGTCGGTCGCGACCGAGTATTGTGGCTCTACGAAGGCGTTGATGATGGCGCGATCGGTCTGGATGACCTTGCCGACACCGAGGCCAACCGGCACAGCGTAGCTGTCGGTCTCGAAATCGTAGGTCCAGGTGCCGGTCGAGCGCAGATACCAGCCCTGGCCGAGCTGGTAGATCCCGAAGGGCTGGAAAGCCCCGATATTCACGTCAGCGCGGTCGTCTTCGCCCGCGACACTCGTCTGCCACGTGAGAAGATAGCCCCACTGGAACCGCGGGTTTGTTGCGTTGAAGAGCACGTTGGCCAAGCCGAGCGACCACTTCTCCGACCCGACCGCGTCATCGGTGGCCGTTGGGATCGTGACCTGCGGCCCGACGCCGAAGCTGATCGCCGGGTTACCGGTGTCGAAGAGGTAGGCGGCGAACGCGTTGAGATCGCCGAGCCCGGTCTCGTCGCCACCGCTGGCCTGCGGAAACGTGTTGACCGGCAGGGTCGCGCGCATCAGCCATTGGCCGCCGAAGGCGGAAAACGGTTGCGCATAGCGCAGGAAGAGTTGGTTGGCGGCCCGGTCCGTCCCGGATAGCTCGCCCGTGTACTGGTTCTGGAAGTTGAGCGCCTTGGTGTTGGCGAGTGGGTTATTGGCCTGAGCCGCAGCATCGCTCTGGGCACCCGCGGGATTGGCGATCAGCAATGCCACGATAAGGCCTGCACCGATTTTCCACTGCACTGCGGTCTGTCTCCTTCGCCATGCCTCCCGTCGCGGACGGCACTGCTACGAGGATAACAATGCTCCCCGCCCCGCAGTCTACGTAGATCGTGCCAGTCAGCGCCTACGTGCTACGTCCATTCGGGCTGGCGCGCCCCTCAGGCCGACTTTGCCGTTGCTCAGCCCCGTACTGAAAACGATGCCGCGACTGGCGCCAAAGGCTCGGCTGCCGCGGAGAGGAGATCCCGTTAATTGCATCACTTCCCGATCCGCGCTGAGAACCGCGTTCTACAGATCTTCGATCCGAAGGACGGGAATGCGCTGCCATGCCTCGCAACTCGAATTGGCGGCCCGTCCCAATGCCAAATCGCCAGTGCCCCTGTCTCTGTCTCTGTCGGGGCCAGCTGCGGCTAGAACGAGGAGCCGGCTGTGCAGTGCGTGCCAGAGTTCTCCGACCCCGGCGCGCGCATCGCCCGAAGGGTCTCGCTCGGCTTTTCGCCGAAGAGTTGGCGGTACGATCCCGCCATGCGGCCGTGGTCGCTCATCCCCCACTCGTTCGCGATGAGCGCAATCGTGCAGGCGCGTTCGGGAGCGTCAGCGAGTTCACGCCGGATACGGTGCAGGCGCAGCCGTCGCACATAGCTTTGCGGCGTCTCCTCCAGGATGTACTGGAAAGCCCGGAAGAGGGTCCGTCGCGATACGCCGGCCGCGCAGGCGATCTCGTCGGCCGAGATCGGTTCCGAAAGGTGCTCGTCGATGTAGGCACGGGCCCGTCGGACGATGCGGCCGTGACAACCGGGCCTGGTTCCGACATTCATCACGCGCGGGGGGCGTGCGATGTGGCGGAGGACGGCATGAAGCATGGCGCGAGCGGGATCGCCGGGAACGGCATGGTCACGGTGAACGTGCCGGAATTGCATCCGCAGCCGACCCGGGATCTCCGGCGCCACCTTTCGCGGGTGAACGCCGGTGCCCCCGAGGGTCCGCTGATCGAGAGTGAGGTCGAGCTGCGCTGCCTCCTCCTCCAGTCGATCCGAAGTCAATGTCACGGTCGCGTAGAGGGATCCCGGCGCATAGATCGAGTCGTGCTCGTCACCAGGAAGGAAGATGCCGATATTCCCTGTGCCGACCTCGCTCAGCCAGTGCCGCGTACCAGCGGGCAGATCGATCCCGATTCCGATCGTGACCCGGTCGCCGGAGAGCGGACCGTTAAGCGCAACTCGCCCGCCGATAAGCCCGGAGGTGAAGGCCATCCCATCGAGCTCCACGAACGCGATACTGCCGGAAAGATCACCACGCGACATCTGCGTCGCGTCAAGGCCGGCGCCAAGCACCGCATCCCGGAGATCCTCGATGCGGGCAACCGGAATAGTGGTCCAGTCTTTGGTCGCGTCTGGCGCAGGCATGATCCTGAATTCCGCAAACTGCTCACCGTAGCGGGTTTTCCCGAACTTTTCATTACACGAACCGGCAAGTGCTGTCTTGCTCGAGGCTCGCGGCGTGAAAACAAGACGGCCGGAAAAGGCGACGGGAGATCGCCGTTTGCCGACTCGAAGCGTTGCGGCAGCAGGGATCAAGGAACTGCTCCAGGTCATCGATGCCTGGGCGGAGGCGAAGCGACTCGAGGCGTTCTTCGCCGACGCCGAACACCGAGCGCAGGATTTACCTGACGAGGAACGGGAGCGCACAATAGAGCGGCTTCGGCGGGCGCGCGTCTTGGTCGGCAGCACTGATGCGCTGGAGCGATTCGACGCATGGCGAGCGCCTGAAGAACGTTAGACTCGGCCTGGATCCAGCCAAGAAGTCAGCCGCAACGATCTGGGGGTATCCACGGGGGCATTTTTCGCGTTTATCAGCACAACCTATTGATTAATAATGGCTATGTGATTGTCGCCGGCTCCACCAAGACAATATCCAAAGCCGTCTCAAGACGGCTTTTTTCTTATCTTTTCTCAGTCATTTGTGCACATTTTACGGCCTATAGCGTCCGGTAGCATCCTACAAAATCCAGGTGATTTGGTAGTACCAATTGTAGTACCGTCTGCTTTGAGACAAGGCCAGAACTACCAAGCCACTGACCAATACGGAAGTCAAACAAGCCAAGCCGAAGGCGAGCGTGTACACCTTGTCTGATGGTGACGGCCTGCAACTCCGCATCAAGCCCAACGGGTCCAAGATCTGGCTTCTGGACTATCGGCGGCCTTACACGAAGGTCAGGACGAGCATGAGCTTCGGGGCCTACCCACCCTGTCTCTGGCCGACGCCCGAAAGAAGCGTACCGAGGCTAGAGTGCTGCTGGCACAAGATATCGACCCGAAAGAACACGCCCTGGACTCCTGGCGTTCGCTGGAGCTGCACATCTTCCCGGCGCTGGGCAAACTACCCATCTAGAAAATCACGGCCATCAAAGCCATCGAGACGATTAAGCCCGTCGCTGCCAAAGACAGTCTGGAAACCGTCAAGCGACTTTGCCAGCGGCTCAACGAAGTGATGACCTTCGCGGTCAATTCCGGGCTGCTCCAAGGTCGGTATCGGCCGCAAGCGCTTCGCTATCGCGATCCGCGCATCCTTCTGCGAAAGGTTGAAATACTCCATGTCAGTGTAGTTTAAACGCGACTTGTACCCCGGCTGCATCGCCAACCACTGGAAGAACACCTTTAGCGCCCGCAACGCGGAGTTCATCGTCGCTTTGCTCAGCGGTGAACCGGAGACTGCATTGCGGCACCGCAGCAGGTGGGCCTTGAACCCAACGGCTTGCTCGAAATGGAAGGCCTTGAAATCGCGCCACTTGGTGTACGCCTCGAAGCGGCTGATGGCTTTGGCCACGGCGTCCACGGAGGCTTCATTCTGGCGCTGAGCCTCCTTCAGAAAAATGAAGTAACGGCGCTTCACACGCTTGTTGTCCGGGTGATGCGTTCTCATGATTTCTGCTCTCTACTCGAAGTCACAGTTGACGGGGGCTCTGCTGCTCTCGCTTAGTCGCGCAACTCCCTATAAACCTTGGTGGCTTTCGCCAAGCGCCCTTCGAGCTTTTCCTTCTCGGCCTTCAATGCACGGAAAAGCATCCGCGCTGATCGCTGTATGGCTGCTGCGCTCAATGTCATCGAAGAGAAAAGCCGGTTTCTCATTGGGAAATTCCTTAATCATCCATTCCCGAAGGTGGCGCCCCATGATCCCGCGACGCTCAGCGGCAGCGCGATCCCCCTCCCCCAGGGTTTCGCCGTCTTCTCTATCATGTGGTAGCGCGCCGCTCTCGATGGCTAATGCAATGACCCGACTGCGCACCTCCATGCACGGCACTTTCGGATGCTTCCAGACGCCTCGCCCGAAGCCCGAGGGTGTTAACTGGGTCGCTTCACTGGCCACCTGCTCCACTTGGTTCGCTGGGACACCGCACCATAGTGCAGCCGCAGCCGGCACCGAGTAGACAGCGTATTGAGCCCTGAGATGGGCGCAGTCATCAGCTTCCCAAGGATTGCTCATCTTCTATCTCGTTACTTCGCACCTCAGTTTTTCCACCAAGCATTGCATCGGTACAAGACATTCTAGAACGCTAGAGTACCGAAATGGCGCTTCACCATGTAGACTCACAGCAAGACAGAAGCGATTGAAAAATATTAAGAATCCGGCGCACTGCGCAGCCGAATAGATGAAGCCACATACATCAATGACACCCACCGAACTCAAACACCTCGAAGCCCAACTCTGGAAGAGTGCCGACGATCTGCGCGCCAACTCCGATCTGGCCGCCAGCGAATACGACACCCCCGTCCTCGGCCTGATCTTCCTCAAGTTCGCCGACGGCAAGTTCAAGCAGCACCTGCCGGCCATCCAGGCCGAGTACGACAAGCTCAAGGGCGGCCGGCGTGAAAAGTCCATGGAGGACATCGCGCTGGAGCTTTGCGGCTTTTGGCTGCCCGAGGAGGCGCGCTACGACTATCTGCTGGGCCTGCCGGAGGATGCGAACATCGCCCAGGCGCTGAAGGATGCGATGACGGCCATCGAGCAGTACAAGCCGGAGCTGGAAGGCGTGCTGCCCAAGGACGAGTACTTCGCCCTCACTCGCAACCCGCAGAACAGCGGCCTGCCCAACCGCTTGCTGAAAAACTTCGCCAACATCCCGGACGATGCCGACGGCGATCTGTTCGGCCAGATCTACGAATACTTCCTGGGCAAGTTCGCGCTGGCCGAGGGCCAGGGTGGCGGTGAGTTCTTTACCCCCACCTCGGTGGTGCGGCTGATGGTGGAGATCATCGAGCCCCACGGCGGCTCGGTATTCGACCCGGCCTGCGGCTCCGGCGGCATGTTCGTGCAGTCCGCCCGCTTCATCGAGGAACATCGCAAGGCCCTAAACCAAGCAAATCAGAAGGATCAGGGCGACCTGGACCTGTTCGTCTGCGGCCAGGAAAAGAAGCTGCCGACGGTGAAACTGGCCAAGATGAACTTGGCGGTCAACGGCCTGCGCGGCGAGATCCATCAGGCCATCAGCTACTACGAAGACCCGGCCAACAGCCTGGGCCGCTTCGACTACGTGCTGGCCAATCCGCCCTTCAACGTGGACGAGGTGCTCTACAACGGCGTCAAGGACGACCCGCGCTTCAATACCTACGGCATCCCCAAGCGCAAGACCAAATCCAAGGGCAAGGCGGAGGAAGAAACCGTCCCCAACGCCAACTACCTGTGGATCAATCTGTTCGCCACCTCGCTGAAGGAGCAAGGCCGCGCCGCCCTGGTCATGGCCAACTCCGCCTCCGATGCCCGCCATTCCGAGGCCGACATCCGCCGCGAACTGATCGAGCAGAACCTGATCTACGGCATGCTGACCCTGCCCAGCAACATGTTCTACACGGTTACCCTGCCCGCCACCCTGTGGTTCTTCGACAAGGGCAAGGCCCCCCGTGGCCTAGAAGATGACCGAGCCGAGCGGATTCTGTTCATCGACGCCCGCAACGTCTTCACCCAGATCGACCGCGCCCACCGCGAATTCAGCCCCGCGCAGATGCAGAACCTCGCCACCATCAGCCGCCTGTACTGCGGCCAGCGCGACAGCTTTATCCGCCTGATCGACAGCTACTTCGCCGATGGCATGCAGCGCCTCACCGCCAACGCCGAAGCCGCCCCGGCGGTCACCGATCAGGTGGCCGAACTCATCAAAGATGCCGATTGCGTCCGCGCCGCCGCCGCCTTGCGCGAGCAGTGGACCGCCTACCCGGCCCTGCAACAAGCCTGGGCCGACTACGAACAAGGCGACAAGGCCGGTGACGTGGACGCTTGTAACGCCCGCCAGCGCGCCCTGGCCCAACCCTTCGCCGCGTTCTTCGCCAGCCTGCACGACCGCCAGAAAGCCCTGGACAAGGCCATCCGCGCCTGGGAGCGCGCCGAAGCTGAGAAGAACGCCGGCCGCCGCCGACCGGACCGGGACATGAAAGCCCTCAAGGCCGCTATGGACACCCTGCACGCCGACATGCGCGACGCCGAGCAATGCTTCGCCCACATCGAATGGCTGCAATCCCGCTTCCCGGAAGCCCGCTATGAGGACGTGGTGGGGCTTTGCAAGGCGGCGACCCAGGCCGAGATCAAGGAGCAGGACTGGTCGCTGAATCCGGGGCGGTATGTGGGGGTGGTGATTGAGGAGGATGGGAAAACGGAGGAGGAGTTCCTAAGCGGTTTATCCGAACTACAATCGCAATTGAACTTGCTCTCCACTAACGCCGGAGAAATCGAAGCCACCATATCAAGCAATATTCGGTCGATCTTGGGCGACGACAAATGAGCAGCCCGATTCCGTGGAATATCGAAAGAATCGAGAATTTGGCGGCGGACACGCCCAGAGCGGTAGTTGGAGGTCCATTTGGTTCTGATCTGGTCAGTTCCGACTACGTAACTAGTGGCGTTCCTGTCATTCGAGGCACGAATCTTCCATTCGGGAAACGATTCTCCCTTGAGAATCTAGCGTTTGTATCAGAACGCAAAGCTGACCAGCTATCTCCCAACACGGCTCGCCCAAATGACATTGTGTTCACCCAGCGCGGGACACTGGGACAGGTTGGAATAGTCCCTCAAGATGCCGGACACGATCGGTTTATCGTGTCTCAAAGTCAGATGAAGCTCACCGTGGACCCTACCAAGGCCGATCCGGTTTACCTGTTCTACTACTTCACTCTGCCGAGTACGGTCAGGTACATCGAAAACCACGCCCTTCAATCGGGTGTTCCCCATATCAACTTGGGCATTCTGAAGCGGTTCGAGGTACCACTTCCAGATCTGGCGATACAACAAAAAATCGCCGCCATCCTCACCGCTTACGACGATATGCTCGAGAACAACCGCCAGCGCATCGCCCTGCTGGAAAAAATGGCCGAGGAAATCTACCGCGAATGGTTCGTGCGCCTGCGCTTTCCGGGGCATGAGCACACGCCGGTGCATAAGGGGGTGCCGGAGGGGTGGGATCTCAAACACCTGCCAGATTGCATCACAGTGAAGCCTCCGGAAGCCATCGACCCACAAGACGAGCGGCCATTCGTTGGCATGGACCGCCTGTCTACAAGCAGCGCCTTTTTTAACGCCGAAGAACGTCGCATCGGCGCATCAGGTCCACGCTTTCGCAATGGAGACACGCTGCTTCCGCGAATCACCCCTTGCCTGGAAAACGGTAAGCGCGGGTTCGTCATGTGCCTTGAAGATGACGAAGTGGCTTCCGGCTCCACCGAATTCATAGTTCTGCGCGGCAAAACGCTACCACCTGAATTTGTGTATTGCCTGAGTGTTTCCGATGGGTTCAGGAAGCACTGCGAGAACAGCATGGTCGGTGCGTCAGGACGCCAACGCGTACATGAGGGATGTCTCAACTGGATTCTGATAAAGCATCCGCCGCCAGAAATTGCCAAGAAGTTCTCGGAGATTACGTCCCCGATGTACCGGCAAGCGAAGTGCCTACTGGACCAAAACGCAAAACTTGAGCAAACCCGCGACCTTCTCCTAAACCGCCTCATCTCCGGCAAGCTGCGCGTGGACGATCTGGACATCCAGTTCCCGCCCAGCATGCAGGACGAGGCGGCCTAAGCCGAAGGAGCCCCACCCATGCCCAATTTCATCTCCGAAGACGATATTGAACAGGCATTGGTGGCGCGGCTGTGCTCGCCGGAGTTCGGCTTCGAGACGCTGAACTGCTACACACCGCAGCGGGAAGCCCTGCCGGACAAGTCGGGCCGCAGCGACAAACGCGAGGTGGTGTTCAAGGACCGGCTGCGGGCCGCGCTGGTGCGGCTGAATCCTGGGCTGCCCGAGGCGGCCATCGATCTGGCCATGGGCGAACTCACCGAAAGCCGCATGGCCATGTCGGCGGTAGCGGCGAATCAGGAGGTCTACGAACTGATCCGCAACGGGGTGCAGGTCACCTACCGTAACGCCGAGGGCCGGGACGAGCAGGCCCGTGCCAAGGTCATCGACTTCGACACGCCAGCCAATAACGATCTGCTAGCCGTCACCCAGCTCTGGATTGCTCCCACCGGCCAGGGGCGCTACTGGCGTCGCCCGGACGTGTTGCTGTACATCAACGGCCTGCCGCTGGTGTTCATCGAGCTCAAGAACTCCAACGTGAAGCTGCGCTCGGCCTATGAGAAGAACCTGACCGACTACCGCCGCGACATCCCGCAGCTTTTCGTCTACAACGCCCTGCTGATGCTCTCCAACGCCATGGACACCCGCGTGGGCAGCATGACGGCCAGTTGGGAGCATTTCTTCCACTGGCTGCGCCCGCAGGACGAGAAGGAACGCATCGACCGCAAGGCCATTACCGAGCAGGCCACCAGCCTGGAGCGCGCCACCGACGGCCTGCTGCATCCCGGCCAACTGCTGGATTACATCGAGAACTTCATCCTGTTCTACAAGGGCAGCCAGAAGATCATCGCCCAGAACCATCAATACATCGGCGTCAACCGGGCCTTGCAGCGGTTCCAGAGCCGCGATGCGGACAAGGGCAAGCTCGGTGTGTTCTGGCACACGCAGGGATCGGGCAAGAGCTTTTCGATGATCTTTTACACCCGCAAGATTCAGCGCAAGATCGGCGGGCAGTACACCTTCGTGGTCATCACCGACCGCGACGATCTGGACGGCCAGATCTACCGCAACTTCCTGCACACGCAGACGGTGAAGAAGGAAGACGCCGCCCGCCCCGGCAACAGCGAGAAACTGCGTGAGGCCCTGGGCCAGCACAAGCGCCTCGTCTTCACCCTGATCCAGAAGTTCCGCTACGACAAGGGCAAGAGCTACCCGCTGCTGTCCGAGCGCGACGACATCGTGGTCATCATCGACGAAGCCCACCGCACCCAGTACAAATCCCTGGCCGAGAACATGCGCGCCGGCCTGCCCAATGCCGGCTATGTGGCCTTCACCGGCACCCCGCTGCTGGGCAAGGACAAGATGACCCACCGCTGGTTCGGCGACTACGTGTCGGAATACAACTTCCGCCAGTCCATGGACGACGGGGCCACCGTGCCGCTGTTCTACGAAAAGCGCGTGCCCAAGGTGCTGATCCAGAACGAGGATCTCGACGAGGACTTCTGCGAACTGCTGGAGGCCGAGAATCTGACCGAGGCCGAAGAAGCCAAGCTGGAGCGCAAGTTCTCCAAGGAAACCGAGGTCATCAAGCGCGACGACCGCCTGCAAACCATCGCCGAGGACATCGGCTACCACTTCCCGCGTCGCGGCTATCTCGGCAAGGGCATGGTCATCGCGGTGGACAAGTTCACCGCCGTGAAGATGTACGACAAGGTGCAGGCCCTGTGGAAGGCCGAAATGAAGCGGCTGGTCGGCGAAATCGGCAAGACCAAGGACGAACTGGAAAAGCAGCGCATGAAAACCGCGCTGGCCTACATGAAGCGCACCGACATGGCCGTGGTGATCTCCGAGGATGCCGGCGAGGAGGAGAAGTTCGCCAAACAGGGGCTGGACATCAAACCCCACCGCGAGCGCATGAATGCGCTGGACGCCAACGGCAAGGACATCGAAGACAACTTCAAAGACCCCGAGCATGACCTGCAACTGGTCTTCGTCTGCGCCATGTGGCTCACCGGCTTTGACGCCCCCACCCTGAGCACCCTGTATCTGGACAAGCCGCAGAAAGGCCACACCCTGATGCAGACCATCGCCCGCGCCAACCGCGTTACCGGGCACCTCATCAACGATAAGCAGAAAATCCACGGCGAAATTGTGGATTACTACAACGTCTTCCGGAACATGAAGCAGGCCCTGGCCGACTACGCCGAGGGCGACGACGAAGAAACCCCGGTGCGCGACAAGCAGGCCCTGTTCGATCTTCTGGACGACGCCCTGGCCCAGGGCAGCGACTTTCTACTGGAGCGCGACCTGAACCTTGCTGCCCTGATCGAGAAAGAGACGACGTTCAAGAGTCTGTCCGGCTTCCACCAGTTCGCCGACACCCTGCTCAGCAACGACAACTGGCGCCGCACCTTCAACGTCTACGAAAACACCATCTCCGGCCTCTACGAAGCCTGCAAGCCCGAAATCCTCGGCGAACGCGCGCGCCCCATGGTTTACGCCTTCCAGTACCTGCGCGGCGTCATCGACGGCAAGATCGACGAACAGGACGTGGACGGCCTGCGCCAGAAGATCGGCGAACTGCTAGACATCAGCGTCGTCACCGACGGCGACGCCATCAAAGAACCGAAATCATCCGAGTACGAAATCGTCCCGCGCGGCAAGCAGTGGGACCTGCGCACCATCGACCCGGACAAGCTCAAGGAAGAGTTTGCCAGGGCGCCCTACAAGCACATCGAAATCGAAGACTTGCGGGAGTTCATCAAACAGAAGCTCGAAGAACTGCTCAACCGCAACAGCACCCGCACCCCATTCGCCCAGCGCTTCGCCGAAATTATTGGCCGCTACAACTCCGGCAGCGCCACGGTGGAAGATGCTTACGCCGAACTCAGCAACTACGCCGCCGAACTGGGCAAAGAGGCCGAACGCCACATCCGTGAAGGTCTGACCGAGGAAGAACTCGAACTCTTCGATGTGCTGAAGAAGGACGGGCTGACCAAGGCGGAAGAGCAGCGGGTGAAACTGGCTGCAACGTCCCTGCTCAAGCGCCTACGCGAAGAGCATCCCAAGGTGCTGGTGGAGGGCTGGCATCGTGACAGCCAAAGCCAGCGACGCGTAAAGACGGCAATGGAAGAAGTATTGGATGCCAGGCTGCCCAATTCTTACGACCGTCTCGACTTTACCGATCGGTGCGCGAATGCCTTTGAGTTGATGATGAATCAGGCCGCCAGCCAAGAAAACGCTGCGGCTTAGATTGGAGCTAGAATAAAGATCCCAAGACGCAGCTATTCCCCCGCTACTTTGAGCTGCTAGAGGACATTGATACCCATTACAGAAGGCGCGGTAAGGTCGCGGGCCGCTACGCTGCCATAATGCTCATTTTGGCGGCAGCCGCCCCGGAGTTTGGCACCAAGGTCGCGACAATTTGGTCGCTGTTACGCTCCACAATCCACAAGTCATTT
Organism: Gammaproteobacteria bacterium; assembly: GCA_030433275.1. Classification (GTDB taxonomy): domain Bacteria; phylum Pseudomonadota; class Gammaproteobacteria; order Nitrococcales; family Nitrococcaceae; genus Nitrococcus. Next base: position 165,289 of record JAUILK010000002.1, read on the forward strand.
CTTTGGTGTTATTGTTTGGATTCCTTTATTTTTCAGCACTATTTGGATGACAGGGATCCCAAGCAGCAACTCACGCAGTTGGCTTTGGACGTTCCGGCTTACACGCGAAGGCACTGCGCTGTGCTCAGGCGCCGTTGCCGCCCTCACTGAATACTCGCGCAAGAGCAAATAAACTATAGTGGTCCCCATGATTTGGACCACTGGCGTAGATAGAATGCCACGCCGAAGACGAGGAGACAGACGTGGCACGTAAGCGGTTTAGCAGCGAGTTCAAGGCGAAGGTGGCGCTAGAGGCGATCAGAGAGGAGAAGACGATCGCACAGCTGTCATCACGGTACGGGGTGCAC